>NZ_JACSKG010000001.1:0-628160 GCF_018617475.1 Exiguobacterium sp. s59 | reverse complement strand
TTTGGACCGGGCGATTCATTTCCCACCTACGCTGGGCTTCGCCCCGAGACGCTTAGAGGAGGGAGAATTCTCGCCTGATTTAGTTAAAAAGATGATTCGTTGATTGCTCGACCCCCGAAAGCGGAGTCCCGTGTCTCGTAGTGACTGCTCGTAACGTCCGTCAACGAGGACGTCAGCGTGGTCCAAAACAGTTTGAACCGATTCGTCGTGCATCGCTTCCAACTGTTCAATCGTATAACCGGTATACACCCACACATTTTTACCGAGCGATTTACATGCTGTGACGAGTTCCGCTAACGCTGACGATTGCAGGAACGGTTCGCCTCCAGAGACGGTCACCCCGTCCCAACCACTCATTTTTATGCGATGGACAAGTTCATCTACTTCGATTTCATCGCCACCGCTCAGATTCCACGAGGAAGGATTGTGACACCCTTTACAGTGGTGGGGACAGCCGGCAGTAAAGATGACCGTCCGTATTCCTGGTCCATCGACGACCGATTCTTCAACGACGGATAGAATGCGCATCATGTTTCACCCTCGCCCGTTCTTCTTCTCGTTTCGCCGTATTCCAACGGTCCATCGTCCCGACTAAATAGCCGGTGATGCGGCGGATTCGTTCGATGTTTGTATCCTCACCACAAGTCGGGCAGGCAACGTCAATCAGTCCTTCTAACCCACAATTTCCACAACGGTCGACCGGATGATTGATCGAACCATATCCGATATCATGTTGACGCATCAAGCGTACAATCGATTCTACTGCTTCTGCATTGTGGGCAAGGGAACCATCGACTTCGACGTAAGAGATGTGTCCCGCGTCGCATAACGCGTGATACGGTGCCTCAATTCGGATTTTTTCTCGGATGGAGACGGATTGATAAACCGGCACGTGGAATGAATTCGTGTAAAACGCCCGATTGGTAACCTCGTCGATCATCCCGAACTCTTCCTGGTCTCGGATCACAAATTTACCTGATAGTCCTTCTGCAGGTGTCGCGAGCAACGAAAAGTTCAAGTCGTACGCTTCGGCTACTTCACGCATGCGATTGGACAAATGGGTGACGATGTCGAGACCGAGTCGCTCCGCTTCACGGGACTCAGCATGTGTACTGCCCGTCAACACTTTCAACGTTTCAGCGAGCCCGATGAAACCGAGTGAGAGCGTTCCTTGTTTCAATACGTCTCGGACTTCATCCTGTATATGTAACTGCTCACTGCCACGCCAGACCCCTTGTGTGTAAAGAAAACGAAATTCTTCAGCGCGACGCGTACATTGATACTCGAATCGCTCGATCAACTGTTCAATCCCGATGTCGATATATCGGTTGAGAATTCGATAGAAGTCCGAAAGCGACTCGGAGACGAGTGCCATCTTCACCAGGTTGAGTGTTGAGAAAGACAGGTTGCCTCGTCCGATTGACGTCTCCTCCCCGTGCCGGTTTCCCATGACTCGCGTACGACAACCCATGTATGCCACTTCTGATTCGTGTGTCCCGTCATAATACGTGGCATTGAACGGGGCATCGATAAAAGAGAAGTTCGGGAAGAGACGTTTGCCTGTGACGCGGCACGCCTCACGGAAGAGATCGACATTCGGGTCACCATCGTTGAAGTTGATACCTTCCTTCACTTTAAAGATTTGAATCGGAAAAATCGGTGTCTCTCCGTTCCCTAACCCACGTTCTGTGGCACGGAGTAACTCCCGAATGAGGATACGTCCCCACTTTGATGTGTCCGTCCCATAATTGATTGAAACGAAAGGTACTTGCCCGCCACCTCGTGAGTGCATCGAGTTCGCATTGTGAATGAACGCCTCACACGCCTGATACGTCGCCGAAATCGTCTCTTCTTCTGCGAGTGTCTCCAATTGCGCCTCGTCCCAGTCAACAGGTAACGATTGGAGTCGGCTAAGTTGACGCTTATATGTCTTCTCGACATACGGTGCTAAGTCGACGTCAAACATCGGAAAAGCCTGCCCCCCATGTTGCATATTTTGATTCGCTTGTAGGATGATGGATGCGAGCGCCATGGCGGAGCGAATGTCTTTCGGGGACCGAATCGTCCCATGTCCTGTATGGAAACCGTCTTTCAACAATTGACCGAGTGGAATTTGACAACATGTCGTCGATCCTGTGATGTAATAGTCCGCGTCGTGCACGTATAAAAAGTTATCAGTGACGGCTTGCTTTGACTGTTCCGACATCAAATATGTCTGCGACAATTCTTTCGATACTTCTGAAGAGAGTCGTGCTAATTTCCCGAGCGGGGACTTCCCGTCAACGTTCGCATTCTCTTGTACTAAGTCTTGGTCTGGTAAGACGCATACGTCCTCATACAACCGTAGTAATTTCAATACCCCTCACCTCACTATATATGGATTAAAAACAGTTTAAATTGTTTTTAAAATCCTATATATAGATTATGACACGTTTTTTTTTGGAAGGTCACGAGTCAATATTGTGACAGTTTACATGTGCGCATACGACAAAAAAGAGCCTCGTCTTCGATGGGACAAGGCTCTACGTTATATGTGACAAACATCATTTATTTAGCAGCTTTCACGACTTTTAATTCGACTTCTTCCTCTAATTCTTGTGCCTCACGAAGACCTTTCGAGTTGAGCCATGTGTAGATGGCTCCCATAAAGAGCGCACCGCCGATAATGTTACCGAACGTCGCAGGAATCAAGTTGTGGATTGCACCTGCCATGCTGATCGTCTCAGGGTGTGGGACGACAAGCGTCAAGGCGAACAAGACGAAGTTGGCGATGACGTGGTCAAATCCTGAAGCGAAGAAGACCGCGACAAGGAAAATCATCGAGAAGATTTGAGCGAATTCATTTTTCATTTGTTTCGGTAAGAAAATAGCGAGACAGACCATCCAGTTACAGAAGATGGCACGGAAGAAAATTTCAACCGTCGTGTGATGCATTTTGCCCTCGACGACTGAGAACAACCAGTTGTTCATGCCAAGTTCTTGGATGACACCAGTCGGTGCGAGTAGTAAGGCGAATAGGATTCCCCCGAGTGCGTTCCCGACAAAACAGAGCAACCAGACGAGCATCGTATCACTGAGCGTCGTATAACCGCGAAGCGTCGACGTCGTGAAATACATCGTATTCCCCGTGAACAACTCCGCTCCCCCATAAATGATCATGACGAGCGCAATCCCGAAAGAGAAGCCCCCGATGAGTGTCGTAAACGGTGATTCCGCTAAATACATGCCGTTGACGACTTTTAACGTGAAAATCGAAGCAAAGCCGATAAAGATTCCGGCTAACATTGCCCGTAAAAAGTATTCCATTGGACGATAATGAATCATTTGCGAGGAAGCCTGTGCTTTTTTCCGTAATGATTCGAGTGCATGGATTTCCATTGATGCCATGTCACAAACCCTTCTTTCTGAATAATTAAATAGGAAAGTATCAGTTCTAATATGTGAAATCATTAACAATATAAACTGTACAGTCTCTGTTGGCAATCACCTCTAGAAGGAATTGACAGAGTGTTCACATCGTAATCGTTTACATATGGCGGATTTGTGACAAACAAAAATTCTCTCGATTTTCGAGAGAATAACAAGACAAATCTTTAGAAACCAATAGTTCGAATAAGTGATTAATCCTTCTTCATGAGTTCATCAAATGTTACATTCAATCTTTCCTCTACATGAAACGTTTCATGATTAACAATCAAAAGTTGCCCACTCATTAAGTCCACCCCTACAAAATCTCCTAGCATATCTTCATAGCCCACAACTGCAAAGCTCTGGTTTTTAAAATCTTCTAAATCTCCAAACTGACTTTCTAACTCATCGTTCGGTAGAATACAAAGATATCTATTCAACCCTTCGACCTGATCCAACAGGATTTCCTTTTCTTTAACAGGTAAAAGCGATTGTATCGATTTCAATGACATATTATACACCTCACTCAAGTTTATGAATTGCCTTGTAATGCTCTTCTGCAATCACTGTATTCCATGATTGTTCAATTAAATGTTAATTAACTGTCTCTTGGTCGACGATTGCGATTAAGACATAGTAAAAATTTTATCAGTGATATTCCTTTCCGATTCTAATTTTTGTGAAATGAATCTCAGTCGTAACAGGACTATGCGTTAAAACATGATCAAATTGAAGCACTCATAATTCATTTTCGTTTAAATAATCAATGTAAAATTTTTGAGGTAAATTCTTTGTCAATTCTTCAATAGATTCATATTTTTTTTCATTAGAAAATAAAATAAACCCAAGTCCATCTCCATCTATTTTAATAAAAGAAGTTGGTATACTCATATCAATTGAAGGTACAACTTGAGTTCTAGAGAACAGCCACTTACCATATTTTTTTAAAGTGAAATTCAATTTATCTTTAAAGATAATGTTATAAAACCCATTTTGAGCAGGCATCCAGTACGTTTCGTTAATCAAAAACCTTAGATCTTTTTCGTTTTCTATTTTTGCATTGCAGTAATAAAAAGAATTCTTATCCTCAGAGCAATAGTTCATAGAATATTTAATTTTCCTTGAATCCATTTTTTCAACCATCTCATTATCCTGACTTATATTTTTAGATAATATAAATGTCATGACTATTGGATATACATTTTGGTAAACCAAAAAATCAATTAAAGCTTTTTGGTTATCGTTAATAGTTAAATCATCATAACTAGTGATCTCATAAACCTTTTTAATTTCACCTATAATGAAATAATTATCTAAATTATCTTCAAGATGCTCTAATAGACGCTTCCTTTCAATAATTGTAAGCTCCTGCATAGTGATCACCTTTGATTTTTCAGTTTAAAGACCTTGTAATTTAAATCAGCTGTTTTTCTAATTATTCTTATGATGGTCGGGGACTATAAAAGTTATATTGAAAAATTAGTGATTGTAAAATGGTTACTCTCTTATAGACTAGTTTTATATATTAGTAAGCAAATTAGATTACAAGAAAACAAAATGACAATGTGAAACATAATGTTCTTCATCATACTCTTCTAAGCACATTTTTAAGTACTTAGCATCTTCACTTAACTTCGTTTCAAGCAAAGAATACCCGATAAACGTGATACGTTCAGGAAAAGTTATAAAATCCACATCAGTAATCACATCCCAAAATGCATCCCAATTTTTTCCGTAATGATCAGGAAGATGAAGACTTTCTTTTAATAACTGATGTAGTTCTTTGGTGGAAGTAACGTTACTTAAATCGATATATAGATGTGACATATACAGTCTTCTCCCCCACTCTTACCTCAAATCGTCTAAGTTTCATAAAAATTATATCTCAGTCATATCGATTGAGGGATCTAATTCTTCAATTTCGATATCCGTTAATCCTCCACCTGCTTTCGTTTCATGCCATTCCTCTTTCGTCCAAAAAATTGTGTCTCCTGCCCGAACCTTAAAATGTTCATCTTTTTCGCCTCTAATGTAACCCTCGGCACCATGACGAGAAGAAGTAAGTTGGGGTACAACTGTTTGATGATAACCGATGACACTACCTGGTTTTAAATGTATACATCCTATATTAGACCCTTTTTCAGTTTGTATGACCTGTGATATCACAAATTCCAAATTAAATTTTGTAATTCGTTTATCAGTTTGTCTATCAATTTTATAAAACTTCATCATACATCCTCTCAAGAAATAAACTTTTATATGTATTACCGCATTTATACCTATCATCACATTGAAGTAATGTTAATTTGTAATATTTTGGTTCAAGTGATTATGATTTATCCGTTTGACCTAAAAGTATAAAGTTCAGATTTATTTGGACAATCAAACAAAGGAGCATCGCCCCATCTCGGGACAATGCTCCTCTCAATTGAGTCGTGTCACTGTTACAGACACGTATGCAACTCTTATTCTTTATCTTCAGTCGATTCTTCTGTTTCTTCAGAAGATTCTTCAGAAGCTTCTTCAGTTGAACCTTCCTCTGATTCAGTCGCTTCTTCCTCTTCTTCAGCAACCGGCTCATTCACAGAGGCGATGTGCATATCTGGTTCCGAGACAATCGTGTACGATTTATCTTCTGGAAGATCTGCTACCGTCACCGAGTCACCGATTTCGAGGTCTGACACGTCAAGTTCGATGCGTTCAGGGATGTTGGCAGGTGTCGCAGCGACCGTCACTTTATAGAGCGACTGAGCGAGATATCCGCCTTCTTTGACGCCTTTCGCGTCGCCAACAAGGACGATATCCGTTTCGACTTCTGTCTCTTCATCCATCTTCACAGCCATGAATTCGACGTGTTGATAGAAGTTTGTGAACGGGTCTGTTTCCGATCCGTGCACGAGCGTATTGATTTTGTTTCCATCGAAATGGAGTTCAATCAAGGCATTGTCACCGTGGTCTCGAAGAATTTTACGAAGGTCCATCTCGTCAAATACGATTGGAGTGCTGTCTACTTTGTATCCGTAGACGACGCCTAACGCTTTGCCTTCCTTACGCAACTTCGTACGCAGTGACCGTGGGCGTAATTCTCGTTTTGATACTTGAAGTTTGTTCGTCATTTTCTTTTCCTCCTACATGGATATACATTTCATGTCGACATCTTGAGGGTGAGGCAGTGAAAAAGCCACCTCTCAACCTCGATGCGTTGAGTGACATGTGTATAGTTTTCCCATGAGGGCTATTGAATAAACGTTACATCGTGTTAAAACAAGGTAACAAGACGATTACATGACGCGTTTGAACAACTTCTCGAGTTCATACGTGCTCCACTTCACGAGAATCGGGCGACCGTGCGGACAAGTAAACGGAGACGTCGTTCGACCTAAATCATCAATCAATTGTCGCATCATTTCCATATTGAGTGGATGATTCGCTTTGATCGATCGTTTACACGCCATGAGGATCGATGCCTCTTCGCGATATTTCGCAAGATCAATCGAGCGCTGTTGAATGGCCATCTCCACCAAGTCACGAATCGTGCCTTCTAAGTCATGTTGCGGATACCATGTCGGAATCTCACGGACGAGGAACGTGTTACCCCCAAACGGCTCTAACGTGATGCCTGCGTCCGCTAGGAGTGGTAGCACTTCTTCGATAGCGAGCGTCTCTTCTTGTGTGAACTCTAACGTTAACGGGATCAACAGAAGCTGATATTCTTTTTCCGGACGTCCTAACTGCTCATAGAACAATTCATACTTGATTCGTTCCTGAGCGGCATGTTGGTCCATCACGTACATTCCGTCTTCCGCTCCACAGATGATATAACTCGAGTGCAGTTGCCCGATGACGTCTAACGCCGGTAAACGCTCCGACTGACGTACTACTGGCTCCTCAAACTGTTCTGGTTCGATCATCTCTGCTTCCGGCTCATGAACGAGCGGAGCCGGATTCCACTGGGAAGGTGACGTGAGCGTCTCTTTCCGTTCCCGAGGAATCGGATAGTTCCACTCGACCGGATCTGCTTGTTTAGGTTGTGGCTCCATCGAAAAGTCGAGTTTTGACTGTTCAGACGGTGTCACATGTTTCGGCTTCGGCTCTTGTTTCACAGACGGAATGAGCCGTTGCTCACGGAGTGTCAATTGAACGGTCTCTCGAATAAGCTGGCATAGTTCTTTTTCTTTCGACAAACGCACTTCACGTTTCGTCGGATGGACGTTCACGTCAATCAACATTGGGTCCATCTTCACTTCAAGCACGGCAATCGGATAGCGACCGATCGGTAAGAGCGTATGGTAGCCTTCGAGCACGCTTTGCGTCAGCGCGAAGTTCTTGATGCTTCGCCCATTTAAGATGAGGGTCACATATTGTTTGTTCGAACGGGTCACCTCCGGACGTACGAGATGGGCGCTCAGCGTATAATCATTCGTCTTACTCGATGCCGTGACGATTTGTGCGGCGACTTGACGACCATAGATGGCGAGCATGACTTGTTTCAAGTCTCCATTCCCGTTCGTTCTCAGCAATTCTTTTTCTTCATGGAAGACCGTGAAGCGAATCTCCGGATGAGAGAGTGCCAATCGGTTCAACGTATCGGTAATGCTGGCGAGTTCTGTCGCCGATGTCTTCAAGTATTTCAGACGGGCCGGTGTGTTGAAGAAAAGCTGACTGACTGCGATTTCGGTCCCGACGTTCGTCGCTACCGGATTCGTCGACTTGACGACTCCACCTTCAAGCGTCATCTCAAAACCGTCCTCGTCCGCACGCTTAGATTTCAATGAGACGTGACTGACCGAAGCAATCGAGGCGAGTGCCTCTCCTCGGAAACCGAGTGTCCGAATGCGGAACAAGTCGTGCTCATCCCGAATTTTACTCGTTGCATGTCGTAAAAAGGCTCGGGCGGCGTCTTCTTCATGGAACCCGTGCCCGTTGTCACGCACTTTGATGAGTCGGATACCCGCTTCTTGTAAGTCGACGTCTACTTTCGTCGCTCCCGCATCAATCGCATTCTCGACTAATTCTTTGACGACAGAAGCAGGTCGTTCGACGACCTCCCCGGCTGCGATTCGGTTCGCGAGTTGTTCAGATAACTCTCGAATGATTCCCATCGATTCACCCTTTCTTTGCGGTTTGTTGCAGTTCATACAGCGCCTGCATCGCTTCGATTGGATTCATAGCCAATAAATCGAGTTTGAGCAGCTGTTCTCGAACAGCGTCATTCGACTCGAACAACGACAATTGGCTGACTTCTTCCACTGGAGTTGGAACAGCCTGCTCGTTTAAAGCAGGTTTCGTCGCCTCTGACTCGAGTTCTGAGAGAATCGTCCGTGCCCGGTCGATCAATGAACCCGGGAGTTCGGCCAATTCCGCCACATGAATCCCATATGATTTATCGGCACGTCCTGGATGCACTTCATGCAAGAACACGACACGCCCATCCCGCTCAATCGCCCGGACATGGACGTTCTCGAGCGTCGGAATCGAATCTTCGAGCACTGTCAATTCATGATAGTGCGTCGAGAAGAGTGTCTTCGCGCCGATTGACGAGGCGATATATTCGACGATCGCCTGTGCGAGCGCCATTCCGTCATACGTTGATGTCCCGCGACCGATTTCATCTAATAAAATCAAACTATGTCCCGTCGCCTCAGTGACAGCTTGTCTCGTCTCGGTCATCTCGACCATGAACGTCGACTGCCCGCTCACCAAATCGTCCGCCGCACCGATTCGTGTAAAGATGCGGTCAAAGAGCGGGAGTTCCGCTGCTTCTGCCGGGACGAATGAACCGATTTGATGAAGGATTGCAATCAAGGCAAATTGACGCATGTATGTCGATTTACCGGACATGTTCGGACCCGTGATGAGCAACATTTGGCGTGTGTCGTCAAGCGTCAAATCATTGGCGACATATTCGCCTCGCGGCAAGACCGTCTCAATGACAGGGTGACGCCCACGTTCGATTTGAACGTGGGATGTCGTAACAGGGCGTACATATTCCCGCTTCTCCGCCACAACGGCAAGAGCGAGGAGCACATCTAATTCACTGAGTGAACGAGCCAGCTGCTGAAGGGCCTTCGTATATGTCTTCACCTCTTCGCGAAGTGCGACAAATAGGTCATACTCGAGCGTACAGCTCTTCTCTTCCGCCCCTAATATGAGGGCTTCCTTTTCTTTCAGTTCTGGCGTGATGTAACGCTCCGCATTCGTCAACGTCTGTTTCCGCTCATAGCGACCCTCTTCGAGTAGCTTCGCATTCGCTTTCGTCACTTCTAAATAGTAACCGAAGACGCGATTATACCCGACCTTTAATGACTTGATGCCGGTCGCGATGCGTTCCTGTTGTTCGAGGTTGGCAATCCACGACTTTCCGTTCGCTTTTGCCTCTAGAAGTTCATCGAGTTCATCCGAATAACCGTGACGAATCATCCCGCCCTCTTTCGTCGAAATCGGGGGTGAATCGACAAGGGCAGCCCGGAGCTGTTCACTTAACGATTCAAACGAATCAAGCTTTTGCTCGATTTGCTGCAAACGATCCGCTTTCACTGTTTGTAAGAGTGACCGGACAGAAGGCATCCGCTCGAGCGTGTCGCGAAGTTGGACGAGATCTCGCGCATTCGCCGTCCCGTACCCAACTTTCGCGACAAGGCGTTCGATGTCATAGACTCGCTTTAACTCTTCTTGTAGTTGATCGCGCAACATGAAGTCGTCCACTAAGTTCTCCACGGCGTCTTGGCGCTCTTTGATGCCTTGTTCGGTGTAAAGCGGCTGTTCGAGCCAGCGTTTTAACAATCGGCCACCCATCGCTGTCGTTGTCTCATCAAGGAGCGATAAGAGTGACCCTTTTCTCTCCCCAGAACGAGCAGATCGGAACAGTTCAAGATTTCGTGCCGTGTTGGCGTCAAGTTGCATATGTTGTTCGACCTCATAGGCGACAGCCGGTTGCAAGTGGTCGAGTGAGCGTTTCTGAGTTTTCGTCAAATAGGCGAACAATAACTCAAATGCGGAACGCTGTGCCTCATCTTTCGCACCTTGCGCGAGCGGACTCTCCCGCTTGTCCACTTGAATCGAGAGAGGGATTCCCGTCTGTCGTAACAAATCAGCGAGTCGCTCGTCCTCGACGATGACCTCGTTCGGGAGTAACCCTTCGATTTCCCGTAAGACAGCCTCTTCCGACGAAAGCGTCGTCAACCATGATTCACCGGTCGTGACGTCACCGCGCGCAATCCCAAAACGACCTGCGACGTCAGAGATGGCGACGAGATATCGGTTTTCTTTCTCGCTCAGTGACGCCATGTATGTACCTGGCGTAATCACTTGGATGACTTCGCGCTTCACGAGTCCTTTCGTCGCTTTCGGGTCTTCCGTCTGTTCACAGATGGCGACATTGAAGCCCTTTTCAATCAATTGTTCAATGTAAATGGCCGCAGAATGGTGAGGTACGCCACACATTGGGATCGGGTGTTCGGCCTGCTTTCCATTTTTAGAAGTGAGCGTTAGCTCTAACTCCTTTGCGACAATTTGCGCATCTTCAAAAAACAACTCGTAAAAATCGCCGAGTCGATAGAATAAAAAGGCGTCCGGATAGTCTGCCTTGATGGAGAAATATTGTTTCATCATTGGTGTCTGATGGACTTCTTGCATGTTAATTCACCTCTAGAAAGTACAACAGCTGACCATCGGCCAGCTGTGTCGTTTTAGTATCCGCAGCCGCCGCGTGCTTGTTCAGCCGCCATGCCGCTCCCTGTCTTTCCTGCAAGGACGTCTCCGTCCGTCGATTCGATAATACGATCCGTCACGGAGTTCGCGAGCGTGACCGTCACGTATTGAAGCAAGTCGTTTACTTCGACTTGAGTTTCTTGGAACGCTTGAACGACCGGAATCGAATCGAGCTCTTCCATCGCTTTATCAATCTTTTGCTCAACTTTTGCAAGTGCTTCGGTCTTGCCATAATGCTTACAGTTGACCGCTTCTTTTTGTAAGAACTTGATTCGTTTAATCAACGTCTGTACGCGGTCGCTACCGTTCACTTTCGCTTCCGCTTCTTTGAAACGTGCCACTTCTGGTGTTTGTGCTAATACGTCTGCCAATTCTCTTGCTTTTGCAATTACTTGTTGATCGGTCACCATTGTAAACCCCTTTATGTCTATAATGTTATCGTGCTCAATCGCACGTGAATGTTCTTTCTCATTCTAACATGAACGATTCGGAAACGGTACTAGCGGGATTTAAGGATTCACGTAACATATCGACATGCGGAATCCCGTCTTCGTTGTAAATTTCACTAGTCCGTTTGAATCCGAACGATGCGTAGAATGGTTCCACATACGTCTGCGCTTGAAGATATAGCGTCTCATGTCCGAAGTCCTGGATTGCCTCTTTCATCAGCTGACGAGAATAGCCTTTTCCTCGATGAGCGGCTTTCGTGACGACACGTCCGATGGCAATAGGAGACGCCTCCGTCAACACGCGAAGAGCAGAGACAATTTCTCCATCTTCTTCAATCCAATAATGGACGGCCTGTTCATCTTTCCCGTCGATTTCTTGATACGGACAATTCTGTTCGACGACAAAAATCTCAGTCCGTAGTGCCAGTAAGCGATACAATTCCATCGTTGTCAGTTCACCAAATGTTTTTTTCTTCATCCGTTTTCCCCCTATTCAATTGTCGCCCCGAGTGCCCGGGCGACATGTAACCCACTCGTCATCGCGCCAATCGTTCCCGCTCCTGGAAATATCGTATCCCCGCACACATAAAAGTTTGGCAAGTCCGTACGATAGCTCGCGGCACGGAACAGCGCCTGGCTTGGGGTCTGAGAATAACCTCCGACTGCCCCATGTGGACGTTTCGTATACTTCACCCATGCACCTGGTCCACCGGGAAGGAGAAGTGACGACTCACGATTCCAATCGGGGAACGCAGTCGCAACGACGTCGACGAGACGATCGGTCCAATCTTGTTCTAGTTTCTCATATGCTGCCCGGTCTTTCCAATGCTGCCATTCTGATAAATCGATATGTGTGGAGACCGTGATGGTTCGTTCAGGACGTTCTGTCCGCAACACATCGTCTGGTGCAGACATCGATATGAACGCATGACCACTCGGTAATTGCTCGTGATAAATTTGTTGGAAAAGTGGCTGTTGTTGGCATATGTCCTCAGGTAGGACGAGATACAGACTGAACGTGCCCCATTGCGACTGCTTCAACTGCCTACGATACTGTCGTTTGAACCGTCGTTGTTCCTGTCCTTTGAGAAGTTCGCTCGTCCGCTCAATCGGTATGGCAGACACAACCGCGTCGACCAATTCAAGCCGACCTCTTCGATCGGTGACGAGCCACCCATCCGACACACGTTCGATGGACTGCACATCTCTTCCTAATCTTGTAACACCACCAAACGTTCGGACGGCGCGCTCTAATGCATGAGCCAATTGATACAGTCCACCTTCTACATAATATGCCCCTTCGTGATAGATCGACAGTGCGACTGCACCGAGCAAATGACTCGCTTCCTTCGCACCGGTTTGCAAACTGTCGAGCAGTATGCCATCGATGAATCGTTCGAACATCGTATTGTTTAGTCCATGACGAGCTAACGTGTCACCAAGTGGCCGTTGGAGTTTCATGAGCGTGATGAGTTGGTTCGGACGGAAGCCTTTTAGTGCATACATCATATCCGAGACCGTGCGAAATGGAAGAGCGGGCAACTGCTGAAACAACGGGCGAATCTTCTCAAAATCGCCCCACACTTCACGATAGAACGCATGAATCGCATGAAGGTTCTCCGGAAACGCGCGACTCAGCTCTTCGAGGAGACGTTCGCGGTCGTGATAATAGGTGATGGTAAGGTCCGGGAGATGAATATCCATTAATTCATCCAATAAAGTGACCTCGACCGCTTCTCCAAGCTTCTCGAGAACCCGCTGATGGACCCCTCCCTGCTCAAATCCCATCCCGAGTGTCGCGCCAGCGGGAAACAAGTAGTCTCCACGTTGAAACTTACCGGCACACCCGCCCCATTCACGCGACGCTTCAAAGACAATCACATCATGACCTTCTTGTTGCGCGAGCGCAGCTGCCGTCAAGCCGGCGATGCCTCCACCAATGACCCCAATATTCATGAACATCCCTCCTAACTGTATGATACCCACTCCTTCAAAAAAATGAAGAAATGAATCGGTTTATAAGATTCCAGACTTCTTTTGAAGGGAACCGATTCTCTTATGCAGAAATAGTTCACATCTGAAAAGGTAAGGTGATGAAAATGCGCAGTCGTGTCATGGTCTATTTATTGATTCCAATCCTCATCTTTATTGGTATACTGATTACCCCACCTTCCGAGGAATCGCTCAAACTCGCGACGATGACCGTCGTCAGCATTCAAGAGATGATCCCTTACGAAAAAGAGTATACGGCACAGAAAGTGTTAGAAGAACGAACAATCGACGACAAGTCAGCCATTATCGAAGAATGGCGTCTCGAACAAGGGGCGAGAACGTCTTATAGTTATGTGCTCAGACTGAGAGGATTTGAACATGTGACTCAAATCGATGCAGGGGCTGCCAACACGAGATCGGACGGGTATTATGCGATGCAGGCGCATAGTCCCATCTTTGAGACGGATAAACCGGTATCGACAAACTATCCGATTGTCGTGTTTAGTTCGGAACAACGCCTCGTCATCGGTCAGATGGATTTCCGTGTCATTTATGAAGAGGATGGTCGATTAGAAAAATGGATCGTATTGGAGGATAAGCAAGAGTAAATGAACAACTTACCACATGACAACAATGAAAAAATGAAACGAATCATGATTATCGGTTCCGGTGGTGCGGGCAAATCCACCCTCGCGCGCCAACTCGGGGAACAGTTGCAACTAGAGGTCTATCATTTAGACGCCCTCATGTGGAGACCGGGATGGGTGATGGCACCGAGAGAAGAACGAATCAACATTCAACAACAACTCGTGAAGAAAGACGAATGGATTATTGACGGAAACTTCGGGAACACGCTGGACTTGCGTCTACAGGAAGCTGACACTGTCATTTTGATTGATTTGCCACGTATCGTGTGCGTATATCGGGTTCTAAAAAGAGTGATACGTTACCGTGGTACGACACGGCCCGATATGGGCGCATCTTGTGAGGAAAAGCTTGATTTCGCATTCCTCAAATGGGTCTGGAACTTTCCTGACATTCAACGACCTGAGATGCTCAAACGAATCTCACAATTTTCTCATGAGAAGCAGATCATCGTGTTAAAATCTCGGAAGGATGTTGAAAACTTTATTCATCAAACGAAAAGGTAGGATCTTCTATGAACCCTATTCTTCACCAAATCGGCACCATCTTTATTCCGGTGAGTGATATTCAAAAAGCGCGTGACTGGTATTGTAATTTATTCGAGTTCTCAATAAAGGAAGATATTTTGTTCGACCATTTATATGTCATACCATTAGAGGGCACCAACCTCGTTTTAGATAGTAAAATCTACTCAACAGATAACATCATCCAGACACCACTGTTTCACTTGAATACACGTGACATCCATCAAGCTTATTCTTATATGATTCAAAAAAATATTGATATCATCACACCAATTGAGCACGATCATTGGTTCAATTTCAAAGATCTTGATGGAAATGTCATCATGATATGCAAATGCTAAAATCAGCCATATGAGGTTATTCAGGTCGATTGTATCGAATGTCCACCTTGAAGAACTGAGGCAATATAACAAGTAAATCAAGTTATATGAGTAATAAGATTTACTCCTATTTAGATGTGAGGTGATCATCTGTTTTTTCTTCAAATGTCTGGAACACCTGGATCTGGAAAATCCACATTGGCTAAACGAATCATCCAACATGTACACGCGGTCGTCATCGATCATGATGCATCGAAAACTGCATTGCTTCGTACGCTTCCTATCGACAATTTCTCGGATGGAGAAATCGGGAAGATGGCTTATGATGTCGATTGGTCTCTCGTCGAGTATCACCTATCACTTGGACAAAACGTCATTCTCGACAGTCCTTGTCTCTATGACGAAATGCTCGATAAAGGGATAGCGATTTCCACAAAGTACGGAGCGACATATCGTTATATCGAGTGTCGTCATGAAGATTACGAAGAAATTAACGCACGACTTCGAAACCGTGTCAGACGACCGAGTCAAATTAATCAAGTTTCGTATGAGAATTGGTCTAAGATGAATGAACACTGCAAACGCCCTAAGAACCATACCTACTTACAAATCAATACGATGGACAATCGAGAGATTCCGATTGAGCGAATCGTTTCGTATCTTATGAGAACCTACGAATAAAACGCTTTCATCTCGAAAGTGTTTCTTTTTTTGATGTTTTTGTATTTTTATACTTTACAATTAATAATCATGCATATACACTTAGTCTCATCTACTACAGGGAGGCATTATACACATATGAAAAAATGGTTATTAGCAGGTACACTTATCATGAGCGCGGCTTTACTCGGTGCATGTAGTCAAGAAACAGAAGGTGAAGCGACAGAACAGAAAACACTCGTCATGGGGACGAGTGCCGATTACTTCCCATATGAATTCGTCGATACGGCAAATGGGGATGCGATTGTCGGATTCGATATTGAAATCGCAGAAACGATCACAGAGCGACTCGGCTACGAATTGAAAATCGAAGATATGGACTTCGGTAGCTTACTCGGGGCCCTCAATAGTGGCCGTGTCGACTTCGTCATGGCAGGAATGACACCGACTGAAGAGCGTAAAGAGAACGCCGACTTCTCAGATATCTACTTGTCAGCGACAAACTTGATTATGACGAAAGACGAGTCACTTCAAGCGATTGAAGATTTGTCTGGGAAGAAAATCGGTGTCCAAACGGCTTCGATTCAAGAAAACATCGCTAAAGAACAGGCTCCTGACGCCGAACTCGTATCATTGAACAAAATTCCTGAGATCGTTCAAGAGTTGAACACGGGTCGGATCGATGCGATGGTCATCGAAGATACGGTCGCTCAAAAGTATCTCGATCAAGATGACAGCTTCTATACGTTCGCTTTGAAAGAGGATGGCGAAAAAGGATCAGCAGCGGCATTCAAATTAGATGATGAGTTACGCGACCAATTCAACGAAGAGTTGAACAAGATGATGGAGTCTGGTGAAATTGATGAATTGGTGAAAAAATGGTTTTCAATGGAGCCGACTGAATGAGACAAGTCAAGCTACCGATTTATCCCGTCGTCTATCCGACGGGACATCGGTTAAACCAAAATGAGAGCCAGTTCCCTTTACCTGTCCGAATCAAAAATCAACTGGATTCTATGACCTATCATGACTTACATGAATATCCGGTCGAACCGATTAATGAGTTGTTTGAACGTTACGCCACGTATGTCGGTGTGACACCCGAGCAATTACTCGTCGGTTGTGGGAGTGATGAGATGATCCATGTCGTGACGCAAGCATTGCTCGCTCCAGATGACATCGTCCTGTCTCCGACCCCTGATTTTTCGATGTATCCCATTTTCACGACAATCGCACACGGTCAACATGTTCAAGCCGCTGATTTATCGTATGAAGGCATCTTGGAGGCAATCGAGACGTATCATCCAAAACTTCTTCTTCTATCGAACCCGAACAATCCAACCGGAAAACTGTGGACCGTTGAAGAGTTGACGCACCTCGCCACACTCGTGCCGTACCTCGTGGTGGATGAGGCGTATATGGACTTCACACCTGATGCCAGCATGATCCCGTTTATCGCGAAGCATCCGAATCTCATCGTCCTCCGTACGATGTCGAAAGCGTTCGGATTAGCGAACGTCCGAATCGGGTTCATGGTGACAAATAGCGAACTCGCACATTACTTCCGTCAATTCATTCCCCCGTTCAACATTAGCGGGGTAAGTGCAAAAATTTGCAACATCTTCTTAAAAGACGGGCATTATCTTCAGGAATCAATCGAATGGCATGAAGAGATGCGACAGAAATGGATGGTAGCTTTAGAAGCCATCGGTCAAGTCCTCCCTGCCTCGACGAACTTCTTGTATGTCGAGTTAGGGCAGCCTGAAGTCGTATGGTCACATTTGACTGCATTGAATGTACACACGTCGAAACAATCGACGGGGATTCGAGTGACCATCGGTGATGAGGCGGCACTCAAGCTTACACAACAAGCGATTCAGCAATACGTTGAATCGATGAATGTAAAAAACTCCTGAACCTCGTGTTCAGGAGTTTTTGTCAGTCGATCGTTTTTATGACGCGCGCCGGATTTCCTCCGACGACTGTACGAGGTGCAACGTCTTTTGTGACGACTGCGCCAGATGCGATGACGGCCTCATCACCAATCGTCACACCCGGATTGATGATGGCCCCTCCACCAATCCATACCCGGTCGCCGATGGTCACCGGTTTCCCGAACTCATACCCAGAGATGCGCTCAATCGGATCGATCGGATGTGTAGCCGTATAAATATGTACACCCGGTGCGAGCATACAGTCATCCCCAAACGTGATGGGACAGATGTCTAGAAAGACACAGTCAAAATTCGCATAAAATCGTTCACCTAAGTGGATGTTATACCCATAATCACATTTGAAGTTTGGTTCGATGTAATACGACTCTTTCGTCGAACCGAGTAACGCACTAAGAATTTCTTTCCGCTCAGTCAAATCATCAATCCCGGAACGATTGAATCGCTCGATCAATCGCCGGGCATGCTTCCGATCTTTAACGAGCGTCTCATCACCAGCTAAATATAATTCACCACGAATCATCTTCTCTTTTTCCGTCATCATGATCCCTCCTTAAAATCAGTATAGAGGATTTTTGAAGGCTTTAGGGAATAGAGACAAGGATGAGCAGAAGGAGGAAGATGTGATGAAACGAATTTTAGAATGTCGGGCAAGTGATTTTATAACATTTAATCGCCAAGATTTAGTCGGGTCGATTCGAAAAGCAGAAGGACGAACGGTTATGGCCGAGGTCATCCCGACCGTGCAACCGCTCTACCCAGAAGTGACGAACGCAGAACTGGCGCGAGCGTTCGGTGCCGACTTGATTTTATTGAACATGTTGGATGTGTTCCATCCTTATATTAAAGGACTTGAAAGTCATGCGTTGTTCGGAGATCTACCAGGTGATGAGATGAGCGACCATCCGATTTTGGAACTAAAAAGATTGATTGGATTACCGGTCGGTGTCAACTTGGAACCCGTCGACTTTTCAGAGAAATCGTCTGAGATGAATGAAGTGAAACGAGGCAGACTCGCTTCAGTTGAAGCGTTCCAAAAAGCATCTGAACTCGGGATCGATTTCGTTTGTCTGACGGGCAACCCGAATACGGGGGTCACGAATGAAGCAATCGAACAAGCCATTATTCGGGGGCGTCGTGAATTCGCCGGCGTCATCATTGCCGGAAAAATGCATCAGGCCGGTGTCGGCAACGTATTGGACCGCGACGCATACATTCGCTTTGTCGAAGCTGGGGCAGATATCATTCTATTGCCGGCTCCAGGAACCGTACCAGGTGTCCGTGAAGACTCCTTCCACGAACTCGTACAAGAATTGCAAGCGCTCGGGGCCCTCACGTTAGCAGCGATTGGGACGTCTCAAGAAGGAGCTGATGTGGCGACTGTTCGTGACATCGCACTCTCTTCGAAACGAGGCGGCGCGGATATCGTTCATATCGGCGATGCCGGATTATCTGGGATTGCCGTACCTGAAAACATTCAGGCACTCTCGATTGCCATTCGCGGACGGCGTCATACATACATTCGCATGGCCGCTTCGGTCAATCGATAACACAAAAAAGGGAAGGAGCATGTCTCCCTTCCCTTTTCGTTTACCATTCCGTGACGTCTCGACGCGGCTTCGCCGGTGTCGTCGTTCCGTGACGCTTGGCAAGTAACGCCTCCACATCCTCTAAACGAACACCTTTGGCTGCTAACAAGACGAGTAAGTGATACAGAAGATCTGCTGACTCTTCGACCAAGTCTTCATCCGTCATGGCAGCAATGACAACCTCGAACGATTCTTCACCAAACTTCTTGGCGATTTTTTCAACACCCTGTTCCAACAAGTACGTCGTATAAGAACCTTCTTTCGGTTCTGCTTTTCTAGATTGAATCAATTGCTCCAATTCATGAATCATACGCTCACCTCCGTAAAGAAACAGCTTCGATTCCCGGTATGACACGTCGGACCGTTCGCATGGACACGAACGAGAAGCGCATCCTGGTCACAGTCGACGTGAATGCTGACGACGTCAAGTGTATTCCCGCTCGTCTCCCCCTTCATCCACAGCCGACCTTTCGATCGGGACCAAAACGTGACGACTCGTTCACGAAGTGTCTGTCGGATTGCCTCATCGTTCATATATCCTAACATGAGGACCGCTCCATCCTCTTCTGAAACGATGATAGCGGGGATTAGTCCATTTTCGTCGAAACGAACCGCATCGGCAAGTTGTGACTCGTGCATACGTGCTTCACCTCTTCTACTGTCGTTTTTCGGTCATGTAAGATGGAGGCAAGAAGAGCGGCATCGACTTTCTCAAGCGCCTCGACTACGTGCTCGGCATTCCCTGCACCACCGGAAGCGATAATCGGAATATCGACGACTTCGCGGAGTTGTTCTAAAATCGTCAGGTCATATCCGTTCTGCTTCCCGTCTTGGTTCATGGACGTGACAAGAAGTTCACCCGCTCCAAGTGCGGCCACTTGTTTCGCCCATTCGACTGCCAACAGCTCGGTTTTCTGTTTACCGCCATATGTGTAGACGTAGTACGCCCCGTCTTCAAACTTCACATCGATCGCCACGACGATACATTGTGATCCGAAACGATCCGCGGCTTCACGAATGAGACTCGGAGATTCGACAGCGAGCGTATTCAATGATACTTTGTCCGCTCCTGCTTTTAACAGTGAAGAGATATCCTCAAGCGAACGAATCCCTCCACCGACCGTCAACGGAATGAACACTTTTCGTGCAACCGCACTGACGACATCGAGCATCGTCTGTCGGCGTTCCGTACTTGCCGTGATATCGAGAAAGACGAGTTCATCTGCTCCCGACTCATCGTAATATTTCGCAATTTCGACCGGGTCACCAATGTCTCGTAATTGAACGAATTCAATCCCTTTGACGACACGACCTTCTTTCACATCGAGACATGGAATAATTCTGCGTTTAAGCATAACGCGCCTCCCATTCAATCAGTTCATCGATACTTACTTTACCGGAGAGGAGCGCTTTGCCGACGACCGCCTCATCAATCTTGGCCATCTTCAGTTCTTTCACGTCCTCTTCCGTCGTCACACCGCCTGAAGCGATCAGGGTGACGTTGACGATTTGCCGTAACGCCTTCATGCGGGAGACGTTCGGTCCGTTTAGTTTCCCGTCAGAACCGATGTCCGTATACAAAATCGTCTCGATTCCTCGTTGGACGAGGTCTTGGGCGACAGAGATATCATCGAGTTTCGTCGCTTCCTGCCAGCCGTTGATAGCGACTTTCCCATCATACGCATCGAGTGCCACGGCGACTCGATTGCCGTACTTCTCGATAGCCCGATCCAAAAAGTCAGGGTCCGTGAACGCCTTCGTCCCTAAAAGGACGCGATCCGCACCAGTTTCCATGACCGCATCGAGTGAGGCTTCTGAACGAATCCCGCCCCCTGTTTGAACGAGGAATCCAAGAGACTTTGCATAGCGGACGACGTCTAAGTGACGTGGCTCACCTGCTTTGGCCCCTTCTAAATCAATCAAGTGAATCATCGGAACTTTTCCTTGCCATTCCTTCAGTAGCTCATACGGGTCACCATATTGTTCTTCTGTCGAAAAATCACCTTCCGTCAAACGGACAATCTTTCCTCCGATTAAATCAATGGCGGGTAGTAATCTCACGTTCGACCGCCTCCTTCCATTCTTGAAGTAAACTGAGACCGAACGTCCCACTTTTTTCTGGGTGGAACTGCATGCCCGTCACGAGCCCTTTTTGAACAATCGCCGGAACTTTCTCACCCATGTATTCAGCCG
Organism: Exiguobacterium sp. s59; assembly: GCF_018617475.1. Taxonomy (NCBI): domain Bacteria; kingdom Bacillati; phylum Bacillota; class Bacilli; order Caryophanales; genus Exiguobacterium; species Exiguobacterium sp. s59. Next base: position 606,718 of record NZ_JACSKG010000001.1, on the reverse strand, counting down.
CTGCCACGATGTATTCGTCATCCGTCACCGCATGGTAAGAGTGGACAAAATAGACATCCTCGTCCCGAAGGATCGAGTTCCATCCAACGTGTGGGAGCCGCTTCGCACGCATACGTTCTACAGTTCCCGGAATCAAACCGAGACCTTTCGTCGGCATCCCTTCCGTGCTTGAGTCAAACAAGAGCTGCATCCCGAGACAAATGCCTAAAAACGGCTTTTCTGTCGCCATTTGTTGCAGTAACGGGATAAGACCTGTCTGTTCGAGTGATTGCATCGCTTGTGGGAAAGCACCGACACCAGGGAGTAAAATGGCGTCCGCTTCTTCAATTTGCCTCGCATCATTCGTGATCACGACATAACAGCCGATAGCTTGTAACGCACGTTCGACGTTGAACACGTTTCCCATGCCATAATCGATGACAGCTACTTTCATCCTTCGATCCATCCTTTCGTAGAAGGGAGTCGGTTCGTCCCATCGCTCGAGACCGCCTCGGCGAGTGCCCGACCGAACGCCTTAAACAACCCTTCAATCATGTGGTGTGAATTCGACCCGTAAAGGACGGCGAGGTGAAGCGTGAGTCGACCGTTCATGGCGACGGCACGGAAGAACTCCTCTGCGAGTTCTGTGTCAAAATCGCCGAGCTTCGGATTGCGAATCTCCGCCTGATAGACAAGGTAAGGGCGCCCTGACACATCGACGACCGCTCGCGCGAGCGTCTCATCCATCGGCATGTAGCTTGAGCCATAACGACGAATCCCGACTTTGTCCCCGAGAGACTTCGCAATGAGTTGCCCGAGCGCGATCCCGACATCCTCGACCGTATGATGGGCATCGACCCATGTGTCGCCTTCTACTTTCACGTGTAAGTCCATCTGACTGTGAAAGGCGAGCAACGTCAACATGTGGTCAAAAAACCCGACCCCCGTCTGAATGGAACTCTCCCCTGTTCCGTCTAGATTTAATTGAATGTCTATTTTCGTCTCTTTCGTCTCACGTTTTAGTTCAGCTGTTCTCAACAGAATTCACCTCTTCAATCGTTTGTCGAATATAGGCATACGCTTCGTCTGTTCCCGCACTGACACGTAGTCCATCAGGAAACGCGCGTACATGGACTCCATTCTCAAGGAAGCGAGATGCCCATTCTTCACTATCATCCGTTTTGACATAAATGAAGTTGGCACGGCTCGGTAAAATCTCACCGATTGGTCGTAACAACTCCGTTAATTTCTCACGTTGCGCCGTATGGAACTGAATCGACTCCTGAATGTATGATGCATCTCGTAAGACGACGTTCGCGACAGCGGCACTGAGTCCACTGACGTTGAACGGCGAGCGGAATCGGTCGATTTGTTCGATGATCTCCTCTGAGGCAATCATGAAACCAATCCGAAGGTTCGCTAAACCGAACGCCTTCGATAACGTCCGTAGGATGATGACGTTCGGGTGCTCGTTCAAGCGAGACACAAATGAGTCGTCCATCGTGAAATCGATATACGCTTCATCCACGACGAGATACGGGACGCGTGCCGCAATGTCCGAAAGTTGTTCAAGCGTCCACATCTTGCCTGTCGGGTTGTTTGGGTTCGAGATCAGAACGAGCTTCGGTTTGATTGATTGAATGAGCTCGACGAGTGTCTCATAGTTCAACCCGTTTGCATCAGGTTGGATGAATTGGCCTCTCGCGATTTGAGTATAAATGCCATACATCGAAAAGTCAGGTGCCGGAGCGAGGACACGATCCCCTGTATCTAAGATCGCCTGACTTAAAATTGCCAAGAGTTCATCGCTTCCGCTTCCGACCATGAGTTGTGTCGACTCGACTCCTGCATAGGTCGCATAACTCGCTTTTAAAGCAATCAACTCGTCGACCGGATAACGGCTTAGTGCCTCGAGTGATACGTCACGAATCGCTTGTTCCAATCGTTCTGGTAACGGATATTGGCTCTCGTTTTGATTGAGCGCGAACCCAGTCACGGCATGCGGCACATAGCGCGGGATGTTCTGATAATTTCGTCTCATACGTCCTCCATCCGAACAGCCATTGCACGGGCATGTCCTTCTAGTTGTTCTTGTTTGGCGATTCGAATCGCCGCCTTCGTAATCGTCTCATCGAGTTCTGTCATCTCAAGGAACGTCTGACGGCGATAAAAGTCGTCGACGGACAATCCACTCGAGAATCGCGCTGTCCCACTCGTCGGTAAGACGTGATTCGGTCCAGCGATATAATCTCCGAACGCCTCAGCTGCCTCGTGACCGAGGAAGAACGACCCACCGTGACGAATCGACTTCATCAATTGCTCCGGGTCTTTGACGGCTAACTGGACGTGCTCGGCAGCCATTGTGTTCGCATACTCGATGGCTTCCTCTAGCGACCGATACAAGACACCGCCACGCTTCAACGCTTCTCTTGCGATGTCCTGTCGTGGTAAGAGCGCGAGCTGTCGTTCAAGTTCTCGCTCCACTTCATCACGTAGCGTCTCTGTCGTGACGAGTGCGATTGCTGTCGCTTCTACGTCATGTTCTGCTTGTGCGAGAAGGTCAGCCGCGACCCACTTCGGATTCGCCGTCTCATCGGCAACAATTAACACTTCAGACGGTCCGGCAACGGAATCGATGCCGACGATGTGCGACACGAGTGCCTTCGCTGTCGCGACATACGCATTGCCCGGTCCTACAATCTTATCAACTGGGCGAATCGTTTCTGTCCCATATGCGAGTGCAGCAACGGCTTGTGCGCCTCCTACTAGAAAACATTCATCAGCTCCTGCGATTTTTGCTGCGATCAAAAGCGAAATGTCGATTCCATCTGCTTTTGGAGGGGTGACCATGACCACTCGTTTGACACCGGCGACTTTTGCAGGAATGATGTTCATCAGGACGCTCGACGGATAGACAGCTGTCCCGCCTGGCACGTAGACACCGACCGAATCGAGTGGCATATAACGTCGACCGAGTCGGAACATCGTATCTTCAAACACATCATCTTGCCGTACTTGATGAGAATGGAACGCACGAATCCGTTCTGCTGCCAATGTCAGCGCTTCAGTTAATTCGGCATATGCTGCCGGCGGGGTGAAGCGAGACAAATCGACTGATTCGATTTTGTCGACGCCATCGAATTGACGCGTCCATTCAAGTAGCGCTTCGTCTCCACGGGTTTCAATCGATTCGACGATTGGTTTCACGGCCTCGGCCCATGCTTCGCGACGTGATCGATTCGTTTCAGTGCTCATGCGTCTCCCTCCTGACTCAGCTTTCGGATCCATTCCTTCAATTCGTCAGGCTGTTCCGCCAAAGCCGTTTCACTCGTAATGAACTTTGCATTGATTGAAAAGATTGTTTCATATTCCTCTAAGTCGTTCGCTGCCAACGTCGCACCCGTCTCGACGATATCGACGATGCAATCAGCGAGTCCGGTTAGCGGAGCAAGTTCGACCGACCCATTCAACGCGATGATTTCAACGTTCTGTCGTTTCGAAGCAAAGTGTGAGATGGCGATGTTTGGATATTTACTGGCCACTTTTAATTTCTTTGTGCCATTACGTCGAACTTTAGGGCCACATACGGCCATCCGACAACGTCCGAACGGTAAATCGACGACTTCGAGCACGCCAGGTGTTTTTTCTCGTAGAATATCTCCCCCGACGATTCCGACATCTGCGGCACCGTGCATCACATATTTATAGACATCGTCCCCTTTGACGAAAATAAACTCATGATCCCCTGCCTGTACCGTCAGCTCACGTCCACGCTTTTCCGGCCATACCGGCAAATCTTTTTCTACAAAAAATTGACGGGCTGCTTTTTCAATTCGTCCTTTTGCGACCGCTACCTTCATTTCATCACCTCATCTAACTGTTCTAAATCGAGTGACATGCCGAACGCTCGTCTCGAGTGTCCAAAATGTCCATATAGGGAATCGTATCGTCCACCTGAAAGGACTCGCTTGCCTTCAACGCTACCCGTCACCGTCAAACCAGAATAGTAATCAAAGTCTCCCGTTTGACCGAAGTCATATGACACCTCTAGTCCGATTGAGCGCAAGTGTTGTACGGCATCATCGACTTCATCAATGGCATCTTTTAAAGAATCCGGTGCCTCGGCACGTAATTCTTCAAGTGCAGCGTTCCCAATTAAAAAAGGAAGCTTCGCAATCAATGGATACCGATACGTCTCAGCTAGTTCGCGTAATGACTCTAAATTTCGAAGCGCCAAGATTTTTCGGAATGTGCGTTCCTGTATGCCCGTCTCTTTCGCGATTAACGAGATGACAGCCGCTGATCCGATTTTTAATGTCAAACGATCTTTTGGAAGGACTCCTTCAGTCATATCGAGAAAAGATTCAATGAGATGACTGTCTTTCTCTTCACCGTCGACCCACTCGAGTCCAAGCTGTTGGCGTTCATGCGGTTGACCTGAATGCTTGACCGTCCGACGATAGACAGCTCCTGCGTAGGCGACACGCATCGGTTCATGACCGTCTGCTAGCTTTCTAGCAATTTGAAGTGTATAGTCAGGGCGCATGACAAGGAGTTCCCCGTCATTCCCGAATAAACGATAGTAGGCCGACTCGTCAAAGAGCGCCAAATTTTGATAATGCGAATAGTATTCGAGTAGCGGTGGGTCGATGACGGCATAACCGCTCGCCTCTGCCTTCTCTAAAAATGACAGCATCCAACGCTTTGGTCGAATGACATCTCCTGATTGAAGTTCATACCATCCTTCTGGAATCGAACCTTTTGAATTTGACCAAATCATGAAAACCACCCTTTATCTTATTATCACTTTACCAAACTAAAGCAGTGTGTTAAATTTATCAAACAGAGCAACACCTGTCAACCAATTGAACTGAAAAGGACGTGTAACGGATGTTTAACTTTACCCATGATGGTCATGTGCATACCCCATTTTGTCCACACGGCACAAAAGACCCGATTGAACTATATATTCAAGCCGGAATCGAAAAAAGCCTGCAAACAATGACGTTCACAGAACACGCGCCGTTCCCACGATCGTTTATCGATCCGGTCCCGAACCAAGACTCAGCAATGTCCATCGATCTACTTCCTGAATATCTCGATACATTACAGCGGATGAAACAACACTTTAAAGATGTCATCGATATAAAAGTCGGGCTAGAAGTCGACTTGTTGCCACACCTTGAGGAAGAGACAATCGCTTTATTAGAACCTTTTGCACCATTGCTTGATGAAGTCATTTTGTCACAGCACTTCTTATATGTAGATGGCATATATATGCCGATTGATTATTCTGCTGAGACGTTTGATGAGCTAGTCACAGCGCTCGGCTCATTCGAAAATGTGATGAAAGCTTATTATGAGTCAATCGAACGCGGCCTTGGATTCCCATGGGAAAACATTAACGTCGCTCGGATTGGACACATTGATTTACCGATCAAATATCAAAAAAATTATGAATGGGACCGTTCACATGTAAAAGAGGAAGAGGAACGTCTCTTACTAGCGATTGCTGATCGGGGCTTCGGACTCGATTTCAACACGGCGGGATTAAGAAAGCCTGACTGTGGCGAGCCGTACGTCGCAGGACTTGCAAAGAGCGCCAACCGACTGAACATCCCTTTCACGTTAGGATCAGACGCTCACCTCGCTAACGATGTAGCAGCCGGATTCGACCTCATTGCACAAAAAAAAGCCACGTTCCTATGAACGTGGCTTTTTGACAGCGATCTAGCTATCTAGATCCCCATGCTTATGGTTGACAACGATATGGCATTCCATTTCTTCATCTGTAAACATCATACCATAACAAAAAATAGATGCAATAAAAAATTGGGTGAAATAGTTCACCCAATTTAAATCACATCGCTGCGTATAAAGTTTTCAAGTCATTCGTCGCCGCTTCATCCATTTGAAGTGCCACGAGTTCAACGTATTGAAGTGCTGGATCTTGATCTTTCGACAAAGCGACGATTTCAGCGGCTGCCTTGTCTAATGCCAACAAGATTCCCGAGACGCCAAGTGTCGGATAATATCGAAGGAGTGCACGAACGTGTTTGATTTCTGATACTTCATTTCCGTTAATGGTTAACGATTTGACTGCCAATTCCTGATGCATGCCAATCGCAAATTTATCTTCCCACACTTCTTCAAGTGTGATTAACGCTTCCACTTCATATGCACCATCTGTAAAGCGAACGAGTTTTTCCATAATCAAATTCCCCTCTCCTGAATCTACTTTCATTATATAAGAGATTTCAAAGAGTATATTGTGAAATATTGAACATTATGTGTAAAGTTTGTCTCACTTCATTTTGAACAAAAAAAGGCCCCTCCGAGGAGGGGCGAATAATGGAAGAGTAAAACACCATTGGCAGTACATTAATAATATATCATCTAATGAAAACGTTTACAATGTATTTTTGTACATTTTTTCAAGTGGCATATGTAACACTTCAATCCCACTTTCACGCATCAACTCTAAACCGTCACCATGCTCATAACCGACCGCATAAACGACGCGTGCAACGCGTGCTGCAATCAGCGCAAGGGAGCAGGCATGACAAGGTGAATGGGTAACATATGCCGTCGCACCGAACGCATTCGTCGAGTCGGCAGCCAATTTTCCAATCGCATTGATTTCCGCATGAATCTCATGTTGCTTCGACCAGTGATGATGGTCATATGGGTCCGTACATTTGATATAAGTTACACCATTACGGATGAGCCGAGCTGGTTCGTTGATCATATCGAGGTCCGTCGACGCAACATAGTCGGTATGTTTATAAAACCCATCTTCTTGCTTGATATAGATTTCATTACAATTCGTATGACCAGAAGGTGTGCCGTTTAGACCAATTGAGATCGGCTTTTCATCTTTTACGATGACACAGGCAACACTCTTAGATGCACACTTTGAGTGTCGCTCAGCCATCATATCGGCAAACAATAACCACGTCTCGTCCCACAATCGTTGTTTCTCCATGTAAGCCCCTCCTCGTAGAAAAGGAAAGTCTGATTGCTCAGACTTCCCTTCTTAATATCCAGTATCTTTAGGTAGTTCTTTATTTTTAGAAGCAATCTCGATGACTTTCTCTTTAAGCTCATGTTCCATCCGATCAAGTTCACGCTCAGCGTCACGACGCTTTTGTTTCCCTTCTTGTTGAATGCGTAACGTTTCATCCAACGTCGAGAGTAAATTCTCGTGGGCGACTTTAAGTGACTCCACCGACACAATCCCTTTTTCATTCTCTTGAGCAATTTCAATTGAAGAGTCTTTCAACATCTTCGAGTTCTGCTCAAGCAACTGGTTGGTCGTCTTCGTCACATCCTGTTGCATGCGAAGTGCCGTCTTCTGACGCGTCAAGCTGAGTGCAAGGACGACTTGGTTTTTCCAAAGAGGAATCGTGTTGACGACCGCTGATTCGATTTTCTCCGCAAGGATTTGGTTATTCTGCTGAATCACTCGAATTTGAGGTGCCATTTGAAGACTGATCGTACGACTCAATTTCAAGTCATGTAACTTCTTCTCGAAACGGTCTGCCAATTGAATCATATCGTTCAATTGTTGAAGCTTAGACTGATCTTTTGAAATTTCCACTTCTTGACGAAGTGGCGCAATCTCATGTTCACGTACATGATCAAGCTTCGTCTCACCCGCAGCGATATAGACGTTCAACTCTTCGAAATATCGCTTATTCTTGTCGTACATTTGATCGAGCATCGTGATGTCTTTCATGAGCCCGAATTTGGCACGATCGAGGTTATGAATGACTTCTTCCAAATAGACGTTCATTTTTTCGAATTGAAGCTTGTAGTTTTCAGCCTTCTTCTTTGCGCGACCGATGAGCGGGATGTTGTCCATGAAACTTTTCTTTTCCGGCTGAAGCATGTCTGGATCCATCTTTCGGACGTTTTGCATCAAGTCAGACAATAATTTCCCAGCATCCCCGCCGTCTTTCATCCGCACTTCCGTCAAAATCTGGTCAGAGAATTGTGAGAGTTCACGTTGGACATTCGAGCCGAACAGCATGACTGAATCCGTCTTTTTAATATCGATGGACTCCGCCAATCGCGTAATTCGCTCACGATGCTCTTGAGGTACGTCTGGCTTGGCTTGAATGGCAGGTACTTCATGAGGTTGTGAAACAGATGACCACTCCACAGAAGGGTCACTAAACCCCTCTGTTTCGGTTTTTGTTTTCGTATCAGATGTCAGCTCTTCTTCCGGCCATGACTGCCAGTTCGTTTCATTCGATGAAGTCATGTTTCTTTCTCCCTTCCGGCTGATCAGATAAGACTCGCTCCATCATGATCAGTTCACGTTCAAAGTCTACGGCGTCATCTTCAAGAAGACGTCCGCGCTGTTCTTTAAATTTATCGACAATTAGTCGCATATTCGTGATTAATTGCTCTCGAGTCTCTTCTTGAATAACGACTCGTTTTCCTTCAAGTTCTTTAAATTTCAAGACGACCGAGACGAGGGAATCTAAGTAGAATGTGAACAAGTCTCGAACATGTTTCGCGTCTTGCGGGTTTTCGAAAAGTTCTTCGAACAATTCATGCGCTTCTTTTGAGACAGCTTTCATTTCACGTCGTACTTCCACATCTTTAATTTCAGGAAGTACACGGTCAATCTGTTGCAACTTCTCATAACCTTGTTCAATCGTCCGTTGCAAAAATTGAAGCTCTAAATCGTCTGTCGCCTCGAATTGACGTGCTGGGACAGGCTCTTCAATCGGTTTAAGGATTCTTGAACCCGTGAATGGTTCGTCCTCATCAAGCAACAGTTTTTTCTTGGCACGTTTCGCAACCGTTGTCGGTGTGCGTTGACGGTTTTTGCGCTTGTTCGTCGACCAGACTTCATTCAAGACGAGCGCCCCTACGATAATGAATAACCAGGAGAAATCGAATACGTTGATGGCAAAGTATATGACCGCCCCTGTCAGGGCCCATTTCATCCATGTTTTCATTCTTTTCACCTCATCTCATGTTACTTCTATTGTACATTACGAAACCTATCAAAAAAAGTTTCGTCATCTCTATCATTTTAGCATAATAAAAATCGCTAAATCCTCCGTCCAAAGGTGTAGAAACAACTACCTATAACGACTTCTTTCCCGTTGTGCGACGAAAAAAACCGTAGACTCTGAGAGCCTACGGTTTCGGTTATTGTGCTGTAAGTGTTGTAACCCACGTTGATACCATGACAATTGCTACCGTTACGGGAATCACGTAACGAATGAGCGCATGCCAGATTGGATAAAGTTTCTTACCTGGTTCTGACGTTTGGATCTCATCTTTCAATATACGTTGATCGACGACGTATCCGACAAAAATCGATGTCAAGAGCGCCCCGACCGGCATCAAGATATAGCTAACAAGGTAATCCATCGTATCGAAGAACGTTAGCCCATTAAACAATTGTACATCACTCAATAATCCGAACGACAATGCGGATGGAACTCCTACAACGAAGACGAGAATAGCGGCCGTCACGGTCACTTGTTTCTTCGTCCAACTCGATTTCTTTTCATTCAATCGATCCGTCACACCTGCAACGACGACTTCTAACATGGCAATCGATGACGTGATCGATGCGAAAGCGAATAATAGGAAGAACAAGACCATGAAGAATCCACCAAGTGGTACTTGGTTGAAGACTGCCGGTAACACGACGAACAGTAGCGCCGGACCTTCAGCCGGGTCAAGTCCCGATGCAAAGACTGCCGGGAAGATGGCAAGCCCAGCTAAGAGTGATACTGCAATGTTCAATAGAACAATCATGTTCGCCGAACGATTCAACGTCCCTTTCGTCTTAATGTAAGACGCATACGTCAACATCGCCGCTACTCCTAACGATAAGGAGAAGAAGGCTTGACCTAAAGCAAACAACACTGATTCACCCGTTAATGCTGAGAAGTCCGGTTGTAAGAAGAAGCGAACCCCTTCCATCGCTCCGTCAAGTGTCAATGAACGGACGACGAGAACTAAGAAGCTGACGAACAAGAGTGGCATTAAAATTTTACTCATTCGTTCGATTCCTGCTTCAACTCCACGTAATACAATCAAGAGCGTGATTAAAAGGAATAAAAATTGTCCGAGTACAGCAATTCCTGGTGTTGAAACGACGTTTCCGAAAACATCCCCGAATTCGTCAGCCGAACGCCCGCTTAATGTTCCACTTAAACCGAGCCCGATATAAATGAGAACCCATCCTCCAATAACACTATAGAAGGAAAGCAACAAGAAACATGCGATGACACCTAAATAACCGATGATGGTCCAACGACCGTGCCCTAATTTTTTGAAGGCGAGAAGTGCCGTCTTTTGCGTAGAACGTCCAACGATGAATTCACCAATTAATAATGGGAGACCGAGTAATAATGTGAACGCCAAAAACATGAGTAAAAAGGCACCGCCCCCACTAGTTCCAGTGACGTATGGAAACTTCCATATCGCACCTAAACCGATTGCCGACCCTGCGGCAGCTAGAATGAATCCAATTTTTGAGGCGAATGAGTTTTGCGCCATGATTACCCCTACTTCCTGTTTTTCATTTCATTTTCATAATAATAGTGAAATACTAACACGGTTCAAGGGTCAGGACAACAAAAAAACAGAGAAAAGTCTGAATACTTTTCTCTGTTGATGCTTTATGGCGTTAAAAACATGAGAGCCTGCTCTCGAATTCGTATCGTTAAGTGATCGGTTTCGAAATGCTCACCGTCTACATCGATGATTTGGGGTTCATTTAACTCGACTTCGACATGAGGAGCCTGAAAGTGATTCCATTCCGTCGATTTTTGACCAAGACCGAGTTGCTGGGCCAACAATTGTCGAATCATCGGAAATCCGATTGACGAACTGTGAACGACTTCTAACAATCCGTCTGAAAACGATTGTGTCTCAAGCTTCGTCGGTACGGTCCCGAGATAACTCCCATTCCCTACATATAGAAAACTGACATCACCTTCGTAAAGGAGTTCATCTCCTCGTCGTAACCGAATCTCAAATGGGTCAGCTTCGCGAAACTGGCGGATAGTCGCTAAAAAGTAACCGATTGAACCTAACGCTTCCTTTTCATCCGGATCGATTTGACGTGACGTGTCTGCAATCAATCCGACTCCTACGAAATTGAGAGCATACATCTCATCAACTTGAATAACGTCCACATGCTGTTCATGATTCGACTTAATGACACTTGCCGCTTGTGTCGGTTGAATGGGAAGTTCAAGCGCTCGCGCAAAATCATTACATGTCCCGGCAGGAATGATTCCTACTGTCGGACGCTCCTCACGCTCTAACGTCATTAAGCCATTCACCACTTCGTTTAAGGTCCCGTCTCCCCCTATCACAATCATATGGTCGAACGTTCCACTTTCTTTCGCGAATCGGAGCGCGTCCCCGATTTCTTGAGTTTTCTTGATAATTATTTCTTCGTAGAGCGATTCAATCGTTCCGATGACTTCTCCGAGCATCGTTTCGCTCGTACCAGACTTCGGATTCGAAATAATCAAAGCTCTCATAATAACCCTTCCTGTTCTAAGAAGTCTTTCGCTACATCATAAGCACGTTCATTTCCGTAGGCAACACGTCGGTTCAGTTCAGACATCTGTTCGTCTGTAATTTTGCCGGCGAGTTGGTTGAGCGCATCCTCAATCTCCGGATACTCTTCAAGCGTCTCCTCTTTCATGAGTGGTGCGCCTTGATAAGGTGGGAAGAATTGTCGGTCGTCTTCTAATACGACGAGATCGTTCTCGGCGATATCAGGATCCGTCGCATAAGCGTCGACTAGATTGACATCCCCTCGAGCGATGGCGCGATAACGTAATTTCTGCTCCATCGAGACGACAGATGGGAAATCAAACCCATACTCGTTTTGTAAGCCAGGATACCCGTCTTCACGGTCGGTGAACTCGAGGGTGAAACCGGCTTTAATATCGGACTCGACATTCCGTAAATCTGAAATAGCCGTAATGTCTTCTGCCTCGGCATAGTCACGTGGAATCGCGAGCGCATACGTATTGTTAAACTTCATCGGTTCGAGCATCACGTATCCGTCTTCGGCCAGTGCCTCTCTCGCTTGTTCATATACCTCACCTGCATCGTTTGACTCAGGTGTCTCTTTGACGAGACTCGCGAGTGCTGTACCTGTGAACTCCGGATAAATATCGACGTCACCTGATTGGAGTGCGCCCCATACGAACGTCGTCTCCCCGAAGTTCGGTTTCACGGATACAGTCAAATCTGTTTCTTCCTCAATCAATAGCTTATACATATTCATCAGAATTTCTGGCTCTGGACCGAGTTTACCGGCAACGACAAGGTCTGTCTCTTGAGAGCGACCAAATGCGAGCGGCGTGATGATGACCAGGGCGAGTACGGTAGAAACAGCAATCAATTTCGTCTTATTGCGAGTCGCTGTCGCACCTTCCATCTGACGCAACAAGAAGTCAAACAGGAGTGCCAAAATAGCGGCTGGGATCGCACCCAGTAAGATTAAGTAATTATCGTTTCGGTTAATCCCAAGTAAGATGAGTGTACCAAGTCCGCCTGCTCCGACAAGAGCAGCGAGTGTTGCCGTACCGACGATTAAGACCATCGCTGTACGGATACCAGCCATGATGACCGGCAATGCAAGGGGAAGTTCGACTTTCATCAAACTTTGATTCGGCTTCATCCCACAAGCTCGAGCTGCTTCAAGTAACGATTTGTCCACTTCATTCAATCCAGTAAACGTGTTACGTAAAATTGGTAGGAGCGCATATAACACAAGCGCGATGATGGCAGGCAATGCTCCGATTCCTACGAGTGGAATCATTAACCCGAGTAGGGCAAGCGAAGGGATCGTTTGAATAATTGCTGTAACACCAATGGCGGTCTCGGCAATTTTCTTACGACGTGTCAGCCAAATCCCTAATGGTACGGCAATCAAAACGGCAATTAAAAGCGATACGACAGAGAGCTGCAAGTGCTCAATCAGTGCCTCGACAAGCTGACCTTGTCTATTTTGGAACGTCTCAAGCATCTAGCTCACCTCTTCCGCGTTGTGTGAATTCTAAGACGAACGGATCTTCACTCGCCAATATTTCATCTGGTGTACCGACCAACATGAGTTCGCCGTCGCGCATCAATGCGATGCGGTCACCGAGCTTCATCGCTTCTTGCATGTCGTGTGTGACAAATAGAATCGTCTTACCGAGTTCATCATTTAGTCGCTTGATGTCATCTTGCAATTGACCACGGCTAATGGGGTCAAGCGCAGAGAACGGTTCGTCCATCAGGATGACGTCCGGGTCTGCGGCTAGTGCGCGCAATACCCCGACCCGTTGTTGTTGACCACCAGATAGTTCCGAGGGCTTCTTCGAACGTAATTTCGGGTCGAGACCGGCAATTTTCATCAATTCCGTCACACGGTCTTTCGTTCGTTCTTTTTTCCATTTCAATAGTTCCGGTACGACAGAGATGTTTTCTTCAACTGTTAGATGGGGGAATAAGGCAATTTGTTGAAGCACATAACCGATGTTACGGCGTAACTCAAAAATATCGAATTGATAGATTTCTTTTCCATCGATTAAAATCTTACCGTCCGTATGATCGATGAGGCGATTGACCATCTTCATCGTCGTGGTCTTTCCACACCCGGAAGGTCCAATCAATACAAAGATTTCTCCTTTTTCTACTGTTAAGCTTAACTCTTTGACGGCTAACGTCCCGTCTTCATAACGTTTTGACACATCACGAAACTCAATCAACCTGATCCCTCCTCGACTATTTCCAAAATGGAAATTCAAATAGTATTTTGCCCGTTTCTCTACTTTGTTAAACAAAAAAAGGCTCTCCTATTGGAGAACCTGACCATTAGTAAAGCGTTACTTTGATGTGACGACGCCCCCATTGGATCGCATCCTGTTTGGAATCGACGAGTAAATCGACGATATGTCCTTTGATTCTTCCACCTGTATCAAGGGCAATCGCATCACCGACACCTTGGATATGGACTTTAGAACCTAATGGAATGACGGCAGGGTCAACAGCGATGATTCGCATCCCGTTATAATAAATCGAATCAGTCACGTCATGACCAGTTGCTGTTAAGACACGACCACCATATGCCTTGTTATCAGCGACATCATTTGAATATGCAGTCGATTCGACTGTAATGACTTTTTTACCCGCTGACGTAGACACTGGTGTCGCCGTAGTCTTTTTATTCGAAGAAGCCGCTGCCTTTTTTGCTGCCGCACGTTCTGCTTCTTTACGCGCTTCTTCAGCTTTTCGTTCTGCTTCAAGTTTAGCAAGTCTTTCCTTTTCTGCTTTCTCTTTCTCTGCAGCAAGACGTTCTGCTTCGAGACGCTTCTCTTCAGCGATGCGTTTCTCTTCAGCGATGCGTTTTTCTTCGGCAATTTTCTTTTGACGGGCGATTTCTTTCTGTCGTTCTTCTTCAATCGCTTGTCGTTCTAATTCAATTGGATTTTGTACAATTTTCTGTTCTGTCCCGATTCCGATCTGTGCAGCATCTGCTTGACCAACGAATGTGAACATCCCAATCATTGCGGTTCCAAATAACATCATATATTTAATCAATTTCATCGTAGTAAGGTCATCACCTTTCTCGTTATGTAACGAACAGATGTTAATTTACCACGACACGTTACATTGGAGTAGCCGTTTCAACGAAGTGAAATATTCCTGACATATGACGTAAAAAGTGGTTACAGATTGTAACAATTGCGAAAAACGTTGCTATTACTAGGTTTCACAAAAAAATTACAGAATCGTTACAATAAATCATGTAACAAACCTGTAATCTTCCTGTCATGTGTTTTATTTATTCAATTGGCTTTAAATCATGCAATCTGAGCATCCCCCACGGTGCAACATCGACTTGGACCGTGAAAGATTTTTCCCCTTCCACCCTGTCTACTTCATCTTGAGGGACACGATACGACCCCATTTCTTCTATATAAAGGTTGCGGTCATAGTAGTTCGCCCGTACTCCTCCGAAAAACGGTTTTGACTCGACTCGGTCGATGACGGCAAATCCATCTTCCCCTTGCTCGAACGAAACGTAAACCGTCCCCGTCTCAACATTTTGACGTCCTTCGAATTCGTCATATTCCAGATAGATAGAGTCTCCAAAATACGGGTCATACGGTTCATACGAAGTACCTTTGAACGTGTATGTCTCCCCTACCCACGAGATGGCAAAGACAAGAATGACAAACAGGACGGCAATCATGACTTGGACGGCCGGAATGACCCACGTGGACAATCGTTTCATGTCGTCACATCCCTTCTCGTACGATTACGCCACCATAGTCCGAGTGACAATGCGAAGACGATGAGCGCACCGATCAAGAAGAAGAGAGAGATATCCAGACGGTCCCATACATAAATGAAATAAATCGTCATCTGGACAACTAGGAAATAGATAAAGGCGAAGATGGTTGGTTGTCTCATCATGTCTTGACGGACGAGGTATGCCAATGCAATCACTTCAATCAATACCGCCAGAAGTACACCTGAATCCTCGAATAATGCAAATGGAATGACTGCGAGCAAACTCACCCACAACAGATCGTTTCGGCGATGAATCAAATAGACGGCAACGAGTGCTATGGATAGAAGGGTCGCTTCTAGTATCGAAGGTGGTCTTTGCGAGAGCCAGCTTTCCGTGACATTCACTAAATAGCCAATGGAAAGCACGGCTGCGACAAATAAATAGGCAGCTTGCCAAGCAGCCCGCTTACGATAAATTAGAAGTAACGCATGTAAAATGACGAGTGACCAAAGTGGCCATAGTCTTCCTTCATAGTTCACATATTGACCAAAGATATTGAGAATACCGTAAAAGGTGAGCCATGCGAACGTCCGATCCAATGATTCCTCCACAAAATGGAACCATACCCATGTCACGACGAGTGCAAATCCAATCAACGTCAACCCTATACCTTCGAAACTGTTCGTGACGGCCATGAATGCAGTGATAGCGGAGATAATCGAAAAAATGACGTGCTCATACATGATTCTGTGCAAAACTGCCATCGTGAAGAGGATCCAAAACAGAAACGTCAATTGCCCGGATAGATTATACGTGGTAAAGATGACCGCCATGGTCGCTACAAAAAAGACAAATCCTAATACGCGTAATAAAGTGACGTACCTCGGCGTTTTCAAGCGGACCCGCTCGGCAAAGACATAAAATCCAACCATAAAAATAAGAAATAACCCAATCTTTAAGAGGTCAGGAATCGCCTGCCAATTGGCTGCAACGAAGCTAAATAGGCTGAGTGCCAGTAAAATCGAGCCGACAATAACTAAAACAGGCGGCTTGTGATCATGTCGCTCACTAGCCGCCCGTTGTGTATGTTCATAGTCGACTAGTCTTTTACCCGTCGCTTCATCTAACAAACCCGCCTCTTGCCATTCACGTACTTTTTTGTCAATGGACACCTGAATCATCCCTTTCAGAAAAAAGGTCAGCTGGCGCGTTCAATCAATTCCAAATCTGATTTTAATAAAACTTGTTTTTCAAACTCGAGCCCGAGTTGTTGAAACTCTTCCATGATCGAAACGTCTCCGATCACAGTATTGGTCAGTACGGCGGTCACTTCTGCGACCCATCCTTCACGAGTCGACTTCACGATATCACCTACGAGGAATTCTTCAGACACACCCATTCACTTCCAATCTAAATTTGTTTCTATCATTATAACGAAATTATGTCGGTTTGAATACGTTTTCTTTTATGCGTTGAATAAATTGTGTCAAAAATTTTCCAGTAAGTCCCCAAATGATATAGTCTTCATGTTCGTAGAAAGGTTCTCTCATTTTAATTACCCGTTTTTTGTACGCTTTAGCATTCGCCAATCGATCTAATGGAATATTCTGATCTGGATTCATCGTCCACTCCATCTCTCCATGGAACGGGTCAATCATAAGCAATGTAGAGACCGGTACCGTAAACAAGTGATCGACCTCATCCGTTTCTTTCACACTTGGTAATTCCGATAAGATTCCGACAAATGGATAAATCAATTGTCGATGGGGTGTGGCGAGCGGCCTCAATTTGCCAATGACTTCAATTTGAGTTGACGCAACCTCGAGCTCCTCACACGTTTCTCGCACCGCCGCTTCGACAGGTGTCTCTCCTTTTTCAAGTCGACCTCCTGGAAAAGAAATCTCCCCGGGTTGCTGCCGCATCGTATGGGCACGTACTTCAAAGACGACATGCCATTCCTTCTCTATTTCAACGAGCGGAATTAATACCGCCGCTGTCTGTTCGTAATCTTCTTCCATTGTAAAGCTATTTCGAATTTGATTTTCATTGATCCATGGCTGCACACCGTTCACTCACCTTCCATCATCGAATATCTTATACCGTTCTATACCCCACTTTTCGTTTAATCGCTGCCAATGTCGGAAATATCATTATTAATGATAGGAGTTGATCACTTTGGACGAACAAGTGGATGTACTAATCGTCGGAGCCGGACCGACCGGCCTGACGCTCGGCCTCACCTTAGCCAGATATGGCGTTTCATTTCAAATCATCGACCGAAAGACGACCCCGTCGGATAATTCTCGGGCCATCGGGATACAGCCGCGGACAATCGAAGTGTTCTCTCGCTTAGATGTTGCCCAAGAAGTGCTCGAGCGGGCCCGTACGATTGAACGGGGAAATCTCTATTTCTCAGGTCAATGGACGGCAAAGCTAGAGTTTTCAAAGCTTGTCACTCCGTATCCTTTCGTGACACTACTGCGACAAAATGAAACAGAAGAAATTTTAGAACGCGCCCTACACAAACATGGTCACGCAGTGAAGCGCGGCGAATCACTCTCGTCGATCACCCAATATCCATCACGTACGATTGCTCATTTGACTGCTGCAGATGGGACCCAGCGTTCAGTCGAAGCCAAATATGTCGTCGCCGCTGATGGTGCGAACAGTTCTATCCGTCGAATGCTCGCCCTCCCTTTCAGTGGGAAGTCGTTTAAAGAGGCATGGGTGTTAGCGGATTTGAAAGCAGATTGGCCCATTTCTCGCGAAGAGGTGCATATTTTCTTCTCGGATCAAGGGGTGCTAGAAGTATTTCCACTCACAGATGAAACAATCCGGATAACGGGAAACTTACGAACCGATGAATCATTCGTGGAATCGGACCTTCAACAATTTGTTGAACAACGTAGTCACATGCCTGTTCACATCCACGATGTCGAGTGGTTCTCACTTTTTCGCGTTCATAATCGGATGGTCGATACGTTTATCCATAATCGCATCATTCTAATGGGCGATGCGGCTCATATCAATTCTCCGGTCGGTGGACAAGGAATGAACACTGGGATTGCGGATGCATTCAACTTAGGTTGGAAGCTATGGCTCCATTTGAAGACGGGTGCTCCACATCAAGTCGTCTCGACGTATCGGGATGAACGCGAGCACGTTGCAAAGAATGTCCTACAGACGACGAATATCGCGACCGTGATGCTTCAAACGACCCTTCCGATGCTGTTACCGTTCCAAGCCATCGGAGCTGATGTCTTCACACGAGTCAATCTCGTTAATCAAAAGATAACGGAACGAATCTCGCAACTTCATCTGTCCTATCCGAAAGCGTTGCGTATGCCATTTCGACGAGTTTCCGAAGGAAAGATCTTTCCTGAGACAGAGATTTTACGAACCGATGACGGCTTTCGGACGAAGATTTCGGAGATTGCCGACGGACGCTTCCAAGTGCTCGTGTTCGACGATGGCAAACGTGATTTGACAGCGATTTATGAATTCTTAAATCAGCATCATCCATTCATTCAAACCATTACATTGTCGAAGACGAGTCGTCCATTTTTCGATCAAGGAAATGAACTTGCCAAGTCACTATTTATGAAACGCGGTATATTGGTCATACGTCCAGACGGCTATTTATTGCATATGCAACATCATGTCCGTCTAAAACCTTTACAGGACAAGTTAGCCGTCTGGCTTCCGCAAACATAAGCGTGTATAAATGGAGAGCTTCACCACATTGGTGAAGCTCTCCATGTCATTTATTCTTCAACATTTACATATAGAATACCTGGTTTTGAAAGCGTCAAATCGTAGAACGCTTCAAACGCCTCGATATCCTCGAGCTTACGAAAATCAATTTTGTCTGTCTCTTCATTCGGGATGGCGACGATGATGCCTTCTTCCGTCGATTTGATCATACCGGTTTGGCCGTTATGAATTCGAATGTAGAGTACTTGCTGGTCTTCGAGGAGCGAGATTGCCTCTCGTCTCGATTGAATCGGTTTTTTCATAAAATCCCCCTCTTTTCCATTTTAGTATAACGTTCACTTCATATTGCTTTCAACTCGCCGCACCATTAAACTTGTGTAAAGAAGGGGTTGAATGCGTTGGAAACATTATTCATCATTGTACTCGCCATCTTGTTCGTCATTTTGGTCACGATTCGTACGATTCGCAACTTAAAATGGGTTCGCTTCGGTGAAGCGTTTGGGAAGCAAGGCGAGGAACTATTAGGTGACTATCATTACCTGACAGAACAGGGAATCACCTGTCGGATAGAACAAGGACTTCCGACCGGAAAGTTGTTAAAACCGCTCGCAAAAAATTTAGACGACCGTGTCGCACTGTTCGTCCATCGAGATGATGCGGCAAAAGCTAGAGAACTATTAAAATAAGAAGAAGGCCAAATACAATCATTTGGCCTTCTTCTTATTTATGTACTTGTCTTTCAGAACAGTAGTAGGCGATTTGTTTAACAAGTGGCTCCGTCAACATCTCAAGATTGGTTTTGCTGATGACCTGATCGACCAACTTGAAAGAGTCGCCACAATTGGCCTTAATCCGTTTAAGCTTCAACTGTTCCGTCTCTGGGAAGATTAAAAACGAATAAACCGGAATCGCTTGTCCACACTCTTTTTTCAGTCGTGAACGTACTTGTTTGGTCATTCGCTCTAACTCCGTGACAGGATGTGGATAGACGTGTTTCCATCCCATAGACGTCTCTGTCCGACACTCGCGGTTCGTCAAATGGACAGGGGCTGGAGTTCGATTTAATTGAATCAAAAATACTCCTTTAGGTCCAACGAGCACGTAATGAACGAGATCGTCCCCAAACTCGACTTGTTCAATCATCATCCAATCAAAACGACAAGTGTGTCTAATGTTTTCGACGAGACGATCCGTATAGCATGACGGTGCTTTCATCACTTCTTCTTTCGGACGAAACAGCTTTCTTGTCTGTTGTTTAACGGGTTGTTTCTCAGTAGCCGTTAACACTTGTAACATTCACTCCACCCCCCTATTCCTTATTCGCTTGGTCCCACTTGCTTTCCGAAGACTGCTTTTTCGAGATTTGAGATGCGACGCAACATATCATAATTAGATGCGACAGGCTGCGCTGGCTTGACAGGTTCCGCTGCAGGTGATGATTCGCGACGCAATGAATCATTTTCCTTTTGAAGACGATCGATCTCTTTTGCCATCTTTTCATAATCGCGAATGACCACGTCTAAGAATTGATCGACTTCTTCTTGCGAATACCCTCGTAATGCTGTTTTAAATTCTTGTTTATAAATTGCTTCTGCCGTTAGTTCGGTTTGCATCGTATCACTCCCATTGTTGTTCCCATTGTTTTTCTTCCTCAATGACACGTAAATCTTCCTGATTAATCAAAAAGACTTCCATATTCGGCTTCCGCCGTGCCCCTTCTACTAGAAAACGGGGACTTCCTTCCGTTTCTTCGTCATACAAGGTAATCAATCCTTCTGCTTTGTCTAAAAAGAATGCAGTTTTTGCGCGTAGTTGACTTGGATCCTCATACGGACGTTGCGTCAACGGTTCGAAGAAGTCGGCTTCGAGTTGCAGTTGCACAAATAATTCTTGCTCGAACGGTTTATAGCGTTCGTCCATATTTAAGAACGGAGGAAATACCGCAATTTTAATTGGATAAGTTTCTCTTAACTCTAACAATACTTGTCCGGCCCATAATTCACAACCGTTCGTTCCACTAAAGATGAACCATTCAGCGCCAAGTTCGATGACTTCAAGAATTTTTTTACGATAAGCTTCTTGAATGATTTCAATTCCGGGGTGATCTGCTTTGAAAATTCCAAGTTCATGAGGACGATATCCTGTGATGGCTACAACTTTCATGATCTCTTCCTTTCTAGACGGGCACGGCGATGTTCTAGCTCGGCCTTTTCTCGATTGATCGTTTGACGCAACACTGTGCGTTTTTGTTCAAGGAGCTCCATCGCTCGTTCCGTATAATCAATCGCGAGTGCCACATCCTTCTGCTTGTGCTCTGCATATTTGGCGAGTTCAACATAGCCCTCGATCGTATGCAATGATTCGAATAACGGAATTGCTTGCTCCATACGTCCCGTTCGCTTCAATAGCATTGCTTGCCGCATGACGGCTCGCTTCGAAGGACTCGAAAGCTGTTCAAACGCTTCGAGCGCCCGTTCCTGTTCGCCAAGGTCATGTAACCAATGCGCACGCTCTTCACCGAAATCTGTTTGTGGAGTCGTGACAAGTTGACTAAGTCTTGTGTAGAGAGAGACAAGACTTAAACAGTCTGCATGATGGTGTTCGAGGACCGGCATGAGAATCTCCGGGTTCCGTTCTTTGACGTACTGGAAATAATGCATCGGTGCTAAAAATCCAGGAAGGTCATCTGTTCGGCCATGACCGAAATACGTTTCGACAGCTTTAAGTGACACCGATTCTAATCTCGGTTTCAACAATCGCCTTGCGGCATGTAATAAATCGACATGACCGACGGAAGGCAACGCTTTGACCCGAGATTTGACAAACGTATGTCTCGTCTTGATTTGCGGCCAGTCGAAGGACTTCCCGTTATAGGTGACGAAACGTACCTCGTCTCCGATATCTTGCAAGAAATGATAGTAAAAGGCGGTCTCAAACGCAGGGTGCGGCAAGACATATTGAATCATTTCTAAGTGTTCTGCTCGAATTCTCGCAAACCCGATTAAAAAAATCGATGTGCCAGATCCACGTAGCCCGGTCGTCTCCGTATCCATGAAAAGTACTTGTTCTGGTTCTAAGTCGACCGCAAAAAACGGATGTTCAGTTTTTCGCATCATTCGACTTGCGTCTCCGAAAGCATAGTCGTGGTAAATCTCATCTAGTGGATATGTCTTTCGGATTCGAACACACCACTCCTCTTCAAACGTTAAAATGTCCCCACCCTGCTCAATCCACTTCCGCTGCTCCACTTCGTCGGGAGATGCCGTGCGTACTGGTTCGACAGGTTCTTTCGTTTTTATTAATCTAGATAATTTTGCTTTCATAACGATCCTTTCAATGCTTGTAACTGACGAATGACTTGCTGTTTGAAGTCCCCGTATCCGACCATACCGACACAGCGAGGACATCCGCTCTCACACGGGCAGTCTGATACTGTCCGTTCTGCTGCTTCAAGTACCATATCTGCATCTTTATAAAGCGCCTCACTGAGACCGATGCCACCAGGATAGCGGTCATATAAATAGACGGTCGGTTTATTCGTATGAGTCGACTTCATTTGAATGGTCGTAAATAAATCGAGTGTATCACACATGAGATAGAGCGGTGCGAGTCGTCTAAACAAGTCACTGACCGCCTCAAGTTGATCTTCGAGATCTGCCTCCGAGTATGCATAACGTTCGTCTAATGTGAACCACGTCGCCGTCGTATGCAATTCTCGCTCCGGGAGATGAATCGGACCTGACCCGATGTTCTCATGTGTTCCAAATTTAATTTTTTTAAAGAGGGTGGCCATCGCAATGACGGATACTTCGCCAAACGTTTTTGCACCATCCGTCTTGTTTTCTTCGAGCACTTTCAATTCTACGGCCAAATTCGCATCCGTATAGTAGTCGACATCGACACGACGGACGAACGCCTTTTTCTCTTCGAAGTCTAACTTTTCGACTTGATATTGTTCGGCGCCATGCAAATAGATTGCTTCATCATGTAATAAGGTCATCGCACTAAACGTATCCATTTCACCGATCACTTGATGTTTTGCGGTTTGGTCGACGATGACGACATTCTCTTGGTCGCTCGTTCGAAGAGAGATGTCATGCGCCGGGAATGAGTCCGTCATCCAATAGTATTTATTCGCTCGTTCGTGTAGCACTTGCGCATCGGTCAGGAACTCTAAAATATCCTCTGTGTCGACCGTTCCAAATCGCTCTCCTTTTTGAAACGGTAATTCGAATGCGGCGCACTTCATATGGTCCACTAAAATAATCAAGTTATTCGGGTCAAGGCGAGCAGCTTCCGGCGAACGATCTAAAATCATATCAGGTTGTTCGACGACAAGCTGGTCGAGAGAGGACGAAGACGCAACGAATACGACGAGTGACTCGGAATGACGACGACCTGCACGTCCAGCTTGTTGCCAAAGTGAGGCGACGGTTCCGGGGTAGCCATTGAGAACGCATGCTTGTAACTGCCCGATATCCACGCCGAGTTCTAACGCATTCGTTGAGACGACTGCTTTGATTTCACCATTCCGTAACCGTCGTTCAATTTCGCGGCGTTCCGATGGAAGATAACC
Organism: Exiguobacterium sp. s59; assembly: GCF_018617475.1. NCBI lineage: Bacteria > Bacillati > Bacillota > Bacilli > Caryophanales > Exiguobacterium > Exiguobacterium sp. s59. The sequence continues at coordinate 583,163 of NZ_JACSKG010000001.1, read as the reverse complement.
CCCTCGATACCCGACAATCGACTTCGGTCCAAGCTCTCGTCGTGTCAGTTCTTGTAAATATGTTAAAAGCACCTCGACGCGGACACGCGATCGTGCGAATACAATCGTTTGAATGTTTGCTTCGACGAGCTTCGATGCGATACGTTTCGTCTCGAGTGTTGCACTTCTACGAATTCCAAGTGCTTCGTTGACGACAGGGGGATTGTAAAAGACGAGATGCTTCTTCCCTTGAGGCGCCCCGTTCCGGTCGATTAACACGACTTCCTCTTCCGTCAACAATTCAGCGAGTTCACGTGGATTCGCAATCGTCGCGGAAGTCATGATCCATTTCGGATGACTTCCATAATAGGCGCAAATTCGCTTCAATCGACGAAACACGTTTGCGACGTGGCTACCAAACACACCACGGTACGTGTGCAACTCATCGACGACGATATACTCTAAATTTTCAAATAGACGAATCCATTTCGTGTGGTGCGGTAAAATTCCGGAATGGAGCATATCCGGATTGGTGATGACGATATTTCCCGCATCCCTGACTTTTGTTCGCGCGGCGGGAGACGTATCCCCATCATACGTAAAGCATCGCAAATTCCCCTCGAGTGCCTCGACCATCTCCATCAAATCACTATTTTGATCTTGCGCGAGTGCTTTTGTCGGGTAAAGATAAAGCGCACGTGCTGTTGGTTTTTCAATCATCTTAGAAAGTACCGGTAAGTTATAGCACAGTGTTTTTCCTGATGCGGTCGGCGTCACTATGACAGTCGAGTGACCGGCTGCCGTTTGTTTCACAGCTTCAGCCTGGTGCGTATACAGCTGTTCGATTCCCCGGCTCTTCAAGACGTTCGTCAATTGTTTCGGTACTTGCTCTGGAATGGGGGCATATTGTGCCGGACGTGCATCGACTGTATGCCAGTGGCGGACGTTTTTGGCAAAGCTCGGATCTTCTTTTAATTCTTGAATCATTTCTTCGACAGAACGTGATTTTCGCATCAGTTCACCTTCTTTTTTTATGAATTCGAAGGTGCAAGTTCCACTACGGTTTGCCGGATCGATTGAATCCGTTCATCTCGTATCACTCTCGATACAGCGGGCATTTTTAAAATGGTCATGCTTTGAAACGTTGTGGCGACATGCGCATTCTCTTCTTCAAGGCGGATGAGCGCGTCTGAAAACAGACGTTGTGTCGATCGACCGAATAAGACAATGGTATGTAGCTTCGTGCATTTCGAATGAACCGCTAATAGATGCTTGGCGTAGCGTTGCACCGTTTTATAATAATCTTCGTCTGTCGATAAGGTTTGACGATTGCCACGAAGTAAATCCGAATAGTAGGATTCCTCACCCGTGAACATCGTTTCGACACCGATTCGTTTTAAGTAAGCATGTCCAATCGCTTCAGCGACGGTTTGATCATGGATGAGACGACCAAGTGGAATCGACTCTTTTAACAGCAGATGGGAAAGCTTTAATCCGAGATGTCCACTGAGCGGTACGCCGAAATCGTCGTCTTGCAGTCGATCCATAACAAATAACACTTTCATCTTGCGCTTTAAAGAGAGTTGAACCATGTGTCACCATCCTGTTCCCTTTCTTTTCATTATAACAAAGTCATACGAAAAACAGGGCGCACAATGTCGCCCTGCCTTTCTTAGTTATTTCCGTTATTCGAATTGCCGTTCCCACGTTCCGTGTTTGGCGATTCATTATTCGATTGACCTTCTAACGGAGCACCTGAATCGTCTCCATCCGTCGGTTGGTCTGTTCCTTCATCAGTGCCTTCATCAGTAGCCGGCTCATCAGGATTTTGTTCGTCAGTCGTATCTTCACCATTTCCATTGTCGGTTTCGTTACCATTGCCGTTATTTTCCTCATTGCCGTTATTTTCATCTGCTGGGTTGTCTTCGTTATTTTCTTCTTCAGAAGGATTTTCTTCTTCTTCCTTCGGTTCTTCTTTCGGTTCAATCGAGTAGCTCGCTTGCGCTGGTGCCGATTGCTGTTCACCCGTCAATGGGTTCGTCGCTTTGGCAACGATGGTGAATGTCGTGTCCCCTTCAGCCAAGTTTGCAATATCGACACTCGTCTCTCCCGTTGTACCGACGACTTTTTCACCGCCATCCGCCGACTGTTGAGTCACAGTGAACGAGATGTCTGAGTAGCCATCTGCTTTTGCACCATCAAAATCATATGACCATGAGACAGAACCGGCTTGTGAATCTTCATCATAGTTGACGCTTGCGCTCGTAGGAGCGGCAAGTTTCTCAGGTTGAAGATCTTTTGGCTTCGTCCCTTTGACATAAAGTTCATTCCCAAGAGACAAGACAGAGTCTGGACGCTCGAAGCGATCTGGTTGACCTGTAACGTTCGTCACTTCTTGCATCATATACTCGAAGTAATATTGGGCATAGTTTGGTTTATTGTTACTCTCATCATTAACTTTACCTGTCCATACAGAAATCGAGTAATCAGTCGAATATCCTGTAAACCATTTATACTGTTCATCATTTGTGGTTCCAGTTTTACCAGCTACATCCCAAGGGAATGCACCAGGGTCATATGTCCCGTCCGCTTCACTCACAACGTCACGAAGCATATCCGTCAACATGTAGGCCGTATAGTCTTCCATTGCTTGTTTCGCCTTAACTGGTGAATTGATGCTTGAACCGTCATTAAATTCGATTTTTTGAATCAAGTGAGGTTTTGTATACATACCGTTAGTACCGAGCGCTGCATACGCTGCAGCCATTTGGGTTGTGCTTGCTTGTGCCGTACCTAAAGCATTTGATTCAAGCAGTTCATCGCCGCCCTTAGGATACTCTGGTTCGATTCCAACATTCTTCACAAACGATTCGATGGCTTCTTGTCCATACTCATCTCGCACTTCTTGGAATGCTCGAACTGCCGGCGTATTTGCTGAAATCTTCAAATATTGACGCATCGTATTCATTCCACGATATCCATCGTAATAGTTTCTTGGTTTTCCTCCAGGGAATTCTGCGTCAAGTAACATTTTCCCTGTTGACCATTGTCCATTTTCAATACCTGGTCCATAGTCAAAGAACGGTTTTGCCGTGGATCCAATTTGAAACTTTTCGTTTGAGTAATCACGATAGTTCTTATCGCCTTGCTTAGCTTGCTGACTATCAACAATTGCGACAATTTCACCCGTTTTTGTATTCAGTACAGTTGCACCCATACGAAGCTCATCTGATGGGAAGGCACCGTTAGGAATGTTTACATTATCAGACTTAATGTCACTATTAAACTTTGTGTGAAGTTCTTTATTGATTGACGTGTATACTTTCAAACCTGTGCCATAAATGTCTGATTGTTCAAGACCATAATCTTCTTCAAGCTCTGCTTGGACACGTAGATAAATCGCACGTGTGAACGCCTCTTCTTCCGTCTCTTCACCCGGTGAGATGACGTCAGCGATGGCAACATCAAGCGCTTCGTTATACTGTTCTTCCGAAATGTGACCGTCTCGTTTCATCGCAGACAAGACTTGTTCTTGACGGTAACGCGTCAACTCTTGGTCACCGTTGATCGGGTCATATGCGCTCGGACGTTGCGGTAGACCTGCGAGGATTGCTGCCTCCTGGTAGTTGACCTCAGAGACTGGCTTGTTGAAGTAGCGTTTTGATGCGGTTTGTACACCGTATCCACCACTACCGTAGTAGTTTTTATTTAAATACATCTCTAAAATCTGTTCTTTCGTATACTCACGTTCAAGTTTGAGCGCGAGCCACTGCTCTTGAAGCTTACGCTTCAACTTCTTATCCGTTGAAAGAAACGATTGTTTCACCAACTGCTGCGTGATGGTCGATCCACCTTCTGCACCGAAACCGTCAGTCAAGTTGGCCACGACCGCGCCACCGATTCGACGTAAGTCGATTCCGTTGTGTTCATAGAAACGACGGTCCTCAATCGAGACGACCGCTTGTTGCATCACTTCTGAAATATCGTCAATGGAGACGTATTCCCGAATTTGACCGGCTCCTTCGAGCGGTTCGCCTTCAGCCGAGATCAGCTGAATCGGATACGTATCGACGAGTTTTTCTTCGTCAAGCTCTGGTGCCGTCGCAATTGCATATACGGTATATGCTCCGAATGCGATGACTGCTGCAATAAATAACATGAAACCTAATAAAAAGATGCGTTTCCACATCGGCTTCTTACTCTTATTCTTTGGTTGTTTCCCAGTTTTTTTGCGTTTATTCGTCGTCGAATCTTGTCGACGTGCGACCCTACTTCGCTCCATTCATGGTTCACTCCTTCTATTCAATCGAGCCATTGATCGAGCACCATCAAATAATCAATCGACGGTAAGGCTCTCGTCGGCACTTCAATCGCTTCCTCTTCAATAAAGCGAAGTGGAATCGATTTACGTCCCGTCATTCGTTGTTCCCACCACTGGACGAGTTGTTCGGTGGTCAATACATATTGCGTATTATAGCGACTAAAGCGGATGATGACAAAACAAATCCCTCCGTGACGTTCACACTCACGCATATGTTCAATTTGATGTTCATGGAAATTGCCGAGCGGAAACGACGTCTTATTATTCGTTTCTTTCGCTTCAAAGTCAATGTACTTGCCGCGATACACCCCGTTATAGTCGGTCGTGGACGCCTGTTTGAAATAAGCTTCCGTCACTTTGGCGGCACTCCGCTTCGGATAGTCGACTTTGACGATTTGGAGAGGTGTCGGTTTCTTATGAATGACGGCCCGTTGATGAATCCGATAAAATTCATTCGTTTCATTCAACAACGTCTCCAAATTCATTCCGCGATTCGCATAGGTTGGAGAATTCGATCGTTCCTTCGAAATTCCTTCCCCCTTTTCTATCTTTGTCACTTTTGCTTTCTTACCGTTTGGATAATGGAACAATGTCGTCACCCCATACATACATATTAACAGGTCGGTCCACTCGTTCCTTCCGTCTCAGGTCTGATTGTCGACTTCTGTCGGTCGACACTTATGTGGATTTACCGCAACACATATCGTACCAAACTCCCGTATGTTAAACTAGTATGTAAGCGATTGTGTATCCAAATTGAAAAGCTCTCGTTATGTATGACCCGATTGTTTTTTTATGATAATAGCACCTATAGTGTTTATCCAAGATGACACATCGATAAACCTAATTGATGTCATTCTTTAAAAAGTGTGCAATTTCTGTGCAATAGATTGACCGAATCACCATTTGGAAATAAAATAGGATGCTTAAAGACGTTACTGTTAAGCCGTTTTGGAGGGATTGGATGGAAAGTGGAAAGAAGTATGTCATGTTCGTGGACGAGACTGGTACACCGAAAGGCAATACACAGTTCAATTTGACTGGTGTGTTGATGGAGTACAAGTATTCAATCGACGCGGATGAAACCGGATTACCTTGTGAGTTGAAGCGTCGTCTTCATGCGTTTAAGCGAGACGTTTTTAAAACCGAGCAAATTCCGCTACATTTGAAAGAAATTTTAAAGGCGGAACATCCATACGGTAAAGAAGACGGCATCACGATCGACATGTTGCGTGATTTTTGGGATAAACTACCTGACTTTTTGCGGGGAATTGATTGTACCATCGTCAGTGTCGAAGTCGATAAGCAAAAATTACATGACTTTTATTCGACGCCAAAAGATCCGTACGTCGTCGCTTTCGCCCACCTGATGAAGTCCTTTTATGCGTTCTTAGAGGAAACAGAGGCGGTCAGTGCACGCGTCGTCCTCGAATCAAGAGATGATTATCAGAACCTACTCATCCAAAAAGCATTTTTCGATATTTTCAACTCAGGTACAGTCCACCTCGATGTCGAAAAGAGTCGTCAAAAAATTAAAGGCTTCATTTTCTCTGAGAAGCAGAACACGATGTATCAATCTGGATTAGAAATCGCAGACCTCGTCTGCCTCCCACTGTCACGCGTTCGTCGTGGTGTGATTGAAGTAAAACCACGGTTCGTCCATTATGGGGACGAGAACCGAATCTTCAAAGCGATCAAGGACAAAATTTACATTCGTAAAGAAAGTCCGGACCAAGACTTCCGCAACTGGGGCTTCAAAAAGGTACCCATCACGAAAAAGCGTCGTGAGTGGAGCGACCATCCTTGGAACCATTAAACCAAAAATGCATCGACACAAAACGTGTCGATGCATTTTTACGTAGTGACTTTCGTCGATTTCATTCGTTTCTTGCCTTCACGGCACATATGAAGAAGCGGGCACGTCTCACAGGCAGGTCGCTGCGCTTTACAATGGTAGCGTCCAAAGAAGATAAATTGATGGTGAAGCTGCGACCATTCATCGCGTGGGAACTTCTTCATCAACGTATCCTCGACTTGGCGAACGTTATCTTTCCAACGACAAATGCCAAGACGTTTTGACACGCGCTCGACGTGAGTATCCACGGCAAAAGCGGGTTCATGGAACGCGACCGACAAGACAACGTTGGCCGTTTTGCGACCGACGCCTGGAAGGGCCTCTAGAGACGCCCGGTCTGACGGCACAATCCCGTCGTGCTCATTCACGATTTTCTCAGAGAGCGCCTTCACGTTCTTCGCTTTATTACGGTATAGGCCAATCCGCTTGATCAATGCCTCGATTTCCGAAACGTCTGCGGCAGCCATCGCTTCAACTGTCGGGAAGGCTTCAAATAGACCTGGTGTCACTTTATTGACAAGGGCATCTGTCGCTTGCGCGGAAAGCGCCACGGCGACCACTAATTCGAATGGATTTTGATGGGTCAACTCACAATGCGCATCCGGGAACATTTGCTTCATCGTGTCCGACACTTCTTGTAACTGAACTTTCGTCAACATCACTTGTTCCTCCGTTGATATTCCACGACATCTTCAAGCGTCTCGACTTGATGGTCCCGCCAGACGCGTAAGATTTTGTCCATATATTTAAAGTTTCGAACATTCCGTAGTTTTGCTTCGCGCAAAGCCGCCATAATCAACTCTTCGCTGAAGTTATCTTCCGTCATCCATCCAACGATTTGTTCAATCTCAAACGGGGTAATTGTCCCAAATTCTCGTTCAAATGTATGAATGATATTTTCATTCAACGTCTGTTGCGGTGCGATTTTCTCTTCTCCTTGTAACGCTTCAAACAGTGGCAATAGGCTGTATCGCTCGCTATTACTCGAAGCGTCAATGGCAATCAATTCTTTTTGCAACAGACCGAGCAGCACAGATCGTGCCTCATTCTCCGAAATATTCAATCGTTTCCCTAATTCGCTCGGGAGCGGCATGACGATGCCTTCCCCAGTCATTTCAAGTAGATGGACGATGAGACTGAATTCGACAGGTGACAAGTCGAGTCGTCTAGCATCAGTGAACAGTTTTCGCGGAATGACGACCGGACTTTGCTCGAATAATTGAATCAATTGATGTGCATCCATGTCGCACTTCCTTTCTAAGACACATTAATCGGGGAGGACATGACGTCTTCCCCGATTAATCGTTAAGGGTGGATTCGGTTTAATAAACGTGGGAACGGGATTGCTTCACGGATGTGCTCGATTCCACTGATCCATGCAACCGTACGCTCCAGTCCGAGCCCGAAACCAGAGTGTGGGACCGAACCGTATTGACGAAGTTCGAGATACCAATCGTACGCATCGGTTTCGTCAAGACCTTCTTTGATGATTTCTTCTTTTAGACGTTCATAGTCGTCTTCACGTTGCGACCCCCCGATGATCTCGCCATACCCTTCTGGTGCAATCAAATCTGCACAGAGTACGAGCTCTGGGTTTTCAGGGTCCACTTTCATATAGAACGGTTTGATTTCTTTTGGCCAGTGCGTGATGAAGACCGGTTGATCGTGCGCGTTCGCGATCGCCGTCTCATGTGGTGCACCGAAATCGTCGCCGTATTCGATATCATCGAATCCTTCAGATTTCAAGAATTTGATTGCATCTTCATAACGGACACGTGGGAATGGTGCCTTCACTTGCGCCAACTTCTCTAGGTCACGTCCAAGGAATTCAAGTTCATTCTTACAGTTCTCAAGCGCAGACTGTGCGATGTATGAAACATACTGCTCTTGAATTTCTAGGTTCATATCGTGATCGAAGAACGCCATCTCTGGCTCGATCATCCAGAACTCGATCAAGTGACGACGCGTTTTTGACTTCTCTGCACGGAAAGTCGGTCCGAACGAGAATACTTTACCGAGTGCCATCGCAGCGGCTTCCATGTACAATTGGCCCGTCTGGGAGAGGTAAGCAGATTGACCGAAGTAGTCTGTCTCGAACAACTCTGTCGTACCTTCTGGTGCACTGCTCGTCAGGATTGGTGGGTCGATTTTGACGAATCCTTCTTTGTTAAAGAATTCATATGTCGCACGAATAATTTCGTTACGAACTTTCATAATCGCATGTTGACGACGTGAACGGAGCCATAAGTGACGGTTGTCCATCAAGAATTCCGTTCCATGCTCTTTTGGTGTGATTGGATAATCCACTGATTCCGCAATCACTTCTAAATCAGTAACTTCTAATTCAAAGCCAAGTGGTGTGCGACCACCATCTGATTTGACGTTACCTGTCACCCAGACAGAAGTTTCTTGTGTCACACCTTTGGCGAGAGTGAACAATTCTTCAGAAACGTCTGCCTTCACGACGACGGCTTGTGCAAATCCGCTGCCGTCGCGTAATTGGAGAAACGCAATTTTTCCGCTCGAACGTTTGTTGGCAATCCAAGCGCCGACGCGGACTGTTTGTCCTTCATAATCTTTAAACTGGTTAATTGAAATTGTTGTCATATTCATTTCCATCCTTTCGCTTATCGAGTGCGCTTCGTAATGAAGTCTTCTACTCGATCGAGCGCTTCTAATACGCGTTTTAATTCTGTTGCATATGATAATCGTACGTAGTCTTCCTGTCCAAATCCAGAACCTGGAACGAGTGCCACGTTCGCCTCTTCAAGTACTGCCTCGCACCAAGCATCGACTGTGTCGTATCCGCTCTCGGTCGCGGCAACTTTTGCATTGGCATATAAGTAAAATGCGCCTTGTGGCTTCAAGCAAGTGATTCCCGGAATTTGTTCGAGACGATTATAGACGATATCAAGTCGCTCTTCGAACGACTGACGCATCATCTCCACATCATCTTGTGGTCCATTGTATGCCTCGACTGCTGCCGCCTGAGCGACAGATGTCGGGTTTGATGTCGAGTGAGAAGCTAAGTTTGTCATCGCACTAATAATTGTCGCATCACCAACGGCATACCCGATTCGCCATCCTGTCATCGCATGTGACTTCGAGACCCCATTGATGATCACTGTACGTTCACGCATGTTTGGTAGAGTCGCAATCGATACGAATTCTGCGTCCCCATAAATCAACTTTTCATAAATTTCATCGCTCACGACGAGAAGGTTATGTCGAAGAACGACATCGGCGAGTGCCTGTAGCTCTTCTTTCGTATAAATCATTCCCGTCGGATTTGAAGGGCTGTTCAAAATGACTGCCTTCGTCCGGTCCGTGATCGCATGTTCGAGTAATTCTGGTGTCAATTTGAATGATGTGTCTTCATTGGTATCGACATATACAGGCTCTCCATCCGCAAGTTTAATTTGCTCTGGATAACTGACCCAGTATGGTGTCGGGACGATGACTTCGTCACCCTCATCTAAAATTGCTTGGAATAAAGCGTATAAAGCATGTTTTGCACCAGAAGCGACCATCACCTCATTACGCTCAAACGTCAACTGACTATCCCGCTTCGTTTTTTCGATGATGGCATCCTTCAACGCGACTGTTCCGCCCGAAGGTGTATATTTTGTATCGCCATCACGAGCCGCTTGGCACGCAGCATCGATGATTCGTTCTGGTGTATTAAAATCAGGCTCACCTGCCCCGAGTCCAATCACATCTTTTCCTGAGGCCTTTAGCGCTTTTGCTTTAGCCGTAATCGCTAATGTTGTCGATGGTGTGAGTTGCTTTACTCGTTTCGCTAATAGATGTTCCATCATGATCCCCCTCTAATTCGTCACATTTGATCGGTCAATTGGACGCGTCGAATATACTCTCCAGTCTGTAACGTGTAATACGAATACGTATAAGATGCATCTGCCTTTGTGACTACTTCAATAAGCGCTCTCTCGTCGAAACCATACTTACAACTGACTAGTTGTCCGCCTGTCTCCTTGACTGAACGAGCGCAGACATCATTCGCATTTACTTCACCGATTTCACGCTGTTCAATCTCTAGTTTGTCATTCAATGGCACGAACCAGATAGAGTCCCCGTCCGCTTCCGGGAAAACAACATATGCCTCTGTCCCATTGAACAGCTCGCCTTGCCCCACTTGTAGGTTTGGCGATTCCTCATTCAATCGTGTCGTTGCTTCCTCGATGAGTTGCTCTTTTTGATTTTCTGTATGTCCAATCGTGAATCGATACATCACGCTAAAGACAAGGACGACACCAATTAGTGCCGTCAGCAATGAGACGATCCATTTTGTTTTTCTGGTCATTCTGTACGATAGATGGTGAAGACCATCTCTTCCTTCTTCGGATCATTCACTTTTTTCTCAAGCGAAAGGCCGAACATCAAATCTTGACTTTTTAACGTCCGATTCAATAAATCGACAATCTTATAAACATCCGCAGTCGGTTCGATGCGTACACTCGCAAGCGTCTCAATATTCGAATTCATGTTGACTCCTCCTCCAAAACACTATACGTATCATTATAAAACGATAACATCATGATGCCTAGCGTTATCTATCATTTCTTGCAACGGAGTTTTCCTTTTCATCTAAGAATAACTCCAACTCTGATAGAGACGTTTCTAGCGTCCCTTCTATCCGGTCCACCTTCGGCAAGCTGTTGATAAACTGTTTGCCATACCGAGTAGTCTCCACTCGACGGTCAAATACAAAAATCGCACCATAGTCCGCTTTCGATCGAATCAATCGACCGACACCTTGCTTGAATCGAATGACCGCTTGAGGAAGTGACAGTTCAAAGAATGGGGATTTGCCCATCGATTCAATCTTTTCAGAACGGGCTTGCATAATGGGTTGATCTGGTGGCGCAAACGGTAGACGTACGATGACAAGGCAGGTCAACGCCTCACCCGGAATGTCCACACCTTCCCAAAAACTAGCGGTCCCGAAAAGAATAGACTGCTCCATCCGCTTAAACTGCTTCGTTAATCGACTACGCGACCCTCCGCTGACACCTTGGGCAAGGAGCGTGTAGGACGGGTCGAGATGGTCTTTCACTTGTTCGTAAGTGAGACGTAACAATTCATTCGATGTGAAGAGAACGAGCATCCGTCCTTTTGTCACGTTCGCGATTTGAACGATTGATTGGGCCGTCTGTTCGACGAATTGCGGTAGCGGGACATCATTGATTAACGGGAAGTCTGATGGAACAAACAACTTGGCCTGCTCTTTAAAGTTGAATGGTGATGGTAGCACGACTCGTCTCACCGGTTCTCCTTCTAGTCCAAGTCGACGCTCCATGAAACTAAACTTACCGGAGACTGTCATCGTCGCCGACGTTAAAATCGTCGGTCTCTTCTTGAATAGACGTTCGTGCAACAGCGGTCCAATCTCGACAGGTTGTGTATACACCGAAGTCAATTTTCGGTTCCCTAAATTCAACTCGACCCAGCTGACCGCGTCATCGTCTCGTGTCAACATCGTCTCATAAATGACACTTTCGAGTTCTCGAACATCGCTAATCAATGTTTTCAGATCACTCAAGAGCGCACGTTGTTTGAATGTCATATGCTCTTTTCGCTCATCGAGCAGACGGTGTAGGTGCCTGAGCGATGTCCGAAGCGTTCGCAACTTGTCCTCTAATCGATTCGCCACTTCGCGAATTGGTCGGAACGCAGCTCCTTCTCGTTCGAAACGAACCGTTTGACGAGGTTCTTTTTTCTTTCCTAACGATTGCAACGCAGTCAAAAGGTCCTCGAGCTCTTCTTCAACCCGAGCAAGCGCAGAATCAATTTGTTGGCTGAACGCCTCCGCCTCTTCCGTAACAGAAGTCAAATCGGCAAGTTGGATGATTCGTGAATGAAACTTTCCATCCGCTCCATATCCAAACCATTTAAACAACCGGTCGAATTGGATGGCATCAAACGTCACTCCAAAATGGTGAGAGGCCACTTCTTCGACTTGATGCGCCTCGTCTAATACGAGTGGCGTATCAGTCGGTAAGATGCCTGCCTGATGTTGTAAATCAGAAAATAACAACGCATGGTTCGTCACGATCAAGTCTGCCTCTTTCGAACGTAGGACCGCCTTTGTGAAAAAGTCACGACTATACCATGGATCGAATCGACCGAATTCACTTGAAGCATCTGCTTGTATCAGACGTTTGAAGGCGGCAGGACCTTGCGTCGCAGACCCTGGGAAGGAGAGTTCTTCTAAATCCCCCGTCACCGTTTCAGTCAACCATACAAGCACCATCGCTTTACACATCGAAACTAACAGTCCATCATTCGATTCGTCGAGAACCATCTCAAATTTTCGCAAATCGATATAGTTCCGTCTTCCTTTCAACAGCGTGAATTCAATTTCCGGAAAAATCTGTTGGAGCACCGGTAAATCACGGGTCAACAACTGCTCCTGTAATTGAATCGTATGCGTACTGATGACGACCGGCCGTTTCGTCTCGAGTGCATGATGCGCGCTCGGGATCAAATACGCCAATGTTTTCCCAGTACCGGTCCCAGCTTCGACTAACAGCGTTTTCTCATCATCTAACGCTTTATAGACGTGACGCATCATTTCAAATTGACTTTGTCTCGGCTCAAACTGCTCAAAGATTGACGGGAGTGTCTCTTCAATCGTACGAAGTAGAAACGGTTCGAACGGTTCACGCTCTATTGCCGGTACGAATGAATCGTCAGGGCGACGCAAAGCAATCTTACGATGAATATCAAAACGTGTTTCGTCATCAGGTCGAATCCCGATCTCGACGATGATTTCATCGAGTAACGGCTCGATATGACTCGTCCACGACTCTGATAAGGCGCGAAGTCGTTTCAATGTCACGACGGGCAACTCACGCAACCGCTCCAGCATTCGAATAAAGAGCTCGGCAGTCGCCTCCGCATCACTAAGGGCCCGATGTGCGTCTGTATGTACGAGGTCAAACGTGTCGGATAACGCTTCAAGGGCATGGCTCTCTAATGTCGGATAAAGAATGCGCGACATTTCAACCGTGTCAATGGCTCTACCCTGAAATGGAAGGTAACCGGCTTGTTCAAGACTCTCGTTTAAAAAAGTTAAATCAAATGCGACGTTATGCGCGACAAATACCCGTCCATCTAGCATTTTCCAAATGTCGGGAATCACTTCTTCAAATGTCGGTGCATCACTTACGTCATCATCGCTAATCGTTGTTAATTGCGTAATAAAAGGTGGGATTGGTCGACCCGGTCGAATCAAGGTGCTATAGCGCTCGATTACTTCACCAGCTTGTACGACGACCGCCGCAAACTCAATCAGTTCATCACCGGACTTTACGGAATGACCCGTTGTCTCTATATCCACAATCACATACGTGTCCATAACATCCATCCCATCTTAGGCACGCTCGTGCTTTCTATCTGTCTCATCTTACCATAGAACGAACGACGAAAAAACGGGGATGCCTTTGTCGACATCCCCAGAATACTTTATAAAATCGTATGGGCGATCTCTTCGTAAAGAAGTTGATCGACCTCATTTTGCTCATTCAATACGGCGACTTTTGGACGATGCGTTTTCGCTTCTTCCGCTGTCATTTGACCGTACGCCATGATGATGACAACATCACCGACCTGGAAATGACGTGCAGCGGCACCATTTAAACAAATCACACCCGATCCACGTTCCCCTTTAATGACGTACGTCTCGATGCGAGCACCGTTATGGTTGTTCGTAATATGAACATGCTCGTTTTCCATGATGCCTACCGCATCCATCAAGTCCTCATCGATTGTGATCGAACCGACGTAGTGTAAGTTTGCTTCTGTCACTGTAGCTTTATGAAGCTTCGCGTGCATAAATGTACGAATCATTGGATTCATCCCTTCTTCCAAATCACATTATCAATCAATCGGGCTCGTTCGAATTGAACGGCCACCGCTATCAATATTTCATTCGAATCGCTTGAGGCAACACCGAGCGTCGGATAGTCCACGAGTTCGACATAATCGATTTGACTGTTTGGAATCCCGTCTAATCGTTCGGTCAATTGTCGTTTCACTTCCTCAATCTTGTGACCTGACTCAAGCGCTTCTCTTGCTACCGTCAACGCTTTAAAGATTTGACTCGCTTCTTCTTTTTCAACATCTGACAAATACACGTTTCGAGAAGACTTGGCTAATCCTGTCTCCTCACGAATAATCGGGCAGCGTCGAATGTCGACCGGAACAAAATAGTCTCGGACGTATCCTTCGATCAGCGCCACTTGCTGGGCATCTTTCAGACCGAAATAAGCACGTGTCGGTTGAACAAGGTTAAATAATTTAGAGACGATTGTCAACACACCATCAAAATGGCCGGGACGACTTGCCCCACATAACACGTCCGCGCCTTGGCGAACAGTGACGCGTGCCATATCAAGCGAATACATCGTCTCCGTTGTCGGATAGAACAGAAGGTCGACACCGGCTTCCCGAGCCAACTTTTCATCTCGTTCAAAATCTCGAGGATACCGATCGAGGTCTTCGTTCGGGCCGAACTGAGTCGGATTGACAAAGATACTCATGACAACGAAGTCATTTTCACGTCGTGCGTTCTCGACGAGACTCATATGTCCTTCATGCAAATATCCCATCGTGGGAACGAAGCCAACTATTTGGTTCGTCGGAAGCGTGTGGCGCAACTCTTCAACGGTTGATACAATCTTCATCATTTTCCTCCATACAGCGAATCGAGTAATGATTCATCCATCGTGAACGTATGACGTTCAAGCGGGAATTGACCAGTTTTTGTCTCTTCCACATAAGAACGGATAGCCTCTGTCGCCACTTCATTCACATCCGCATATGCTTGAACAAATTTAGGTAAGCGGTCTACCCCGTACCTCAATACGTCGTGATAGACGAGTACTTGTCCGTCGACTTCCGCCCCGGCACCGATCCCGATGACTGGGATTGTCAACTCTTCTGCGATTCGTTTTGCTAACTGGTGAGGGACACACTCGAGGACGAGCATCTTCGCACCCGCTCGCTCGGCAGCCAAGCTGTCTTGAAGTAGTGTTTCCGCTGCCTCTAGCGACTTCCCTTGTACCTTGTACCCTTCTAATACACCGACCGATTGCGGAGTCAACCCTAGATGGGCGACGCACGGCATCCCAACCTGAGTCAGACGTTCAATCGTCTGTAAGACTTCGCCGGCACCTTCTAGTTTAATGGCATCCGCATGTCCTTCTTGGAATAGACGGGACGCTGCCTGGAGCGTCCGATCAAAATCACCATGGTATGTCGCAAATGGCATATCCACTACGACGAACGTGTTTTTCGCCCCACGGCGTACAGCTTTCGAGTGGTGAAGCATATCTTCCGTCGTCACTGGGATTGTCGAATCATACCCAAGAACGACCATCCCAAGGGAATCGCCGACCAGAATCAAATCGACACCTGCCGCTTCTGCCAGCTTCGCTGACGGATAATCATACGCCGTCAACATGACGAGCTTTTCCTGCTCGTTCATCTTTTTCAATAATGAAGTCATCGTGTGCATCTGTTTCTCCTCCTAAACGTGGAGACAGGAAAGAATAAACGCCTTCTTACACGAATGGCAAGAAGGCGCACGAAAAACAAGTTCATGGTTTTCATGAGTAGTGTCCTTCTGTCCCTGTCAAAATGATCAAGGCAGACAACTGATTGTGACAGTCTGCAAGTGCGGTACACTTCAACAAATGATAGCGTCCGACACATTAAGTATAGTCGATGGTCTCGCTTTCATCAATCATTCCACACTGCAATCTCAGCAGAGTAAATCGTTTCGATCTTTCCATCTGCCTCAAGAAGCAACGCGCCCTCTTCGGATATCCCTCGCATGACACCAGATCGCGACGCACGAGAAGCGTTCAACGTGATCGTTTCATTTAAATAGGCGGCATGACGCATCCAATTTACTCGAATCGGGTCAAACCCCGCTTCGAGGAATCGATCGTATTCGATTTCAAGTTCAGCTAGCAATTCAGCCAATAGTTCACTTCGACGGTATCGTTTACCGGTCTCTAGGTAAAGGGAGGTGGCTCGATGTGCCAACTCTTGCGGAACCGCCTCGCCATTGACGTTCACGCCGAACCCTAAGATGACAGCTTGGATACGGTCGCCTTCCGTCTGCATTTCTGTCAAAATACCGCCGATTTTCTTTCCATTCAATAATAAGTCGTTTGGCCATTTAATCGTGACATCAAGGTGTCGATGATTAAGCGCTCTTGCGAAGGCGCTCGCTGCCATCAATGTCAGTTTCGACGCGTCACGAATTGGCAAATCGGGTCTCAGGATGATACTCGCCGCAATATTGACTTGTTTCGGGTTATGCCAATGTCGCCCGAGTTGTCCCCGTCCTGCAGTCTGTTCCTCACTAATAACGAGTGTCCCTTCTGGTACATGTTGTTGAGCTAGCTCATGGGCGATTCGTTGTGTCGTATCAATCTGCTCATATGCATGCACAGTTTGACCGAATCGGCCTTTTCGGAATGAGACGAAAGCTGGTTCATCCAACCGGTCGCTCTGTTCGATCAGTTGATATCCTTTACGGGGAATGGTATGAATCGCGTACCCGTCTTGCTTTAGGGTTTCGATATGTTTCCAAATAGCGGTACGTGAAATATTCAATTGGCGCGCCAATTCTTGTCCGCTCCATACTTCCCCATTTTGTAACAGTGTCAGGACACGCCCGCGCGTTGAAGCCATCTTCTCGCCTCCTCTTTCAATACAGTCTCATGATTCGGAATGTCTTGTGAAATGACACGTCGTTCGAGATCGAGCAACAGGTGCTTGATTGCCTCTCCTCTCGCCCCGAGTTCAAGGGCATCCCGGCCATTGAATTTCAGTTCTTGACGAGATTGGATCGGGAGCAATCGCTTCAGTTCACGACTGCGGTCCTCTTCACCATTCATCTTAAAATAAGTCGAGAGCGTGTCTTCATCCGTCATGTAGACCGTCATCACATCGAGACCCGTTTCACAGAGTTCGGCGAGTGTCCGTGCCTCCCGCTTGATCGCGTTCGATCGTTTCCATGGAAGTAGCCACGTCTCATCTTTCGCATGATATAAGAAGAGAGCCCAGCCACTGACCGCGTTCACGGGAGTCCGCTCATCTTGTTGCACCCGCTGCATCAATTCGGTCGTCACGTTCGGCAAATGACGATGGATGCCGAGTTCGACCATCTCGGCCAACGCTTTTCGGTAGGCAGGTCCGGTCAGCAGCTTTTCAAACTCGATCGCGATGCGCTCCATCGCAATCTGTTCGAGCTTATGGCTAAGCGCACTCGCCGCGTCGCGCAATTCCTCATGTAAGGTGAAATCGAGCTGGGACATGAAACGGAGGGCACGCATGATCCGAAGGGCATCCTCACCGAACCGCTCGAAAGGACTCCCGACCGTCCGGATGATCCGTTCCTCTAAATCATGCTGACCCCCAAATAAATCCACGACCTGACCGTCATGGAACGCCATCGCGTTCATCGTAAAGTCGCGACGCAACATGTCCTCTTCGAGTGTCACCCCGAGTGCGACATGGTCCGGACGTCTTGAATCTGAATACGCCCCTTCCGAACGAAATGTCGTCACTTCAAACGGGTGATGGTCAATGATGACCGTGACCGTTCCATGCTCGATACCGGTCGGGACCGATTTCGGGAACAGTGCCATCACTTCCTCCGGAAACAGAGAAGTCGCCAAGTCGATATCGTCGGGCAAACTTCCGAGCACATAGTCCCGAACGGCCCCACCGACGATGTACGCCTCACCGCCATGTTGTTCGATTGTCTCGATGATCTGTTTTGCATACTCCCACTCTGTCATGAAGTCACCACCTGTTCATACAAGCGCTCATATTGTGTCACGATGTCTTGCGAAGCGAAACGCTTCGATTTTTCGAGTCCATTTTGTCTGAACCGCTCTTGAAGTACCGTATCTGTCAATATGCGTTGCATCGCCAGAGCGGCGATTGTCGCCTCACCTCGCGGAACGACAAAGCCGTCCTCGCCGTCCGTGATGACTTCCGGTAAGCCGCCTGCGTCACTGACGACCGATGGGACACCCGTCGCCATCGCCTCGAGTGCGACGAGACCGAACGCCTCTTTGTCTGACAATAGGACATGAACGTCACTAATGGAGAGGAGTGCGGCGACTTGCTCTTGTTTCCCGGCAAAGATGACGTCGTCTTCAAGTCCCATCTCTGTCACGAGACGGCGCATCGCACCCATGAGAGGACCATCTCCGACGAGTAACAGTTTTTTATGTGGTACCTCCATCTTGTCGAACGCCTCAAGGACAAGGTCGACACGTTTGACGGGACGGAAGTTTGAAATGTGGATGACGACTCGGTCATCTGCCGTCAGACCGTATCTTTCACGTAATGTCGGGTCGATTTGAGGTGTATAGACCGACTCATCGATAAAGTTGTGAATCACTTGAATCGGTAAATCACCTGCGATCCGCTCCTCTGTCTCCCGTTTCAAACTATGTGAGACGGCCGTGATGGCATTGGATTGGCGCAAACCATAAAGAATCGCCGGTTTCAATTCCTCATCCTCACCGAGCACCGTGATGTCGGTCCCATGTAACGTCGAGACGATCGGTGTCTTCACACCGGCCATCTCCCGACCAAGCGCAGCACATACAGCATGTGGGACCGCGTAATGCGCATGAATGACATCCAGTCCGAACGATTGGATGACACTCGCGATTTTCGCCGATAGCGTCATATCGTATGGCGGATAGCGAAAGACTGAATATTGATTGATCTCGACTTGGTGGAACGTGATATTCGGGTGGTAAGCGTTTAAACGGAACGGCATACTGCTCGTGATGAAGTGGACGTCATGTCCGCGGTCTGCAAGCTTCATCCCGAGTTCTGTCGCTAAAATCCCTGAGCCTCCGACCGATGGATAACAAAGAATCCCAATCCGATATGTCATGTGAGATCACCTGCCTGTTTCACGACATACGGTCGCACTCGCTTCAAACCTTCCGCATAGGAGACGCCAATCAAACTTCCAAAATGTCGTTCACGGGCGACCACCCGTTCTACATAAGCGTCTGTGAGTGGCGTTTTCACCCCGTCAACAGGCGTGAATTGACTCGCATAACATTGCAGCGCCTGTGTCTTCACTTCAATTGTCTCGCTAATATCGACACATACGTCTGGCTCGACGTGCGCATTGATCATGTATTGGTACACACTTTCCGGTCGATATGCCGGAAGCTCCGGTAAATATTTTCGGATACCGGCGTTGAACAGCGCCTCTGTCACCAAGTACGCACAAGCTGCATGATCTGGATGACGGTCGACCTCATATGGATAGATCAAGTGTGTCGGACGTTCACGACGAATCAACGAAACAATCGCCTCGAGCTGCTCTGCGCTTCCATCTATCCCCCGGTCTTTAAAGCCGAGATTTATGCGACGGACACCGAGCACAGCATCTGCCGCACTTGCTTCTCGTTGTCGTGTTTCTACATCACCATTCGAAGATAGCTCCGCTCTCGTCAAATCGACGTAAACGACCTCAATCTTCTCTTTTGTCCATTGGGCGGTCATCCCTGCAATCCCGATTTCGATATCATCTGGATGTGCCCCGATGGCTACTACTTTCATCTACATCACCTCTTCTTTGAAAAGTATAGCCGACTCGTTTCTGAATGTCATATGTTCAGGGTAGTCAATCGAACTGTTTTTCGAGTAATCTATCTAAGGGGAGGTGAACCTGATGACGGTACAATTACCGATTCGTGTTCGAAATATCATATTCATTTTAATAGGTTCTTTTATTTTTGCATTCGGCGTTTATCACTTCAACGTCCAAAACAATTTGGCTGAAGGTGGATTCACCGGAATCACCTTGATTCTTCGGGGTCTCTTTGATATCTCGCCTTCCATTACGAACTTGGCGTTAAACATCCCGCTCTTTTTCATGAGTTACAAGTTGTTAGGTCGAACGACGTTCATCTATACACTCATCGGGACGTTCTCATTCTCACTTTGGTATGCACTCATCGCTAAATATTCTACGCTCGTCATCGACCTGACGGATGATATGGTGCTCGCCAGTTTGTTCGCCGGTCTCTTTATCGGGGTCGGGCTCGGCATCATCTTCAACAATGGCGGGACGACCGGTGGCGTCGACATTATCGCGCGTCTCGTCCAACGATATATCGGTTGGTCAATCGGAAAGACGTTTCTCATCTTCGACTTCTTTGTCATCGTCCTTAGTTTGACGTATCTCGATTACCGTGAGGCGATGTATACACTTCTCGCTGTATATATCGGGGCACGTGTCATTGACTCGATGCAAGAAGGGACGTATGCCGGTAAAGCGGCGATGATCATCAGTGACCACCGGACCGCCATCGCTGATGGGATTCACGCAACGATGAACCGCGGCACGACAAGGTTGCTTGCCAAAGGTGGCTACTCGAATCGTGACCTTGAAGTATTGTACGTCGTCGTCGGACGAAATGAAGTGAACCGTTTGAAGACGATCGTCAAACAGATCGATCCGCATGCATTTGTCACGTTCCACCACGTCTATGAAGTTGGCGGAGAAGGGTTCACGTTCGATGAGAATCGGATTCCGTTGAAGTAAACAAAAATCGCCCGTTCATATGATGAACGAGGCGATTTTTTATGCTTCAATGCTAAGTACTTCGAATGCCAGCGTACCTTCGGGCGATTCGACGTGTACGATTTGACCAACCGTAGCACCAATCAAATTGCGACCGAGTGGCGATGAGCTTGAAATACTCCCTTGTCCTAAGTCCGCCTCGGCCTCACTTACGATTCGATAGCTCTCCGTCTCCTCGTCGTTTCGTTCCCGAATGACGACCTTGTTTCCGAATGACACGACGTCCGTTTGTTTGGATTCGACGATTGTCGCGTCGTCAAGCAAGCGTTCAAGTTCTAAAATATCCGCCTCCATCCGCTCATAATCACGTACCGCTTCGACATAGGTGACATCTTCTCGGAAATCACAAAACTTTCGCGCCGTCCGCATGCGTTCACGTGCAACCGTCCGGGCATGCTTTAACGTCGCGAGCCTATTTTTCACTTGATCATGACCCATCGCTGTCAGTTGTGGCTTCATGGACAACATCTCCCTCTCTCAACAAATCAAAAAATCCCGCCGGTTGACGGGATTTCGTTCTATTCTTCTCGTGGCATGAAGACGATGAGTGCCAAACGAATGAGTTCGGCAACGGCAACGAGCGTCGCAGCCACATATGTCCATGCTGCTGCATTCAATACTTTACGTGCACCTGACTCTTCTGTCGCCGTCACGATTCCGTGTGACGTCAACTGTGCCATCGCCCGTTTCGAAGCATCGAACTCGACCGGTAGCGTAATCAATTGGAATACGACCGCCCCGAGCATCATGATGACACCGAGTTGTGCCAACCCGAGTGCGCCGAACAAGAAGCCTCCGAGCAATAACGGGAACGACAAGTTCGATGTAATGTTAACGACTGGAACGAGACTATGACGAACGCGCATCATCTTGTAGTCAGTCGCATCTTGAATGACGTGACCAATCTCGTGAGCTGCAATCGCAGCCGATGAAATCGTCGATCCTTGATATACTTCACGAGACAGACGAACGACTTTATTGACTGGGTCATAGTGGTCGCTCATGAGTCCATCGACCATTTCGATTCGTACATTGTGAACACCGTTCTGTTTCATGATGAAGTCAGCGACTTGTGCGCCTGTGACACCGCTTTGAAGCGGTTGTTTTAAGAACTGTTTGTACGTGCTTTTCACTCGCATCTGGGCCCATAAAGGGATGAGCATAATCAGTGCAAGATAGAAAATATAGCCACCTAATGACATTTTCTATTTCACCTCTGCGTGTATTTGATAATTTGATTTTACATTCTTATGAACTTATTTTCAAGCGAAGGGCGTAGGACGAACGCATATCCCATAAAAAAACATAATCCCGTTAACCAAAACGAGCCGTAGCCGATCCACATAATATGTTCTGCGAGTGACGGATAGCGCGGCCATTGACCGAGCACGTAATCGACCACGTCATTATGAATTACCCAAATGAGCGAGCAGACAAACGATGTAACTGTCCATTTCATAAACGGTGCATAGATGAGTGCCTGAAGCGCCATCGCTCCGTGGGAGACCATCAACATGACCGCCATTAAGACGGTGAGGGTCGGTGCATCAGGCGGTAACGTCCCTAAAAACATGATATTCATGATGACGGCCCATACCCCATATTTAATCAACGTAATGAACGCAAGCGTCTCAAACAGCGGAGAGCGTTTGTTCGCAATCCATAGCCCGAGCACAATCGTAAAGAAGAGGGATGCCGTTGGGCTATCCGGAACGAATGGCCAATATACATAAGCTGTATCCCGTAGTTGAGGTTCATACCAAATATAGCCGTAAATTGTACCTCCTAAGTTGATGACAAATAAAAGAGTCAGCACGATTCGATGCATCAAGAAAGGTTTTAAAAACGTCGGGTTCATTGTCTCCATCCTTTTTTCTTCAGTTTATCGCAATACGAACAAATAAGTAAAAAAGTGTAGCCTGGTTTCTCAGGCTACACTTTATAGCTTACTCGTTATTTTCGCCGCCTTCACCATATGAAGCGATGAACTCAGATAATACTTGTAAATCTTCAGGTGAGCCGTCCCACTGACCAGCAGGCATCGTCCCAATCCCGTTTACAGCAATATCTGCAATCTCTTCAGCCGTGTACGTCGTACCGACCAAGGCAGGAGCAGCTGCTCCACCTTCTAAGTTTTGACCGTGACAGTTCACACATGATTGAGCCGAATAAATCTCATATCCTGGTGCAGCTGTATCAATTTCAGGACCTTCACCTGGAATTTGAAGTTCACCTTGTGCATGAACTTGATCCCAGTGTGTCGTTTGAACAGATTCCCAAGTCAAGTAGAAGACTGAAAGAATACCGAGCATCATGAAACTAATGGCGACTGGTCGTTTCGCAGGGCGACGCTCGAGGCCTTGGTCAAGCCAAGGTGCGATGAGAAGTGCCGTGAACGCCAAACCTGGAATAATGACTGTACCGAGTAAGATCCAGTCTCCAGCAGCGAATTGATATTTGAGTAACTGATACAAGAACAAGAAATACCAGTCCGGTAATGGAATGTATGACGTGTTCGTTGGATCGGCGATATTTTGAAGCGGTGGTGCCTCGACAATCGTCAAAGCGATGAATCCGATCAAGAAGACCGAACCTACCATCCACTCTTTAAGCAAGAAGTTTGGCCAAAACGCTTCTGTGCGTCCTGGATATTCTGAATAGTCTTTTGCAATGTTTTGTTTCCGATTCGAGATTCCTACTCGAGAGTCGGTTACAAATTTCATCCCTTTACCGCGATGCATATCGTTTCTCCTCCTTTTTCTCCTCGAATCGGCTTATAGCGGTCCAGAAACCCCTTGTTTACGAATCATCAAGAAGTGGGCTCCTAATAGTCCGAACAATGCCGCCGGTAAGAAGAAGACGTGGATGGCGAAGAATCGTGCGAGTGTGCTCGCCCCGACAATCTCACCACCGGCGAGAAGTGTCTTCGCAATACCACCGATGACCGGTACACTTTCAGCAATTTGAAGCGTAACTTTCGTTGCGAACAACGCTTTCATGTCCCAAGGAAGCAAGTATCCTGTAAGTCCAAGCGCCAAGACGACGAAGAACAAGAGAACACCGACGACCCAGTTAAGCTCACGTGGCTTTTTATACGATCCCGTGAAGAACACGCGGAGCGTATGTAAAAATAACATGACGATGGCAACGGATGCGCCCCAGTGGTGCATCCCACGAACGATTTGTCCGTGTGCGATTTCATTTTGTAAATAGTACACCGACGCGTGCGCGTTGATGATATCTGGTACATAGTACATCGTCAAGAACATCCCAGAAAGGATTTGAATGACGATCGTAAAGAATGTCAAACCGCCAAAACAATAGACAAATGCAGAGAAGTGATGAGCAGGGTTGACGTGTTCCGGTACTTCATGGTCTGCGATATCGCGCCAGAGCGGTGTGATGTCTACGCGTTCATCGACCCAATCATAAATTTTTTGTAACATCGGCTAGTTCCCCCTCTCATTACTGAGCGACTGGACTACCTAAATATAGGAAGCCGTCTTTTTCTTCTTTTTCATAACGTGCAAGTGGTGCAGTTGGTGGTGTACCTGGAATGTTCGTTCCATCTTTTTCATAACGTCCTAAGTGACACGGACAGAAGAATTCTTGTGGACGAGTCGGATCACCAGCAAAAGCTACCTGGCAGCCAAGGTGTGTACAAATCGGAGAAAGTGCGATGATTTCGCCACTTTCTGTTTTGTATACCCATGCTGAAAGTGTTTCTTCAAATTCGTACCAAGCATCTTGTGTTTGTTTCTTAAAGTCGACACGTTGCGGCTCAGTCGTGATGTCATCAAGACTCATTACTTTTACTTTGTCGCCTGCTCCAGATTTTTTCAAAACCGGATCGATCGCAAAGTTGACCATCGGACTGATCAATGTTGCCGCCATAAAGCCACCTACTCCAGTCAGTGTGTACGTTAAGAACTGACGGCGCGTGACTTTTGACCCATTTTGAGCCATTTCGTTCCCCCCTCATTCGTGTGCATAACCCCATAATTCTTTATGCATTCTTCACAAAAATTTCTCACTCAACAAAATAGTATATCAATAAAACCTCTACGTCAACCGCTTCATGTCGCCATCCAACGGCTCGAAAGTTCCGTGATAACTTGTGTCGCAAAATTTTGTACCATCGTATGCGCCTGATCGCTCGTCATCGCTCCTAGCGCTAACGGCGGCACGAACAAAATTGGCAATTCATACGGCTTAAAACGGACGTCTGATGCAATGAACAAAACGTGAGAAAATCCGGATGTTTCCGCTTTTTCCACTACATCTTTCGCTAATTCTACACCAGCTTCCACATCGGTGTAACTGATTGTCGGGCTGAGCATCGTTCGACCAGATAATTGACGTTCTGTCTCGACCGTAACGGCATGAATGACTTCATAGCTTTCGGCTTTACGAACCATACCCTCACCAAACGCCAATTCTGCGAGCGGAACGATGAGCGTATCGACGTATTGTCGTTCGGCAATCGAGCGTAGTGCCCCTTGACTATCGAACCTCATCTTTTCCCTCCTCTCCAACTGATCTCATCATGTCTATTGTATCGTACATGACTTCGTTCACGTTTCAAACTTATGAACGAACTGTGAAATAATTGTGTATTCCTACGTTATTAATATACCAAAAAACAAGCGCCTACCGGAACGGAAGCGCTTGTTTTTTTCAAAATAATTTAGATGCCCGTACTTGGTGAAGCTGACTCGTCAAATTGCGAAATAGATTTTCGTCTCGGCGATCGAGTGCTTTATCGATTTCAATCAATAGTCGCTCCTCTTCAAATTGGGCAACCGAGGCTTGAATGACCGTCTGGGCAGAGGAAGAAACTTCATCCTTCACTTCTGCCACCGGCTCAAACGGATTCTGTTCCACGATATCGATCCAGTTCTCGTCAATCATCATGCCCTGGAAGTTCAATTCCACATAGATCGGCCCATCGTGCAGACGGATGTCGTGATAAGCCTTCTCAGGATTCATGGTCACAAGGTCTCCCCGTCGATATCGAAACGGTTCACCGTCAAATCCGTACGCCGTCATTACAAGACTTCGCGGCGAGACCGAGGCGTTCGTGACGAAATGAACGTTGCCAAGCTTATCGGGATGTCTCAACCAATAGTCAAGAATCCACTTTGCTTCACGTTTCCGAAGTGTATGATGAGCGACAAATCGCTTCAAAAAATTCCGTTTCCGCTCGACCATCTGACCTCATTCCCTTCCCTTTATCATTCTACGTCATCAGACAATTGTTCGAGCTGGTCTTCGAGCACTTGGCGATCTTCAAGGTCGACCACCAATGCAAGCGATTGCTCGACCACACGTCGCGCGTCTTGTCTACGACCTTCCTCTATCAACAGTGTAGCCCATTCTGTCACAAATGACACGTCCTCTTTCATCATCGGCTCAATCGAGGCATACAAACTGACTGCTTCTTCATATTCTTCAAGCTCATATTTCGCTTTCGCCTTGTACCAAGTCATAAGCGGCGATGTCGCATGATCTTCAAGTGCATCTATTGTTTCGAGGACGTCATCGATTTCTCCTGCTTCGAATAAAATCGATAAGATCAATTCTGTCGCTTGTAGCGATTCCGGATTCAAAACGAGTGCTTCCCGAAGCTCTTTAATGGCCCCTTCACGGTTTCCGAGTTTGAGGAGCAATTTCGCTTTGACGTGACGAAGTTCGTCATTATAGTCGTCGCGCGTGATTCCTTGGTCTACGATTTCAAGCGCTTCTTCCGTCTGTCCAAGCGCGTCTAATGCTTCGGTGTACGGGAGATAGAGCGACGTAAAGTCCGGGTCCATTGCCTGGAGCTCTTTAAATTGCTTGATAGCGACTTCCTCTCGCCCGATCCGGTGAGCTGTCATGGCATGTCCAAAGACAGTATTTAAATCGCGATGTGTTGCTTTTTCATACTCTTCAAGCGCCTCTTCGAATGATCCGACCATCGTGAGTGCTTCCGCATAATCCGCTTGGTAATCAATTTCAGCCGGTAATTTCATTTTCGGAAGTCGCGCATAAAGCGGAATGGCTTGTTCAAACGAACCAGTCGATGCATACAATTCCGCTAACCCGTAAATGAGTAACGGTTCGTCCGGGTTCTTTTCAAGTGCTTCCATCAGTTTTTTCACGGCTACTTCATCGAGCCCTTGAGATTGATACAAATCTGCTAACAAGACGAGACTTCTCACTTGCGTCTCGGCGTCATCTGACTTGATCTTCTCTAACACTGCAATCGCCTCTTCTTCGCGGTCACTGTCTAAATATGCTTCCGCGAGTGAGAGAGCGACGTTCGGGTCCCCTTCGTAGTCGACGTATAATTTTGATAGGACGTCGGTCGCACGGTCGGCAAGACCAAGTTCTAAATACAAGTCGGCGATTGCGAGGCGATCGTCATCGGACCCTTCTTTTTCAAGTTCTTCTATATGCGCAAGAGCATGTTCAGTCTCTCCTGATTCAAGCATCTCGATTATATGTGATAGTGCTGCTTCATCTAGCATGTTTCGTCCTCCTGGCCTTCGGTTTGTCGTTATTCTATCTCACGCTGAATCCGTTGTAAATCTTGACGGAAGTCGGGATAGCTGACATCGGACGCATCGATGCCTTCAATTTGGATGGTATCCTCTGTGACGAGTGATGCGATTTGTAACATCATCGACAGACGATGGTCACCATATGTTGAGACGTTTCCGCCATGAAGACGACTCGGTTTTACGATAAATCCGTCCTCTCTTCCAACGATGTCCACGCCTAGTTTACGTAACTCTGAGACGACCACGTCAATCCGATCGGTCTCTTTCACTCTCAGTTCCGCTGCGTCTTTCACGATGGATGGTGAATTCGCCTGTGAGGCGACGAGCGCAAATAACGGTAATTCATCGATTTGCGACGGAATCATTTCCCCTTCGACGACCGTACCAGACAGCTCACTCGACGTCACGGTGACATCGCCGACCACTTCCTCACCGACAGTTCGTTCGTTGGAAATGACAACACTCGCACCCATGCGCTCGAGTGTACGTAAAAATCCGATTCTTGTCTCATTCAAACAGACGTCCGTCGTCGTGACCGAACTGTTCGGTACGATCGCTGCTCCTGCCCAGAAAAAGGCAGCCGATGAAGGGTCTGCTGGCACATCGACCGTCGCGCCGCTCAGACGAGTCGGTTCAATGCGAATCACACGTATCCTTTCTTCTTCATCAACGGATAGGTTCGCCCCAAAGAGTGGCAACATTCGCTCTGTATGATCTCTAGACAACATCGGCTCACGCACAATTGTCGTTCCTTCAGCACGTAACCCAGCGAGAAGGACCGCCGATTTCACTTGGGCACTCGCAACCGGCAACGTATAGTCGATGGATTGTAGCGTTTTCCCTTCGATCACGAGAGGCGCCACATCTCCTGTTACGGCCGCCCCCATTTCACGTAGTGGTGCTGTGACGCGTCGCATCGGACGTTTCGATAGGGATTCATCGCCCACGAGTTCAAATGAACCATCATATCCAGCCAAGAGCCCAAGCAACAAGCGCATCGTCGTCCCCGAGTTCCCACAGTCAAGTCGTGCCGAGCGAGGAGTTTCTACACCCGTAATGACGAGTTCGTCTTGTCGTTCGGTCACGTGTGCTCCGAGTAATTGAATGATGTCGAGTGTCGAACGACAATCGGCACCGAGGAGCGGATGCAATACACGCGTCGTCCCAGTCGCCATCATGCCGAATAAAAGCGCACGATGGGTGATCGATTTATCACTCGGAACACGGATTGTACCGTTTAAACTCATCGTTCCCACCATCCTTTCATCTGTTCAAATGTATGTTGAATCTGCTCTAGCGGTACTGCTTCAACGGCAATCGAGTCACGAAGCAAGACAAATCGGATTTCTCCGTGTCGATTCTTTTTATCACGAGTCATTTTTTCAACGTAATGGTCGAACGGTTTCCAGTCAATCGGCGTGACGTCGTTCATACGGATCCACTCAAACAACCGTCTCGCCCGCGACTCGTCATTCGATAGTAAAAAGGCAAATACCATCCCATGCAAAACCGCTTCACCGTGAGGAATACGATACGCCTCGACAGATTCTAGTGCATGCCCAAACGTATGCCCGAAGTTGAGCCAAGCACGAATACCTTGTTCTCGCTCATCCGTCTCGACAATCGCTCGTTTCACTTCAATACCGCGAGCGAGCCATGTGATCCAATCTATCTTTACAAGTCCAGTCAGTGCGAAAAACAAGTCGTCCTCGAAAGAGGATTCGAGGACGTAACGTGATAAATACGCATGTTTTAGCAGTTCACCGATGCCACTTCGCACTTCCTGTACCGGCAAGGTTTCAAAACGACAGACGTTATAATAGACGCCCACCGGTTGATAGAAAGAACCAATCGCATTTTTCGCGAGCGGATGATTGACGGCGACTTTACCTCCGACAGCCGAATCGTGAGCCAAAATCGTCGTCGGGACTTGTATGTAAGGAACACCGCGCATATAGACACTCGCTAAAAATCCAGCTAAATCGCCAACCATCCCGCCACCGAAAGCAATAATCAGGGTGTGACGGTCACATCCGTGCCTCAATCCTTCCGAGACAAGCTGATCGAGCCGCGATAACGACTTCGACGCATCACCGGCTTCGACGACAGACCAAACGACGCGCGAATGAACGTGTTTTAACTTTTCGAGGAACGATTCCCCGTAAAGTGAATCGACATGTTCGTCCGTAATGACCCAGAGCATCGAGGCATGTAACCAATCATTTGTTCCAATCCAACGATCTTCATTGTCGACCACGACGTTGTACGGGGTCGATGCTGTTATCGGAATGGTCACCATACACGCAACTCCTCCCGATATTCATCGACCCGACGTTTGATTCGTTCCATCGTATCGTGACCGAACGTCTCACATACTTCCTTCGCAATTTCGAACGCGATGACCGCCTCGACGACGAGTGATGCTGCAGGAACAGCACATGAGTCACTCCGTTCAATTTGAGCGAGGAACGCCTCTTTCGTATCAATATCGACCGATTGAAGTGGTTTATAGAGCGTCGGAATCGGTTTCATGACCGCTGAACAGAGAATCGGCATTCCCGTTGTCATCCCGCCTTCAAAGCCCCCGAGGTGATTACTGAGTCGCGTATACCCGTCGTCACCGTAAGCAATCGGGTCCATCACTTCTGATCCAGGTCGATATGCCATGTCAAAACCGTCTCCGAACTCCACACCTTTAAATGCGTTGACACTCATGACAGCCTGCGCAATTTTCGCATCCAGTTTCCGGTCGTATTGCACGTAGGAACCAAGTCCAGGAACGACACCATGTACTTCCGTACAGACGATGCCGCCAATCGAGTCTCCGTTTGACTTCGCTTCATCGATGCGACGCATCATTCGCTCGGCTGCTACCTCGTCAAGCGTTCGGACAGGCGAAGCATCGATGATTTCTTTTGCTTCTTGAAGTGATTCGAACGCACGCGTTTCCGCCTTTTCCCCGCCGATTACTTTTACATAACTGAAGAGGGACACCCCGACTTGTTCGAGCAACTGTTTACAGAAGGCACCGACCGCGACACGTGCAGCCGTCTCCCTTGCACTCGAGCGTTCCAAGACGTCACGTAAATCACGATGGTCATATTTCATCCCACCGACCAAGTCGGCATGACCTGGTCTCGGCCGCGAGACACGTCGTTTGACTTCGAGGTCGTCATCAATCGGTTCGGCTTGCATGACGTGCTTCCAATGGGTATGATCTTTATTCTCAATCCAAAATGTAATCGGAGCACCTGTTGTCTTACCGTGTCGTATACCTGAACGAACATCTACCTGGTCTGATTCGATTTGCATGCGACGTCCTCGTCCATATCCAGACTGACGCTTTTTCAATTCTATGTTGATTTGATCTAAATCTATAGCTAGACCGGCAGGGGCACCTTCAATGATGACCGTCAGTCCCGGACCATGTGATTCACCAGCTGTCAAATAGCGCATCCGCTCACCTCATCCATCTATTTTTTCGTAAAAGAAACTTTGTTTCATCGCATACCCGTAACGCTTCGGCTGGAAGATTTGTTCCGTTCCACCGACGAATAAAATCCCTCCCGGGCGAAGTGCACGTTGAAACGAGGTATATACTTTTTCTTTCGCTTCTTCCGTGAAGTAAATCAATACGTTCCGACAGACAATTAAATCAAAGTTACGTTCATACACGTCTGCCAACAAATTATGTTTTTTGAACGTTACCAGTTGTTTGATTTCATCTGAAATGAAATAATCGTCTCCACGACGCGTGAAGTAACGGTTTTTAAACTCATCTGGTAAGTCGATGAGTGCACGTTCGTGATACTTCCCTTGTTTCGCCTTTTCGATGACAATGTCATCTAAATCAGTGGCCATAATTGAAAATTGAGAAGGCGCTAGATGTTTGGATAATAACATGGCGAGAGAATAGGGTTCCTCTCCTGTCGAGCATGCTGCACTCCATACCCGAAGTTTGCCTTGACCCGAACGAATCAAGTGAGGCAATATATCCTCCTCGAGCTGTTGCCATCGAATTGGATTACGGTAAAACTCACTCACGTTGATGGTCATCCGATCAAGGAACTCCTCATATAGCTGACGATCTGTGTCCATTGCCTTTAAATACTCTAGAAACGACGCATAACCCTTCTTCTCGCGCAAGGCGACCATCCGACGCTTCATTTGCGCCTCTTTATATAAATTCAAGTCAATTCCAGACTTGATATAAAACTTTTTTACGAAGATGGCATAATCATTCATCACCAATTTCAACCTCAATTCTCTCTCATTTCCTCTTTCTACTGACCACTTGGTTTTGAAGGGAACCAAAAAGGGACAGGTTTCCCCGTCCCTCGATTCGTCATGAAACGTGTGAGGCAACTCCTGCGAACCAAAGTGCCAATTCGCGTTCCGCGCTGTCCACACTATCAGAACCATGAATCACGTTTTGTGACATCGTCGATGCAAAATCACCACGAATTGTTCCTGGTTGTGCATCTAGTGGTTTTGTCTTCCCAATCATGAGACGAGAGACGGCGACGATGTCTTCCCCTTCCCATTCCATCGCGACGACCGGACCAGAAGTCAAAAACTCTACCAATTCACCAAAGAACGGTTTTTCTTTATGCTCTGCGTAGTGTGCCTCTGCGACCTCAACTGACGGAGTCACCATTTCGAGACGGTTCAACGTATATCCTTTGTTTTCAAAGCGTGAGATGATTTCCCCAATCAATCCACGTTTAACCCCATCCGGTTTAACCATTAAAAATGTCTTTTCCATTCCCCAAATCCCCCTAAGTCAATAAATGTGTACGATGTACGTATTTAGTGTACACGCTCCAGCACTTTTTTGAAAGGGGTTACATGGGCAATTACCATTTGCGCTTCCCGATATATTGTGCGATTTCAATCAACGATCGCTTGTCAGGGACATCCGGCAACCCATCAAGTCGATGAATAGCACGTTCGACGTATCGGTCAATTGTACGTTGGCTACGTTCTAACGTCCCATTTCGTTGCACTTCACGGACGAGTGACTTCGTCATATCCGTGTCTGTCGAGGCGTTCACCTGACGAAGTCGTTCATAAAAAGTTGGGTCCTCCGATGAATAGAAAAGCGGTAATGTTTTATGACCGTGTCTTAAATCTTCTCCGACCGGTTTGCCGAGTTGGAAACTCTTAGCTGTAAAGTCTAGTAAATCATCCGTCATTTGGAATGCCATCCCGATGTCATATCCGAATAGACTTAGCTGTTTGACGACTTGAGGAGAAGCTCCTGAAATGACAGCGCCTGCTGCACAACTCGTTTCAATCAGAAGGGCAGTCTTTCGTGCTATCCGATCTAAATATCGCTTAGGCGACTGACCCCATTCGTATTGATCCTGAATTTGATTGATTTCACCGACACAAATCCGCTCCATCGTATCCGCCATGATTCGCATCACTTCGGGGGACTCGATTTCGGAGACGAGACGAATCGCCTCTCCGAATAGTGTATTTCCGGTATACATCGCAACGGTCTCATCATAACGCTCCATAACGGTCGGTTTCCCCCTACGGAGCATCGCATCATCGATGACATCGTCATGAACGAGTGATGCCATGTGAATCAATTCAAGACTTGAGGCAACTTTCGTCAAACGGATATCCTTCGTCTCACCGAATCCTGCGCTTAATAAAACAAATGCCGGTCGGATGCGTTTACCACCAGCATCAAGTAGTTGGCGAGATGCCGATTCAATAACAGGGTGGTCCGTCCTGACTCGACTAGATAGAAATTGATCAATTTGATCAATTTCTCGGTTCATATGACGATAAAGTCGCTTCAAAGACATGTTTCACCACTTCTTTCCTAGATGCATGGCACATGCACCTCCGGAGAATGTCTTTACTTCGACTTGTTCGAACCCGGCATCTTCAAACATACGTTTGAGCGTCAAACGGTCTGGGAACTGGTCGGTCGATTCTTGTAACCATTTGTATTGATCGTATGAACCGGCGAATACTTTACCGAATAAAGGCATGACTGTCCCAAAATAGAAGCGGTACAATTCTTTGAAAAGCGGTGCCGTCGGTTGACTCGTTTCAAGACAAACGACCGTCCCACCTGGTTTTAAGACGCGATGCATTTCACGTAAAACCGTCATGTAGTCCGGAACGTTTCGAAGTCCGAAGCCGATTGTGACGTAATCGAACGAATTGTCTCCAAACGGCAACGCCATCGCATTACCATGGAGTAACTCGATTGTCGGCAACGACTTCACTTTTTCTTCTCCCACTTTCAGCATGTTCTCTGAAAAGTCGAGACCTTTGACGACTCCTGTGTTTCCTGTAGCTTCCGCCAATTGAATTGTCCAGTCAGCTGTCCCGCAACAAACATCTAGACATTTAGCCCCCGGAAAGACGTTCATTTTCTTCATCGTTGTCCGTCGCCACCACTTGTGAAGTCGGAAGCTGATAATCGAGTTCATCGTATCGTAGCTCGGAGAAATGGACTGAAATACTTCGTATACTTTTTGCTCTTTTTCTATCGGTTGCAACGTGTAACATCCTTTCCGTTCTAAGCGACCGCGTGCGCGAGCAACTTCGTGAGTTGCTCCTTTTGGTCTTGTCTGAGCGCTGTCGCTTTCTTATCAATCATTCGTTTCCCACTTGTTGTCAAATAAGGTTGTTCGATCAGCTCGGAAAGTGTTTGAATCAATCCGACGTTCGCTTCGAGCCAAATGTTCATCGAGACGTTTTTCTCGAGCAGTAATGTACACTTCGCCGCATTGACGCGTTGTACAGACTGTCCGAATCGGTCACTATATGACGCTGGAAAAGCCGTCAAGATTTTATAAAACTGAGCCGAGGCAAAGTCACCTGCGAGCACTTTTAATTGGCGCTCTAGCGACCCTTTCGGACTGCTGTTCACTTGATCATGCAATTCGAGCGCTTGATGTGCGAAATAGGTTGCCATCACGAGTTGTCGATGCTCAATCGATTCCAAATCAATCATCTCGACCATCCAACGAAGCAACAGCATGTCGACCGTTGGGACAACCTCGTGTTTCGTCAAATAGGGATGATTCATACGTTGTTCGATTTGACGAGCAAGGTCTGTGACAACGAATTCATTTGTCAACTGTTCCATGCTATCCCCCCTCGTCCACTTCATTGTCATTCTGACATAGTATAGCACATTTTTGTCACATTCACGTCATTCGAACTCGCAAACCCAACAAAAAAAGCCGCCATTCGGCGACTTATGTATTGCAGATTACTTGACCGCATCTTTGAGCGCTTTACCTGCTTTGAATGCAGGAACTTTGCTCGCTGGGATTTCGATATCTTCTTTTGTACGTGGGTTGCGACCTTTACGGGCAGCACGCTCACGAACTTCAAAAGTACCAAAACCGATCAATTGAATTTTCTCACCGTTTTGGAGTGCTTCAGTGATAGATTCGAATGTAGCTTCTACAACTACTGTAGCTTCTTTTTTCGAAACGTTTGCTTTCTCCGCTACTGCTTGGATCAATTCAGTTTTGTTCATCACGATTCACCTCCTCTCACTAGGAGTTTACGGGATTAATCATATCGTACAAACGTTGATATGACAACATTTTTTGCATGATTTCACGACATTCACCTTCAAAACAAGCTCAGTTGTTTAAAAAAACGACTTCCCCTTGTTCATCTATTGTATAGCCTTGTGAATAAGCAGGGGCGAATGGAGCGTCTTCATACAGCAAATAACGAATGTCTTCGCCGATTACTGGCGACTCATCCGTATTTTGAAGCGCTTCCTTCACGTCTTCTCGATAGTCCACAAATAATTGTCCGGTGCCGTCCACATAGATCGGGAGCTCACGGTCCGAGTAAGGACTCGGGATAACCGGTTCCTCTGTGACAAAAAGTTTATCGTAGTCAAGCGTGAACTGATTCTTTCCGAGTGACCCATCGAACGGGAACTTCCCTTCTTTCGCTCGAAACGCGGTGATATTTGTTTGAAGTTGCTGTAGCCGTTCCGATACGCGTAAATCAATCAATTTGACGGTCGGTTCCGTTTCGACATCTACGAGAATGTATTGGAACAACCCACCGCCTTCGAAACTATTTGCAGGAGGGTCGGCTAGATATCCTGGTACGAGTCGGGCAAACTCGATTGGATAGCGTTCCATAAGTGGCGTTTCCGCAGGTTTTGTTTTGATTGGTAAGACGCCAGATTGTTCACGATATGCATCGACCGCACTTTGCACGGTGTTCAACTGATCCTCATATGGAATATTGTTGCCCCGTTCCGAATCCGGAAACATACATCCTGCCAACAAAGTCGTCAGCGCCAAGCTGACAGCAATGATACTTTTTTTCATGGTCTATCCTCCCGTCGGTCCTGAGACGACGACAAAAATCATTATAACTGTTCCAAATAAGAAAATGATGAACGCAATCAGGCGCACAAGCGTCGCAAACCATCCGGTCAGTTTCGTGTGACTGATGGCGACCATCAAAGCAGCAACGGCAAAAGCACCGATCCCTGCAAATGAAATCCACATTTTGATGAGTGACGGTGTCACGTCTATCCCCCTACTTTCTCTATGTTCTCCAGACTTCAAGTGTAGCAAAAAAAAGCGAGGAACTGAACGAAAACGTCAGTTCCTCCCTGAAGTATTATTCTTCAAAATGAAACACTTGTTCCATCTCATGCTTTTGTGGGCGTCTCATGAGTTTTTTCACTTCATCATGAGGACTCTTGCCTTCGAACAACACGTTGTAGAGTGCTTCTGTGATTGGCATCTCGACTCCCGCCTCTTTCGCAAGAGAGTGTGCTGCCTCACAAGCGCGGACACCTTCAACGACCATTCCCATGTTTCCAAGAACGTCTTCAAGCTTTTCACCGCGTCCGATCGCATTTCCGGCCCGCCAGTTTCGGCTATGTTGTGACGTCGCCGTCACAATCAAGTCACCGATTCCAGTCAATCCTGAGAAAGAAGCTGGATTCGCTCCAAGTTTCACCCCAAGACGGGCGATTTCAACAATCCCGCGGGTCATGAGCGCAGCTTTCGCATTGTCCCCATAACCAAGCCCGTCGGTCATACCTGCCGCAAGGGCAATAATATTTTTAAGCGCCCCACCGTACTCGGCACCAACGACATCCGAGTTTAAGTAAACTCGGAATTGATCGTTAGTGAGTAGCTCCTGCACTTCGTCAGCGACATCAAGGTCCTCACAAGCGATTGTGATGGTCGTCGGTTTACGTACAGCGACTTCTTCTGCGTGAGTCGGACCGGTCAAGACACCGATTGCGCGACGCTTCGATGGATCGATTTCTTCCGCGATGATCTCCGAAAGACGCTTATGCGTTTTCGGTTCGATTCCTTTTGCGGCATGAACGATGGTGACCGGTTCCTTCAACAGCGTGTTCAACTGTTTTGAGACAGGGCGAATCGCAGAACTCGGCACGACGAGGAAGATGATGCTACGTCCGTCGAGTGCTTCGTTCAAATCCGTCGTGGCGCGAATCGATTCCGGTAACGGTGCATCTTTTAAATAAAACGAGTTCGTGTGCGACGAATTGATTTCATCCACGTGTTCTTGTTCACGTCCATAGAGCAGGACGTCATGACCATTGTCCGCTAATACGAGCGAGATGGCCGTTCCCCAACTTCCCGCTCCGATGACAGCTACGTTTGCCATAAGTGGCACCCCCGTTATTAGTTTTTCTGACGAGCCACGATATGAATCGGCGTCCCGGTGAAGTCAAATGCTTTACGAATTTGATTATCTAAATAACGTTTATACGAGAAATGCAACAACTCAGGGTCATTGACGAACAATACGAACGTCGGCGGCTCGATCGCAACTTGAGTCGCGTAGTTGATCTTCAAGCGTTGCCCTTTATCAGTCGGTGTCGGGTTCATCGCGACCGCATCGACGATGACGTCGTTCAATACGCTCGTCGAGATGCGACGGCGATGTGTTTCTGCCACTTGTTTGATGACAGGCAATAATGTCTGCAACCGTTTCGACGTAAGTGCTGACAAGAAGACAATCGGTGCATAATCAAGGAACAAGAATTCTTGACGAATCTTCTCTTCCATCTTCTTCATCGTCTTATCATCTTTTTCGACTGCATCCCACTTGTTGACGACGATGACAATCGCTTTCCCGGCTTCATGCGCGAGACCGGCAACACGTTTATCTTGTTCGATAATCCCTTCCTCACCGTCGAGGACGACGAGGACGACGTTCGAACGTTCGATTGCCTTTTGAGCGCGCATGACGCTATATCGTTCCGTCGATTCATATACTTTTCCGCGTTTACGCATACCTGCCGTATCGATGATGACGTACTCTTGACCGTCACGTGTGAACGGTGTATCAATCGCGTCACGCGTCGTTCCGGCGATATTCGAGACGATGACACGGTCTTCTCCAAGAATCGAGTTCGTCAAACTAGACTTCCCGACGTTCGGGCGCCCGATTAACGAGAACTGAATGACATCTTCGTTATATTCAAATTCATCCTTTTCAGGGGCGAGTTCGAATACTTGATCCAACAAGTCTCCAAGACCCAAACCGTGTGTACCCGAGATTGGGAACGGGTCACCGAATCCGAGTGAATAAAATTCATACATGAGATCTCGCATTTCAAAGTTATCCACTTTGTTGACGGCAAGAACGATTGGTTTGTTCGAACGGAACAACAAGTTCGCTACTTCTTCATCAGCTGCCGTGATCCCTTCACGACCGTTCACCATAAAGATGATGACATCTGCTTCATCGATGGCGAGTTCAGCCTGATGACGCATTTGAACGAGCAACGGCTCGTCCCCTACTTCAATCCCACCTGTATCAATCAAATGGAACTTACGGTTTAACCACTCTCCTGTGCCGTAAATACGGTCACGTGTGACACCCGGTTTATCATCGACGATCGAGACACGATCTCCGATGATGCGGTTAAAAATTGTGGATTTCCCGATATTCGGACGGCCAACGATGGCCACTGCTGGAATTCCCATAAAAACACCTCACTAATCTTTCTATCAAAATTTCATCATTTCAACATTTCGAAACGCAACTCACCTATCATATCACAGGCAAAATTAAGTGACCATACAAAAAGAAGCGGGAGCATGACTCCCGCTTGAACGATCATCTTATTTAGAGTCGTCCGAAGAGTCATCACCTGTCAATTCAGAGACAGAGAATCCTCCTTGGTCGCTATATTCGTCGAGTAATGCTTGATCATCATCTTGACGAGTCGGTTCAGATGATTCGAGTGCACGCATCGACAATGAGATTTTCTTATCATCGAGATGAACGTCTAACACTTTCACCTTCACTTCTTGACCTTCTGATAAGACTTCAGATGGCGTCGCGATGTGACGGTTCGCAATTTGCGAAATATGAAGGAGACCTTCCACTTGCGGTGCAACCTCAACGAACGCACCGAACGTCACGAGACGTTTGACGGTTCCTTCGATCACATCACCTGGTTGAATCTGCCCTTCAATCGTCTCCCATGGGCCAGGCTGTGTTTCTTTAATTGAGAGCTTCACTTTTTCATTATCTAAGTCGAGACCAAGGACTTTCACTTTGACGCGGTCGCCTTCAGTCACAACATCACTTGGCTTCTCGACACGGCTATGCGCCATTTCTGAGATGTGGACGAGTCCATCCACTCCACCGATGTCAACGAACGCACCGAAGTCTGTCAAACGTTGAACCGTTCCTTCGATTACTTGACCGACTTCAAGTGATTCAAGCGTCTCAGATTTCTTCGCGCTCATCTCTGCTTCGACAACTGCTTTATGTGACAAGATGACGCGATTTTTCTCGCGATCGATCTCGACGACTTTTACGGTAATTGGTTTGTTCAAGTATGACGAGAAGTCTTCTACGAAGTGACTTTCGACAAGAGATGCCGGGATAAATCCACGGATTCCAATATCGACGACAAGACCACCTTTGACCTTATCTTTCACCATCACTTCAAACACTTCACCCGATTCGAATTTTTCGACGATTCGATCCCATGCTGCCTCGGCATCAACGTCTTTTTTCGAAACGACCACTTCTTCGTCCGTGACTTTTTTAACTTTGACACGAATCTCGTCGTTCACTTGGAGTGATTCGTTTAAATCGTCTAGATGCATGCTTGATACTTCGCTAATTGGCAAAATCGCTTCGGTCTTATAACCGATATCGATCAGCGCTTGCTTGTCCTCGATTTTGACGACTGTTCCGGTCACAATCTGACCACGATTAATTTCAAAATCAGGCATATCTTTCATTTCTTCGACCATTCCAACACTACCCCCTCACGATGAGTACAAAAAGGAGCGCCATGAGGCGCTTACACCTAGTATAAATCTCTTATAATTCCGAGAATTTGTCAAGGCGTTATGAAGATTGTACCTCTATTGAAAGAAGTTTAAACCTCAATTCCCGAGTCCCGTGATTACTTCGTGAATGAATGTGTCAAATAAAGGTCGGCGATCGTATCCATGATTAAGTCGGCCGCCTCTTGTGCGCTCGCCTTACGTTCTTTCAAAGGAGTCAAATCAATCGGCTTCCCAATCACGACACGCAATTTCGTACGGAACTTATATTTACCAATGATGGCAATCGGTAAAATATGCGCATCCGAACGCATCGCAAAGAAACCAACGCCAGCTTGAGCCTTTCCTAATGTCCCGTCTTTAGAACGTGTACCTTCAGGAAAAATCGAAATGACCTCTTCTTCTTTCAGCTTTTGAAGAACGACTCGTAGCGCCTGACGGTCACCTTCCCCTCGTGATACCGGAATCTGTCCCGCTCGGTTCAAAATATGCTTCAGTACGGGAACACTAAATAATTCCTTTTTAGCAAAGAATCGCAATGGACGCTCTTTTGGAATCGCACATGCAAGAAGGACCGGGTCCCAGTTTGACTGGTGGTTCGAACAAACGAGGATTGACCCATTTT
This sequence comes from Exiguobacterium sp. s59, assembly GCF_018617475.1. Classification (NCBI taxonomy): domain Bacteria; kingdom Bacillati; phylum Bacillota; class Bacilli; order Caryophanales; genus Exiguobacterium; species Exiguobacterium sp. s59. The sequence goes on along the minus strand of NZ_JACSKG010000001.1, from coordinate 542,868 downwards.
TCGGGACATGCTCGCGTCCGATGAACTCGACACGGAACGATAAACGTTGGATGATGTTGACGACGCCTCTTGCCATCCGATACATTCCAAACGGACCATTGTTCAACGGCTTACTCATGCTTTCACCTCTTCAATTAATCGTTCAATCGCTAAGACGACCCCATCAATGGACAACGTCGTCGTATCAAGATAATGGGCATCTTCCGCTTGACGGAGAGGAGCGACTTCGCGTTCTGAATCTCGTTTGTCGCGAAGGGCGATCTCTTCTTTCAATTGCTCGTAATCGCTAGGGATTCCTTTTGATACGTTTTCCTCGTGACGGCGGCGTGCTCGTTCTTCGACAGAAGCGGTCATGAATACTTTCAAATCAGCGTTTGGTAACACGTGCGTGCCGATATCGCGTCCATCCATGACGACACCGCCATGTTTTGCTAAATCGCGTTGTAAATCCATCAACGCATCCCGCACTTCTGGTTGACGTGCGACAAAACTGACATTATTCGTCACTTCACTCGAGCGAATGACGTCAGTCACTTCCTCGTCACCATCAAATACACGTTGTCCTTCGTCCGACGGAACGAGACGGATTGACATGTTCTCAATCATCTTCGCAAGAGCTGGACCATCTTCAAGGTTAACCCCTTCGTTTAACGCGCGGTATGTGACCGCTCGATAGATCGCTCCTGTGTCAATATAGACATAGCCTAATTGTTTCGCCAGCGATTTGGCGATTGTACTTTTCCCGGCACCAGCCGGTCCATCTAAAGCAATTTGTAACGATGTTTTCATACAAAACGGGTATCGAGTGCGCCCGATACCCTCCTCCTCTCGGTCTATAATCCCGAGAACATCATAACAGTTTTTTATCTTGAAGAAAATACAGACCCTGTCCGTTTACGAGCTTCGAGTTGAACGCGGAAGCAGTATCGTAAAATCGTTTCTTGGTCACGAGGCGTCAAATCCTCAAAAGCTAAAGAAAGTTCTTGCTTCACTTCTTGCTTATGTATCCGTACGAGTCGACTCTTCACTCGAAAGAGCTTTGGTGACCCCTGCTCGTCTTCAATTCGGAAAACGACGATGAGCGATTCATCCACTTCAATCGGGGCACGATTCGCAATGATTTTCATTCCGCCAGCTGATACGTCAAGCGACGTCGTCTCGAATGATTCGAAGTCCGCCCCGTCAGCCGCAACGACTGTCACGTCAATCATTTCAGGGACGCGCAAATATTCCCGCCGTTGAATCCGTTTGATCTTTTTCTCATCCGGCATGTTGAACGCATAGCGAATCGTCATCTGCGCATCGCTGATTCGTTTCACAACTTTCGTATCGAATGCAAACAATTGGTTATCCCCTTTGAAGAAGTAGACTCGCATCTCCTCCTCTTCATGTAAAAAGAACGTTTTGAGCGTCGTCATGTCACTTGGCGATTCGATCCAAACCACTTGGTCCACGATGGCAGCAATTTTAGTTTTCCCCTCGTTGCGTCCTTCTACTTCAATTCTTAACTCTTGTCCTTCTTTCAGCATTAGCATGTTCCCCTTTATTTAAATTGACGACGATTGGACAGGTTGGCAGCTCGAACGAGTAATAGAGCCACCATCCATAAAATGACGATATAGAGCACGGCTGGCAACTTATGATCCGGTTCTAAAATTAAAATCAAATCAAACGTCCCATGGATGACCGTCGCAGAGAAGATCGCCATAAACAGCCACACCCGCTCACGTGCCGAATGTTTGGCTCGTCCCAAACAATAACCCATGACGACCGCAAACAATGCATGCCCGCTCACCGGCAAGATGGCCCGCCAAATGGCGATTTCTAATGAATCGTACACCCATAAGTATAAAAAATTCTCCAACGTCGCGAAGCCTAATGAGCAGGCGACCGCATAGAGAATCCCGTCGTAGTAATCATCAAAGACTTTATGTATATATATTGTATAATAAATCATAAACCATTTAAAAAACTCTTCGAGTAAGGCAGTGGTGACATATGCCTGCCAAAACGGCCCAGTCAGCACCCCTTCTTCAACGAACGCATATTGGATAAACATGATCGGGAAAACGAGAACGGCCCCGGCCACGAAAGAACGAATCACATATCCGAGCGGTTCTGCTTCCAATTCATGGCGAAGATAGAAGTAGGAAAGAAGGGCAAGCCCTGGTGCAACCGCAGACAAGGCGATTGCGATCATGACGCATCTCTCCTTTCTCTCATTAGCATACACTGAATTGTCTGAAAGAAAAAGTGTAGAACGCCTAGAAAATGGAAATATCCTTAAAAAATATTAGGAGGTCATTTATGAATCATTTATTACTCATTCACACAGGCGGTACGATCGCCATGTCTCAATCTGGCACAGGTCACGTCGAACCAAGCGATGTGAACCCGATTGATGCCACACTTCCGAAAGCGACGGACATCGCAAAAATCACGACAAAGCATTTTTCAAATATCCCATCTCCACATATGACACCAGATAAAATGCTTGAACTGGCTCAATTCATTCAACATGAATTGACACAAGACACGTATGACGGGGTCGTGATTACGCACGGAACCGATACACTAGAAGAGACGGCATATTTCTTACAGATCACGCTCGGCGCACCAGTCCCGATCGTATTGACAGGAGCAATGCGTTCCTCGAACGAGGTCGGATCCGACGGAGAATTCAATTTGATCACTGCTCTTCGAGTCGCGAAAAGCGAGGCGGCTCGCGGAAAAGGTGTTCTCGTCGTGTTCAATGGAGAGATTCACTCGGCATTCAACGTCACAAAAACACACACATCATCCGTTGATACATTTAAGTCGGTTCATTTTGGAAATGTGGGTATGGTCACAAAGGACCACGTACTCATCTATAGTCAACCGGCGACAAGACAGCCCAAAATGATTCCGTCCATCTCAAAACGGGTAGCAGTGTTAAAAGTCGTTGCAGGAATGGAGCCTGATTTGCTTGAATCTGTGATGACACTCGGATACGACGGACTCGTCCTCGAAGTGTTAGGACAAGGTAATGTCCCTCCGACACTTTTGCCAGCTCTCGAGCGCTTAGTAGAGGAAATCCCCGTCGTGATTGTCAGTCGTTGCTTTAACGGAATCGTCCAAGACGTATATGGGTATGACGGTGGTGGGAAACAATTAAAAGAGATGGGCATCATATTCTCGAACGGGTTAAATTCGCAAAAAGCTCGCTTGCGGTTACTCGTAGAACTCGAATCCGGGTCTTCTCAATCCGTCATGGAGCATAGCTTTAGCTTCCAGCAATAACCTTGCGCTTCTGCGCCCCCTTCCCTACAATGAGCAAAGAGGTGATTTTCAGTGAATAAACAAGCGATAATTGTGGGTGCTGGACCATGTGGTCTATCAGCGGCCATCGAGTTAGAGAAGATTGGGGTTTCTTGTACCGTAATTGAACGAGGAAATATCGTGGATGCGATTTATCGCTATCCGACCCATCAAACGTTCTTTTCATCTGCGAGTCTGTTAGAAATCGGGGATATTCCTTTTATATGTAAAGATCTAAAACCTCGGCGACAAGACGCACTCGTCTACTATCGCGAAGTCGTCACTCGTACCGGACTAAACGTCTATCCGTTCGAGACCGTCGAATCTGTTGAAAAAATCGATGACCGTTTCATCGTGACGTCAAGACATGAGCGCCGTGGGGAAACCGTCCGCGAGGCGGATTATGTGATCTTAGCCACAGGGTATTATGGACGACCTCGTCTGCTCGACGTGCCTGGTGAAGAGTTGCCACACGTACACCATTATTTCCACGAGGCCCATCCATACTATCGACAACATGTCACCATCATCGGTGGGAAGAACTCCGCTGTCGATGCGGCAATCGAACTCGAGAAGGCCGGCGCATATGTAACGGTGCTTTATCGCGGCGACTCGTATAGTCCTTCCGTGAAGCCGTGGGTTCTTCCTAACTTCGATTCACTCGTCCGACATGAGAAAGTTCGAATGGAGTTTGAGGCGACGATTGATCGAATTACCGAAGACGGTGTCCATTACCATCAGCATGGAGAAGAAAAACACGTCTATGCCGATCACGTTTTCGCGATGACCGGATATCAGCCAGACCATCATCTTTTCGAAAATGCTGGTATCACGATCGATGACGAGAGCGGTGTCCCGACATTTGATGAGGAAACGTTCGAAACGAATGTCGAGCATCTGTTCATCGCCGGCGTCGTCGCTGCCGGGAACGATGCGAATAAGATTTTTATCGAGAACGGTCGATTCCACGGGAAAGCCATCGCAGATACGATCACAAACCGTATTAAAGTATAAAAAAAGTTCGGTCAACACGTGTTGACCGAACTTTTTTTATTTAGACCCAACCACGGAAGCGTGACGCTTCCGCCATCTTACGAACACCGACCATATAAGCCGCGAGACGCATATCGACCTTGCGGGCTGAAGAAGTATTGTAAACCGTATTGAACGAATGAACGAGTACTTTTTCAAGTTTTTCCTCGACTTCTTCTTCCGTCCAATAGTAACCTTGGTTGTTTTGTACCCACTCGAAGTACGAAACCGTGACACCACCACTCGATGCCAACACGTCTGGCACGAGAAGAATTCCGCGTTCTGTCAAAATCTTCGTCGCTTCGTTCGTCGTCGGACCGTTCGCCGCCTCCACTACGATGGACGCTTTAATGGCATCGGCGTTATCTTCCGTGATTTGATTCTCGATGGCAGCTGGCACGAGAATGTCACAGTCGAGTTCTAACATCTCTTTATTCGAAATCGTGTTTTTGAAGAGCGTCGAAATCGTACCGAATGAATCGCGACGGTCTAACAAGTAAGGGATGTCCAAACCGTTCTCATCATGGATGGCACCGTAAGCGTCACTGACCGCGATCACTTTCGCTCCCGCATCGTACATAAACTTCGAAAGGAAACTACCCGCGTTTCCGAACCCTTGAACAACGACACGTGCACCTTTTAGCTCGATACCACGGCGTAGTGCCGCTTCTCGAATCATGATGGCCACACCTTTCGCCGTCGCTGTCTCGCGACCGTGTGAGCCTCCAAGAACAAGTGGTTTACCTGTGATGAATCCTGGTGAGTTGAATTCATCGATTCGGCTATACTCATCCATCATCCAAGCCATGATCTGCGAGTTCGTGAACACGTCTGGAGCTGGGATGTCTTTTGTCGGTCCTACGATCTGACTGATCGCTCGCACGTAGCCACGGCTCAATCGTTCGATTTCACGGAAACTCATCTCACGTGGGTCACAGACGATTCCGCCCTTACCGCCACCATAAGGCAAGTCGACAATCCCCGCTTTTAAGCTCATCCATACAGATAGTGCTTTAACTTCTACCTCAGTTACGCTCGGGTGGAACCGAATTCCCCCTTTTGTCGGTCCGACCGCATCGTTATGTTGAGCGCGATAACCCGTAAAGATTTTTGTCGAGCCATCATCCATGCGAACTGGGATCCGAACGGTCAGCATGCGAAGCGGTTCTTTCAACAACTCGTACATCTCGTCTGGATAGCCGAGCTTATCTAATGCTTCGTGAATTACCTCTTGTGTCGATTCCAAGATGTTTTTTCGTTTTTGATGACCTTTTTCTTGATCCGTAATCATGAAGGTTTCCTCCCCTAAATTGTCAATTCTCCCCCAAGAATTAACCTCGTATTCGTTTAAAAGTATAGCCGATACGCGCTCAATTTGAAAGGGTTTTACAAAAATAATGAAAGCGTTTTCTTTAAGTGTGGAATGATACAGATGTCTTACTTCGACTCGCGTTCGAGCGCGAGCTCGATAAAGCGGTCTAATAGCTCACCGTAAGAAATCCCGACTGTTTTCGCGCTGTCCGGGAACAAGCTTAACGGCGTCATCCCAGGTAACGTGTTTGTTTCTAAAATGTACGCCTCTCCTGCTTCGGATACGAGGAAATCAGAACGCGAGTATCCTGAACATCCGAGCGCGCGATGCGCCATGACAGCCGCCTGTTGCACTTCTGTCGTCAATTCATCCGAAATTTCAGCAGGACATACGTGAATCGAACCACCTTCTGTATACTTCGACTCGTAGTCGTAAAATTCATTTTTCGGAATGATCTCAATGACCGGAAGGGCTTGTTCTTTTCCAAAATTCCCGATAACCGGTACAGTCAGTTCTTTCCCCTTAATGTATTGCTCGACTAAAACCGCTGAATCACATAGAAATGCCTTCTCAATGCCAGCACGCAACATCTTTTCGTCCATTGCGATCGTCAAACCGTTTGACGAACCTTCTTGGGCAGGCTTGACGACACATGGGAACTCATTTCCCCACTCGGCTATTTTCTCATCAATCGAATCAACAGATTCAATCAGCACATCGCGCGCCACACGGATGCCCGATGCCGCGAAGATGATTTTCGCTCTTGCCTTGTCCATCGCAAGAGCCGATGCCAATACACCTGAACCTGTGTATGGGATCCCCGCCATTTCAAGTAATGATTGAACACGGCCATCTTCGCCGTATTTCCCATGTAACGCACTGACGACGACATCGACGTTTAACGTCAACAACTCGTTCGCGCGCTCTGGATGAAAGTCGATTGCCGTGACTTCATGACCACGTTCCGTCAATGCCTCAATCATCCCTTGTCCGCTTGTGAGGGATACCTCACGCTCTCCTGACACTCCACCATACAATACAGCGACCTTCATTCCAATCTCTCCTTCAACTAACTACTGAAAATTCATGTCTAATCATAACACGGGCATCTTAAAAACAATAGGAACAGAAAAGTAAAAAAAGCCGTACTTATGCGAATGCATCGTACAGCTCTTTCACAGCATGTTCAGTTTGAATCGTCTTTCCGTATTCCATCATGACGTACGGACTGACCGTAGTCGTCTTTCCATATTCGGACAAAATGGCGGCGAGTCGTTCTTCCACTTTCTCAGGAAGCACTTCCACGAAGTGAAGATAGTATCGACCCTCATAATGATAAAGTGCCCCACCTTGTTCGGTTTCATGTATATGTGGAAACAATCGAATCGAAGCATTAATCACATCTTCGAGGTCATCGAACTGGTAAATCAAATGATGGATGACGTCGATTGTCAGGCGAATCTCAACTTGTTCGAGATCAAGCTCTGCAATGGCTTCACCTTTTTGAACGTCAATGACGAGGCCATCTCGAGGAAACATCGTCACATTCAAATCAACCGCGCCTTGCGGAGAGAATCCGTACTCACTTTCTGCTGTCTCAAGCAATTCTTTCCACAGCTGTTGACCGTTTTCCCCCACGATCGTATCGATGGCGATTCCACGTAATGTAAGCTCATTCGCAGTCACATATACACGAAGATGTTCTTTTGTTTGTTTTTCAAATCTCAATCGAAAACCTCCAGTGAATATTCAATCCTACTAATAAGCTACTCCCGTTTTAATCCCGTGTCAAATAGTTGATAACCATTTCGTCCACTCTTCAGGTGAATCGCCAAGAAATGCATCTTCGAACCGATCACGTTCGAGGCTAACCGCATATCCACCGGCCCCAATCTTCAGTTCAGGATGCTCTTCTTGGATATAGCCCATCGCCTCGATTAACTGAGGAATGTGATCCGTCAATGTGCACGCAAAAATGAGGCAGGATGCATCGATGTCATGCAGCGCCTTGCTCAAGTCTTCTTTCGGGAATCCAGCTCCCAAAAAGATGACGTCGTATCCATGTTGACGCAAGTAAAGTGTGACAAATAGAAGTCCGATTTCATGCATCTCACCGGGTGCACAGACACAAGTGACTCGCGGAAGGAACGGATTCATTGGCATTTGAAGTGACAATGTAGATAGACGAGCCCGTAAAAAAGCTGTCGCAAAATGCTCATGGGCGATTGTAATCGACCCTTGCTCCCATTGAGAGCCGATATCCATCAGAAGCGGTCCAATGATGTCTTTCGTCACCTTTTCAAAGCTAAACGTATTAAAAGCACGATTGATCAAATCATGTGCGGTCCGCTCATCAAAGGAAAGCAACGCCTGAAGCAAGCCGTCCTTTAATTCCTCATCGTAAAGCTTGGCAGACGTCGGTTCCGGTTCAGGTGCCTGATGGAGCTGTTGAATCGCTTGTGAGACGGATAACCCTTCTCTTTGCTTCTCTACCACCCATTTGATTTTTTCGACATCTTGATCTGAATACAGGCGGTGACCTGATTCGGTCCGGCTCGGTACGATAAATTGGTATCGACGTTCCCAGGCACGAATGGTCGTTGGATTGACACCGGTCAACGTCGCCACGGTCTTAATGGAGTATTTCGGCATCTCCGCCCTCCTCTCCTATTCGTTCTATGACATAAGTATATCCTCAATTGAAAAGGTTTACCCCTTTTATTGTGCAATCCAGTATTTTTCAAAAATAAAAAAAGGCGCGAACATCGTCCGCACCTCACCTTAAAATATGGCATCTCGCCCGATATATATGAAAATGAGAATAATCGCTAACATGGCGAAGGTCAATGTCATCGCCAACGGGCGCTTCATCAAGTTATCGTTCAACTTTCTCTTCCGTTCATGTTCTTGCCTCTCCGATCGAGACGGCAACGTATCCGCCAACTGCTCGCGTAAAGAATCTGCCTGATTCCGATGTCGCAACGTATGCCCTCCTTTACCTTTTTTATCATTTTACTATGATATTATTCAAAGGAAAAGATTTGCGTCAACCGTATTTTCCATTCTGTCACATTTTTTCGGACGATTCGTGTTGTCTCCGGAAACTCAATCGCCCCACATTGGTCACAACATTCTTCTTGGTCGATTGTCGACTCCGAAAAATAGCGAAGCAAATAATCACGTCGGCACGTACGGATGAGTGCATAATCCATCATCTGTCCGAGTTGACGATATCGATCACGTCTTCTTTCTTTTACCCAATCGAGCGCCTCTTGAAGCGAACGTTCAGACAACAACTGTTTCAAAAGTAAGAACTTCGGATCTTCTTCGTTCATCCGCAATATACGAGATAACTGCGAAACCGACGTGGCGTTCTCGCGTTCAAAATACGCCAAACGGATGTCTTCGTCTTTCGGATATTGACCGTCAATCAAAAATTGTTGGATGCGCTCGTCTCCGTCTGCATAGAGGAGGACAGCAAACGCCGGCTCTCCATCACGACCCGCTCGTCCAATCTCTTGCATATATGCTTCGACCGTTGCAGGTATTTGAAAATGGATGACGGAGCGGACGTTGTCTTTGTTTACCCCCATCCCGAATGCACTCGTACACACCATGACCGACACTTCGTTCCGTAAAAATTGAGATTGCACGAGTCGTCGGTCTTCTGTCGACATTCCACCGTGATAAAATAACGCATCATCTAGTTCAAACGCCAATGCTTCCGCTTCTCGACGGGTCGCCGTATAGACGACAGCCGGTTTCGGAACGTCTCGCACCAATTCTTTTAATCGTTCAAGTTTCTTTTCTTTTTCGAGCCGTTCGACCATCAATCGAATTTCCGGTCGATTCGCAGAATGAACGAACTGCTCAGGTGAAAAGAGTGCCAGTTTTTCAACGATGTCTTGCTTCACGCTTTCAGGTGCGGTCGCTGTGACCGCCATGCATTGCGGGCTTCCGATTTGTTTACGCAATTCCCCTAATCGGGCATACTCCGGTCTAAACTCATGACCCCATTGGGAGATACAATGCGCCTCGTCAATGACGAGCATTTGAATCTTGACGTTCGAGAGTGCTCGTGTGACATATGGCACCGCCAACTGCTCAGGTGATAAATATAGAAAGCGATAGCGTTTCAAGTGATTGATGATCTCTTGCTTTTCTTCTGCTGATTCCATCGACGTCAATCGTGCGACACCTCGTTCTCCACGTTCTCGAATGTGAAGCATTTGGTCTTCAATCAAAGAGAGCAGTGGTGAGACGATGACCGTCAATCCTCCGTTCTTGATATATGAGGGGAGTTGAAACGTCAACGACTTTCCTGCCCCTGTCGGCATGACTGCCAATACATCCTGACCCTCTACAACGGAATGGATGATTTCATGCTGACCTGGGCGGAACGTATCATACCCGAACACACGCTTCAATGTCGATTCATACAAATGTCTCACCTCGTTTCAGTCTTGCGAACACAAGACGTATTTGAAAGTAGCTAACGTTTCCCATCTCTTCAAATATCGGTTTCAACGCCCAACTGTTCGGATGTCGAAGTCTCTCGATCGTGACAATTTCTTCGGCCGGGACGAACTGATCGAGGGGAAAGATGTCTAAGTACATCGCCATCTCTACCACATGATCTTCAATCGTACTCGTCCGTAGTCTACGTTGTGACTGAACTTGTTGGAACGAATACCCTTTCAAAAAGAGTTCGTATGATTCCCGTGCCGAATAGGTCATCTGCTCTGTCGACAATCCATACGTAAATCCTCGTAACTTCGCATCTTCCGGTAACGCTATCAACAACTCATTCCATCCGGCCAAAAAATAGAGTCGAGCCGTCTCGGCATCCACATCGAGTAGGCTAGCAATTTGTTCATAAGTCAGACCGGTTTCAAATGCTCCCGTGAATCGATAGACGACCGCCGTCGCATATGGATCTCCGATTTTTTCGAGCGCAATCTCGATTTCGTGATGAAACGATTGCATCAGCACTTTCCAATCTCGGTCGAGTTGCAATAATCGCTTTACCCACTGTTCTGCAGGTCGATCGGCTTGGACTGGATAAAATGTTCGTTCATGTTCCTTAGACATAAACGTCTGTACGAAAAGGCTAAGCCGTTTCCATGTCGTCGCGTTAAAATCACGGCGCTCCCCACCTAATCGATTGAACAAATCCTCTACAGCTTCAGGGGATGCCAACATGTCTCCCGCTTCTGTCAGTTTAAACTGTTTGCGGTCTAACCATCCCCGCTTCTCAAGTCCTTTCAATAAGGACTCATATGCATACGTTGTTTGCGGAAACTGTCCAAAAACAGGTTCTAGTTCATAAAAGAACGCGTCTTGTAACGTTGTCGCCGAACGCTTTCCATTTAAGACATGGAATAGGCTGCGTTCACTTCGTTCTCCGTTTAATCGCTTAATGGCCAGCAGTAAAACTCCGTCTGCTAAATGAACCAAGTCGTCACATCCTTAAAAAAATCATTATCCTACCAAAAAGACACTCGTTTCCTCATTGAAATAATTGGGTATGTAGACTACAATTACTCGTAGACAGTAGATTGATTTCTAAGAGAAACGAACCGTTTGGAGGGTTATTATCATGGCAAAATTTACTATCGTCGATAAAGATACATGTATCGCATGCGGAGCTTGTGGTGCAGCAGCACCAGATATTTACGATTACGATGATGAAGGTCTCGCATTCAACTTGATGGATGACAACACAGGTACTGTTGAAATTCCTGATGAGTTATACGAAGACATGATGGATGCATTCGAAGGATGCCCAACCGATTCAATCAAAGTGGCAGACGAATCGTTCGAAGGCGATGCATTGAAGTTTGAATAATCCAAGAAAGACATATTGGTCATTTTGACCGATATGTCTTTTTTCATTTTCACTTCTCCACCGTACTCCAATCATGACAGCTCTAGCCAAGTATAACAAAAAAGGTTGTTTGGCTTAAGCACCAAACAACCTTTCTAAAATGGACATATGTCCTATTCCAGATTAGCGTTTTCCTTTAATATATGGAATACCGACTGACTTCGGTGCATCCGCACGACCAACGAGTCCAGCGAGCGCAAGAATCGTGAGCGCATATGGTGCAATCAAGAGGAGAAGCTGTGGCACGTTATTGATGACCGGCAAGTTGCTTCCGATAATCGAAAGTGCTTGAGCGAATCCGAAGAATAATCCGGCACCGAGTGCGCCGAGCGGATTCCACTTCCCGAAGATCATCGCGGCAATCGCCAAGAACCCTTGACCAACAATCGTTGTTCCGCTGAAGTTTGTCGTAACCGTAACGGCATATACCGCTCCGGCAAGGCCACCAAATGCACCAGAGAGCATGACGCCCATGAAGCGCATTTTTGTGACGTTGATTCCCATCGTATCGGCCGCCATCGGATGTTCCCCGACTGAGCGAAGACGTAGTCCGAACGGCGTCTTGAAGATGACGAACCAGACGACAAACGCTAATGCGATGGCAACAAATGACGTATATTGAACGTTAATGAAGAACATTTTTAGAACAGGAATATCTGACAAAAATGGTACGTTCTCTTTCGCAATACGATACTCGATAAAGTCAGTTTGACCTTTATTATAAAGCACACGTACAACGAAAATCGCGAGACCAATCGCAAGCATGTTAATCGCTACTCCAAGAACCGTCTGGTCCGCACGCCATAGGATGGCCGGAACAGCTAAGAAGAGAGAGAATAACGCTCCAACTACCATCGCAACGATCAAGGAAATCCATGGGCTAAACGCACCGGCTCCTAAGTCTGTCAACGTGAGCGTTGTGATGATTCCTGTTGCGGCACCGATGATCATAATTCCTTCGAGTGCGATGTTGACGACACCCGAGCGTTCACTGAAAATCCCACCAAGCGCTGCGATAATGAGTGGAGTCGCATAGGCGAGTGCAACCGGTACGACGATATAGAGGACTTCTAAGAAGCTCATTTTTTCTCCACTCCTTTCTTACGATTTCCTTTAAGTTTCTCAATAACATAGTTGATGGCATAACCAGATGCCACAAAGATAACGATTGCTGCGATGATGACTTTGACGAGTTCAGACGGTACGTTCGCACCAAGTTGCATCGCCAATCCACCGATGTTCAATCCAGCAAAGAGAATCGCTGCAAGAATGACACCAACCGCTGTGTTTGCACCGAGGAGGGCTACGGCAATCCCGTCAAATCCAACACCTGTGAACGATGCCGAGAGCGTCATACTACCGAACGTCCCGAGACCTTCCATCGCGCCGGCGAGACCTGCGAACATCCCTGAGATGACAAACGAAAGGACGATGTTACGGTCAACGCTCATCCCTGCGTACTGAGAAGCATGTTTGTTGAACCCGACAGCACGTAACTCGTAACCGAGCGTCGTACGTTGAAGAATGTAGTAGTATACAATCGCTGCGAGCACCGCAACGAGGACACCCCAGTGAAGACGTGAGTACGTCGTCAACTCTTGTAACCATGGTGACGCAAGCGATGCCGATTCGTTGATTGAGTCTGTACGTTCGTTCGTCACACCGATGACGCTACGCAAAATCGCGTTCGTCGTGTAAAGCGCGATATAGTTCATCATGATTGATGTGATAACTTCGTGTACGTAAAACTTCGCTTTTAAGAAACCAGGAACGAAAGCCCAGATTGCGGCTGCGACCATCGCTGCAAGAAGTGCAAGCGGTAAATGGATAAACATCGGCAAATCGAAGTTGATCCCTACATAAACGGCTGCTACCCATCCAATCAATACTTGGCCTTCTACCCCGATGTTAAATAGCCCGGTCCGGAATGCAAAGGCAACCGCAAGACCCGAGAAGATAAGTGGTGCTGCTGCACGTAACGTCTCCCCGATGGCATACGGGCTTCCAAACATCCCTTCAAACAAGGAGATAAAGCCTTGAACAGGGTCGTACCCACCAATCAACATAACGATGGCTCCGACGAGAAGTCCTAAAATGATGGATAGGAATGGAATGAGAAGTTGGTTTAAACTTAATTTTTTCATTCTGTGTCGTCCCCTCTCTGACCGCCGGCCATCAAGAAGCCAAGTTCTTGTTCCGTCGTCTCTTTCGGATCACGAATTCCTACGATTTTTCCTTCATAAAGAACGGCGATACGGTCGGATACGTGTAAAATCTCATCAAGTTCGAACGAGATGAGCAAGACAGCACGGCCCTTTTCACGTTCTTTAACGAGTTGTTCGTGAATAAATTCAATCGCACCGACATCTAGACCGCGCGTTGGTTGTGCTGCGATGAGTAAATCAGGCGAGCGATCGACCTCACGGGCGATAATTGCTTTCTGCTGGTTACCACCAGAAAGGGCACGCGCTGGCACATCGATGGATGGAGTTCGGACGTCAAACTTCTCAATCAACGCCTTCGCTTTCTCTGCCACGGCTTTATAATTCATAAGACCCCGTTTCGAGAAAGGTTCTTTATAGTACGTTTGAAGAACCATGTTGTCACGAATCGAGTAGTCAAGGACAAGCCCGTGCTTATGACGGTCTTGTGGAATATGTCCGATGCCAGCTTCCGTCATTTTACGAGGTGTGTGCCCCGTCACATCTTTTCCATTGAGTAAAACTTTACCGGATTCTGGCTTTTTAAGCCCAGAGATTGCTTCAATCAGTTCCGTCTGACCGTTACCGTCAATTCCTGCAATCCCGAGTACTTCTCCAGCACGAATCTGTAAGTCTAATCCTTCAACGACTTTCAAACCACGACTGTCTTTGACGACAAGTCCTTGAACGTCAAGGACAACTTGTTGTGGATCGGCTTTCGAATACTCCGCATCGAAATTGACTTCTCGCCCGACCATCATTTCAGCAAGACTGTCTTCGTTAACGGTTTCGTCGACTTCAACCGTTCCGATATAACGTCCGCGGCGAATGACCGTACAACGGTCTGCGACTTGCATAATTTCCTTCAGCTTGTGCGTGATCAAGATGATCGACTTACCTTCAGCAATCAGACGTTTCATAATTTGGATAAGTTCTTGAATCTCTTGTGGTGTCAACACTGCCGTCGGTTCATCAAAGATCAAAATATCCGCCCCGCGATAGAGCGTCTTCAAGATTTCTACACGCTGTTGCATACCGACTGAAATATCTTCAATCTTCGCGTCTGGATCAATCTTAAGTCCATACTGTTCTGAAATATCCATGACCTTTTTACGGGCTGTCGCACGGTCAATCGTTACACCGCTCTTTGGCTCAAGTCCGAGGATGATGTTCTCTGTGACCGTGAATTTTTCAACAAGCATAAAGTGTTGGTGGACCATCCCGATCCCAAGTTCGTTGGCGATGTTCGGGTTTTCAATATCCACTTTTTTTCCGTGCACACGAATCTCTCCGCCTTCAGGCTGATAGAGACCGAATAACACGTTCATGAGCGTCGACTTCCCCGCTCCGTTCTCTCCGAGAAGCGCATGGATTTCCCCTTTGCGCAATTGGAGTGTGATATTGTCGTTCGCAACGAACGTACCGAACTCTTTGCGAATATTTAGCATTTCAATTACATATTCCAAGGAAGTTCACCCCTAACTTTAAGTAAAGGGAGACCACATGGGTCCCCCCTTCACTCAAATGAATTATTTTACGTTTTTCATGAACTCTTCGAACTCAGCGTCAGTTGCTGGTGCAGTAAGTTCTCCGTCAACCAATTGTGTACGGTATTCTTCAACTTTATCGAGAATCTCTTTTGAAACGTGCTTATCAGAAGTTTCTGCGATGCCGACGCCGTCATCTTTCAAACCGAACTCGATGATTTCGCCACCTGGGAATTCTCCGTCCATCGTTTGTTTCGATACGTCATAAGTAGCTGTATCTACACGTTTGACCATTGACGTAAGTGTAACGTCTTCTGGAAGACCTTCTTCATACTGGTCACGGTCAACCCCGATTACCCAAACTTCTTCGCCGTTCTTCTTACGGTTTTTCGCTTCTGTGAATACCCCTACACCTGTACCACCAGCTGCGTGATAGATGATGTCCGATCCAGAACCGTACATACCTGAAGCGATTGCAGTTCCTTTTTCAGCCGAGTTGAAGTCTTCTGCATACTTCACGTCGATTGTTGCTTCTGGGTTTACAGCCATGACACCCGCTTTAAATCCATTTTCAAACTTTTTGATCAAGTCTGATTCTACTCCACCGATGAAACCAACTTTATCAGTTGTCGTTGAGAGACCGGCAATGACACCAACGAGGAATGAACCTTCTTGCTCTTTGAACGTGATCGATGCAACGTTTGGAGCATCAACAACCATATCGACGATTGCGAAGTTGTTGTCAGGGAACTGCTCTGCAACTTTTTGTACGTCTTCAGCCATCAAGAAGCCGATTCCGTAGATCAAGTTGAAGTTATCACGAGCCAATTGTTGCAAGTTTGGCTGGTAGTCCGCTTGCTTAGCTGATTGAAGATATTTGTATCCTTCGTTTTCAGTCAAGTCGTTGTCTTGACCGAACTTTGTGAGACCTTCCCAAGCAGATTGGTTGAATGATTTGTCATCAACACCGCCAGTATCTGTAACCATCGCTACTTTGAAGTCGCCGCCTTCTCCGCCTTCACCGTTTGAAGATGAGCCACCTTCGTTGTCATCGCCACCGCATGCTGCGAGTACTGTAGAGAGTGTGAGTCCTGCTGCTAAAGCTGAGAGAATCGTTTTCTTTTTGTTCATCATCGTCGTGTTTCCCCTTTCGGTTCATAACAAATTTTGTTGTCATGTTATCAGTAGTCTTTACACCGGTATAAGAAAGCGCTTTCACGCTGTTCCCCAAAAATAACTCTTCCGTTCATAAACTGTTCGGTTACACTCGTTTACGTACGACATGGAAGTCGAATCGATCAGCTCGGAAAAAGTTGGCCGAATCGAGTAATGGTAAATCACTCTCATCGTAATGCAATTGTTTTAATGCGAGTAACGGTTGGTCCGTCTGAAGTTGTGACGATATTTCAGAGCTGACACTCGGTTCGATGTGCGTGATTGCATATGCGACTCGACGTCCTACCTCTTTTTCGAGAGAGTCAAACAACGACTTCCCTTCGGTCAATGCCTCAGGATTTGAGACGAGATGGGCCGGCACTTTGTCGACACAATAAACGACCGGTGTGTCATCCGCATATCGAATTCGAACGATTCGATAAATCGGTGAGTTCGGCTCAATCTTGAGACGCTCGGCTTCTCTCTCTGTTGCCAACACTTTCTCGGCCACCAATACTTTCGTTCCTGGTGTCATTTTTGCACGTGTGATCATATCAGTAACACTGAATAATTCCTCGATCCCTGATGTGAATGGCGGTTTAGAACTAATAAACGTCCCTACCCCATGTTTTCGCACGACAAATTTCTCATCTTCGAGAATTCTTAACGCTTCACGAAGTGTCGCTCGACTGACTCCGAGTTGCTTCGAAAGCTCAAACTCTGAAGGTAATTTCTCACCTTCACGATAGACACCAGCGTCGATATCTTGCTTAATTTTCTCAATCACTCGAAGATAGAGCAATCGATGATCGAGCTTAATCGACATTGGCCTCACCACCTTTAATTTACTTACCAGTGCTCAGACATCTGACGTATGAATGTCCTTGCCAATATTAAGTATAGGGATTCGAGAATTAGAACGCAATACTTTTTGTTCGGAATCAAGGAAATATTTTAAAAAACCATCTCGAACCGTACCTCTGAGTCCATTTTACTCTTTTCGATTCAGTTTGAAAAACTTTTGTAAAATGTAAACGTTATTAAAAAATGTAAGCGTTTCAGCCGTTTTTAAAAGTATGTACTAATAAACGATATAGGTCATATGTGCTATATTACATGAATATTATAACGAACCTCTCTGATTTGCGCGAATATTTCCATATTATTTAAAAAGCAATAAAAAACGAACGATTGAATATATTGATATACAATCGTTCGTTTATACACTTATTCATTTTGTTCGTTTATTAAAACTTTCCGAGGTTTTGAACCTTCTGACGGACCTACGTACCCCGCCTCTTCGAGCGAGTCAATTAAGCGTGCTGCCCGATTATAGCCAATTCGAAATCTTCGTTGAATCATCGATGTCGAAGCCGTTTCTTGGGTGACGATGAATTGAACGACTTCTCCGAACAATGAATCATCGGAGTCGATTGTCGTCACCTCTTCTTCTTTCGGCATCATCGCTTCCACATACTGTGCTCGTTGCTGGGCGATGACATGATTGACGACCGTTTCGACTTCTTGATCGGAAACGAACGCACCTTGGACACGTACTGGTTTGTTCATCCCGTTTGCAAGCATCAGCATGTCGCCACGCCCAAGTAGTTTCTCTGCTCCTCCTCCGTCCAAGATTGTCCGGGAATCGGTTTGTGAAGAGACTGCAAACGCGATTCGAGACGGGATGTTTGCTTTAATGACCCCTGTAATGACGTCGACAGATGGACGTTGTGTCGCCAAGACCATATGAATCCCTGCGGCCCGTGCCATTTGTGCGAGGCGCATGATGGCGTCCTCGACGTCATTTGAAGCGACCATCATCAAATCCGCCAACTCATCTACAATGACGACAATAAACGGTAGACGCTTCGCATCCTCATCATCGGACTGATCGACGAGTTCATTGTATCCTTCAATGTTGCGGACACCATAGCGACTGAACAGCTCATATCGTCTTTCCATCTCGGCGACGACTTGTTTCAATGCCTGTGCTGCTTTTTTCGGGTCTGTGACGACCGGTGTCAACAAATGTGGGACACCGTTGTAGACATTCAGCTCAACCATTTTTGGGTCGATCATCATGAGACGGACCTCGTCTGGTCGAGAGCGCATCAGTATGGATACAATCATTCCATTAATACAGACTGATTTACCGGAACCTGTCGATCCGGCCACGAGTAAGTGTGGCATTTTGTTTAGTGAGATGCCAACAGTCTCCCCACTAATGCTTCGTCCGAGTGCGACGAGTAGCTTTGAATCGTCCTGTCTCACTGGGTCTGCTTCAAGCACTTCTCGTAAACAGACTGGAGCGACTTCCTGGTTAGGTACCTCAATTCCAATCGCCGCCTTACCCGGGATTGGTGCCTCGATTCGGATGTCTTTCGCGGCAAGTGCAAGTGCGAGATCATCGCTAAGCGAAGTGATTCGACTGACCTTCACCCCAATGTCCGGTTGTAACTCATACTTTGTGACGGTCGGCCCAAGGTGAATTTTTAATACTTTCACGCCTACACCAAACGACTTTAATGTCTTCACCAATTTAGCGGCATTCTCTTTTAAACGCGCATTTTCTCCAGATAAATCGGTGATTACCGGTTCTTTTAAATTGGAGAACGGAGGGAGTTCATATGTGTCCGAGACGTCTTGCGCCGCGGTCATCATCATTTCCTCGGTCGAAATGGAAGCGTCTGTTTCCGTAGAAGGTGCCGCTTTGGTTTCCTCTTTTTTCTCTGCCACCACTTTCTCACTGAACCCGACAATCGGGATATCATTCATCGTGACCACATCTGACTCCGACTCTACATCCGAATCGGCTTCCACCGGCAACGGTTTAGGCGAAGATTTACGAGACCCTTTCGGTTCCTGCTTCTGCTTGATCTCTTGTTTTTTCTCTGCTTTCGGCCTTGACTGCCATTCCTTTTTCACAGCCACAACAGATTCCTCTAAACGATGGTAAATCGTTCCCCAAATCGTTGGCACATAAAGGGATACACCGACGATCAAACAGACAATGCCTAAAAAGATGAGGCCGAAGTCAGAAAATAAGTATTGGTTTAAGCCATAAAGTGCACCGTTGACGCCGCCTCGTTCTTCTCCCCACAGTAAATCACCGAACAGTAAAAAGGACGCGGTCATACTGAACAGTCCAGCTCGCTCCATCGGTTTCATCGGTTTCAGTAAAATCCATAATAAGATGGCAATCATCAGATACGTGAGCGCACCCCAGCCACCAAACAGATATTCGGACAAGTCAGATAGTTGTCGACCAATCCATCCGAAATCGAATAAGGCAAATACGAATGCGACGATGGAAAGAACGAAAATTCCCCATCCATATGTACGTGGCGCAATCGGTTGTTTTTTCCGTTTTCTCGTGTTTCGCGTTGCTGGTCGCTTCCGCTTCACGGGTGTCTTACTCGTTTTTTGAGCCACTTCAGTTCCTCCTAAAAAAAGAAGGCAAAAGTCTGATGACTTTTGCCTCACTCTCATTCCATTAAATCTCCATGATGATCGGCAAGATCATCGGACGACGTTTCGTCTGCTCGAATAAGAAGACGCTAAGTCGCTCGCGGATATTTGATTTCAATTCGGTCCAATCACTGCCAGCTTGCAGACTCTTTTCAATCTGTTTTGTGACAATACGGTTTGCCTCTGAAATCATTTCTTCCGATTCGCGCATATACACGAATCCACGTGAGATGAGTTCAGGTCCTGAAATCAATTTCTTCTGTTTCCGATTCAATGTGACCACGCAAAGCACGACCCCATCTTGTGATAACAAGCGACGGTCTCGTAAGACGATATTTCCGACGTCACCGACACCGATCCCATCAATCAAGACGTTACCTGCAGGAACTTTACGGCTCATGCGGGCTTTACGACCTGTGAACTCGACGACATCTCCTTTTTCAACGATGAAGATGTTGTTCGGTTTGACCCCTACTTGTTCAGCGAGTTTCGAGTGTGCCATTTGCATCCGGTATTCGCCGTGAATCGGTAAGAAATATTTCGGTTTGACGAGATTGAGCATCAACTTCAACTCTTCCGCCGAACCGTGTCCGGATACGTGAACTTTACGTTGGTTGTAAATGACGTTTGCCCCAGAACGGAACAATAGGTCAATCGTTTTCGAAACCGACTTCTCATTCCCCGGAATCGGAGTTGCCGCAATGACGACCGTGTCGTTCAAGCGAATGTTTACTTGCTTGTGCGCATTACGTGCCATCCGAGTCAACGCCGCCATCGGCTCCCCTTGAGATCCCGTCGTCAAGATGACGACTTTGTTGTCAGGAAGACGATTCACTTGCGATAACTCGACAAGTGTCTTCGCTTTGAAACGTAAGTAGTTTAATTTTTGTGCGACTTCGACGATGTTGACCATACTGCGACCAACGACCGCGACTTTGCGGTCATTCGCTTCTGCGGCTGCAAAGACTTGTTGTAAGCGGTGAACGTTCGAGGCGAATGATGCCACGATGACACGACCTTCGGCTTGATAGATCACATCGTTCAATTCAGCACCGACAATCGATTCTGAACCGGTTTGACCCGGACGCTCTGCGTTTGTTGAATCGGAAAGCAATGCAAGTACTCCGCGCTGTCCAATCGCCGCCAATTTGTTAAAGTCAGATTGTTTCCCGTCGACTGGCGTGTAATCAAACTTGAAATCTCCGGTATGGACGATGGCACCTTGAGATGTTTGAATACAAACACCGACACAGTCGGGAATCGAGTGATTGACGCGGAAGAACGTGACGAGATGATCAGCGATAGTCAATTTCGTTTTGGCATCAATCATGCGAAGGTCGACTTCTTTCAACAAACCGGCCTCTTTTAATTTCAGTTCAATCAATCCGAGAGTCAACTTCGTCCCGTATACCGGAACATGTTTTAAATCGCGTAGGACATAACTGAGTCCACCAATATGGTCTTCGTGACCGTGAGTGATGAAAATCGCTCGGACGCGATCCTTGTTTTCTTTTAAATAAGTGATGTCTGGGATGACAATATCAATCCCGAGCATCTCATCGCCTGGAAACATGAGACCGGCATCGATGACGAAGATGTCGTCGTCTAGCTCCACGACGTACATGTTCTTCCCGATTTCGCCTACGCCTCCAAGCGCAAAGACGCTAATATTCTCTGTCTTCTTTTTTGACACTAACAAAAACCTCCTAAATGTTTCATATTCTGTTTCGTCCCTTATCGCTACTGAATATTGTATCGGAAAACGGCTTCATTGCCAACATTTCCGTTCAATCTAGTAGAGGTTTTAGTGTATCGGCAAGCGGTGCGATTGCTTTCTTGTCCGGTTGCTTCCCTGCGACGAGTTGTCGGATTGACAAGCCAAAGTCCATCTGGAGATGCGGATAGTCAGGGAATGAGTTCCAGTCGCCTCCCCATTCGAAACCAAGCGCCTTTCCTAATTCCCCAAGCTCTTGCCAGTCTGGTACATCGTTGCGATTACGATCCGTGCTTAAGTCATAGTCCGTTTTATTGTTATGGATGATGACAAAATCGACCGCCAGTCCATAATTGTGATAGCTTTGACCTGCTTTCGCATTCGTCACCACTTGTCCCGGTTCAGAACGCCCTTGTGCATATAAAGCGTTTTGTTCTTTTGCTGAACGATACCCTGACGTCAATCGAACTTCGAGATCGAGACAAGAATGAGCCAACCGTACGAACATCGCACCACGTTCCGCAACTTGCGGATGAAGGCGATCAAAATCAATCTTCGTTCTTGCCAATATCGTGTTTTCCGCCCCTACGTCCCGGACACACATGTCCGCTTCAAACGTGGGCTCATCCACCCATGGCACAGGTTCTGGCTGCATATAAAAGTAAGCAAGTATGATACCGATCAAGAAGGCGACCATCGCAAGTGATAACACGCCGGTCCATCTCATCTTCTTAACCGTTTACGGAGTCCTTTAAGGATGGGCAATCCTTTTTCGAGTGCCATATAGAACGGGCGATTTAAGACGAGGTCGAATTCTCCGACTTTCTCAATCATGTCGCTCCCCCATCCAGACTTGAATGCATAGAGACCCGCATATTCATCATCAGGATCCGTGCTACCCGAGACGCCACCAAAATCATAACGCTCGGCTCCACTCTCTTTCGCCGCTTGCATCATCGTCCATTGCATCAAATGGTTTGGCATGAATTCACGGAACTCATTTGACGAGGCACCATATAAGTAATAAGAACGTCGTCCCGCAAGTGTCAAAAGCCCACCTGATAAGACAAGTCCATCCGGGTAAGCCTGATTCAATTCGACGAGCTCAGGTAACGCTTGCTCGGCTTTTTGAATTTGTGCCACCGTCTGTTCTTTACGATTATGAAGGCTCGTTCGTTTCTTTTCGACGGTTTCCTTCTCTAACCCACGTTCAATTTTTTCCAACTCTTTTTTCGCTTTCTCAAGCGTTGCTTGTTGCTGATCGAGCGCAATTTTAGGTTCGAGTTTTGTTAAAAAGAGTCGAGCATCGTTCGGTTGGAGACAATCATATAGATTCTCAAAATAATCAAGACCGCGAATGGCAAACCCGTCACGTTCTCCCGTCACTCTCATGAGATCGGCGAACGTTTTTAATCCATCACGACCGACTTCCTTACAGACGATTCCTTTTTTCTCTGCTAAACGAACGTTATAGCGGAATTTATGATGGAATTTCGCAAAAATTTCTTTTTCACTCGGACGTAAATCTGTCTCCATCGTGAAACGAGGTTGTGCGTAATCGAAGCCACCCCCGTACCCTTTGTGCCGAAATCCGACGGCTTCCATTTCTGTCAAGAGACCCGGCATCTCATCGCGGTCGATGTTCGGATCGATTTTGATGACGATTGCTTTATGGTTCGCAGCGACACGCTTCGCTTCTTTTACAAGCGCTTGGAGCGATGCCACGTCATCATAGTCTACGACAAAGCCACGTGGCGCATAACATAACGTATATGGTAGTTTCGGGACACGTTTAAATAACAACAAAGCCACACCGGTCGTCAATCCGTCGCGGGCAACTGCGATTCGTTCTGACGTCCATCCGTTCTGTCGTTTTACATCTCCCCAACTTGATAGTTGTAATAGGTCGCCACGGTCGTGTTTTTTGACGAAGTCGTCATGTTCTTTTTCTGTCAACGTAACTGGTTGTACTGCCATAAATCATGCTTCCTCCGTATTCAAAATGGTCGATCGGACAATCGCCTCTTCGTCGAGTGGCAATTTCTCGTTTCCGATAATCTGATATTTTTCGTGCCCTTTTCCTGCTAACACGATGATATTGTCCGGTTTGGCTAAGCTTGCCGCATAACGGACCGCTTCTTCCCGGTCGCCGATTTCGACGTAGTTATCGTGCGTCATTCCGGCCGCAATCCCTTTTGTAATGGATTCATACGCTTCGAAGCGCGGATCGTCTGTCGTAATGATGACCGTCCCCGCATAAGTCGATGCCATCTCCCCCATAGCCGGACGTTTCGTCACGTCACGATTACCGCCTGTACCGATTAAAAAGACAATCTTCTCTTTCGGTACGCCGACGAGCGATTTTAAACATTGTTCAATCCCATCCGGAGTATGAGCATAGTCCGCGTATACGTTGTAACCTGGAACGTCTAGGCGCTGCATGCGTCCTTTGGCCGGATGAATCATTTCAAGTGCTCGAGCGATTTTCTCCAATGAGTATCCTGCTGCAAGGAGACAACCTGTCGCGAGCAATAAATTATACACGTTGAAACGACCGATAAACTGAACGGTCACCGGTAGGCGTGTGCCTTGATAGTTCAACACAAAGCTCGTTTGAGACAACGTCTGTTCAATCTCAGACGCCATCAAATCAGCCATCGTGTCGATTCCATACGTCAATACTTTTGCACCTGTCATCGTCTCATATAGGGCACTCTGTGCATCATCTGCATTCAAGACAGCCACTTTCCCGCGTGAAGCCATTTGACCGAGCTGTGCGAAGAGCAATCCCTTCGCTCGCGCATAGTTTTCGAACGTCCCGTGGAAATCAAGATGATCATGCGTCAAATTCGTGAATCCAACGATATCAAAATCCGTTCCGATGACGCGGCCGAGCTCTAAACCGTGCGATGACACTTCCATCATGACGTCCGTCACACCTTCATCACGCATTTGCGCCAACAATTGTTGAAGTTCTGAACTTTGAGGTGTCGTGTTTTTACTCGGCACGACTTTGTCATTAATTCGCACTTCGACTGTGCCAATCAATCCGGTCGAGTGTCCGAGGACGTCGAGGACGTCCCGTAAAATCGTCGTCGTTGTCGTTTTACCGTTCGTTCCAGTGATTCCGAACAGTCGCATCTGTTCAGAAGGATACGCATAAAATGCTGATGCCAAAAGCCCGATTGAGCGAGAACTATCACGCACAATCAAGTTCGGAACGGAAAGTTCGAGCGGTCGTTCACTGACAACCGCAACTGCCCCTCGTTCTACCGCTTGAGACGCATATTCATGTCCATCGACCGTATATCCTTTGATGGCGACAAACAATGTCCCCGGGACAACTTCCCGCGAATCGGTTGTCACGTGAGTCACCACGATGCCTTCAAGATTTGGTTGGTTAATTAGTTGTATCGTCTTCACTAAATCCGTTAAGTTCAAGTCTTTCCCTTCTTTCACCTGTATCCTATCCAAACTAAAGAATACCTCTTAATCAGTGTAGAGAACTTACAATTCGGTTTCAAGTCACGCTTCGTTTGGGAGGACGTATGACTTCGCTGGTTGATGTGTCAATACTTCACGAATCAATGCATTGACCTCATCGCGCTCGATTCGCTCCACTTTTTGAATCACGTGTTCGATCGGCTCTACTTCATCGAGTAACAGCAAGTTTCGACCATTTCGGTTCATGCGTGCGCTCGAGCTTTCATTCCCTAGGACGAGTGAACCTTTTAATTGGCGTTTCCCTTTATCGACTTCTTCATCCGTCAATCCTTCTTCGAAGAGACGCTTCAATTCTCTCTCTAAAATGAATTCGACTTGATTCAACGTGTCTGGTGACGTTCCGACATAGATGGTGAACGTCCCATGATCCGCAAACGTCGTGTAGTATGAATAAATCGAGTAGGCCAATCCTTCTTCTTCACGAATCGATTGAAACAGGCGCGAGGACATCGTCGCACCGATGGCATTGTTCATGAGTGCCAAGTGGGGTAACCGGTCATCCGTTGCCGAAATGGCCTCGTAGTTCCAACAGAGGTGCGCCTGTTCCGTTTCCTTTCGTTTCGTCAACGTGTCATCGAACAGTTCTGGTTGAGTGAGTTCTTTCGACGATTCCCTAGAAGGGATGTTGGCAAACCTACGCTTCACTGCCTCCATCAATTCTTCAGAGACATGTCCAGCGATGGAGACGACAATTTCTTCTGCCACGTATCGCTCTTGTAAATAGTCAACGAGCTGATCCCGCGTCAATCGATTGACGCTCTCCTCTGTTCCAAGAATTGGTTGTGCGAGAATATCATCACGATATGCCGCAATCGCCAACAGTTCATGGACGAGGTCTTCTGGCGTATCCTCATACATTTTTATTTCTTCCACGACGACCCGTTTCTCTTTCTCTAATTCGGTCTCATCAAGTACCGAATCAAATAACATATCCGTCAAGACGTCGAGCGCCATGACCGCATGTTCGTCAAGTGTCTTCACATAAAAACAAGTATGGTCTTTCGAGGTGAAGGCGTTGACGCTTCCACCGAGTTCATCAAAAAAGGAAGCAATTTCTTTCGCGTTTTTCGACGACGTCCCTTTGAACAACATATGTTCAATCAAATGACTGATCCCGATGTTTTCAAACGACTCCGTTCGTGTTCCGGCTTTAATAAAGACACCGGTCGACGTACTGCGAGAGCCTTCAATCGGTTCGATGATGACGCGGACACCGTTTTGTAGTGTCATCCATTCCATATTCTCACTCCTATGAAAAAGGCCATCGCACCAAGACGATGGCCAGAATAATTAATTTGTCGAGCGCGGTGGACGACGGTCCCCGTCACGACGTGGCGGACGGCCTTCACGAGGTGGACGGCTTTCACGTGCAGCCTTCCGTTTCGCTTCATACGCTTCACGCTCTTCAGGAGACAATCCTTCTAAGATGAGCGCTTTATGCGATGCGTTGACACGACCTTTATCATCAATTTCTGTAACTTTAACTTGAATCGTATCACCGAGCTTCACGACGTCTTCGACGTTCGCGACACGCTCTAGGCTGAATTCTGAGACGTGTACGAGTGCATCTTTTCCTTTGAAGAGCTCGACGAACGCGCCGAACTTCTCGATGCGGCGTACCGTTGCATCAAATACTTCACCGACGACGACTTCGCGTACGATGTCCCCGATCATCTTCATCGCAAGATCGATACCTTCTTGGTCTGTCGAAGCAATGAACACCGTTCCATCTTGTTCGATGTCGATCTTGACGCCTGTTTGGTCGATGATGCTGTTGATCATCTTACCACCTGGTCCAATCACATCGCGGATCTTATCCGGGTTGATTGTCATCGTGATAATTTTCGGTGCATATTTCGACAATTGTGTACGTGGTGCGTCTAACGTTTCGAGCATATGGTCAAGGATGTGTAGACGACCGACACGAGCTTGTTCGAGTGCTTCTTCTAAGATTTCACGCGTGATTCCAGCAATCTTGATATCCATTTGAAGGGCAGTGATCCCGTCTTTCGTTCCAGCAACTTTGAAGTCCATATCACCGAGATGGTCTTCGAGTCCTTGAATGTCTGTCAAGACCGTGTAGTGCTCTCCTTCCATGATGAGACCCATGGCAATCCCAGCGACCGGCGCTTTGATTGGTACACCAGCATCCATCAAGGCGAGCGTCGATCCACAAATTGAAGCTTGTGAACTTGAACCGTTTGACTCAAGCACTTCCGATACGAGACGAATCGTATACGGGAAATCTGCTTCTTTTGGAATGATTGGCAAGAGTGCGCGTTCACCGAGTGCTCCGTGACCAATTTCACGACGACCTGGTGCACGGACCGGACGTGCTTCACCGACCGAGAATGGTGGGAAGTTGTAGTGGTGCATGAAGCGCTTATTCTCTTCTAAACCGATTCCATCAATGATTTGTGCATCACCGATGACACCGAGCGTCGCAACCGACATAACTTGTGTTTGACCACGTGTGAAGAGACCAACACCGTGTGCACGTGGAAGCAATCCGACCTCTGAAGCGAGCGGACGGATGACATCCGGACGACGACCGTCTGGACGCACTTTGTCGACCGTGATCAAGCGACGAACTTCATCTTTGACGAACTTGTTCAAGATGCCTGAAACTTCTCCAAGTTTTGATGGCTCATCAGCAAGACGCTCTTCATACAATGCCACATATTTCGCAATCACTTCGTTGATGGCTTCGTCGCGAGCATGCTTCTCTTCAACTTGAACCGCTTCGACGATTTCTGGTCGAGCTGCTTCAAGTTCAGCTGTGAATGCCTCATCATATTTCGAGACCGTATATTCAAACTTCGGTTTGCCAACTGCATTTGTAATCTCTTGTTGGAAGGCAATCAAGCGTTTGATTTCTTCATGTCCAAACAAGATTGACTCAAGCATGACGTCTTCTGGCACTTCGTTCGCACCAGCTTCAACCATGTTGATTGCAGTCGATGTACCGGCAACTTGAAGCTCAAGGTCTGTTTTCTCCATTTGAGCCGTTGTCGGGTTGATGACGAATTCGCCGTCAACACGTCCAACAGTAACACCTGCGATTGGGCCATCAAACGGTACATCTGAAATCGAGAGTGCGATTGACGTTCCGAGCATTCCCGCCATCTCTGCCGAGCAGTCTGGGTCGTTCGACATGACGTAAATCATGACTTGGATGTCATGACGGAATCCGTCTGGGAAGAGCGGACGAATCGGACGGTCGATGAGACGTGATGTCAAAATCGCATTTTCCCCCGGACGTCCTTCACGGCGAAGGAATCCCCCTGGAATTTTACCGACTGAATACAATTTTTCCTCATAGTTGACCGTCAATGGGAAAAAGTCTAAATCTTTTGGTGCTTTTGAAGCCGTAACTGTCGCAAGGACGACCGTGTCGCCATAACGAACGAGCGCCGATCCATTTGCTTGCTTCGCAAGTTGACCGACCTCTACAGACAATGGGCGTCCGCCCCACTCTGTAGAGAATACTTGTTTCGTACCTAACATGTACATTCTCCTCTCAAACCTTATCTAGTTTATTATGTAACTCTATCTTACGAATGTCTAATCATTTTCCTTAAAAAAGAAGAAACGGACTAGGACGTTGTCCCAGCCCGTTAAACAGTCTCGATCGATTAACGACGGAGACCGAGGCGTTGAATCAATTCACGGTAGCGCGTAACGTCCTTGTTACGAAGGTACGTAAGCAAGTTACGACGACGTCCAACCATTTTCAAGAGACCGCGACGTGAGTGGTGGTCTTTCTTGTGTGTACGAAGGTGAGCGTTCAATGTGTTGATTTGTTCAGTCAACACTGCCACTTGTACTTCCGGTGAACCAGTGTCACCTTGTTTAGTCGCGTATTCCGCGATAATTTCGTTTTTACGTTCTTTTGAGAGTGCCATTGCCTCTCCACCTCCATTTAATAAAAAATTGCCGTGTTGCCGAGCCGGCGTTGGTGAATCGACCAGCCAAGCGAAACGGTGTACTTTGCGTACTTGACAAGGATAGCGTAACCGCAACCGAAAGTCAAGATAGGATTGAGCGTGCCGACACCTCATCTTGTTTTAGTTGAGCGACCAATGCATCCAACCCATCGAACGCTCGCTCGTTGCGGATATATTGAATCCACTCAATCTCAATCACTTGCCCGTACAAATCCTCCGAAAAGTCAAAGAGATGACTCTCAACAGAGACTGCTCCCGTCTCATAAAAAGTCGGGCGACGTCCGACGTTTGTCATCGCCTTGAACGTCCGGCCGTCTGGGAGCGTGACGCGTGTCGCATACACCCCGAGTCGTGGCATGACATAAGAGGCGTCCATCAACACGTTCGCAGTCGGAAATCCGATCGTTCGCCCTCTCGCATCTCCGTGAATCACTTCACCGCAGATGACATATGGGGCACCGAGTAACTCATGTGCTGCGTCAACGTGACCTTCAGCCAATAGTTTACGAATCCGAGTCGAGGATACCTTCTCTCCATCCATCGTCTGTTCCGTAACGACGGACGTCGTGAACTGATCACGCGAATGGTATGGAAGTGTTTCCATCGTCCCTTCGCCAAACTTGCCGTACGAGTAATCAAATCCTGCCGTCACATGTACGGCTCCCGCAGCAATCAAATAATCGTCGACAAACTGTTGAGGGGATAATCCAGCCAACTCTTTCGTAAACGTCAAGACGAGACACCGCTCGACACCGAGCGCTTCGATTCGCTTCAATTTCCGAGATAAAGGTGTGATATAACGGACCGCGTCCGGTTTGTTCGAAAGCACTTGTTTCGGGTGTGGGTCGAACGTGACGACCGTCACCGGAAGGTTATGTTCCGCTGCCACGCGTTTGGCATGATTGATTACGGCTTGATGTCCTTTATGAACACCATCAAAAAAACCAAGCACCATGACCGATGGATACAGGTCAGGTGTTTCAGGATAGGTGAGATGTCTTGTTTCCATACTGTCAATTTCCCCCTTAGTCGATGGCCAGCATGACCTCGACTGTAGCGTCTGTCGTTCCATCTTGTCTTCGATATAAAGCAAGAGGGATTCCTTCTTCATTATAGACAGTAAATAACTCAAATTCGAGCGAAACGCCGTTCAACTTCCCACCATTGCGAATATAGCGTTCCCGATTCTTTGGGATCGTGATGGCAGGCCAACGTTTGATGACATCCTCGAGCGGGATGACATGCGCCATTCGTTCTTCGACAGTCTCGAGTGCCTGTAGCGTTTCAAGCGATACGGCATGTGCCTCCTCGAATGACCCAGAACTCGTCCGTCTGAGTTCGCTCATATGGGCAGGGTAACCCAGCTTCTCCCCGATTTGAACGGCAAGTGTACGAATATACGTCCCTTTTCCGCAATCGATCTCCATTCGGAAACGACATACTCCTTCTTCAAACGTCAATCCACTCGTCCGTTCTAGACGGTGAATCTCTACCATCCGACGTGGGCGTTCTACAGTCTGTCCTTTTCGGGCATACTCGTACAATTTCTTCCCATTTACTTTGACAGCCGAATAATACGGTGGGATTTGTTCAATCGTCCCAATTAATTGACGCATCGCTTCATCAATCTGAGCTTCATCCAACCCATTCGGTGCGACGTCCTTTTGCTCCACGACCTCACTATGCGCATCCTCCGTCATCGTAGCGGTGCCAATCGTCACCTCGGCCACGTAACGCTTACCTTCGTCAGTTATAAAACGAGATAATTTCGTTGCGCGTCCTAAGCAGATTGGCAACACACCTGTCACTTCCGGGTCAAGCGTACCCGTGTGACCGACTTTTTTCGTTTGAAACAATTTTCGTAATTTGAACACACAGTCATGACTCGTCATGCCACGGTCCTTATCGAGTACAAGCACTCCGTTCGGTTCCAATTTCATCCCTCCATACAAAAAAGGGAGAACGATGTCCCCCTTTCAAGTTATTGATCTTTGTTCAAATCACGAATCAATGAATCGATATGGCTACCATATGCGACCGATGAATCGTACTCAAACGAGATTTCTGGTGTTTTACGAAGACGGATGCGGTTCCCGATTTCGCGACGGATAAATCCTTTCGCTTTGTCGAGACCTGCTTGCGTTTCTGCTTTCACATCT
The DNA here is from genome assembly GCF_018617475.1 of Exiguobacterium sp. s59. NCBI lineage: Bacteria > Bacillati > Bacillota > Bacilli > Caryophanales > Exiguobacterium > Exiguobacterium sp. s59. Next base: position 511,705 of record NZ_JACSKG010000001.1, on the reverse strand, counting down.
TCCTCATCACCGAGCACCGTATAATAGACCGTTGCTTGTTGTAAGTCCCCTGTCACGTCAACACTTGTGATTGTAGCGTTTTTTGTACGTGGGTCACTCACTTCCCGTAATAAGACGTCTGTAATCTCTTTACGCATTTGCTCGGCAACACGTTGGGCACGAATTTTCATACGTGATCCCTCCTCACATTATTTACGTTCGACTTCTTTCATGACGAACGCTTCAATGACATCTTCTACTTTAATGTCATCAAATTTCTCTACTTTAATTCCACACTCATATCCAGTCGCAACTTCCTTCACGTCATCTTTGAAGCGGCGAAGCGTATCGAGCTTGCCTTCATATACGACGATTCCGTTGCGAATGACACGGACACCAGCGTCACGTGTGATCTTACCTTCAGTCACATAACAACCTGCAATCGTACCGACTTTCGATACTTTGAAGACGTCACGGACTTCGACTTGACCTGTAATTTCTTCGACGAACTCAGGGTCAAGCATCCCTTTCATCGCGCTCTCGATTTCTTCGATCGCGTTGTAGATGATGCGGTGGAGACGCATTTCAACATTTTCTTGTTCCGCCATTGAACGGGCGTTACCGTCAGGACGAACGTTGAAACCGATGATGACAGCGTTCGCCGCTGATGCGAGGATGACGTCACCTTCTGTGATTGCACCGACACCTTGGTGAACAATGTTGACTTTAACGCCTTCTACATCAATCTTGCGGAGTGAACCAGCCAATGCTTCAGCTGAACCTTGTACGTCTGCTTTGATGATGACGTTCAAGTCTTTCACTTCACCTTCTTGAATACGGCTGAACAAGTCGTCAAGGCTGACTTTCGCTGATTCACGGCGTTGTGATTCGAGGTAACGTTGGTAACGTTTTTCCCCGATGGCACGTGCTTTCTTCTCATCTTCGAAGACGATGAACTGGTCACCGGCTTGTGGCACATCGTTCAAACCTGTGATTTCGATCGGTGTCGATGGACCGACTTGCTTCACACGACGACCGATGTCGTTAACCATTGCACGGACACGACCGAACGTGCTACCGACGACGATTGGGTCACCGATACGAAGCGTACCGTGTTGAACGAGAAGTGTTGCGACAGGTCCGCGACCTTTGTCGAGCTTCGCTTCGATGACTGATCCACGAGCTGGCATGTCTGGCGTCGACTTGTACTCTTCGACTTCAGATACGAGAAGAATCATCTCGAGCAATTCATCGATTCCTTCACCTTTGATGGCAGAAATCGGAACGAAGATCGTTTCGCCGCCCCACTCTTCAGGAATGAGACCGAACTCCGTCAATTCTTGTTTGACACGATCAGGGTTTGCCCCTTCTTTGTCCATTTTGTTGACCGCAACGATGATTGGAACGTTCGCTGCTTTCGCGTGCGAGATCGCTTCCTCCGTTTGTGGCATGACGCCATCGTCAGCCGCAACGACGATGATGGCGATATCTGTCACTTCCGCACCACGTGCACGCATCGTTGTGAACGCCGCGTGACCTGGCGTATCGAGGAATGTGATTTTCTTATCGTTTACAGAGACTTGGTACGCACCGATATGTTGCGTGATCCCACCTGCTTCACCTGCGACGACTTTCGTGTTACGAATCGAGTCAAGAAGTGTCGTTTTACCGTGGTCGACGTGACCCATGATTGTGACGACCGCTGGGCGCTCTTCAAGATCATATTGTGAGAAGTCAATCTCAACTGTTTCGAAGTCTGTTTCGTCCACGACGACTTCTTTTTCTACTTCAAAGCCAAACTCAGAAGCGAGCAATTCGATCGTTTCGTCGTCAAGCGTCTGGTTAATTGTCGCCATTACGCCAAGACCCATCAACTTCATGATGATCTCGTTCGGCTTTTTGTTCATTTTTTCTGCAAGGTCAGAGACACTGAGCACGTCGTCATACTTGATGACGTTCCCCATCTCTGCTTCTTGTGCGAGACGAGCCGCTTTACGCTGACTTGTCTTCGAGTTTGGATCGGCTTCTTGTGGCACTGCCGCTTTTACCGGCTTGCCTTTACCTTTCCCTTTTCCACGTTTTTTATTGCGTGGGTCGTTGTTACGGTTGTCGTTACGATTTTGACCACCGCGATTGTTTTGACCGCCACGGTTTTGTTGTGCCGCTTGCGGACGTGCTTGTTCTTTTTTCTCTTGTTTCGGTTCGTTCGAAGTTGAAGTAGCTTTCGCTTCCGCTTGCTTCTCAGCACGATATTTTTCTGGATTGAACACACGGTCCAACTGCTTGACTGTCTCATCATCGAGAACGGCCATATGGTTTTTCACCGGTTTGTTCAATTTTTCTAATTGAGTAATGACTTGTTTACTCGTTACATTCTGTTCTTTTGCAAATTCATAGACGCGTTTTCCCAAAGCATCCACCTCCGTTAATAGTTAAGAGAGAAGTTGCTTAAGCTTGTTCGCAAATCCGGATTCTGTCACCGATACGACGACACGCATATCTTTCCCAAGCGCGGCCCCGATTGTATAGCGATCACTCACTTCAATCAACGGCACTTGATAAGATGCACATTTGTCGGTGACTCGTTTTTTCGTCGAGTCACCTGCATCTCCGGCTAGAATGACGAGCTTGGCACGACCCGCTCGCACATCCTTTAATACAAACTCTTCTCCCATCGTTACTTTCCTTGCTCGAGCGGCAAGGCCTAACAATGATTCCCACTTACTCATGATTCGTCACCTGCGACAGCTTTCAACTGTTCATACAAGGTATCGCTCGTTTTTACTTTCAAATGATGATCGAGCGTCCGTTTTTTCTCTGCTTGACGAACGACATCGAGATCTTTTGATAAGTAGGCACCGCGACCGTTCACTTTACCGGTCTGATCGATGACTACGTCACCTTCAGGCGTTCGAACGACACGAATCAATTCTTTCTTCGGGAGCATTTCTTGTGTGACCACACACTTGCGCAAAGGAAGTTTCTTTTGCTTCATGGTCATTCCTCTTCTTTCACCACAGCTGTTTCAACTGAAGCATCTGATAAGTCTTGTTCAACTTCATTTTGAACAATTTCTGGCTCTGATTCAACTTTTTCAGCGAACGTATCGAACAAATCGAGCGCTTCCGCATCTGTCTCGCTCTTAATGTCGATTTTCCAACCAGTCAACTTCGCAGCGAGACGCGCGTTTTGACCACGTTTTCCGATTGCGAGTGACAATTGATAGTCAGGTACGACAACCGTTGTCGATTTTGCAGGCTCATTGACATAGACGGCAACGACTTGCGCCGGGCTAAGTGCGTTTCGAACGAACTCTTTCGGGTCTTCAGACCAACGAACGATATCAATCTTTTCCCCGTTCAATTCGTCGACGATTGTTTGGACGCGTTGTCCCTTCGGTCCGACACATGCGCCGACCGGGTCAACGATATCCGAGTGTACGGCAATCTTCGAACGGTCTCCTGCTTCACGTGACACAGACATGACATCGACTGTACCGTTTGAAATCTCTGGTACTTCAAGTTCGAAGAGACGGCGTAAAAGTCCCGGGTGCGTACGCGATACTTGAATCGCAGCACCAGAACCTTTTGTCGTCGAATCGACTTTTGTCACGTATACTTTGATACGGTCATGAATCTGATACGATTCGTTCGGCATTTGTTCGTTCGGAGTAAGGACCGCTTCGATGTTATTCTCAAGACCGATATACAAGTTGCGCGGGTCAAAACGCTCAACAATCCCTGTCATGATTTCATCTTCTTTGTCAGCGAAGTGGTTGTAGATCCGTTCGCGTTCAGCTTCACGCATTTTCTGTGTGACGACTTGTTTCGCAGTCATCGCCGCAACACGTCCAAAATCACTTGGTGTGACTTCTTCTTTATGGAAATCACCGAGCTCATAGTTCGGGTCGATTTCATGTGCTTCTTCAAGCGAGAGCTGTTGGTCTGGTTGTGTGAGACGTTCTACAACTTCTAAAAGTGCGTAGACACGGATATCTCCTGTCACCTGGTCGAACTCGACTTTCACATGCTCGTTCGGGTTTGCGACGTTTCGACGATAAGCAGAAATGAGCGCTTGTTCGAGAGCGTCGATAATTATATTTTTATCAATTCCTTTTTCTTTGGCAATCTGATCGATTGTAGTGAGTAATTGTGGACCCATCTTCTTCCCTCTCCTTAACTAAACGTGACCGCTAAGCGGGCTTGTGCAATTTTGTCTACCGGTAGCGATACCGCTTTTTTTCTTGTCTTGATGCGTGTCTCGATCACGACCGTTTCCCCATCATATGCCGTCAAAATTCCTTCAAACTCTTTGGCACCATCGATCGGAGCGAACGTTTTCATGTAGACGTTTTTGCCTACTGCACGTTCGAAATCGCTCGGCTTTTTCAGCGGACGCTCCGCACCAGGACTCGAGACATCAAGATAATAAGCCTGTTCAATCGGATCGGTTTCGTTCAGTTTTTCCGAGAGTTGTTCATTGATATTGACGCAATCGTCTAAATCGACGCCCCCTGGTTTATCGATATAAACGCGCAAGAAATAGTCTGGACCCTCTTTTACGAATTCCACATCGACCAATTCCATGTTTTCTCGTTCGACGATTGGCAACGCAATCGATTCAACGACTTCTGTTATTTTGGACACTCTCATCCCTCCTTCTGGCTTTTACATACAAGAAAGGAGTAGGGTTCCCTACTCCTTTCCGTCGTAGTATCCAACTTTGTTCGATACCAATATATCATATTTTCCCGACAAATCGCAACTTACACCCCAAAATCAAAGAATGAGAGTTGGTTCTCATCAGGCAAGCCTTCAAGACATTTCATCGTATCAAGTGTCTCAATGACCGTTTTCGACAGCTTCGCTCGTTTACGCAAATCTTCTTTCGAGAGGAACTGTCCTTCTTCTCTCGCCTCGACAATGGCTTTTGCCGCATTCGTCCCGAGTCCATCGACCGCATTGAAAGGAGGAATCAACGTATTGTCCTCAATCAAGAACTCAGTCGCGCTCGAACGATACAAGTCGATATTTTGGAACTTCATGCCCCGCTCAAGCATCTCGAGCGCAAGTTCGAGTACCGTGTGCAACCCTTTATCTTTCGCGGTTGCATCGAACCCTTTCTCACGGATATCCGACATCGCTTTGCGGACGGCTTGAGGACCTTTGATCATCGCAGACAAGTCAAAGTCTCCAGCGCGAACGGTAAAGTACGTCGCATAGTACAGGATTGGATGATGCACTTTGAAATATGCGATTCGGACGGCCATCAAGACGTAAGCCGTCGCGTGCGCTTTCGGGAACATATATTTGATTTTCTTACAAGATGAGATATACCATTCCGGCACATCGTTCTCCCGCATCTCCGACTCCATCTCATCCGTGAGACCTTTCCCTTTACGGACGGACTCCATGATTTTGAAAGCGAAGGATGGTTCGAGTCCTGCATAGATCAGATAAACCATGATGTCATCACGACAACCGATGACATCTTTCAGTTCGCATGTTCCGTTATAAATCAATTCGTTCGCATTCCCGAGCCAAACGTCCGTCCCGTGAGACAGACCTGAAATTTGAACAAGTTCTGAGAAGGTGGACGGTTTCGTCTCTTCTAACATCTGACGAACAAACTTCGTCCCGAACTCAGGAATCCCGAGTGTACCGGTCTTCGACTCAATCTGTTCTGGCGTCACCCCGAGTACTTCTGGAGACGAGAAGATTTTCATAACCGTCGGATCATCTGTCGGAATCGTCTTCGGATCAATCCCTGACAAGTCTTGTAACATCCGGATGACGGTCGGGTCATCGTGTCCGAGAATATCGAGCTTTAACAAGTTGTCATGGATCGAATGGAAGTCAAAGTGTGTCGTCTTCCATTCTGACGAGTTGTCATCCGCCGGATACTGAATCGGCGAGATGTCCGCGATGTCCATGTAGTCCGGGACGACGATAATCCCACCCGGGTGCTGCCCCGTCGTCCGTTTCACGCCAGTGACCCCAGAGACGAGCCGATCGACTTCTGCGTTTCGGTAAATCTTGTCGTTCTCGGTCGCATAACCTTTCACATATCCATATGCCGTCTTATCCGCGATTGTTCCAATTGTTCCAGCACGATACACATACTCTTCGCCGAACAATACTTTTGTATAGGCGTGGGCATGCGGTTGGTATTCACCCGAGAAGTTCAAATCGATATCCGGTACTTTGTCTCCTTTGAATCCAAGGAACGTTTCGAACGGAATATCATGTCCATCTTTTTTGTACCACGTACCACATTCCGGACATTCTTTATCCGGTAAGTCATATCCCGAACCGACCGAACCGTCGTTGAAGAAGTGTGAATGCTGACAGTTTGGACAGACATAGTGTGGTGGCAACGGGTTAACTTCAGTGATTTCCGTCATCGTGGCGACGAGACTAGACCCGACCGACCCACGCGAACCGACCAAGTAACCGTCATCCAACGACTTTTTAACGAGTTTATGTGAAATCAAGTAAATGACCGCGAATCCGTGACCGATAATCGACTTCAATTCTTTTTCTAGACGTGCTTCAACGATTTCAGGCAACTCGTCACCATAAATCGAACGAGCCATGTCGTAGCTCATATTCCGAACCTCATCATCCGCCCCTTCAATCTTCGGCGTATACAAGTCATCCGGGATGATTTGAATCGATTCGATTTGATCGGCGATCGCGTTCGGGTTCGTGATGACGATTTCACGTGCCAAGTCTTCACCTAAAAACTTGAACTCTTCCATCATTTCTTTCGTCGTCCGGAAATGGGCGTGTGGCAACTCTTTACGTGTATTAATAAAGTTCGCTCCACCTTGGGTACGAATCAAAATCTCACGATACGACCGGTCAGACCGGTCCAAATAGTGCACATTTCCCGTTGCACATACCGGTAACTCGGCCTTCTCGGCGACGCGAATGATTCGCTTAATGATTTCTCGGAGCTCCATCTCGTTTGCGACAATCTCTTTATCAATCAAATGGTGATAAAGCGCAGGTGGATGGATTTCGATAAAGTCGTAAAATGACATCATCTTCTCGAGTTCATCATCCGACTTGTTCAAAGCAGCGTCAAAGATCTCACCATTGTCACAAGCTGAACCAATCAATAGTCCCTCACGACGTTTCACGAGTTCTGAACGTGGCATGCGTGCCATTCGATATAAATAATCGATATGGGAGAGTGAGATGAGTTCGTATAGGTGACGAAGCCCCGGTTTTTTGTTTTTCGCATAAATCGTCGCATGGAACGGACGAATTTTCGACACGTCACTCCCAACTTTTGCGTTCAACGAACGGTGCGTCGTCATCTCAAACATCTGTTTGGCGAGGTCGAGTAGCTTCATCAACAAATAGGCTGTCGCCTCGGCGTCATAAATCGCACGGTGATGTTGGGTCAATTCGATATCGAATCGCTTCGCGAGTGTATTCAGTCGGTGATTTTTCAGTGTCGGCATCAACGTACGAGCTAGTTCGAGTGTATCAATGACCGGGTAATCATCCGGTTCATGTCCTCCGCTCCGGAGTGTCGCCTCGAGGAAGCCCATATCAAACGATGCGTTATGGGCGACGAGAATACTGTCACCACACCATTCGACGAACTGTTTCGTGATGACTTCCGGGTCAGGCTGCCCTTGAACCATATCATCCGTGATTCCAGTCAATTCGATCGTCGTCGCCGACAACGCGTGTTTCGGGTCAGCGAACGCCTCGAAGCGATCGATGATTTCCCCGTCCTTGATTTTGACACCAGCGAGCTCGATGATTTTATTGTAGACGGCAGAAAGTCCGGTCGTCTCGACGTCAAAGACAACGTATGTCGCGTCGTCAAGTGACACATCACTCGCATGATAAGCGACAGGGACGCCATCGTTGACGACGTTTGCCTCGACTCCGTATAGCACTTTGATGTCATTTTTCTTCCCGGCATAATACGCTTCCGGGAACGCTTGGACACCAGCGTGGTCAGTGATGGCAATCGCACGGTGCCCCCACTTCGCAGCACGTGCAACGAGCGCGGACACGTTCGTAACCGCGTCCATTTGACTCATCTGCGTATGGGCATGGAGTTCGACCCGCTTCTCACCTTCCCACTCATCTCGAGGCGGCTCGACTTTTACTTTTTGGAGTTGTGACGCCATCATGCATAGTTCACGCATGAACGAATCATCCTCGACCCGTCCTGCGGTTTGAATCCACATGCCTTTTTTGACGGCACTGAGCATCCGGTCGTCATCATCATCGCGCGCAAATACTTTCACGATGAGCGAATCCGTATAGTCCGTCATTTTGAAGGTGAATAGCTTTTTCCCACTCTTCAGTTCCTTCCGCTCCGCAGAGAAGACGAGACCACGAATCGCGACGCGGCGTTCTTCTTCGATAATCGTCTTGATTGGGACGATTTCATCTTTGATGAGTGCACCCATCCGAATTTCTGTGATTGGTTCATCGTTCGTTTCCGTCGCTTTGGCGAACTGTGCCGCAAGCGCCATCTTTGCCTGCTCGATGTCCTCTTGAACGACTTGTTCACGTAAAGCTTGACTAGCCTCCGCATCTTCAGAGAAATGTGCCTGACACGGTTTTTTCGTGAAGCCATAAGCGCTATAGAGCGCTTGGACCTCTTGACAGAGTTCTTTGTCCACATAGCTTGCCTCAGGTCCGGACCGCACCGGAATCAACAGTTTGTTTTGTTCAAATCGTGGTGACACCGATCCGAAGTAGCTTCGCATCGCACCGGACACTTGGCTCAATTCACTGACGATGCGTGGCCAGTAATCGATATAGTCCTGCTCACTTCCACCTTTTGCTGTCGTGAACCGAGCATACACTTCATCTGCGAACGTCGCGTAACGATTTTCTAACCGACTCATGAACAATTGATGTACGTTGTACGGTAAGACTGTTGGAAATGTAAAATAAAACGTCCACGTTCGTCGTTTTTTATTGACGACGAGTCGTGAGAGCTCTGCTTGGTCGAATAGGTCTGTCTCTGTCGTGATGCCAAGATCACTCAACAATAATTGCATTTTTTGATTTGCTTCCACGGGTCCGTATTCCCCCCTTTATGCCAATTCGACAAATGAAGGTGACCGCTTACGCTGTCACCTTCATCCATTAATGAACTTCGCTAAATTTTGAAGTGATGACTTCGTTCAATTCATCGATTGACGTTTCAATCACTTCACCTGTTGCCCGAACTTTTACTTCAACGATTCCTTCGCCAGCTTTCTTTCCGACGTTGACGCGAATCGGAAGGCCAATCAAGTCCGCATCGGCGAATTTGACGCCCGCGCGCTCTTTTCGGTCATCGAACAAGACATCGTACGTTTGACCGAGTTCTTCATAAAGACGGTTTGCAAGTTCAACTTGCGTCTCGTCTTTTGCGTTAATGGCAATCAAATGAAGATCGAACGGCGCCACGTTTCGTGGCCAGATGATTCCACGGTCGTCATGATGTTGCTCCACGATTGCTGAGAGCGTCCGTGACACACCGATTCCGTAGCAACCCATGATGAGTGGTTCAGCGCGACCTTCTTCGTTCAGGAATGTCGCCCCCATTGCTTCTGAATAACGTGTCCCGAGTTTGAAGACTTGTCCGACTTCAATTCCGCGTGCGAAACGGACTGGACCCGATTCGTCAGGTGCCAAGTCGCCTTCCACGACAAAACGTAAATCATGATACGTCATCTCTGCGAGGTCACGTTCGGCATTCACACCTGTGAAGTGCGTGTTTGCTTCATTCGCTCCACAGACCGCATCTACAAGATACTTGACCGCATAGTCGGCAACGACTTTAACCGGCGCATGGATTGGTCCAAGCGTACCTGGCGCACAATTGAATAGCTCAACAATTTTCGCTTCGTCTTCAAGTTGAATATCGAGTCCACCGAGTGCGTTTTTCACTTTGACTTCATTTGCTTCATGGTCGCCACGGACGATTGCCATCACTGTCTCTCCATCAACATTGAATAGGACAGATTTAATCGTCGTCTTCGGATCGACGTTCAGGAATTTCGCTACGTCTTCAATCGTACGATTTTCTTCCGTGTCCACTTTTTCGAGTGGACGTACGTCAGCTTGTTGCATCTCATAACGATCGAGTGTTTCTGCCATTTCAATGTTTGCTGCATAGTTCGACGAATCTGTATAGACAATCGTGTCTTCCCCGATATCAGCAAGCGCTTGGAATTCATGCGTGTCTTTCCCGCCGATTGCACCTGAGTCTGCGACGACCGGACGATATTTGAGACCGGTACGATCAAAGATACGTGAGTACGCGTTATACATGTTTGTATACTCTTCATCTAAATCTTCTTGCGTCGCGTGGAATGAGTATGCATCTTTCATCAAGAACTCACGTCCGCGAAGTAAACCGAAGCGCGGACGACGTTCATCACGATACTTCGTTTGAATCTGATACAGGTTCATTGGGAGTTTTTTATACGAGTTCAGTTCGTCTCGTACGATGGACGTGATTAATTCTTCATGCGTCGCACCGAGGGCGAAGCGGCGGTCATGACGGTCAGTCAATCGCATCAACTCCGGACCATAGATGCCCCAACGTCCTGTCTCTTCCCAAAGTTCTGCCGGTTGGATGGCAGGCATCAATAATTCTTGCGCACCGGCACGATTCATCTCTTCACGGATGATCGTTTGAATGTTGTGTAACACGCGATGTCCGAGTGGAAGATAGGAATAGATTCCAGCCGCATTTTGACGAATGAATCCTCCACGGACGAGAAGTTGATGACTGACAGCTTCCGCGTCAGCCGGTACTTCTCTCAAGGTAGGCATGAGCAATCTAGATTGTTTCATACAGTTCAACGTTTCCCTTCTCTACAAACAGCTTATTTGAAGAATGATTGAATGTCGTTCCAGGTGACAATCAACATTAAAATCATCAATAATGCGAACCCGATAAAGTGAACGAATCCTTCTTTTTTCGGATCGATTGGACGCCCGCGCACCGCTTCGAATAGGAGGAAAATCAATCGTCCTCCATCTAATGCAGGAAGCGGGAGCAAGTTGAAGATAGCTAGGTTGACGGAAAGAAGTGCTGTCCAGTTCAACAGCATGATCAAACCGCTCGCTGCCACTTCATCTGTCATACGTACGATTCCGACAGGTCCTGCCAATTGATCGACACCGACTTGACCCGTCACCAAATCACCGACGGCTGAGAAGATGAGCGTGGACATCGTCCACGTCGTCTCGGCACCTGTCGTCACAGCTTTAACTGGTGAACGTTCCAACGCGTTCGTGACACCAAGAATCCCGACAGTTTCGCCGTTTTGTTCAACCGCCTGTGGTGTGACTGTGACCGTCGCTTCCTCACCATCACGGACGTATGTGACGTCTGTTGGCGTGTCAGCACGATCCGCCAATGCGGTACGTAAGTCGAGCCAATCTGTGATTGGTTCCCCTTCAATCGATACGATTTCATCCCCACTCATCAAACCAGCCTCATCGGCGGCCGAATCAGGTTGAACGGTACCGATTTGACCATCGTTCGTCGGCGTTCCTTGAACGAGACCGACGATGATGAGCAAGATAAACGCCAAGACAAAGTTCATCGCTGGACCGGCTGCAATCGCCAAGACACGCTTCCATACCGATTGGGCACCGAACGTGCGGTCATACGGTGCGATTTGAATTTCCATCCCTTGGTCGACAAGAAGTGTATCCCGTTCTAACGAATAGACACGTACCTCCTCATCGATGAGGAGCTGTACTTTCAACTCATGTGTCGCGTCAAATTTATCAACGGTACCGACAACTTGAACATCCGTAGCGGTGTCCGGCTGAAAATAGACACGATCGACAGTGCCTTGTTCGGTTAAACGAAGTCCGACATGTTGACCTGCACGTACTTCAATCGGCTCAAAATCTTCCCCGGCCATTTTGACATAGCCACCGATTGGTAAGAGACGAATGGTATAGAGCGTTTCATTTTTACGGAATGAAACAATTTTTGGACCGAATCCGATTGCAAACTCGTGACAGAGAATGCCTGCCCGTTTCGCCATGACGAGGTGTCCCCATTCGTGTACCGAAATGAGAACTCCAAACATCAGAACGATGGCGATAAAAGTCGTCATGATTTATTCCCCACCTTCAATTCCTTGCTGAATCTGTTGACGTACTGCTCGGTCGACTTCTAGAATTTGCGATAGCGTCGGTTCGGCAATCACTTCATGTTGAGCCATTGCTTCTTCAACGAGTCGTTCAATTTCTAAGAACGTGATGTGACCGTTCAAGAACAAGTCCACTGCCATCTCATTGGCCGCATTCAGGACGGTTGGCATGGAACCGCCAATTCTTCCTGCTTCAAACGCTAACCGGAGAGCCGGGTAACGATTGAAATCTGCCTCTTGAAAATGTAGCTTTCCGATTTCTTTCAAGTTTAACCGCTTATTCCCCTCAATTTCAAGCCGCTTCGGTTCTGAGAGCGCATAAAGAATCGGGCCCCGCATATCCGGGTTTCCAAGCTGTGCCATCACAGCCGCATCTTTAAATTCAACCATCGAATGGATGATCGATTCACGATGCAAGATGACTTCAATATCATTATAGTCGATATCGAACAGCCAGTGTGCCTCGATCACCTCAAGACCTTTATTGAACATCGTCGCGGAGTCGATCGTAATCTTCGCCCCCATCGACCAGTTCGGATGATTCAATGCATCTTCAACCGTCACGTCAGCTAATTCTTCTCGTGAACGATCACGGAAACTTCCGCCAGACGCCGTTAAAATGATTTTTGAAACATCTTCTCTGCGTTCTCCATTCAAACATTGGTAGATGGCAGAATGCTCGCTATCGACCGGTAAAAGTTTAACCCCATGTTCTTTCACAGCAGCTTTGACGAGATGTCCTGCTGTAACGAGTGTTTCTTTGTTGGCGAGCGCAATATCTTTCCCTGCTTGAATGGCAGCAAGCGTCGGCTCGAGGCCAACCGCTCCCACTACCGCCGTCACGACGATATCAGCTCGTTCTGCAGTCGCGCACTCTTTGAGCCCTTCAGGACCAATGAAGTATAAAGGTTCATATGTAAGGCGTGGTTTCAGTTGTTCGAGTACCTCGATACTTGTCGCCGAAACATATTTAGGTCTAAGTCGATTAATCCATTCCGTGGCGACATCGACGTTCGTGCCGAATGCATATGCCTCAAGTTCAAACAGATCGGGGTGCTGTTCGATGACGTCACATGTCTGCACGCCAATCGAACCTGTCGCCCCAATTAAGCTAATTCGCTTCATCTCGACACTCCTTCTCATAGCAGATTAAACACCCAAATAACAGTAAAGACCGCAATCATACTATCAAATCGATCTAAGATTCCTCCGTGACCAGGTAATAGATGACCAGAGTCTTTAACTCCGAACTGGCGTTTATACGCGGATTGCACCAAATCACCGAGCTGTCCGACGACGGCTACGACGATGGCTAAAATGATGACTTCCAATATCGGTAGAATCGGATCGATCCACACGAAAATGACCCCGAGGACAACGGCAGATACGATCCCACCAATTGCTCCTTCAATCGTCTTATTCGGACTGATGGATGGCCAAAGTTTTGCTTTCCCGAACGCCTTCCCCGTGAAATAAGCCCCTGAATCTGTCGCCCAAATCATAAACAAGATGAGCAACACTTTTGATAAACCGTCTTCAGACAGTCGTACTAGTGCGAAGCTCGAGAAACCGACGACCAAGTAGACAGCGGATACGAAGTAGAACCCGGCATCTTCATAGGTGAATCGATTTTTTGTGACAACCGTCCAAAACAGTAATAAAACTAGGCCTAGCACGAGCCACTGTTCGATTGTGAATGGCATTTCACCTGTAACGATTTGTGTCTCCAGCAATAATAAAACGAAAGGAAAGGCGACAAGAAGTGATGTCACTAAAAATGGGAATGCCAGCAGCTTGTGTTTTCGCATCAACGTAAACTCGCTCAAGCCAATGAGAGCGAGAATCCCCATTAATGAAACAAAGGCGTTACCACCGAGCGCGATCACGGTAATAAAGATTGCTCCTGCCCAAAGTCCTGTAATAATTCGTGTCTTCATGTTACACCCCACCAAAACGACGCGTGCGCGCGTTGTAAGATTCAATCGCTTCTACAAAATGCTCACGCTTAAATTCAGGCCACAATACTTCCGTGAAATGGAGTTCAGCATATGCGCTTTGCCACAATAAAAAGTTTGAAAGTCGTTGTTCACCGCTTGTGCGAATGATGAGGTCCACATCTTGAACGTGGGTCATGAGTCGTTCACCGATTAACTGGTCATCCACAGCGTCTGGTATAAGCATACCAGATTGTACATCTTCGGCAATGCTACGCATCGCTTGGACGAGTTCATCCCGACCACCATAGTTGAGCGCGAAGACGAGTTTCAATCCCGTGTTTGTAGCGGTGCGTTCTCTCGCCTGATCGACAGCCTCACGCGTCTCGCGAGGTAGTTTTGTCGTATCACCAGCGACAAGCACCTGAACGTTTTGTTCATGAAGCTCTTTCAAATCGGTCTCTAAAAACTGCTTTGGCAATTTCATTAAAAACGAGACTTCCTCTTCCGGACGAGTCCAGTTTTCCGTTGAGAATGCGTAAAGCGTCAGTGATTGAATCCCGAGTTCTTGCGCTGTCCGAACGGCTTCGCGGATTGACTTCATCCCTTCTCGGTGACCCATGATGCGAGGGAGACCACGTTTTTTGGCCCAACGTCCATTTCCATCCATGATGATGGCTACGTGCTCAGGAACACTTAACTCCGCCTCGACTTTTGTTTTAGGATTCACCCATTTAAACATTCTGTTATCCTCCTGATTGTATGAAAGAAGGACCCTCTCAGAAAAAGGGTCCCCACACAGCTTTTTGGTATACCACTTCCGTGATTACACTTCCATGATTTCTTTTTCTTTCGTTGCTGCAGATTCATCAATCTTCTTGATATACGAATCCGTCAACGTTTGAACGTCATCTGCATATCCGCGGAGATCGTCTTCTGTTAACTCGCCATCTTTCTCGAGTTTTTTCAAGTTTTCGTTTGCGTCACGGCGAACGTTACGAACAGCGACTTTCGCTTCTTCCGCATATTTCTTCGTGATTTTAACCAATTCTTTACGACGCTCTTCCGTCAAAGCAGGAATCGCCAAACGGATGACTGTTCCGTCAGAAGATGGAGACAATCCGAGGTCTGCCTTTTGAATCGCTTTTTCCACTTCTGAAACCATTGATTTATCCCACGGTTGAATCAAGAGCAAACGCGCTTCCGGTGTATTGATGTTTGCCACTTGATTAAGTGGTGTCGGAACGCCATAGTAATCAACTTGAACAGGATCCAAAATCGATGCGCTGGCGCGGCCAGTGCGAAGCGTACCAAAATCACGTTTAAGTGATGTGTGCGCTTTTTCCATTTTTTCTTCAGCTGTTTTCAATACTTCTTTGACACTCATGAATTGACTCCTCCTACTACCGTCCCGATATGTTCTCCGAGTACGACACGTTTAATGTTACCTTCTTCAAGCAATGAGAATACAATCAATGGAATGTGATTGTCCATACAGAGCGAGGTTGCCGTTGAGTCCATGACTTGAAGTCCGTCTTTTAGGACATCAAGGTAAGACAACGTATCATATTTCACTGCAGTGGCATCCAATTTTGGATCGGCAGAATAGACGCCGTCGACATTGTTTTTACCCATTAAAATAACATCGGCTTCGATTTCAGCAGCGCGAAGTGCAGCTGTCGTATCCGTTGAGAAGTATGGGTTCCCTGTCCCTGCTGCAAAGATGACGACGCGACCTTTTTCAAGATGACGCATCGCACGGCGACGAATGTATGGTTCAGCAACTTGTCGCATTTCAATTGATGTCTGGACGCGCGTTTGGACACCGTACGTTTCAAGGCTATCTTGAAGAGCAAGTGAATTTAAGACGGTCGCGAGCATTCCCATATAGTCTGCGTTTGCCCGATCCATTCCAAGTTCACTACCCGTCTTTCCACGCCAAATGTTTCCGGCACCTACAACAACGGCCACTTCTACACCCATCTCGATCAATTCTTTAATCTGATTTGAGATTGAGTTTACAATGTTAGGGTCAATCCCATAACCTTGATCTCCAGCGAGCGCTTCTCCACTCAATTTTAACACAATTCGTTTATATTTCGGTTCCATAACTTTGCCTCCTCTTGCTTGAAAAAAGGGAACACGCTCCCTTAACGAACTAACTCAAGGTTATACAGACGTGTTCCCAATTTTGGTTGCATCATATGCGATGACGCAGATTATTTTTTAAGTTGGTTCATAACTTCTTCAGCAAAGTTCTCTTCACGTTTCTCCATACCTTCTCCTACTTCGAAGCGTACGAACGAGTTGACTTTCCCGCCTTTAGATTCTACGTACTTCCCAACTTTGAAGTCGCCGTCTTTTACGAACGTTTGGTCTACGAGGCAGATTTCCTCGAAGTACTTGTTCATGCGACCAGCAATCATTTTCTCAACGATGTTAGCAGGCTTGCCTTCGTTAAGAGCTTGCTCAGTCAAGACTTTCTTCTCACGGTCGATTTCTTCAGCTGATACTTCGTCGCGTGTCGCGTAAAGTGGACGTGCTGCTGCAACGTGCATCGCTACGTCTTTTGCAACTGTTTCGTCAGATGTGCCGTCGATTACAACGACAGAACCGATGCGACCACCCATGTGGAGGTACGTACCGAATACAGCATCGTCAGCTTTTTCAAGAACAGCTACACGGCGGAGTGAAATTTTCTCTCCGATTGTAGAAGCTTCTTCTTGGATGTACGTTTCAAGCGTTTTGCCTGCTTCGTAGTCAGCTGCGAGTGCTGCTTCTGCAGTTGTTGCGCCTGAAGCGAGTACTGCTTTCGCTACGTTGTTTACGAGTGTTTGGAACTTCTCGTTCTTCGCAACGAAGTCTGTTTCTGAGTTGATTTCGACGAGCACAGCTTTGTTGCCTTCAACTGCTACTGCTGTCAAACCTTCAGCGGCGATACGATCACCTTTTGCTGCTGCTTTAGCGATTCCTTTTTCGCGAAGGAAGTCGATTGCTGCTTGCATGTCACCGTCTGTTTCAACGAGTGCTTTTTTGCAATCGAGCATTCCTGCTCCTGTTTTTTCACGAAGTTCTTTTACCATTGCTGCTGTAACTGCCATCGGAAATTCCTCCTTGTAAAACTAACGAATTTTAAGAAAAAGCACGAGGCTTTTTGAATACTTGTCCTAAAAAAAGGTGATAAAAGGCTTTCCCTTTATCACCTATTGTCTCACTGATTACTCAGCTTCTGTAGCTTCAGCTTCTGTCGCTACAGCTTCTTCAGCAACTTCTTCTTCACCTTGCTTCGCTTCGATAATAGCATCAGCCATTTTCGAAGTGAGCAATTTAACTGCACGAATTGCATCGTCGTTCGCTGGGATGACGTAGTCGATTTCATCTGGGTCACAGTTTGTGTCGACAATCGCAACGATTGGGATGTTCAATTTGTGAGCTTCCGCGATTGCGATACGCTCTTTACGTGGGTCAACGATGAAGAGGGCGTCAGGCACTCCAGGCATATCCTTGATTCCGCCGAGGAACTTCTCAAGACGAGTCATTTCTTTCTTCAAGATGATGACTTCTTTCTTAGGAAGTACTTCGAACGTGCCGTCTTCTTCCATTTTTTCGAGTTGCTTCAAGCGGTTAATACGCTTTTTGATTGTTGAGAAGTTAGTGAGTGTTCCACCCAACCAACGTTCGTTAATGAAGAACATACCAGAACGGATTGCTTCTTCTTTGATTGTATCTTGAGCTTGTTTTTTCGTACCTACGAAGAGGACGTTTCCGCCTTCTGCCGCGAGTTCACGAACAAAGTTGTAAGCTTCGTCTACTTTTTTGACCGTTTTTTGAAGGTCGATGATGTAGATCCCGTTACGCTCTGTGAAGATGTATTTCGCCATTTTTGGGTTCCAACGGCGTGTTTGGTGACCGAAGTGTACACCAGCTTCAAGCAATTGCTTCATTGAAATTACTGCCATGATAAATTTCCTCCTTGTGGTTTAAAAAAGTCCTCCGCCTCGTTCATTGTTGTATTCCGACCTTTCGGCACCGAGGAATACCATCCCGAGACGTGTGTGATGTGTTTAACACCGAGAACTACTATAGCATATGTCACGAAATCCGGCAACTCTCACTTTTTGCGAAGTTTCGCATATAGCGCGAGTTCACCTTCCCCTTTTCCAAGAATGCGGGCAGCATCTCGGACCGAGTGCCGCAATAACACATCATCTACGTCAATTGACGGTTTTGACTTGTCTTCATCTAAGTCGTTTGACACGACATCCGCTTTTGTTTCAACAGGTACGGACACATCCTCCTGATGAACGTCCGCTTTACGCTCTACGGGTTCTTTCGTGACAAGATCGTTCATCGACTCCATGAACGAGAGAAGCAACGTCTCCGTCTCCTGTTTCTCTCGTTCGAGTCGCTCAACCCGTTCTTGTAACGCCTGGACTTGACGGTATCCGAATAAAAAACCGTAAGCAACCAAACAAGCCGTGATCACATATACAATATACACCTGTTCATCTCCTTACGATGTCTTTTCTTCTAAATACGACCGTCCTAGTGCCTGCTTTAACGTCTTCAACGCTTTTGAATGGATTTGAGAAATGCGAGAGGTGGACAGTTCGAGCACTTCACCGATTTCGGTCAATGTCAGTTCATCAAAATAGAATAGCGATACGACGAGCCGCTCTTTTTCGGACAAATGGTCGACTTCTGTCGCGAGCACATCAATTAACTCTTGTTGCAGTAGTGTATCTTCCGGTTTTTCAGAGTCTGGGTCGAAATACGTGACAGACATCACTTTGCCTTCTTCTTGTAACGTCACAGCCTCATCAATCGACAGCATATTGGCAAAATACCCTTCTGCCATCGTCCGTTCAATTTCAGAAACAGGAAGGTCACAAGCGACTGCTAGCTCATGCTTCGTCGGGGCGCGATGTAACGATTGTTCAAGCTGTTCTGCCACGTGGTCGATTTTTTTTACTTTCTCCCGAACCGAACGAGGCAACCAATCTACTTTTCGCAACCCATCGATGATGGCTCCCCGAATCCGAAAGGCAGCGTACGTATCAAATTTATTGTTATGCTCTGGATCATATTTCATAAGGGCATCGTACAATCCCATGTAACCCAAACTTTTCAATTCGTCGCGTTCGACGCTTTTTGGAAGCGTCACGATCATCCGTTGTACGTGGTAGTGGATGAGAAACTCGTAATGTGCTAGTAGTTCGTTTGCTGTATCCATATCACGGTCCGTATTCCAGCGATCCCACAACTGTGTAAGATGAGTCGTCATGTCGATCCCCCCTTATAGTTCTTTCGTGCCTACGCTCACCGTCCGAATCGATAAAATCGAAGTCGCTACATCGAATTCGATCGTTCGTCCGTTATGTCCGCCACAATCTTCGGCCACGAGCGGAATCCGATGAACTTTTAATGCTTGGCGAATCGCCTCGGCGTTCCGTTCTCCGATTCGCATCGCTTCATTCTCATATTTAAATTGAAACATTTGAGCGCCACCTGCCATTTTGGCTTGTAACCGCGTCGCTCCTTCTCGTTTAAGAGAACGGACGAGCGTGTCGATGGCTGTGTCTGCATATTTTCCTACTTCAATCGTTTGATTCTTCCGAGCAATGGTCGAGTCGGGTAACATGACATGCGCCATTGCCGCCAATTGGAGACGAGTGTCATATAAAATGACTCCAACACACGACCCGAGTCCAGCTGTACGGAGGCGATTCGGTGCTGTCGTTTGTTTCCATTCGGCGATGCCGATTTTTAATACGTCAGCCATTGCCGAGCAACCGTTCTTGAATACGTTTGAGCGAACCATGTGTCGGTAGGAACAACACATGCCCAGCGCTTACTTTTTGATCAATCATAAATGTCGTGTCGATGTACAATGCAGCATCTTCTTCAGGTTGAACCGATGTCACGACAAACTCGACGATTGACCCAGCCATATCGATTGCCGTTGCCGGCACTTGAATCATGATTGGTGTCTGTAGCCAGTCACCAAGTGCCCGGGCATAAGCACCGCTCATAATATTCCCGACTTCTTCCCAAGCCGATATCCCTAGCTCATCAGTTGATTGGAACGAGAATGGCATCCCAATGAGTGTCGATACCATCTGTTCGGCGTCCTCGACGGCAAACAAAATGAGAATCATGCCGCGTATCTCACCGTCTAACTCGAGTAGCACCGAAGCGACATGTCGCTCCGGACCACCCACTCGATCAGGCAAATACGAGATTGGCTCCATCTCAGCCGAGGAGACCGTGATATTCACCGGTTTGGCTAACATGGCGGATAATGCAGTAGCCGCATGACCAGACCCTATATTTCCCAGTTCCTTTAACAAGTCTTGCTCAAACTCACTCAGCATACTGTTCCTCAAACAACGCATTCGCATCGAGAAGTGAGAAGAGTTTGTCTTCTCCTTTAGCGATGGCTGTCAAGTGTGCTGAAATCATGTCGCGACTCGATTCAGGAATCGGTTCAATCCGCACTTCATCACTTTCAACCACTTCGTTTGCGCGGTCGACGATGAAGCCCGCATCCCCTTGATTCAATGATGCGATTAAAATACGCGTCTCATCCGTCGGTTCGATTTCTTCATAACCGAGGCGCAAACGAAGGTCGATGACCGGTGTGACGACACCCCGAAGATTGATTACCCCTTTCACGTGTGACGGGGCGTTCGGGACGCGTGTGATCGGCTGAAGTCGCTCGATTGAACGGACCGATTGTACATCGATTCCGTACGTATTTTCTTCAAGTGAAAAGACTACCCATTTCTGTTCCATCTATATTCCTCCTTAAAAGAGATCGTTACTATCTACGATAAGAGCGACGCGACCGTCACCGAGAATGGTCGCACCTGAGATAGCAGGAATCCCTTCAAGATACGTACCGAGCGGTTTCATGACAATTTCTTGCTGGCCGATCAAATCGTTGACGACGACACCGACAAGTTTGTTTCCTTTTCGAACGACAACGACCGGGAATTGCGACTTCGTCTCCGATTCGATTCCGAACATTTCTTTTAAATAGACGAGCGGAACCAACTGGCCACGGAAATCAAAGACACGCTCGCGGTGCGCCGTCAAGATGTCCGCTTCATCAAGCAAAGTCGTCTCGAGAATCGATGACAACGGAATCGCATACGATTCCTCACCGACTTGTACGAGCATGGCCGAGATGATCGAGAGGGTGAGTGGCAGACTTACCTGGAATTTCGTCCCTTGTCCTGCAACCGTCTCTAACGAAACGACACCACCGAGTGACTCGATTTTATTTTTCACGACATCGAGTCCGACACCGCGACCTGAAAGGTCCGTCACGACGTCAGCTGTCGAGAAGCCTGGAGCGAAGATTAACATCGCCAACTCGTTCTCAGACATCACAGTCGCCTCTTCATCTGAAATCACGCCACGTTCCAATGCTTTTGCACGAACTTTGTCAACGTTGATCCCCGCACCGTCATCCTCAATCTCGATAAAGACACGGTTGCCGCCGTGATAAGCGCGAAGGGCGAGCATTCCTTGTTCCGGTTTGCCTGCTTTCACGCGAACTTCAGGGCGTTCGATTCCATGATCGATCGCATTACGAATCAAGTGAACGAGCGGGTCTCCAATCTCATCAATGACCGTACGATCAAGTTCTGTCTCCGCACCCGAAATATCCAATTGAACTTTCTTGTGGATTTCTTTTGCGACCGAGCGAACCATGCGTGGGAAGCGATTGAACACTTGCTCAATCGGCATCATCCGTAGTGTCAACACGAGAGATTGCAGTTCGTTCGTACCTCGTTTGATTTTTTCAACGGTTTCGTTCAATTCTGGTTGACCCACCTCATCAGCGAGTCGTTCTAAACGTCCACGATCGATGATGAATTCCTCGAACAAGTTCATGAGACGATCGATTCGTTCTAAGTTGACGCGAATCGTTTTCGCTTGAGCCTGTGCAGCCACTTGTTCCTTCGTATCTTTTGTTTCTGTTTCTTCTTGGTCTGAGGCTTTCTGTACCACTGGTTCTGGTACTACCACTTCGGCTGTCACTGCGACTTCTGGTTCGCTTTCTGACGTTCCTGTGAACACATTGACTTCGACACGTTCCACTTCCGACACTTGGGCGATGGCATGTTCAATGACTTCCGTTGCCTCTTGTGATAGGAATAAGACGTCAAACGACAAATCGAATTGCTCTTGCTCGATTTCCTCTGTCTCCGGGTTCGTGCGTACGACTTCGCCCAATTCTTGGAGACGATCGAACACCATATACGCCCGAGCTGCTTTCAGGACGACAGCGTCTGATAATTTCACGGTGATTTGATAGGCCTCGAATCCTGTCTGTTTCGCCTGTTCGATGACCGAATTCGTGTAAAGGTCGACTTCGAATGTATTTGACTCTTTTACCTCTGTGACCACGACCTCTTTTCCACCGATGAACGATTGGAAGGCAGCGACCGTTTCAGAAACATCCACGTTCGCACCTCGTCCGCCGTTCTCAATGTCAGCAATCATGTCCTCCATCTGTTCCATAGCGATGAACATCGTATCCAACAATAGTTGGTTGCTTTCCTTTTTTCCGCCACGAACGAGGTCGAGTGCACTTTCCATCTCATGCGTCAAATTGGCGACGTGTTCGTACCCCATCGTCGAGGACATCCCTTTTAACGTATGCGCAGATCGGAAAATCTCTTGAACGACATCCGCCCCACCCGATTGTTCTAGCTTAAGTAACTGTGTGTTGATTGATTGGATATGTTCTTGGGATTCATCTAAAAACAACCCTAAGTATTCGTTCACGTCCATCTCATTTGCCTCCCTGTCGTTATACTCGGTTCCACTGTTTCCGTAAGTTCCCCATCAAACGGTCCATCAAGTGACGTGGTTTCGGAGGCGTTCCCGTAAGCGTTGTCAAAATTCGTTCGAGCCGCCAGCTAATATCACTTTTTCGATTGTATTGATAAAACGGGACTTGGGCGATGACTGCCTTTCTGACTGAAGGGTCATCTGGTAAAAATCCGAGGAATCGAATCGTCTTATTTAAGAACTGCTTGCATGCGACTTCCATCCGTTCGAAACATTGTAGTGCTTCCTCTCCAGACTGGGCTCGGTTCACGATGACACCCAGCGGTAAGTCTGGATATTGATGATGCACTAGTTTTGTATATGCGTATCCGTCCATGAGCGAGGTCGGTTCCGGCGTTAAAATCAAAAACATTTCATCACACCCTGCAATAAATTGCAGCGAGGTATCCGTCGCCCCAGCGCCCATATCGAAGAGGACGTAATCATATGCGGTCAGTACTTCGAGTTCTCGCATGAGAAATTGCATGTCATCTTCTGAGAGATGGACGAGTTGGTCTTGTCCACTCCCTCCATGTAATATATCGACACCATGCACATTTTTCTGAACAGCTGCAGCCAATGGAATGCGAGCTTTTACGGACTCCATCATCGTTCTCGACTTCATTGCGTTCATTAAGATATGGACGTTGGCCATCCCGATATCAAAATCGACAATCAATACCCGCTTTCCGAGCTCTGAAAGAGCGATAGCCGTGTTCACGCATACGTTCGTCTTTCCGACACCGCCTTTCCCGCTCGCAAAGGCGATGGTCGTCGGATGGACATCATTGATTGCTCTTAAACGCCTTGCTTGGTCCATCTTGTCCACCCTTCTTTCTCAAACAGTCGTTTCGTCAACGCATCCGCATCTCCCCGAATCAAATCATCCGGCACTTCTTGACCGTCCGTCATCCATGCGACAGGAAGACCGCTCTTTTTCACCATTCGATACATCGCGTGAATGTCACTCGTCTCATCTGCTTTTGTGAAGATGAGCGAACTGAGTGGGAGTGACTCGAACTGGGAGTAGATCATATCCATATCTTTCATTTTTGATGTCAAACTTAACACGAGCGATAAACTCGTTTCCGTAAAGTCATGATGTTCGTGAAACTTTTCCACGTACGCAGGATCTCGGAAGTTGCGACCTGCCGTGTCGATCAACACGATGTCCTTTCGGGCAAATAATTGCTTTGCCCGCTTAAAGTCATGGAAATCATATGCCACTTCGACGGGGATACTCATAATTTCAGCGTACGTCTTCAACTGTTCGATGGCTGCGATTCGATATGTGTCAGTCGTGATCAACCCGACTGTCTTGCCTTCTTTCAACTTGAAATGCGCAGCTAGTTTGGCAAGTGTCGTCGTTTTGCCGACGCCGGTCGGTCCGACGACCATGACATAACGTTTCGCCTCAGCTGGCTCGCCGAAGGACGATTTGACTTGTTCATACACGTACTGTTCAGCCGCTTCTACAGACTTCGTCGTATAGTAGAGCTCGTTCAACGTCTCTTCCCACGATTCTTCCGCGAACGACTCCGTCGAAAGTAACGCTTCGACATGTTGTAGTGACGTATGGAGTCTTGGCGCCGCTCCTCCTACCATACGAGGTGCTGGTGGTGTTTGAGGTGATACCGTTTGAATCGGCTTTGTTTGAACCGATACAGACTGTCTAGGTTTCGTGACCGTTTGCTCTTTTTCAAGTGCAGCGATGACTTCCACTTGTTTCGAAGCGAATAAACCGAACCATCCGGTCTTCACTTGCCGTGAATTTAGGATCACCGCTTCATCACCTAACTCTTGCTTCACTTTCGTCATCGCTTCAGCCATCGTTTTCGCTGTAAATTTTTTAATCTGCATTTAAATCACCCCAATACTTTTCACTTCAACGGAACTGAGTAATTCGTTATATGCCAATACGGGAACATCTGGATAGTATCGTTCAAGCAACTGTCGAACAAATAGTCGAATCGTCGGTGAACATAAAATGACCGCTGACGCTCCATACCGTTCAAACATCGACAGTTGTTCTCCTGTGCGCTCGATAATGTCGCGCGCCTGCTCTGGGTCGAGTGCCAAGTAGTTCCCAAACTCCGTCTTTTGTACGGCGTCTTGAACGGTCTGTTCCGTCTGACCACCTAACGTGACCACATACAATGGACCTTCAGGTGGTTTGACTTGGTCGGTCAGTTGGCGTGACAACCCTTGACGGCAATATTCACCGAGGATTTCTGCATCTTTTGTCACTTTCCCGTAGTCAGCCATTGTCTCGAACAAAAGAGGCAAGTTACGAATCGATACATTTTCTTGTAACAAGTGACGTAACACTTTTTGAATTTCACCGATTGAAAGCACTGAAGGCGTCACATCTTCAACGAGAACCGGATGGGTTTCCTTCAAATGCTCGACGAGTTGTTTCGTTTCTTCACGACCGAGTAAATCGGCAGCATGTTTCTTCAGCGTTTCGGTCAGATGTGTCGCGACAACGGACGGCGGATCTACGACGGTATATCCACTCATTTCTGCTCGCGTCCGTGTCTCCTCATCAATCCAGAGGGCCGGAAGACCAAATGCCGGTTCCGTCGTTTCAATCCCATATACTTCCGGGTCTTCAATCCCTGGGCTCATCGCCAAGTAATGGTCGAGCAACAACTCACCTTCTGCGACGACGTTTCCTTTCACCTTGATGCGATACGCGTTCGGCGAAAGCTGTAAATGGTCGCGAATCCGAACCGTTGGTAAGATGAATCCGAGCTCGAGCGCGAGTTGACGACGAATCATGACGACACGGTCCAACAAGTCACCGCCTTGCGACTCATCCGCAAGTGGGATCAATCCGTATCCGAATTCGAATTCAATCGAATCGATTTGTAAGAGCGAGACGACAGATTCCGTCGGAGCTGTCGAAGGCTCGTCTTCCATGATTGGATCTTCCGTCGCCTGCCGGATGTTTCGTCGCATCGTATAGGCTCCGAAGAAGGCCGTACCTGCGATGATCATCGTCACCGGGATAAGTGGTGGTGACACGAAACCGAGCATGAAGACGATGGCGCCGGCGATATAGAGAAGCGATGGGTTTTGACCAAGCTGGTCGATCACATCTTCTCCTAAATTGCCGTCCGAGACGGCACGGGTCACGATAATTCCGGTTGCCGTTGAAATCAAGAGTGCCGGGATTTGACTGACGAGTCCGTCCCCGATCGTCATGAGCGAGAACGTTGTGAACGCTTCTCCGACCGGTAATCCCATCTGAACGACACCGATAATGATTCCGAAGATCAAGTTAATCGTCACGATGATGATACCAGCGATGGCATCCCCTTTGACGAACTTGGATGCCCCATCCATCGAACCATAAAAATCGGCCTCGCTTTGAATTTTACGGCGACGCATCTGCGCTTCCTTGTCGTCAATTAGTCCGGAGTTCAAGTCAGCATCGATGGCCATCTGTTTCCCTGGCATCGCATCGAGCGTGAAGCGGGCAGATACCTCAGATACACGCTCGGCACCTTTTGTGATGACGACGAACTGAATGATGACGAGAATGAGGAAGACAACGAATCCGACAAGGACATTTCCTCCGATTACGAAATCACCGAACGTCGCAATGACTTCCCCTCCGTAACCGTTTGAGAGAATCGAACGGGTCGTCGATACGTTCAAACCGAGACGAAACAACGTCACAATCAATAAGAGGGAAGGGAATACGGAGAAGTCGAGCGCTTCTCTGGCATTCATCGCCACTAGTAAGATCATGAGGGCGATTAAAATATTTACGATGATTAAAAAATCTAATAAAAAGCCCGGTAACGGGATGATCAGCATGATGACAATCATCAAGACACCAATCAAAACTGCAAAGTCTTTCGCTTTTACTGCCAACACATACTCCTCCTCAAGACGGTTGCTTCATTTGATAGACGAATGCGAGCACTTCCGCAATCGCTTGATAGAACGATTCGTCTACCACTTCTCCGATATCGATTTGCGCATATAGCGCCCGTGCAAGCGGCTTGTTCTCAACAATCGCCACATTGTGCTCTTTTGCGACATCTCGAATATGAAAGGCGACTCGGTCGACCCCTTTTGCCACAACGAGCGGGGCAAAGTCTTTCGTATCATCGTAGCGGATGACGACCGCGTAATGGGTCGGGTTCGTGATGACGACGTCGGCATTCGGAATTTCTTGCATCATGCGTCGCATCGCCATTTCTCGTTGTTGTTGCTTAATCTTAGATTTGATCAGCGGGTCACCTTCTGAGTTTTTATACTCGTCTTTTATGTCTTGCTTTGACATTCGAATCGATTTTTCGAAATCAAATCGTTGATAAAAAAAGTCGAGTAATGCGAGTGCGAGCAATGCGACACTCACCCAGAGACCAAGTTCAATCGTGATCCCTGCGAGCGCGACGATGGATTCTCGAATCTGTTCGACGGCCATCCGGGACAATTCTTTTTGGTTTTGCCAAAGGACAGCGATAGCGGTTGTCAGGATGATTAAAAATTTGAATAAGGACTTTAAAAATTCGACGACCGCTTTCATGCTGACGATACGTTTCACCCCTTTAATCGGGTCGATTCGCTCGAGCTTTGGCTGGATCGCTTCTAAGGAAAAAAGCGTTCCAACTTGTAAATAATTGATGAGAATCCCAAACACGACAGCGACGATAAAGAATGGCGCCAAAATCAATCCGACTCGAAGCATCAAGTCAATGATCATCCCTGACATGCCCTCAGATATATTGAACAGTAAGTATTGGGGGCTGAGTAAATCTCCGACTAATGAGAGCAACTGTTGCCCAATCATCGGTCCGAAGAATGACAGCATGAGAAACATGGCAAAGAGCGCGAATGCTCCCGTCAAATCAGCGGATTTGGCGACTTGCCCTTTCTTTCGTGAATCCTCTCGTTTACGCGGTGTCGCTTTTTCTGTTTTTTCACCTGCAAAAAACTGCAAATTGACCGATAAAGGATATAGAGGCTTCTTCATGAGGCATCTCCTAGTATGAGCATAAAATCGTGCATCACGTCTTGTAATAACGGAATGAACTGACTAATACCTGTCAGTGTCAATCCCATCAACAAGACCATGACGGCAAATCCGGCAATCAGTTTGAAGGAAAAGCCGATTGCAAAGATATTGAACTGTGGCGCCGATTTTGCTAAAAAACCAAGTGCCAAATCGACAAGCAATAAAGATGCCATCATCGGCAAGGCCAATTGCAAGGCGACCATCATCGTCATCGTGACCACTTTCACTGCCATCATGAGTGAGGCTTCCGTGAAGTTAATCATCGGTTGACCAGGTGGATAGATTTGAAAACTGTAATAAATGCCGTCAATCAGGAGTAAATGTAAATTACTCGTCAATAAAATGAACAGCGTAAAAATATAATAAAATCGTCCAATTAGTGGTGACTGTCCGCCAAACATCGGATCGTATGCGGAAGCCATCGCGAGTCCAAGTTGAAGGTCGATGACCCCTCCGGCAATTTGCGGAGCGAAAAAGAGAATGTTAATCAATAGACCGAGTAAAAGCCCAATCATGACCTCATACACGACCTGAAGCACAAACCCATTCGTCATTTGAATCGGCTCGGTGATGGTGAACATAGCGTAATACGCTAAAAATGCACTGAAGCCTACCCGGTGCATGACCGGCAACTGTCTCGTCGAGAACAATGGGACACTGACAAAAAAGCCAGAGAGTCGCGCAAACGTCAGACCGTACATACTGATGAAGTCAACTGCGTTCATTTCGACGCAACCTCGACCATCAGCTCAAAAATCAATCGTGTGAACCCCTCAATTTGTTGAAGCATCCACGGTCCAAAAATGACAAGACCGATGAAGACCGAGATGATTTTTGGAACAAACGAAAGCGTCTGTTCTTGAATTTGAGTCGTGGCCTGTAAAATCGAGATCACGAGACCGACAATCAGTGAGATGAGCAGCAACGGCATTGAAATTTTTAATAATGTCCACACACTCTCTGTTGCCAAGTAAATGACCATTTCTTGTGTCATGTCCGTTCCCCCTACATACTTCTAAGCAATGATTCCACAATCAAGTGCCAGCCATCGACCAATACAAATAGTAATAATTTAAACGGTAAGGCGATCATGACCGGTGGTAGCATCATCATCCCCATCGACATGAGCACACTTGCGACGACCATATCGATAATTAAAAATGGCAAGAAAATCATGAATCCGATTTGGAAAGCCGTTTTCAACTCACTAATCGCATAAGCCGGAACGAGAGCGAGAAGCGGTACATCATCAAGTGATTCAGGTTGCTCGTAGTTCCCATATTTCAAAAACAGTTGCAAATCTTCCTGTCTTGTATATTTCGACATGAATTCTTTCATCGTCCCGCTCGCTTCATCAAACGCCTCATCTTGTGAGATTTTGTCATCGAGATAAGGTTTTAACGCGTTCTCATTCAAATCAGAGAGAACGGGAGACATGACGAACAATGTAATGAACAAAGCCAATCCGACAATCAACTGGTTTGGCGGTGTTTGTTGTGTACCGAGCGCCGGTCGAATGAAAGATAGTACGACGACGACACGTGTGAAGCATGTCATCAAAATTAAAAAAGAAGGGGCAAGTGTCAATAACGTCAATAAAATCAAGAGTTTGATCGAAGTTGACGTACTGTCTGGTGTCTCTAAATTGATTAATTGCTCAAACGTTGTCATGACTTCTTCCTCACTTCTTCTAATTGAGCAAGTTGTTTCTTAAAGGTATCTAAAAATGCATTCGAATTCGTCGTTCGGAGTGATAAAGGCTCTGACTGCTCTTCATCCATCGCTTCCGCATCGAGTCGATCAATCAATTGAATCGATTCCCCGACGCCGAGGACATAGACTTGATCCCCGAGTTTCACAAGTTGGACGGAACGGTCCTTTCCGAGTGGGACGCCTCCGAGGTGTTTCATATGCTGAGTCGCTTTCACACCTTGTGTTTTGGAACCGAGCCAACGCATCAAGACGATAAAACCGCCGACCACGACTACGAGACTCAACACGACTTTCACGCCATTCCCAATCGTTGACGCTGTCGTTGGAACGTTACTTTCCAATTCTTCTGTCTGTTTTTGCTCGAATTGTTGGTCTACGGTGGCGGCCTCAACCGTGGCCGGAACGAAAAGTCCGACCACGAGGAGAATAATCAACCACCATTTCTTCATTGTGCGACCGTTTTAGAGACCGCTTCGATGACACGTTCCGCGTTGAACGGCTTAACGATGAAGTCCTTCGCACCTGCTTGAATCGCATCGATGACCATCGCTTGTTGCCCCATTGCCGAACACATAATGACTTTTGCATTCGAGTCGAAGCTGCGAATCTCTTTTAATGCCGCGAGACCATCCATCTCTGGCATCGTGATATCAAGTGTGACAAGATCCGGTGTGAGCTCACGATACTTCACGACCGCGTCAGCTCCGTTTTCTGCCTCACCTACTACGTCATATCCGTTCTTTGTCAAAATATCCTTGATCATCATGCGCATGAACGCTGCGTCATCTACTACTAATACTTTTGCACTCATTCTAAATTCCTCCTTAGACGATTCCGATCCGCTCATGCGGTTGAATAATTTCTGTTACACGTACCCCAAAGTTTTCTTCAATCACGACAACTTCTCCTCTAGCAATTCGTTGTTGGTTGACATAAATATCAACCGGTTCGCCAGCTAGCTTGTCGAGCTCGATGATGGAACCTTGTGATAACTCGAGTACTTCCCGGACAGATTTTTTCGTTCTGCCTAGTTCGACTGTCACGTTTAACGGCACGTCATATAATAGCCCTAGGTTTGCCGGTACAGACTCTTGTGGAGCTGGTGATTGGAGCGGCATGAATTCTGCTTGGCTTACCGCGACCTCTGGCATCGATTTTTGCTTTTCCGGTTGTGGTTGCGCCTGCGGTTGAGCTTGCGGCTGAGGTTTCGGGGCCTCGGCTTTCGGTTGTTCTTTTACAGGCTCCACTGCCGTTTGTGCTTCACCGGTCGCTTTCATCAATTCATCGACTAATTGCTTTCCGAATTGAATTGGAGCAATTTGAACGATTGTGGAATCAATCAATGTACCTACTTTGAGATTGAACTCAATGAGCACCATCGTTTCCCAAAGTTCAAGACGATCGATAATCGTTTGATTTTTTGTTGCGTCAAACACCTCGACAAGTGGTGGAGAGATGTCAATTTTCTTCGAAAACACCGTCGATAAAGATGTCGCGGCTGCGCCCATCATTTGGTTCATCGCTTCTTGAACGGCTGATAAGCGAATCTCATCAAGGCTTTCAGGATCGACGTTCTCCCCTGTCCCACCTAACATGAGGTCAGAGATAATAGCGGCATCTTCGCGAGTCAAAACGAGGACATTCTCCCCTTTTATCCCTTCCGTATACCCAACACGTAATGCGACATGTGGCGTAGGATAACGCTCACGCAACTCCTCGATTCTCACTTCACTGACAACCGGTGTCGTGATTTCTACTTTTTGCTGTAGTAACGTTGACAAAGCCGTTGCCGAATTTCCAAACGAAATGTTTCCGATTTCCCCGAGAGCATCGCTTTCCATCGAATCTAAATGCTCTTCGTTTTCCGCCTTTGGCGTCGGCGTATTGTCACTTGTTCCACGTAGTAACGCGTCAATTTCATCTTGTGACAGCATTTCACTCATTGCTCTTCCTCCTTCACACGGTGAAGCACTTGAACCGCCATCCGCTTCCCGCTCACACCGACTTGCCCTTTAAATACTTTATTTTCCCCTACCATGATGGATAGAGGCTCTTTTGCCACTTGATCAAGTGCCAAACAATCCCCAACTTCAAGATGCAGCAGATCGCCGAACGTAATTGTCGTCTCTCCGAGTAGTGAGACAACCTCGACCGTCGAGTTCATCAACTGGGCTTTGAGTGGCTCTTTGCTCGATTGACTCGCATTCCGACGATTCGCTTCCTGCATCCAATAATGACTCGAAAGTTTCGACAAGACAGGTTCAATTGTCACGAACGGAAGACAAACGTTAATCGTCCCGCTCACTTCCCCAATCGTCACTCCAATGGAGATGAGGACGACCGTCTCGTTAGGTGAAACGAGTTGAAGGAACTGCGGATTCACTTCGACAGCAGCCATTTCTGCCTTGATTTCTGCAATTGACTCCCATGCATCTCCATAACTTGAAAAGGCACGTTTATACAATTGCGTCAAAATTCGCATCTCGATCTCTGTGAACGACTCAATCTTGTCCATTTCCACACCCGGTCCACCAAGTAGACGATCGAGCATCGCATAAGAGATGTTCGGATTGACTTCGATGATGAATCTTCCGTTTAACGGCGGCGCTTCAATCAAGTTAATCATCGTCATACTCGGGATAGAATGAATGAATTCATCGTACGGTAGTTGTTCGACCGAGTTGACGGTGAATTGAACATAAGTGCGAAGTTGTGCCGAGAAAAACGTCGTCAACATACGTGTGAAATGCTCATGAATCCGAGTCAGGCTTCGAATTTGATCTTTAGAAAATCGAACGGCTCGTTTGAAGTCATATTGCCGAACCTTCTTTTCTTCTTCTTGCGCGAGAAAAGAATCCGCTTCGACATCCCCACTGCTTAGTGCAGATAGTAAGGCATCAATTTCTTGTTGAGACAGTACTTCTCCCATGATGCCACCTCACTGAATAATTTTCTTCGTCATATAGACGCGTTGGACTTCACCTTCTTCAAGCAGTCCGTTAAGTTGTTCTCGTAATGTCTGTTCAAACTTTTGCATATCCTCTTTCGTTGCCAACTGTGTTTTTGTCATCCCGGCCAAGTCACCAAGAATGACATTATGCACTTGAAACTTGCGCAGCTCTAGATTCTCTTTTGTTTCAAGTGAATCTGTGACAATCGTGAATTGAACGTTGATGAAACGCTCATCTTGAATATTCGTCGTCATGTCGTCGGTCATGAAGCTTCGCTCCGCCAACTCTTCAGCGGTGACCGGTTTCGTTTTTGCTGTGACGTTGTCACCGAAAACGTACTTATACGTCATGAAGCCGGCTCCGCCCATGACGAGTAAGACGACTAGTAAAATGATAACAACTTTCAGGCCGCCACCTTTTTTCTTTTCTTCTTCACTCATCTTCTTCACCTCTTGTGAACATCGTTCCGACTAAACCGATTGAGCGGTAAAAGGCTTCAGTTCGTTCAATGATTTGATCTTTCGTTTCTTTCACGAGATACGTTTTGCCATTAAACAGTTGGATTATCGTGTCAGGCTCTGCTTTCACTGTTTCGATCAGCAAAGCGTTGAGCACGAACTCCTCACCCCGAAATGCTGTGACGCGAATCATCAGCGTTTCAAGTTAACGAGCTCTTGAAGAATCTCGTCCGATGTTGTAATGATTCGTGTGTTCGCCTGGAAACCACGTTGTGCCACAATCATTTCTGTAAATTCTTCAGAAAGGTCGACGTTCGACATTTCAAGTGCGCCCGAAACGAGGTTACCTCGCCCTAAATCACCGGCCGCTCCGATGAGTGGATCACCTGAGTTTTGTGATTGCAAGAAGTTGTTGGCGCCGACTTTCGATAAACCAGCGTTGTTGCTAAAGTTCGCAGTCACGATATAACCTGCCGTCTGCAACGCACCGGCTGCGTCGACATAGCTCACTTGACCGTCTTTTCCAATTGACAATGAACGTGCGTCTGTTGGAATTGAGATTTTACCGTAAGCCGTCGATCCAGCTACGACGTCAGGAATATTTCCAGTTAAGTTCGGCGCAGGAAGGTTAGCCGCAGGTTTCGCACCCGTTCCTAACAAGTAAGTTCCTTCACCTGTTACCAAGTCACCGTTGTTGTCCGTATAGAAGTTACCGGCACGTGTGTATTGCGCTTGACCGTTGACGATTGTGACGAAGAAACCTTCTCCTGAAATACCGACGTCTAACGCACGTCCCGTATTTTGCATCGCTCCTTGGTTGTATACGTTATCGACAGTCGCCATCGTTCCACCAAGACCGACCTCTTTAGGGTTAATCCCTCCGGCCGTCGCCCCATTACCGCCTGACGCACTACCGACTTGTTGACTGACGAGGTCTTTGAACGTGACACGACCTTTTTTATAACCGAACGTGTTGACGTTGGCGATGTTGTTCCCGACGACGTCTAATTTCGATTGGAAGTTCTTAAGACCACTGATCCCTGAGTACATTGCTCTTAACATAATAATTCCTCCTATACTTATTTGATGGAAGTGATGTCGTACACGCTGACCGATGTGCCGTCTTCAAGATCAGCCATGTATCCAGTTAAATCAGATCGAGAAATCGAGACGACACGACCCGAGCCTTTCGTCGTTTCTTCACTCGATTCCGAACTGTAGTCAATCGTTTTACCAATCATGCTGCTAAATTCGGAAATCGAAGCCATATGGCGGTCGACCAGCACAGAGTCGAGTTGCTTCGAAATCGTTTGCATCTGTTCAAGTGAAGAGAATTGAGCCATCTGAGCGATGAACTCACGGTCTTCCATCGGCGACATTGGGTCCTGGTTCGCAATTTGAGCGAGCAGCAACTTCATAAACATGTCTTTGTCATATTGATTTGTCGCTTTTGGAAGTGACTGGTCTGGCAGTGTAAAATCATTCGTCTTCGGTTGGATGCTCGTCATCCTCAGACCCTCCTTTTGGTTGTTCCTGCGATTGCTCCTGTTCCGGTTGCTCGGAGCCATCTGGCAACGCCGACTTCGTGTCGAGTGCTTGTTGTGTCAAGTTGACCTCGACCCGAACGTTTTGGGAGTGAGGCGTTAACGTTTGTTGCAACTGCTGAACTTGTGACTGAAGCAATTGTTTCGCCTCTTGATTGCTTGCGAACAATTTGACGACGAGTTCCCCGTTATGTCGTTCAAGCTTGACGACGAGCTCACCGAGTTGTTCTGGATATAGACGTACCGTAAACACTTTCGAACCGTCCGCTCCGCTCGAAAACGGTGCTTTTTGAAGCGCGGACTCAATTCTCGCCTGTAAGTTTTCAGGTAAGGAACCTTTTGAGGCGTACATGACGGTTTCTACATCAATTTGTGGTCGCGACCAGTTTAATCCTTTCGGTAACCAGTCAACACCACTTGCCTGAGGGAGCGCTTTCGCCACTTTCACGGTTTCAACTTGTGGTAGAACGGGAACTTCCTTCATATTGCCGGCTGGTCCATTAAACTGTGTGACCACCCGTTGAATCGTTTGAACGTGCTTCCCAAGTTCTTGATTTGGCACAGTCTGTGTCAACCCTGTTTTTGCAGACAAATCCGTCTTTTGCACGATGTCACTACTTGTTGCGACCGCCTGAGCAACGATTGGGAGCGCTGAATCAACATTTACAGATGACGTAGACAATTGTCCGAGTACACCTACATATGCATCCATAAACGTCCGATACGCATCTTGCGGAAGTGATTTTAGCCAATTCAATGTGTCAGGTTTTTGAAACCACGTTTCGAGTTCCTGTGCCACTTTTTCAAAGTCGACTGACTCTTCAGGAAGCACACCTTCTTCAAGTTGAGGAAGCGCTGTCTGCTCTCCAGATCCTTGCATTGGTGCGAGCATCGCCGAGAGGAGACTTAAAAAGCCGCCCGTTCCTTGTGAATTCCCATCTGTCGCTTCGGTACGTGCCATCGAACCTTGAATCGCTTGTGATAATAATGCGATATTCAATGTGTGTCCTCCTTTCCCATGTTCACTGGAGAAGCTGCGTCACAACCGCAGCCTGCTGCGCATTCATCCGCCCTAAAATATCCGCCTGTTGCTTTGGTGATAATTCTTTAAGCAATTCCGCCACCTGTGGACTCTCTAGTTCCCCCATAATGGCCGCCGCTTGTTTGGCGGACATCTCTTCATACACACTGACAATGTCAGAAGTGGTTTCTTTTTCTGTTGTGGCTGCCGCTAGCTCGGAGACGAGTCGGTCACGTTCCCGAATTAAATCGGTGATTTCTTCTTGTCGCGCTTTCACTTCATTCGTCAGTTCCACATTTTCATTTCGAAGTTTTTCAATCTCACTGTTTGCTGCTTTCAACCGGTTCGTGGCGTCACTGTCGATCCCTGTCACGTTTACTTTCGTCTCAGAAGTCTTCGGTGTTTCTGCTGTCTTTCCATCCTCACTAACTGGTAGGAATGGTACGGATAAAAGTGGACGGTCCATCGCGTAGTTCATGACGACCATTCCGCCAACCAAGATGAAGATTGCTGGGATGAGGACTAACGCCACAATCATTTGTTTGCCTCGTTTATTGTTCTCTTTTGCCATGCTACTTCCCTTTCCCATGATGAATCACAGCGAGTTCGTCCATCATTAATTGCTCTGTGAGTTTTGCCGCTGTCATCTCTTCTAAACTGACCTTTTCATGAAGTGTCACATATTTCTTTTCTTCCACTACTTTTCCGAGCAAGCGTTCTTGTGATGCGTGATAACGATTGCGCGCTTGTTGAACGACGAGCTGTTGTGTTTCGATTTGACGTTTTACTTGCTCACGCGTCTTTTCTCGATACTGAGACATGAGTAAATCAATACGTCCTTGCTGTTCATCTTGATGTTTAATCAACGATTCATACATGAGGAGAAGATCATACAACGCTTCCATCTCCGTTTCGAGTTTTGCTTTCAACCCTCTTACTTCAGTAGCGGCATCTTCTTTCTCATGTTCAGCAATTGGCATGATTCGTTCTAGAATGAGTCTGTTCATGATTCACCTCGCGCGATGTCTGACAAATGAGCCATCGTTTGTTGGAATGCAGCATCTTCATCAATCGATTGCTTTAAAAATGTCAGTAAGTATGGATATTTCTCGATTGCCGTATCAATCGCTGGGTTCGAACCTTTTTTATATGCGCCGATGTTAATCAAATCCTCGGCATCGATATAAGTCGCTAGCCAACTACGAAACGTTTGTGCTGCTTCACGATGTGTTGGAGAAGCGATTTGGTTCATGACACGACTGATTGACTTCAACACGTGGATGGCGGGAAACTGTCCACGGTTTGCAAGCGCTCGGTCCATAACGAAGTGTCCGTCTAATATCCCACGCACCGCATCGGCAATCGGTTCGTTCATATCGTCACCATCAACGAGTACTGTATAGAACGCTGTAATCGATCCGGTTGCTGCCGTACCGCTTCGTTCTAATAATTGAGGGAGCATCGCAAAGACAGAAGGTGTGTACCCTTTCGATGTCGGTGGTTCACCAGTCGCGAGCCCGATTTCACGTTGAGCCATCGCAAATCGTGTCACCGAGTCCATCATGAGCACCACTTCTTTACCTTGGTCTCGAAAGTACTCGGCGATTGCGGTTGCGGTGTAAGCACCTTTCAATCGGACGAGGGGAGGTTGGTCACTCGTCGCTACAATGACGACAGACCGGGCCATGCCTTCTGGGCCGAGCTCTTTTTCAATGAATTCTTTTACTTCTCGACCACGTTCTCCGATTAAGGCGATGACGTTAATATCTGCCGAAGAGCGCTTGGCAATCATCCCGAGTAACGTGGATTTCCCTACCCCAGAACCAGCAAATAGTCCGACACGTTGCCCTTTCCCAACAGTCAGCAACCCATCGATCATACGAACGCCAGTCGACAAGGCATCTAAAATCCGGGGACGATTCAAAGGGTTAGGCGGTTTTCGCTGGACGTCATACCGCTTACCAGTTACGAGTCGGTCTCCCGAAAGCGGACGCCCCAGACCGTCGAGCACTTGTCCAATCAGTTCCTCACCAACAGGGACTTGGAGCATCTTCCCGGTACCTTTCACTAAACAACCAGGTGCAATCTGCGTTGTTTCACCGTATGGCATAAGAAGGACGCGCTCTTCATTAAAGCCCACCACTTCCGCTTCAACCGTCTCATTTGAAGGGAGCATGATGAAACATCGCTCCCCGACAAATGCACTCGGTCCATTTGACTCAATCATCAATCCTACGACCCGACACACTCGACCGATTTTGCGAGTAAACTCGCCATCCGTAGACTGTTTGATCGTATTGATGACCTGCTCAATAAGCGCCATCCGCTAAAACCTCCTCGATTTTGGCTTGGATTCTCTCGAAGCTATACGAAAGATCGATTTCATTTCCTCGATGTGGTGACTCAATCCGCACAGACGTTTCATCTAAAGAACTATCTCCACGATATTTTAATGGTGGCGTCTCTTCATCGCGCCACATCGATTCAAATCGTTGGATTGAAGCAAGCCGAGTCGGATGAACGTAAATCGTCAATGCTTCCGCATCGATGAGTTGAGCCATCTGTTCTTGGATCATCGCCGCAAACAACGCCTCGTCTTTTCGGACAAGGTCCGTCGTCACATGCGCACTTACTGCAATCGCTAAGTCAATGAGTGAAACTTCCGCCTGTTTCCATTTTTCCTGAAACAGTTGTTCGAGTTCGGTGGAAACAGAGTTTAAACGCGTTGTAATGTCCTCAAACTCTGCATATCCGTCTTGTCTTCCTTGAAGGAGACCTGCTTCATAACCTTCCGAACGTGCCTGTTCAAACGCTTCTTGCTTTAAGTGTTCTAGTCTCTCCATTTCGGTTAACTGAAACTGCTGGAACGCATCTTCGTCTTGTCTTAACTTCTCATAACGCGACTCGATCACTTGATGATGGTCGGTGCTCTCAGTTGAATCAGGGATGGATGATTCCAATCGTTTCGATTCAATCCGTTGAGGAATATGCGATGTCGCGCGTTGACGTTTGATCACATTAGACAACGATGTCATCTCCTCCACCTCGACTGATTACGATTTCACCAACATCCTCTAGGCGACGAATAATTCCAACGATTCGACTTTGTGCCTCTTCAACATCACGCAATCGAACAGGTCCCATAAATTCCATGTCTTCTTTGAACGTTTCGACCATCCGTTGAGACATATTTTTGAAGATAATTTGTTTTACTTCTTCCGACGACACTTTGAGCGCTAGCAACAAGTCGTCGTTCGCCACTTCTCGAATGATCCGCTGAATTGCCCGAGAATCGAGTGTGACGATATCTTCGAAGACAAACATCCGCTTCTTGATTTCTTCTGCGAGTTCCGGGTCCTCGATTTCAAGTGCATCGAGAATTGTACGTTCCGTCGTCCGATCGACACCATTCAATACTTCGACGACTGCCTCGATACCACCCGATTGAGCATAATCCTGCATATCTGTCTGCGAGAGATTCTTTTCAAGGATTTGTTCAACTTCATGAATGACATCTGGATTGAGTCGGTCCATCGTCGCAATCCGTTTCGCAACTTCCGATTGAATTTCAGGAGGGAGCTCGGATAAGATTTGACCAGACTTGACTGGCTCCAAATGTGCCAATATGAGTGCAATCGTCTGTGGATGTTCATTCTGAATAAAGTTCAGTAACTGTTTCGGATCGGCTTTTCGTGCAAATTCGAACGGTCGAACTTGTAACGTCGACGTCAAACGATGAATCAACGCCATTGCCTTTTCTTCACCGACTGCTTTTTCAAGAACTGTTTTGGCGAACCCGATTCCACCCTGGGTAATATAGCTTTGAGCCATTGCGAGTTCGTGGAACTCACCAAGAATGCTCTCTTTCTCTTCTGGGGACACTTTTTTGAGTGCAGAGATTTGAAGCGTTAACTGCTCCATCTCTTCTTCCGAAAGATGTTTATAAACATTCGCTGCCACTTCTGGACCTAACGAGATCATGAGCATCGCTGCTTTTTCTCGATTCGATTGTTTGGCATAGTTCACGTTACTCACTCCTCAGACATCCAAGTACGAAGCAGTTTAGCAAACTCTTCTGGATTACTTTCAGCTAATTTTTCTAACTGTTTCTTCTTAACAGCCCCTTCGCCTCGTTCTTCGAGGTCTAGGTCAGGTACTTCATCTTCATATGGAACTTCCCACTCGTTCGTTTCTTCGACCACTTCTTGTTTACGTCTACGCATGGCGAAGAAGATGAGGGCAAGCAAAACGACCGCTCCAGCTGCTGAGGCGTACATCCACCATGGGGTAGGTTGCTCCGTTGTTGCCACTTCTTCTGCTTCAGCGAATGGTCGCGATACAACGACTACTTTTTGTTCAAGCTCCGCATCTGTAATCGCTTCATCCGTCTTCGCTAATGATGTCCGAATGATCGAATACATCATCGTCTCGAGATCCCCTTCGAGCTGTGGGTCAATGCTCGTAGCACCATCTGGTGGTTCAACAATCAATTGCACCCCAAGGTCGCGAATCGTATACGGTGCATTTTGAATTTGTTTCGTGATGCGATTTACTTCATAGTTGATGATTTCATGGTTTTTTTCACTTTCTTCTGTGCTATCCCCTGTAGCAGCAGGGAAGTTGATTGTGTCATTTTCACCTGTTCCGGTCGCTTCTGTCGCCGTCCCCGTACCACCCGTGTAAGCCTCGGCGATTCGTTCAGCAGACGTTACGATGCCTTCCATGTTTTCCTCGTTGACTGGCGTGACGAGGTTTTGCTCTTCGGCCGTTTGGGTCGTATCGATATCTGCTGTGACAGAGACGAGGACGCTCCGCTCTCCGAGAAGGACAGATAACATCTGTTGAATTTGTTGACGGACATCTTTTTCAACTTGACGCTTCAGTGCCAACGGATCAGAAGAAGATCCTCCTGCTACGACTGTCTGATCGAGGTCATAATACGTGAAGTATTGGTCCATGATCGAGATGTTTTCAGGCTTCAAGTTTGGAACACTTTTACTAATCAAATGATAGAGACCTTTGACCGTGTTCGGTTCTAAATTGGTTCCGGCCCCGATATTTAACACAATCGAAGCTGTCGGTTCTCCTTGATCTTCCGCTAAGAAAACGGACTTCTCAGGAAGCGAAATAATGACTTTCGCTTGATTGATTCCTTCAATTTGGGTGATGAGTCGCTCAAGTTCCGTCTGCATCGCACTTCGTTCGATGACCGCCATTTCACGGTCCGTCGTTCCGAAACCGGCATTTTCACTAAAGAAACTGTAGTCGATTGACCCAGATTTCGGGATCCCGGCTGCCGCAAGGCTAACTTTCAACTGGTCGACCATTTCATTCGGAACATATACACTGACCCCGTTCGAAGTAGCTTTAATTTCCGACTCCACACCGTCCGCAGTCAGCTTCTCTGTCACTTCACCCGCTTCTTGTGCAGATAGGTTCGTGTATAGAGGAGCCATGTTCGGTCTCGATAGGAAGAATGTGAGTACGAGTGCTGCGATCAATATGATCGCAATGGAGATTCCCCATACGAGTTTCCGCTTCGCCGGCATCGATTTCAGCGCATCGGTCATCGACTTGAATCGTTCTTTTAATTGTTCATTCATCGCAACTTGTCATCCTCTACAATTAAACTTGCATTCGCATCATTTCTTGATAGGCTTCAACGGCCTTGTTCCTCACCTCGATAGCAAGTTGCATCGCAATCGACGACTCTTCACTTTGAATCATGACTTGATGAAGGTCAGCTTTTCCGACAGCCAAATCTTTTCGGGCTTGACTTGTCGCTTGTTGTGTTTCGTTCAACGCATTCATCGCTTCATTCAAATATGACCCAAATTGAGATGGGTTCGTTTTCTTCATTGATGGTGTGATCTCTGGGCTCATCAATTGAATTGGGTTAATTTGCATCCTTCGTCACTCCTTATCCTTTTCCAATCTCCATCGCTTTGACGAGCATCGCTTTTGATGCATTCATCGCGGCAATGTTTGCTTCATAAGAACGGGTCGCTCCCATCAGGTCGACCATTTCTTTTAGTAAGTCAACGTTCGGCATTTGGACATACCCACGCTCGTCCGCATCGGGATGACTCGGATTGTAGGCAAGTTTATAAGGAGTATCGTCCTCGATGATTTGAGCCACTTGCACTCCGCCATTGACTGCATTTAGCTGCTTTCGGAAAGGTGCTTCCTGTAACACTGTCATCTTTCTCGTATACGGTTGCCA
Source organism: Exiguobacterium sp. s59 (assembly GCF_018617475.1). Classification (NCBI taxonomy): domain Bacteria; kingdom Bacillati; phylum Bacillota; class Bacilli; order Caryophanales; genus Exiguobacterium; species Exiguobacterium sp. s59. The sequence continues at coordinate 469,858 of NZ_JACSKG010000001.1, read as the reverse complement.
TTCTCCATCGACAAGTTTCCCTCTCGTCGTCTGGGCATTGGCGATGTTTGCTGAAACGGTATCCATTCGTAAACGTTGAGACGTTAACGCTGTAGCTGAAATATGAAAACTATCAAACATCCCCATCGATTAACGACCTCCTCGAATGACAGATTTTAATCCGCCGAGTCTACGATTTAATTGTTCCATCATCGCCTCGTACTGGAGTTGATTACGGGCCAGTTCACTCATCTCATAATCTAAGTCGACGTTGTTGCCATCACTTCGCATCGCCCCACCAGCTCGATCGACGACAGTAGACTGCGTCGAATCACTCGGACGTCCGCCTTGGAGTTTGAGACGCATCTCACTTTGAAGCGTCTGTTCAAATACGGCTTGCTTCGCTTTGAAGTTTGGGGTATCGATATTCGAAAGATTATGACTAATTACTTTCTGATTGAGGACTGAATGATTGATGGCTTGTTTCAATAATTGATAGTCACTACCAATCCAATTCATGGTGCTCACTCACTTTCATATGGTAACTACTGATATATACCTGATTTGGAAATTCCACTATTTCATTGAAACAAATCTGTAACAGTTCTGAAAGATATTTTTTAAAACATAGGTAAATGGGTTCGCATCTTTTTGTCGAATTAACGACAAATCCTGAAAATGATTACTTTTGTACTAAAAAAAACCGCTCCCTCTAAGAGGAAAGCGGTTTTTTAGGAACAAAGTCCCAAATTAAAGTGTTTTCAATGGAAAATGCACATCGAAAGTTGTATTTCAGTTTGATTTCAGTTTTTGTAACTCAAACAAGAAGTTGTCATTTAATATCTTGATATACGTTCCTTTCATTCCTAAAGAACGTGATTCAATGACGCCCGCACTTTCTAATTTGCGCAGTGCATTTACAATGACAGAACGAGTGATTCCCACACGGTCGGCAATTTTGGAAGCAACTAGCAACCCTTCGTTCCCACCAAGCTCTTCGAAAATATGTTCAATCGCTTCGAGCTCAGAATACGATAGTGAATTGATCGCCATTTGAACGACGGCCTTCTTACGGGCTGACGTTTCTGCTTCTGCCGCCTTCTCACGAAGAATTTCCATTCCAACTACCGTCGCACTATATTCTGCGAGGACGAGGTCATCTTCTGTGAATTCGTTTGCCAGTCGACCTAGCACGAGCGTACCTAGACGCTCACCACCACCGATGATTGGGACAATCGTCGTCTTCGAGTTTAGGAATAAATCGTGGTTCTCGACAGGGAACGCCGTATATTCGCTATCAATATCGATATTCGCTGTTGTTTCTTTCACGTTAAACAAGTTAGAAGCATACGGTTCTGGGAACTGTCTGTCCACCAAGAATGCCTTCATGCGGTCGTTCTCAATCTGTTGTTTGATCGCAAAGCCGAGTAGGCGACCACGACGGCTTACGATAAACGTATTGGATTCAAGTACTTCACGCATTTTATCCGCCATTTCTTTAAAGTCAACGTGCGCACTCGCTTCTTGTTGAAGCATCGTGTTTAATTGGCGAGTTTTGTCTAGTAAGTTCATAATGTCTATTTCCTCCCTGTATGTGCATACAGAATCTTATAAAATATATTGGCTGAGGTCTCGGTCATCTGCGATTGACCCGACTTTAGCTTGTACGTAAGCGGGGGTGATTTCCACGCTTGTTTGTGGCATGTCTGCCGCTTCAAATGAAAGATCTTCAAGCACACGCTCCATAATAGTATAGAGTCGACGTGCGCCGATGTCATCGGTCTCGCGATTGACATGCGTCGCAATTTTCGCAATTTCTTCAATCGCTTCATGTGTGAATCGGACCGTTATTTCTTCCGACTCTAATAATGCGGTGTATTGCTTGATCAACGCCTGAGATGGTTCAGTTAAGATTTTGACGAAGTCTTCCTCCGTCAAACTATTCAATTCGACGCGAATCGGGAAGCGACCTTGCAACTCCGGAATCAAATCAGACGGCTTCGCCATATGGAACGCACCGGCTGCGATGAAGAGAACGTGATCCGTTTTGACAGGTCCGTACTTCGTAACGACCGTAGACCCTTCGACAATCGGAAGGATATCGCGCTGCACACCTTCACGAGAGACACCAGCATGGTCTTGTGACTTCGTCGCAATCTTATCGATTTCATCGACGAAGATGATTCCCATCTGTTCACTGCGCTGAACCGCTTCGTCATGCACTTCATTCAAATCTAGAAGATTTTCAGCTTCTTCCGCCACGAGGAGTGGTCTTGCTTCACGGACAGTCAACTTACGTTGCTTCCGTTTCTTCGGAACGATTTGTCCGAGCATATCTTGAAGGTTCGATAACCCTTCCATCCCTTGTCCTTGGAACAAATCCATCGTCTGCTTTTCTTCCAGTTCGACTTCAATGACCCGTTCTTCAAGTTCACCAAGTTCAAGAAGACGGCGAAGTTGTGCCCGATCATTTTTTGACGTATCGGTTGTCGATTCTGGTTGTTGGGTCTGTCCACCGAACAATGCCTCAAACGGGTTTGAAGCACTCGGTGCAGCTTTCGCTTTCCCTTGCAAGGCGTCTAACAACCGCTCTGTCGCTGCTCGTTCTGCAGGCTCCTTGACGTCTTCTTTCTTCTCTTCTTTCACGAGACGAACGGACGCTTCGACAAGATCTCGAACCATTGACTCCACGTCCCGACCGACGTAACCAACTTCCGTAAACTTTGTCGCTTCCACTTTGACGAATGGTGCTCCGACTAACTTAGCTAAACGGCGGGCGATTTCGGTCTTCCCGACCCCTGTTGGACCAATCATTAAAATATTTTTCGGTGTGACTTCGTCGCGAAGGTCCGCACTCAATTTCTGGCGACGGTAACGGTTACGTAAGGCGATCGACACAGCCCGTTTGGCGTCCTTTTGTCCGATGACGAACTTGTCTAGTTCCGATACGATTTGTCTTGGTGTCAACTCTCGATTCATTCAGCAACGCCTCCGATCGTTTCTACAATGACTTGATCATTCGTATACACGCAAAGCTCACCGGCAATTTCGAGAGCGGCTCTTGCGATCTCTTCTGCTGACTTCTCAGCAGAATGGCGGACGAGCGCGCGTCCTGCCGCGAGTGCATAGTTCCCGCCTGACCCGATTGCAAGGATGCCATCGTCTGGCTCAATGACTTCTCCATTCCCAGAGACGAGCAACAAATGTTCCGCGTCCATGACAATCAATAGAGCCTCGAGCTGTCGCAACATTTTATCACCGCGCCACTCTTTAGCAAGCTCGACCGCGGCACGCGGTAAGTTACCGTTATACATTTCAAGTTTCGATTCAAACTTCTCAAACAATGTGAAAGCATCGGCTACGCTACCTGCAAAACCGGCAACGACTTTACCACCGTACAAGCGTCTCACTTTCTTCGCCTTGTTTTTCATAATGACGGCATTCCCGAACGTAACTTGGCCATCTCCGCTCATCGCGCATTGGCCATTGTGTCGAACTGCAAAAATCGTTGTTGCATGAAACATATCGTAACCTCCTACTTTCTTGGATGTGTCGCTTGATAAATCGAACGTAGTCGTTCTGTCGATACGTGGGTATAGCGTCCGGTCGTGGACAACGACTCATGACCGAGCAACTCTTGGACAGCGCGCAAGTCAGCTCCCCGCTCCAATAAGTCCGTTGCAAAACTATGTCGCAACGAGTGCGGGGTCAACGGCTTATGTACCCCACTCTGTTTTCTCAAGCGCTTCATGACATACCGAATTTGGTCTGTTGTCATCCGATTCCCTTTTTGACTCAAAAATAATGCGTTTTCTGTCGGGAGTCCGACGTCTTTACGTATTTCGATGTACTGTTTCAATGATTGTACGGCATATTGACCAATCGGAACGTACCGTTCTTTCTTCCCTTTGCCCATCACATGAACGAAAGCTAAGACTTCGTCAAAGGATGAAAGGTTCATCCCACAAAGCTCTGCGACGCGGATGCCCGTTCCATACAACACTTCGACGATGGCGACGTCTCTCGCCTGTAAAAAAGGGTCATCTTGAATGGAAGCCGCTTCTAACAATTGTTCGACCTCGGTCGGGACGGCGAACGTCGGCAAGGATTGTCGCTTTTTCGGTGAAGTCAGGTCATGAAACAAGGGCTCTCCTCCGTGCTCTCTTGCCATATACTTCCCGAACTGTTTAAGGCAAGATACTTTCTGAGACACCGTAGATGTGGCCAATTGTTTCTCATAAAGGACATATAAATAACGCCGCGCCGTCTGTGCATCGTAGGGATCTTGATGCGTCGATTGGCAATATGCGGCGTACTGGTCGAGCGTTTGCTCGTAGGAGCGTTTCGTATGAGGAGACAGTCGACGTTCAATTTGGCAGTAGCGTAAAAATGATTGTCGATCCTCTAAGAATCCCATTTTATCGCCTCCTCGATGACACGTAAAAACGCATGTTCTCGTCAAATCGAAATTAGCATAGCATACAGAATGTATGGTGACAATAGATAGTCGTTCAATAATCTGAAAATTTTCAAAGTATGAAACAAAATACACAATTGAAATTTTATTTCAAAACAAAAGAGCCAAAAAATGGCTCTCTTGTTCAAAGGTCCTTAAACTGCTGAATCGTTTCTAAAGCTCGGTTGGCGTAACGCTCATACCGTTCTTGTTTTTTCATTTTCTTCGGAGCGTCCTCTAACGTTGGGACCAATCCAAAGTTCGCATTCATCGGCTGGAAATGCTTGCCGTCAGCTGTCGTGATGTAGTGTGCCATCGAACCGAGCATCGTTTCACGTGGTAACACGACGAGCTCTTCTCCTGCGATCATCTTCGCTGCGTTGATTCCTGCCAACAATCCAGATGCCGCTGACTCCACGTAACCTTCCACGCCTGTCATTTGACCAGCGAAGAAGAGTGTGTCTCGCGTGCGTGCTTGATACGTCGGTTTCAACAAGCTCGGCGAATTGATGAACGTGTTGCGGTGCATGACACCATAACGAACGATATCTGCATTCTCAAGTCCAGGAATGAGACGGATGATACGTTTCTGCTCGCCCCATTTCAAATGCGTCTGGAAACCGACAAGATTATAAAGCGTTCCTGCCGAGTTATCCTGACGCAACTGTACGACCGCATAAGGACGTTTACCTGTCTTCGGATCTTCTAAACCGACCGGCTTCATCGGTCCGAAGAGAAGTGTCTTCTTCCCACGCTGGGCCATTACTTCAAACGGCATACATCCTTCGAAGTAAATCTCCTTTTCGAACTCTTTCAGTGGAACGACTTCTGCTTTGACCAGTTCCTCATAAAACACGTCAAACTCTTCTTCCGTCATTGGACAGTTCAGGTAAGCAGCTTCACCTTTATCGTAACGCGACTTCAAATACACTTTATCACGATCGATCGTATCTCCGTCTAGAATCGGAGCGGCCGCATCGTAAAAGTAAAGATAATCTTCACCTGTGAACGCTTTGAGCGATGCCGACAAATCTGGAGATGTCAGTGGGCCTGTCGCAACGATGACAATCCCTTCAGGAATTTCTTTTAGTTCTTCAGTATGCACTGTGACGTTCTCGTGGTTCTTCAGTTTCTCGGTGATGAACCCAGCGAATTCATGACGGTCGACAGCGAGTGCGCCACCAGCTGGAACGCTTGCCGTGTCTGCCGCCTTCAAGATGAGTGAGTCAAGCGTTCGCATCTCTTCTTTCAAAACACCGACCGCGTTTTGAAGACCGTTCGCACGGAGTGAGTTCGAACAAACAAGCTCCGCGAATTGATCCGTGTGGTGCGCCGGCGTTTGACGTACCGGTCTCATTTCATACAAATCTACTTGAATGCCACGCTTGGCGAGTTGCCAAGCCGCTTCGGAGCCGGCCAATCCGGCCCCGATTACAGTTACACGTTGTTGCAACATTAATCCTCCTCTTGCTGATGTACCTCGGTATGGGTACAGTTCGTACATTGATATTTCACGCCGTCTTTAATTTTCTTCTCGACCATCAAACTGTCGCACACCGGGCACGGTTTCGCAACTGGTTTGTCCCATGAGACGAACTCACATTCTGGATAGTTCGAGCATCCATAGAAGAGGCGACCTTTTTTACTTCGACGTTCCACGATTTGTCCGTCCTTACAGTCTGGGCAAGGTACACCAATCTCAACTTGAACTGGCTTCGTGTTCGTACAGTTCGGGAAGTTCGAGCAAGCCATGAACTTACCGTATCGTCCCATTTTGATGACCATCGGCGAACCACATACTTCACAGTCAATTCCTGCAGGTTCATCTTTTACTTCGATTTTCTCAATCTCTTCTTCTGCACGTTTTAAGCGCTTCTCGAATGAACGATAAATCGGGGCCACGACTTCTGTCCACTCGACTTCTTTATGCTCGATCGAGTCAAGGAGCGTCTCCATGTCTGCCGTGAACTGAACGGTGATGAAGTCATTGAAATATTCGTCAATCATTTCAATCACGAGTTCACCGAGCTCTGTCGGAAGGAATTTCTTCTCTTCTAAGACGACATAACCACGGCGTTGGATTGTATCGAGTGTCGGCGCATACGTCGACGGGCGACCAATACCGAGCTCTTCCATCGCTCGGACGAGTCGTGCTTCTGTATAACGTGGCGGTGGTTGCGTGAAGTGTTGTTTCGGTTCAATCGCTTCGAAGCTGACCGTATCTTCGACTTCAAGAGGTGGTAACAAGCCCTCTTTCTCTTGATTCGTATCTTCGATGTCATCGTCTTTCGATTCGATATACACTTTCATGAAACCTGGGAATTTGACGGTCGAGCCATTCGCACGGAAGATCATCCCGTTCGATTCGACGTCGATTTTGACAGTGTCGAGCACTGCCGGCGCCATTTGACTTGCGATCAAACGCTCCCAAATCAATTTATAGAGGCGCAACTGGTCACGAGACAAATAAGGTTTTAGAGAAGCAGGGTCACGGAGTGCTGAAGTCGGACGAATCGCTTCGTGCGCATCCTGTGCGTTTGCCGCTTTCTTTTCCTTTTGCTTCTGTGAGGCGACGTATTCTTCACCGAATGTCGATTCGATGTACTCTTTCGCCTCTCCCTTCGCCAAGTCCGAGATTCGTGTCGAGTCTGTACGCATATACGTGATCAGACCGACCGTCCCCTCTTTCTTACCGAGGTCAATCCCTTCATATAATTGTTGGGCGAGCATCATCGTCTTCTTCGCACGGAAATTCAATTTACGTGCCGCATCCTGTTGCAACGAACTTGTCGTGAACGGCAACGAAGCGTTTCGTTTTCGTTCTTTCTTCGTCACGTCGATGACTTTAAATTCGTCGTTGATGGCGTCAAGAACGGCTTGAGCGTCTTCTTCAGACTTCAATTCCATTTTCTTCCCATCTTTTCCGTAAAATGAAGTCTCAAACGTTTCCCCATCGTGATTCAAGTCGAGCTTGATTGTCCAATACTCTTCTGGGTCGAACGCATTGATTTCACGTTCACGGTCAATAATCATCTTCACGGCAACTGATTGTACTCGTCCGGCAGACAATCCTTTTTTGACTTTCTTCCATAATAGAGGACTCATCCCGTATCCGACGAGGCGGTCTAAAATACGTCGAGCTTGTTGCGCGTCGACGAGGTCATGATTGATTTTACGTGGATGTTTGAATGATTCTTTAATCGCATCTTTTGTAATCTCGTTAAAGACGACGCGACATTCCGTCGTTTCGTCTACGCCGAGTGCGCGAGCCAAGTGCCAGGCAATCGCTTCCCCTTCTCTGTCGGGGTCGGCCGCGAGAAAGATTTTTGTGGCTTTTTTCGCCGCTGTCTTCAATTCTTTTAATACCGGTCCTTTACCACGGATGGTAATATACTTCGGTTCAAAGTCATGTTCGACGTCTACACCGAGTTGACTCTTCGGTAAGTCGATGACGTGTCCCATCGAAGCTTTGACCATATAATTCGGACCTAAATAACGTTTAATTGTTTTTGCTTTCGCAGGTGACTCAACGATCACCAAATATTTTGCCATACATCTGCTCCCCTTTTAGAGGTCATTTAAATCCCTACCATAATATTCATGTTCTCACCGGTTTGTCAACGTACAATCCTGAGATCTCGAATAATTTGATCGGAATTCGTCAATGGAATCGCCCCTTCTTCAATCAATCGATTCGGTCCTTCCGCTAGAGGATCAAGCGGTGAACCCGGTACCGCGAAGACCGTCTTTCCCTGCTCTAGCGCGTGTCCGACCGTGTTCATCGTCCCGCTCTTTCGTCTCGCCTGTAAGACGACGAGTGTATCACCTAGACCACTCACCAATCGATTTCTTTCCAAAAATTGAAATTTTTGAACAGGTGTGTTCGGGGCATATTCACTCAAGAGAATTCCTTGCTTCGGAATTCGCAAGAGCATATTTCGATTCGCTGCTGGATAGAGGTTGTTCAGTCCAGCTCCGAGCACCGCCACGGTCGGACAATTTTTATTTAAAGCATGCTCGTGCACGAGACCATCAATGCCAAGCGCTCCGCCCGAAACCGAAATAGTTTCTTCTATTAAAGAGTGATAGTGTCGCACTAACGATTGACTGATCCGATTCAACTCACGACTTCCGACCATTGCGGTCGTTCTTTCTTGTAGTACCTCTAAATCCCCATCGTAAAACAAACAGTATGGCGGGTTTGGAATCTCGAGCAATCGCTTTGGGAAAGACTCATCTTCCCATGTGACAAAATGAGTATACAATTCGCTTGAGCGAAGAGCCAAACTGGCTCGCTTCCAAACATGTGTAGAAAATTGAGTGCGATGTGTGTCTAACGTCCCGTTCAAATAATGATGCACGAATTCAACAGGAATGCGCGCAGCAGCAAACCGAGCTATTGTTTGATTCATCACAATCTCCCCTTTAAAAAAATGAGGGATGCAAGCATCCCTCATGATTCTTATGTCGTCGGTTGACCCGTGACACACGCTTCGTATAGACCTTCTTTTTTCAAGACACGAATCAACGTTTCACCGATGACTGCTGGTGTTTCAGCTACTTCGATCCCATTCGCGTTCAATGTCTTGATTTTTTCAGCAGCCGTCCCTTTACCACCTGAGATGATCGCGCCAGCGTGTCCCATACGTTTGCCTTCAGGAGCCGTCTGTCCGCCGATGAAGCCGATGACCGGTTTCGTCATGTTCGCTTTCACCCATTCAGCCGCCTCTTCTTCAGCCGTTCCACCGATTTCCCCGATCATGATGACAGCTTTCGTGTCCTCATCATCGTTGAACGCTTTAAGCGTATCGATGAAGTTTGTTCCATTGACTGGGTCTCCACCGATTCCGACAGCTGTCGATTGACCGATTCCTGCCGTCGTCAACTGATGAACTGCTTCATACGTGAGCGTTCCAGAACGTGACACGATTCCGACATGCCCTTTCGTATGAATATAGCCAGGCATGATTCCAAGTTTTGCTTCTCCTGGCGTGATGATTCCAGGACAGTTCGGTCCGATCAAACGAGCCGGTTTGTCTTCGAGATAGCGTTTCACTTGAATCATGTCCACTACAGGAATGCCTTCTGTAATACAGATGATGAGTTCGATGCCACTGTCCGCTGCTTCCATGATCGAGTCGGCAGCGAAAGCTGGTGGTACGTAGATGATTGATGCGTTCGCACCCGTCGCCTCGACCGCCTCAGATACCGTGTTGAAGACTGGAACGTTGTCGAGGACCGTCGTGCCACCCTTACCTGGTGTGACACCACCGACTAATTTCGTGTTATACGCAAGCATTTGTTCACCATGGAACAAACCTTGCTTCCCTGTAATCCCTTGAATGATGACTTTCGTATCTTTATTCGCCCAAATACTCATGTCGTTTCCCCCTTATCGAACAAGTGCTGCGATTTTTTCCGCACCGTCAGCCATCGAGCTAGCTGTCGTGATCGCAAGTCCAGATTCATCGAGAATGCGCTTCCCGGCATCAACGTTCGTTCCTTCTAAGCGAACGACGAGTGGTAAGTCGAGTCCGATTTCTTTCGTCGCTGCGACAATCCCCTCTGCGATGATGTCACACTTCATGATTCCACCGAAAATGTTAACGAAGATTCCTTTGACTTGGTCATCTGACAAAATCAATTTGAACGCTTCCGTTACTTTTTCTTTTGTCGCACCGCCGCCTACATCGAGGAAGTTAGCGGGTTCAGCGCCGTAATGTTTGATGATATCCATCGTCGCCATCGCAAGGCCAGCACCGTTGACGAGACAACCGATGTTTCCGTCAAGCGCGATGTAGCTGAGGTCATGTTTAGATGCCTCGACTTCACGTGGATCTTCTTCCGTCGTATCGCGAAGTGATAGGATGTCTGAATGGCGATAGAGTGCGTTGCTATCGAAGTTCAACTTCGCATCAAGCGCGATGACGTTTCCGTCTTTCGTCGTGACGAGTGGGTTGATTTCTGCGATTGTGCAATCTGTCTCGACGTATACTTTGTACAACTTCATGACCATGTCACTGAACTTGTTCACAAGTTTCGTCGGGACTTCCATTTTAAATGCGAGACGACGTGCTTGGAATGGACGCAAGCCCACAACCGGGTCGACAATCTCTTTATGAATCTTCTCAGGTGTATGTTCAGCGACTTCCTCGATGTCCATACCACCTTCAGATGAACCCATGATGACAATTCGGCCGATCGAACGGTCAAGCACGAGTCCTAAGTAAAATTCTTGGTCAATCGCAGAACCTTCTTCGATATAGAGACGCTGGACAACTTTTCCTTCCGGACCTGTTTGGTGTGTCACGAGCGTTTTCCCGAGAATCTCTGAAGCGTATTGCTTCACTTCTTCATCTGTCTTCGCAAGTTTGACGCCACCTGCTTTACCGCGGCCACCTGCGTGGATTTGTGCTTTCACAACTTTCAAATCACCGTCAAGCTTGGCAGCAGCTGCTACAGCTTCTTCAACAGTAAAGGCTGGATAACCCGTCGGAACGGCTACCCCAAACTCTCTTAACAATTCTTTCGCCTGATACTCATGGATATTCATATGTTTTTCCCCCTTAGTCCCCTTTAATATCGGCACGTCTATTGTAACGAAAAACTGAAAGCGCTGTCTATCGTTCTTGCTTTAAGTTTTCATCTTTTTTTCACATATAACCCTAGACAAATCAAATTTTATCTTGTTCCATCTGATAAAGAAACACAAAAAGTTCGGCAATGACCTGATAGACGTCCTCTGGAATCTGCTCTTCGATGTTTAAGGCTGAGAGTAAGGAAAGGAGTGCCGGGTCCTCATGAACAGGGATTCCGTTCGCCTGGGCAATCTCAAGCATCCGCTCAGCGACGATGCCTGTCCCTTTCGCCACGACGTGCGGGGCCTCCATCGATTGCTCATAAGAGAGTGCGATTGCTTTCTTTGGATCGTTCATATTTGGAGATCCACCTTTCCAAGAGGCGCAAATGTTTCGGGTACACGTTCACGCTTTGCTTCGTATGAAAATGAAGACAAATCAAAATCGACACGTTTCAACCCTTCTTTTAGAAGCGGTTCGTATGTACGAACGTATGGACTTAAATCGTGAGTCTCATTAAATACCCGAACGGACACGTACCGTTTTTGGATCAATACATCGATTCCTGTTTCGCCAAAACGTGGTGTTTCGAGAAACAAGACGATGCGGGCATGGTCGGAATCGATCGCCTCTCGCTTCGGTGCTTCTAAACGAAGTTGAACGTGCTCGAACGGACCTAGTTGCGGTATGTGAAATGCTTGTGCGACGAATGGTGGACTTTGAGTCGCATTAAACGCTTCCTGAGCTCGCACAAACTGTTCGAATTTCGGCTCGCCTTTCGCTTTGAACAGTTCGCCGACGAGCGTCTTTACATCAGACCCCGCCCCGCTCTCTAGCATCGCTTTCCCGGCTGTCTTGACCGATTCTGGTGTCGGAATCGGTTCCCGAATGAAACGGGCGAGCTGTTCGCCTAACGCCTGGAGAGGCGACTTGGCAGCTGTAAGTGATTCTGATGCTTGTGGGACGACTTTCAAGACAAGCTTCGGCTCGACATCCGTGACGACCATTTTATACGTCACATTCTCTTTGACGTTCGCATTGACGCCGACCCGGAAGATTCCTTGCGGCAACTGCATGACCGCCTCATTTCCGGGCAGAAGTTGTAACACTTTCCCGACAATTGTATTCCCGAGTAAAAGCGGTCGCGACGTCTGTTCGGTCACTTTGAACGGTAAGACTCCTTGATGATCGATCCGCAACGCTACCACTCCTTTCACATGTGCTTGATTGGGGCGAATGTACGACGATGGATCGGCGTCACCCCGTGACGTCTCAAGCCTTCTAAATGTGCCTCCGTCCCATAACCAGCATTGTTGGCAAACCCGTAGCCAGGATACGTACGGTCGTATTCTTCCATCATCCGGTCCCTGACGACTTTAGCGATGACACTCGCCGCTGCAATCGATACGCTCAGCGTGTCCCCCTTGATTAGAGACTGTTGGGGAAGATCGAGATCGAGTTTCATGGCGTCGATCAACAGGGCATCGACCTCACCGACTTGACGAATCGCCTCCATCATCGCAAGCTTCGTCGCTTCATAGATATTGATGTCATCGATTACCGCAGGCTCGACGATTCCGACACCGACTTCCGCGACTTCCATGATGAGATCATACGCCGCGTCTCTAGCCGTTTTCGACATTTTCTTCGAGTCGTCCAATCCTGCAATATAAAACCCTTCCGGCAATAGAACGGCGGCCGCCACGACGGGTCCCGCGAGGGGGCCCCGTCCGACCTCATCCACTCCGACAATTCGAGTGAACCCTTCCGCCTTCCATTCACGCTCATACGCCATCCGACGTTCGAAATCGACCCGTTGCGCCTGAACTCGTTCGAATTGGCGCTGTTTTTGCTTAAGCAACGTTTGTACGCCCGCTCGGGGGTCTTGTGACAGGGTGGGAAAGAGTTGTACCCATTCTTCATATCGGATGTCCTCTAGTTGTTGTTTAATCTGTTGAATCGTCACGGTCTTCCTCCTATTCAAAAAAAGCCCTGTTTACACAGGGCTTTACGCCATTTCATGGTCAGCCGGTGTCTCGAGCGAGATCCGTCCGATTTTCTCATGTCGTAGTTCATTCAAAAGCAGTTCGCTTGCCTTTTCAAAGTCGACATAACCGCCACTGATCAAACCGCGCTTCTTCCCGATCATCTCAAGGAGCTCCACGCCGTCTTCAGGTAACGTTTCGAGCTTGAATCGTTCCTTTAATTGTTCCGGATAACGAGCATGCAACTCACGAACCGTATACAAGGCGATATCGTCCAAGTTAAGAATCTCATCTTTAATCGCGCCTGTCGCGGCTAGACGATACCCGACGAGCTGGTCCTCGAATTTCGGCCAGAGAATCCCTGGCGTATCCAAGAGCTCCATCTCGCCGCCCTTCATCTTGATCCACTGCTGACGCTTCGTCACGCCTGGTCGGTCACCTGTGATGGCGATGTTACGCCCGGCAAGACGGTTGATGAGTGTCGACTTCCCGACGTTCGGGATCCCGATGATGAGCGCACGAATCGGTCCAGGGTTACGTCCCTTTTCACGCATGCGGTCATGTTTTTCTTTCATCAACTTTTGAGCACCTGTGATGAGCTGTTTCAAGCCTTTGCTATGCTTCGCATCGACTGCGACGACTTCAACGTCCTCACTCTTCAAGGCGCGTAACCATGCATCCGTCACGGCCGGGTCGGCCATGTCTGCCTTGTTCAAGACGATGAGTCTTGGCTTACCAGCCGTAATCTCGTCGACCATCGGGTTGCGGCTCGATTGCGGTACACGTGCATCCACGAGCTCGATGACGACATCAATCAATTTTAATTTTTCAGTAACTTGTCTTCTTGCTTTGGCCATGTGGCCAGGAAACCATTGAATTGCCAAAAAAGCACCACCTTAATCTTCTACCGTGCCAACATCGTCGAGCGGCCAGAAGATGAAGTTCGTCTTGCCGACAATCTCCTCTTTCGACACAAATCCGATTTCACGACTGTCCTTCGAGTTTTGACGGTTATCTCCCATGACGAAGTATGAGTCTTCAGGAACGACTGACTCGCCTGTCACTTGTTCAAGCGTGAAGTTCTCCGTCAACGGGAACCCGTTCATCTGTGCGCGGAACTCGTCTAAATACGGTTCTTCAACCGCTTCACCGTTAATATAGAGCACGTCATCTCGATATTCGAGCGTGTCGCCTGGGATGGCGATGACACGTTTAATATAGTCTTTTGATTCTGTCGCATGGAATACGACGATATCGCCTCGGTCTAGCTCACCAACATAGTTCGAAATTTTACTGACGATCATTCGATCCGCATTGTGGAGTGTCGGCATCATCGACTCCCCTTCAACGATGACAGGAACGAAGATGAACGTCCGGATGACGAACGCGATGACAAGAGCGACAACGATGGCCTTTAGCCAACTAAACACTTCTTTCAACTTCACTCACTCCTCTATCCATTTGAACTTATTGTACTAGAAAAAAAGAAGCTTGTCGCAAGCGACAAGCTTAATTCCCATCTTAACGACGGATTTCTTTAATACGTGCTGCTTTACCGCGAAGGTTACGGAGGTAGTAAAGTTTCGCACGGCGAACTTTACCGTAGCGTACTACTTCGATTTGCGCAACGCGTGGTGAGTGAAGCGGGAATGCACGCTCAACACCTACGCCGTAAGAAATCTTACGGACTGTGAATGTTTCGCTGATGCCGCCACCTTTACGCTTGATAACAACGCCTTCGAAGATCTGGATACGCTCACGCGTTCCCTCTACAACTTTAACGTGGACACGTACTGTGTCACCAGGACGGAAAGCAGGTACGTCCGATTTGAATTGTTCTTCTGTGATTTCACGGAACAGTTTTTGTGTGTTCATGAATCATATCTCCTTTTTCTTCAATGTTCATATCTTCATATGCCCAAGCATCCAATAGCGGAACATCGGTAATCGATGGGTTTAACCCACATGCTCAAACATAGCATATATTTCTCAATCGCGCAACGATTGAAGAAACTTTTTATCGTCTTCCGTCAGCTCGATTTGCTCGAGTAAATCCGGACGACGTCGATACGTTCTCGCGAGCGATTGCTCGCGTCGCCACGTCTCGATACGAGCGTGATTTCCAGACAGGAGGACGTCCGGCACTTTCAACCCGCGAAATTCCGCAGGGCGTGTGTAGTGCGGATACTCAAGGAGACCGGTCGAGAACGAATCGTCTTCGTGGCTCGCCTGATCACCAAGGACGTCCGGGAGCAGTCTCACCGTCGCATCAATCATCACCATCGTCGCGAGCTCCCCACCCGTCAAAACGAAATCGCCGATGGACACTTCGTCCGTCGCCAGTTCATCGTGGATGCGCTGGTCGAATCCCTCATAATGTCCACACAAAAAGATTAGATGCTCTTCACGGGCCCATTCTTCCGCCATCTGTTGATTGAACGGCTTTCCGGTCGGCGTCGTGAGAATGACACGTGGTGACTTCGCTTCGATCGAGTCAAATGCATCAAAGATTGGTTGTGGGGTGAGCAACATGCCCGCTCCTCCTCCGTACGGATAGTCATCGACTTTATGATGCTTGTTCGTTGAAAAATCCCGAAAATTGATGAACGACATATCCACTTGTCCGAGCGCTTTCGCTCGGCCGACGATGGAATGGTCGAGCGACTTGAACATGTCCGGGAATAACGTCAACACATCAATCTTCATCGTCAATCATTCCAGGGATTGGGGTGATGACGACCCGTTTCGCTTCCACGTCAATCTCTTTCACGACCGATTCGATGTAAGGAATGAGCGCGTCCGACTTGCCTGGTCGTTTGATGACCCATACGTCGTTCGCACCTGTCTCAAAGATATCATCGATTACCCCGATTGCCTCGCCATCGACAATCGCCTCGCAACCGATAATCTCGTGATAGTAATATTCATTCTCCGAGAGGTTGTGCACGTGTTCGGCATGGACGTACAACTTCAACCCTTTATATTTCTCGATGAGGTTGATGTTTTCAAATCCTTTGAACGTGACGAGATGAAACTGTTTATGCGGACGATATGTCGTGATCGTCATCTCTTGTTTCGTTCCGTCCACGTCAAGGAACAACGTATTTCCTTTTTTAAATCGTTCTTCCGGGAAGTCTGTCGCCGCCAAAATCTTTACTTCCCCTTTAAGGCCGTGCGTATTGGCGATTTTCCCAACGTATAACCAATCCATTCGCGTTCCCTCCTCAACAAAATAGGCCGACCTCAGAAAAGGTCGGCCACATCATTACTTCGCGTTTTTCGCGTTGTGGAATTTCTCCATGATCCCTGCTTTAGAGAACAAGTTACGTACTGTGTCAGATGGCTTCGCGCCGTCTGCCAACCATTTGAGAGCGAGTTCTTCGTTGATGCGAACTTCAGCTTCTGGTTTTGCAACCGGGTTGTAGTGACCAACTTGCTCGATGAAGCGACCATCACGTGGTGAACGTGAGTCTGCTACAACGATACGGTAGAAAGGTGATTTTTTTGCGCCCATGCGCTTAAGACGAATTTTAACTGCCATGGTAATATACCTCCATCATGTGTTTAAGAATTGACAACTTTTATAGTATACAGCTTTTTTGTCCGACTGACAAAAGTTTTTGTTAGAAGAACGGAAGACCTAAGCCCTTTTTCTTCCCTTTCATTTGTCCTGACATTTGCTTCATCAGCTTCTTCATGTCATCGAACTGTTTGATGAGACGGTTCACTTCTTGAATCGAGCGACCGCTCCCTTTTGCGATCCGTTTCCGACGACTCGCATTGAGCACTTCCGGGTTGGAACGCTCATGTTTCGTCATCGAACGAATAATCGCTTCGACGTGATCGAGTTGTTTCTCGTCGATTTGGACGTTCTTCAACCCTTTCATCTTACCTGCACCAGGTAACATCGAAAGTAATTCATCAATCGGGCCCATGTTTTTCACTTGACCCAACTGTTCAATGAAATCATCGAACGTGAATGACGCGTCGCGAATTTTGCTTTCTAGCTCTCTCGCTGCGTCTTGGTCCATTTGTGTCTCGGCTTTTTCAATGAGCGAGAGCACGTCCCCCATTCCAAGAATCCGTGACGCCATGCGCTCTGGATGGAATGGTTCGAGGGCATCCAACTTTTCTCCGAGACCGACGAACTTAATCGGCGCTCCCGTGACTGCCTTGATCGAAAGGGCTGCCCCGCCTCGTGTATCTCCGTCGAGCTTTGTGAGCACGACCCCGGTGATTCCGAGTTTCTCATTGAAACTGTCGGCCACATTGACCGCATCTTGACCTGTCATCGAGTCGACGACAAGGAAGATCTCATTTGGTTTGGCAATCGTCTTCACATTTTCGAGCTCACCCATGAGCGTCTCGTCGATATGAAGGCGACCCGCCGTATCGATCAACACGAAATCGTGATGATTTGTTTTTGCGTACTCGAGTGCTTTCGTCACAATCTCTTCCGGCTTCACTTGATCGCCAAGTGAGAAGACCGGTAAATCAAGTTGTTTCCCGAGTGTCTCGAGCTGCTTGATTGCCGCCGGACGATAAATATCCGCCGCGACGAGAAGTGGACTGCGGTTATGCTTTTTACGAATCAAGTTCGCTAGCTTCCCGGTCGTTGTCGTCTTACCTGCCCCTTGTAGCCCGACCATCATGACGACTGTCGGTGGTTTCTGACTAAATGAGATCGGGACGACATCGCTTCCCATCAAATTCGTCAACTCTTCGTGAACGATTTTGACAACTTGTTGACCTGGCGTCAATGATTTCATGACATCCTGACCAACCGCACGCTCTTTCACGTCATTGACGAATTGCTTGACCACTTTAAAGTTGACGTCGGCTTCTAGTAAGGCGAGGCGAACCTCACGCATCATCTCTTTGACATCAGTCTCCGAGATTTTCCCTTTACCACGCATCTTTGAAAGCGTCGCTTGCAACCGTTCTGATAATCCTTCAAATGCCATGCTCCAGCCCCCTACTCTAAATTCTCAAGCGCAGAAATCGTGGCATTCACGTCATCCGTGAGCTCGACTTGACGTTTGAGGGTCTGAAGAAGTTGCTGACGCTGTTCGAATTTTTCGAATAGAGCGAGCTTTTCCTCGTACTGTTCAAGCATCGTTTCTGTACGCTTTATGTTATCGTAGACCGCTTGACGGCTGACTTCAAACTCTTCCGCTATCTCTCCGAGCGAGTAGTCATCTAGGTAATAAAGAGACATATAGTTGCGCTGTTTCGGTGTGAGGAGCGCTTGATAGAAATCGATGAGATAGTTCATGCGATTCGTTTTTTCGAGCGTCAAACCTTTCACCTCCACATGTTAAGTGAAATCCCTTTACAACTACCTATAGTACAGCCGTGCCTAGTACTTGTCAAGTTTTTTTCTTAACAGCAAAACTTAGGCGAGGTCTTTGTTTGTGTCCTCTTTTTCAGTCGAGTCGTCTTCTGACTTCTCTTCGAAAACGTCCCCGAATAACCCTAGGACGAACTGTTCTGGATCGAACTCTTGTAAATCGTCCATCTTTTCACCAAGACCGACATATTTGACCGGGATGTCGAGTTCATTTCGAATCGCGAGCACAATCCCACCTTTAGCCGTCCCGTCGAGCTTCGTCAAGACGATTCCGCTCACGTTCGTCGCTTCTTTGAACGCTTTAGCTTGAATCATGGCGTTTTGTCCTGTCGTTGCATCTAATGCGAGCAAGACCTCATGCGGACCGTTCGGAACTTCTCGTTCGATGACACGCTTCACTTTTTCGAGTTCTTTCATTAGATTCACTTTATTTTGAAGACGTCCCGCCGTGTCACAGATGAGGACGTCCATGTTACGCGACTTCGCGGATTGGACGGCATCGTATACGACAGCAGCCGGATCTGATCCTTCCGTTTGACGGATAACAGGAACGCCGACACGCTCTCCCCAAACTTGGAGTTGTTCGATTGCCCCTGCACGGAACGTATCCCCTGCCGCGAGCATGACGTTACGACCTTCCGACTTCAATTGATGCGCCAGTTTTCCGATTGTCGTCGTCTTCCCGACCCCGTTCACACCGACAAACAAGATGACCGTAAGTCCATCTTGCATATTCAGTTCGCGGTCTGATTCGTCTTCTTGGAGGCGTTTCGCTACTACTTCAACGAGTGCATCCCGAACTGCGACCGGGTCTTTTAAGTTGCGGCGTTTCACTTCTTCTTTCAAATCTTCGACAAGATCCATCGTCGTCGTGACGCCGACATCCGCTTGGATGAGCAAATCTTCGAGTTCATCGAAGAAGTCCTCATCCACCTCGCGGAAACGATAGACGAGGTCGTTGACGGCACTCGCAAACCCGTCACGTGTCTTCGTCAACCCGTCTGTAAACTTTTGTGACACCTCTTGGGTAGATGTCGTTAATTTCTCTTTTAATTTCTTGAAAAAACTCAACGTGATTCCTCCATCTCTTCATCCATTTCTACGACACGTTTTGCTTCAGACAGTTCGACCGATAACACTTCGGACACCCCGTTCTGTTGCATCGTGACGCCATAAAGCGTGTCCGCCGCTTCCATCGTGCCTTTTCGGTGCGTAATGATGACAAACTGCGTGTCAATCGATAGCGTGCGAATATATTCCCCGAACCGGTGTACGTTCGCCTCATCAAGAGCCGCCTCGACCTCATCGAGGACACAGAACGGTACCGGACGCGTCTTCAGTATCGCAAACAATAAGGCGATCGCTGTGAGTGCGCGTTCTCCACCAGACAATAGACTGAGCGTCTGTAGCTTTTTGCCAGGCGGTTTGGCAACGATCTCGATTCCTGTGTTCAGCAAGTCCGATTCATCAACAAGTTTTAAGTCGGCCTCACCTCCACCGAATAACTCGGTGAACGTCTGTTTAAAGTGTGCCCGTACGTTCGTATACGTTTCTTTAAAGAGACGTGTCACTTCACGGTCCATCTCGGCGATGATCTCATACAAATCTTCTTTTGCACTGACCAAGTCATCTCGCTGTTCAGACAAGAACGTAAAGCGTTCGTGAACGCTATCAAACTCTTCGATTGCATTCAGATTGACCGGTCCGATTTCCTCAATTTGACGAACGAGCAATTTAAACTCTTCTTTCGCTTCATCAAGAGGAATCTCGAGCGCTGGTAAGAGTTCTGCGACAAGACCCTGTTCTTCTAACGCATCGAGCTTCCATTGTCGCTTCAATTCGAACTCTTGCTTCGCCGTCTCTAGTTTTCGGACGACCGCTTCTGCCTGTCGTCGCGCTTCCGTCGCCTGGTCGACACGCTGACGCATGATCCGGTACGCTTCTTCATTCGACTTGAGCGTTGTTGCCATTGCTTGTAGCGACTCTTGAATCTCGTTGAATTCGAGCTTGGCCGTGGTAAGCGTCGCTTCTAATTCAGCAGATGAAACGACTTCTCCACTATCGAGGCGCGTGAGTTCACGCTCCATCTGATTGTTTCGTTCCTGTAGACGATTAAGTTCAGTCGTCAAGCGCTCCAATTCATATCGAACACGTTCTTCTTCGAGCGTATGGCGTTGCAGGTCGAGTTCGTTTTGGCGAAGCGCCGTTTCGAGTTGCCCCGTACTCTCGGCACTTTTTGACTGTTCGGCACGGAGCGATTCTAGACGGACACGAATATCCGCTTGCTCTTTGTCCGTATCTGCCAAGGCTTTCGTCAATCTTTCGAGCTCGGCTGTCGACGTCTCAATCGTCCGTTCATAGCGCATCATCTCGTGATCGAACAGTTCAAGTTGTGATTTGGCATCGAGTGAGGCACGTTCAGCAGTGCGGTAAGTAGCCTCGACCTCTCGAAGCGTGACTTCGACGGTACGTTTTTCGTCTCGAAGTGTCGATAGTGCTTGAGTAATCGTTGTCAATGCTTCCGTATACTCTTGAAGACGTTGCTTTTGCTCATGGAGCATGGCAAGACCTTGTGTCAATCCTTGTTTCAAGTCATCTAGTTCACGCGATTGTGTAAACAAAGCCACACCTTGCTTACGACTACCACCTGTCATCGAACCGCCGACGTTCACGATGTCTCCCTCGAGTGTGACGACGCGGAAACGATATCCGGTCGACTGTGCCATTCGGTTCGCGACTTCTAACGTCTCCGCGACGAGCACCGCACCGAGGAGTGATTGTTTTAACGTCTCAAACGATTCGTCCGTCTCGACCAAATCGGACGCCACACCGACAAACCCATTCATCGATTCGAGGCGATGCATCACTTCGGTCGGTACGAATCTCGGCTTGATCGTCGTCAGCGGCAAGAATGTCGCACGACCCGCGTTCGCTTTTCGCAATTGATCGATTTCACGGCGACCGACTGTCTCGTCTGTGACGACGACATGTTGCTGCGTCTGACCGAGAGCTGTTTCGATCGCTGCTTCATACGAAGGACGAACACGAATGAGTTCAGCGACGGCACCGAGCACACCTGCAGAACGATTTTTCAACACGAACTTGACCGCATGGAAATAACCTTCATACGATTGCTTCATCCGTTCGAGCATTTCGATCCGATCTTCTGTTTTTTGACGACGACGCTCGAGATCATAGTAAGACGTCTCCGCCCGCGTTAATTTCTCACGGATCGTCGTTTCTTGATCGTGAAGTTCCGCCTCTTTATCAGTCAATTGTTCAAAACGACTTTGTACCTCTTCGTACTGTTTTTGCGCCGCTAACAGTGTCGCTTCTTGTGAAGAACGGTCATCGAGACGATGTTTATTCTCACGAAGAAGTCGTTCTTTCGACTCGATGGCGACATCGATATCCCGTTGTTCCCGCTTTTGTTGGTTACTGATTGTCGCTCGCGTGGTCGCGAGTTCGAACGCTTCACTTTGTAACGCTTCGATTTCAGAATTGAAATCACGCGATGCGGCTGTCAACTGTTGTTGAAGCGCATCTCTCGCCTCAGTCGTTTGGCGCAACGTATCTACTTTTTGAGACAATTCATCACGAACGGTCTGCAACCGTGTCTCAAGCTCTGCCATCTCAGTTTTTACTTCTTCACGTTGACGCAAGAGACGGTCTTTCATCTCGGCACCGTGCTCTTCTTGGGCTTTTGCGAGCTTGATGTCACCCGTCAAACGCTCGACATACGTCGACTGTTCGCGCTCCTTTTGATTCAATTCAGCCAACTCGTCACGAAGTGTCGAAAGTGTCGCCTCGAGTTGACTACGTTCTTCGGTAAGGTTCTGTACCGAACGGTCGGAGTTAGACAATTGCTGAATGGATTCTGTGTGACGTACCGTCACCTGCTCGATTTCTTGTTGAAGCATTTGAATTTCGGCACCCATGATACCCGTTTCAAGCTCGTCATGACGGGCTTTTGCCACTTTATACTCCCGAGCAAGCGCTGCTTGTTCGCGAAGGGGCTCTACCCGGTCAGCCAACTCAAATAAGATGTCGTCGACACGAGATAAGTTCAACTCCGTATCTTGTAATTTACGCTCAGCCTGTTTTTTACGCTGGCGATACTTGAGGACTCCCGCCGCCTCTTCGATGACGGCCCGGCGATCTTCCGGTTTCCCGGAAATGACTTGTTCGACCCGCCCTTGCCCGATGATAGCGAATGCATCGCGGGAAAGACCTGTGTCTAAAAATAAATCAATCACGTCTTTTAGACGACATGGTTTTTTATTCATAAAATAGTCGCTGTCCCCACTCCGGGTCACGCGACGGGTCACACTCACTTCTTCATAAGGGAGACGTAACTGTTCGTCGCGATTATCGAGGACGAGTGTGACCTCGGCGACGTTTCGGTGATTCTCACCTTCACTTCCGGCAAAGATGACATCTTCCATCTTGGCACCGCGCAGTGATTTGGCCGACTGTTCTCCAAGTACCCAGCGAACAGCGTCCGATATATTGGATTTCCCGCTCCCGTTCGGCCCTACTACAGCCGTGACGCCGGGACGGAAATCTAATTCAATTCGCTTGGCAAATGATTTAAAGCCAGCGAGTTCGATTCGTTTTAAGTGCATCGTGACCATCCTATCCGCAGTAAGCATTCATCTGTATATTTTACCACAGTTAACAGTTCGTCAAAATGCCAGAATCATGCTATTCTTAAAAGAACTGTAGAAAGGGGAATACAGATGACGAATGAACAGATGATTGAAGCGATTTTGGATAAGATGAACATTATTAACCGCGGTGCGATCAAAGCGGAAGAATATAATGAGGCTGACCCATCAGCGGTGAAAGAGATTTATGAGTACGTGATGACACGTTCTTCCCTCTCTTTATCAGAAGTCGACGGAATCGTCGAAGAGCTCGGTCAATTGACATGAAAAAGGAGTGGAACCATGGTGAATGGTCCACTCCTTTTGTTTATAAATCTGCGTATCGCCGATTAAAAGCGATGAGCGCTTCTTTCGCTGCCAATTGTTCCGCTTCTTTTTTAGAACGCCCGACCCCTTCACCGACAATATCGTCGCTGAGACGTGCATGAGCCACAAATTCTCGGCTATGTGCCGGTCCGCGCTCTTCGATGATCTCATAAGTGACCGGACCTAACCCTTCACGTTGCACGCTTTCCTGCAACTGGCTCTTGAAATCAGTCTGTTCTTCAAATACTCCGGCTAAGACTTTCGGAAAAACCGCTTCGGCGAGGAATCGTTCGACTGCCTCAATCCCTTGGTCTAAATAAAGAGCACCGATATAGGATTCGAAGACATCGGCAAGTAATGCCGGACGTTTTCGTCCACCAGTCAACTCTTCACCTTTTCCAAGCAAGATGAAGTCAGAGAAGGCATAGGCCTCCGCAAAATTCACGAGTGACGGTTCACAAACAATCGCCGCCCGTAACTTTGTTAATTCCCCCTCGGAGCGCTCCGGATAAGTCTCATATAGGAACCGGGATACGGTCAATTCTAATACGGCATCCCCTAAAAACTCTAAGCGTTCATTGTCTTTTCGCAACCCACGCTGCTCATTCACATAAGATGAATGCGTGAACGCCTGCATGAGCAAGTCGTGATTTGAAAACTGAACGTCTAAACGCTCTTCTAATGACTTGAATAACTCTAAGATGCGTGCTCGTTCCATTTCCTGACGTCGACGCCGTTGCGCCGATCCTTGACGGTCAAACCGCCGTTTTTCTTTTGTCATAATTCCCTCCATGAATAAGCACAAGCCCACCACTCGGGACCGAGCGGTGGGATGGCTTGATTACACTTTTGTTTCGATGTATGCGACTACGTCGCCAACAGTTGCAAGTTTCTCAGCGTCTTCGTCTTCAATCGTGATGTCGAATTTGTCTTCGAGGTCCATCACCATTTCCATTACTTCAAGCGAGTCAGCGCCAAGGTCGTCCTTGAACGATTTCTCTGCCGTGATCTCAGAAACGTCTTTTCCGAGTTTCTCTGCTACTGCTTCTTGTACGTCTACTAAAATTTGTTCTTTTGTCATGATAAAATCCCTCCAAAGGTAAGTATATTAAATGTCTGTCTATTGGTAAAGTTCTCTTTTATGCCATCGTCATGCCGCCATCGACGGCAATCGTCTGGCCAGTCACGTAAGCAGCCTGTTCAGACGCCAAAAATGAGACGAGGTTCGCTACATCTTCCACTTGTCCGAAACGGTTGAACGGAATTTGCTCGAGTGTAGCGTCTCGCTGCGCATCTGTCAAGGCATCGGTCATGTCGGTTTGAATGAAACCAGGACAAACGGCATTGACCGTCACATGACGACTTGCGAGTTCGCGTGCCACAGATTTTGTCAATCCAATCAACCCTGCTTTTGCGGCCGCATAGTTTGCTTGTCCTGCGTTCCCAGTGATGCCGACGACCGAGGCGATATTGATGATACGCCCTGATTTTGATTTGAGCAACGGACGTGTCACCGCTTGCGATGTGAGGAATGCCCCTTTCAAATTCGTCGATAAGACGTCATTGAAATCTGCCTCTTTCATACGCATGAGTAACCCATCACGTGTAATCCCTGCATTGTTCACAAGACAATCGACGCGTCCATACGTATCGACTGCCGTCTTGACGAGTGCTTTGACGTCGTCTGCGTTTGAGACATCTGCCTTCACAGCAATGGCTTCTCCGCCTGCTTCGGTGATGGCTGCCACGACGGCGTTTGCCTTCTCTTCACTACCCGAGTAGTTCACGACGACACGGAAGCCGTCTTCCCCTAAACGTTTCGCGATGGCCGCACCGATTCCACGGGACGCACCAGTCACGATCGCTACTTGATCATGCACGAACTTCTCCTCCTAACGAGGCGACTTCTTCAAGCGTGGTCGCCTTTTGAATCGAAACGTTCGAATCGATTCGTTTAATCAACCCTGAAAGGGGTGACGATGGACCGAACTCGATGAACGTGTCCACTCCGTCTGCAATCGCTTTTCGAACACATTCTTCAAAACGCACTGACGAATAGAGTTGTTTCGTCAACAACGCTTTTAAATGTTCAGGATCGCGATGTACAACCGCATCCACGTTCGAGATGAAATCGACAGACGCCTCTTTGAACGGTGATGAGGCGAGGACATCCTGGAAACGTGTCGCCACCGGCATCATATATGAACTGTGGAACGCACCGGAGACGTTTAACGGTAACACTCGTTTCGCGCCGGCTGCTTTCAATTCTACACTTGCCTGTTCGACAGCATCGATATGCCCGGAAATGACAAACTGACCAGGGCAATTCAAGTTAGCGATTTGTACTAAATCCCCACTCGCACTAATTTTTTCAGTGATATGAAGCGCTTCTTGAAGATCGGTCATTCCGACGACTGCCGCCATCGTCCCGTCTTTCACTGAAGACATCAAATTACCACGTTCTCGAACGAGCACGGTCGCCTCTTCTAAATCGATGACCCCTGCCGAGACGAGCGCAGCATACTCTCCTACGCTATGTCCGATGACGACATCTGGTGTCGCACCATTTGCCGCATAGGCTTGTGCCAGTAACGAGGCATGCGCCACGATTGCCGGTTGTGCGACTTCTGTTTCTTGGAGGTCTTCTTTCGACCCAGCAGACATGACTTCAAGAAGGTCAAATCCGAGTCGACGCCCGATTGCCTGAAGAGTTTCAGGTTGGTCTAAAAATGTCTGTCCCATTCCGACGGCTTGAGAGCCTTGTCCCGGGAACACCCATGCTACTTTCCCCATGTCCTCACCTGCTTTCGCTTAGTCTATCGCTTTGGCACGCTTGATTTTATCGACGACATCGTGGTCTACCATGATTTTCGCCTGTTTCAACGCACTCATCATTGCGAGTGCGTCACTCGATCCGTGCGCCTTGATGACAGGCGCATTGATCCCAAATAAACCGGCTCCCCCATGTTCGCGATAATCAAGCGTTTCTTTCAATCGTCTTAATTTCGGTTTTAAGATGAGAGCGGCAAGTTTCGATACAAGATTGCTCGTGAATTGTTCTTTCATCATCTTCATAAGCATTGCTGAGGATCCTTCTACACCTTTTAACAAGATGTTTCCGGCAAATCCTTCTGTCACGATGACGTCCACATCTCCTGACATCGCTTCACGCGCTTCGACATTCCCGACAAAGTGGACAGGGGCCTGTTCAAGGAGGGGGAACGCTTCTTTCGTGAGCGCATTTCCTTTTCCGGCTTCTGTCCCGATATTGAGAAGCGCGACACGCGGTGTTTTGATGCCACGAACATGTTCGGCATAGAGTGAGCCCATGATCGCATAATCCACAAGATGTTCGGCTTTCGCATCCGGATTCGCTCCGACATCCAACACGACGACACCACTACCTGTATATGTAGGGAACGTCGGAGATAATGCCGGACGCTCGATTCCTGGGATTCGTCCGATGATGAAGAGAGATGCAGCCATCAAGGCGCCAGTGTTTCCAGCAGACACGAGAGCATCCGCTTTACCTTCTTTGACGAGATTGGCCGCTACGACGAGCGAACTGTCCTTTTTACGGCGGACCGCTCGAACCGGCTCGTCCTCTCCTGTAATGATTTCACTAGCTGGAACGACCGTCACACGAGGATCGTCAAGTCCGTAAGAGGCGATTTTCACCTCGTCACCGACTAAAAAGAGCTCCATCGGCTCGTTCGGATATTGTTCGACGAACCGTTTCACACCTTCTACGATTGCTTTCGGTGCGTGGTCGCCACCCATTGCATCAATTGCTAATTTCATGCTTGTTCCTCCTCACCACGTCGGTAAATCGTGAAGTCGCCTTCAAAGACGCGCTCCTCGCCGACATAACTTTCGACTGTGACGTCTGTTCTTCCGTCTCCTCTTAGCTTAATCACACGAGCCTTGGCAACGACTCGCTCTCCAAGATGAACCTGGCGACTAAATCGGATCTCCGCTTTAGTGGTCAACGCCAATTCATCATTGATGAGCGCCACCGCTAACGAGTTGGCTTGCGCGAACAAGACGTGTCCACGAGCAATCTCATTGCGGCTAAAGACGTGTTCTTTTTCGATATCGAGGACAGAAATCGCAGAGTCATCGAGTTTCAAGTCAATCATATCACCGATGACCTCGCTCATTGAAAGCGATTTGACTTCATCGAGGTGTTCAGAAGCCACATGTTTGATTCGTTCCCTCACTTCTGGAATTTTTAATTCCATCCGATCGAGACGAATCGTCTGGATGCTGACGGAAAACTGTTTTGACAGTTCCTCGTCTTTGATGAACGGATTGCGCTCAATCGTTTCTTGTAACAAGCGTTGCCGCTCTTTCTTAGGTACCCGCATTCAGTTCCCTCCTAAACTAATCGCTAAAGAACTTAATACCTGGTACTAATAGCAGTATATATTCTTTAGTCGTCATTTTCAAGTATTATTCTAACCTTTCCCCTACGAGGAGGTCGAGTTGTTTCAAATAGCCACGTAACCCTTCATATTGGGCGTCCTGCCAAAACGCATCGCTTCCGAGAAGTGCCACGGCGTCACGCATCGCTACTTCCATCACTTTTAAATCGAGAACCGGATCGGCGACCCGGAAGCTAGGCAGCCCGCTTTGGGCGGTACCAAAGAAATCACCGGCACCACGTAACTCTAAATCTTTCTCCGCCAATACGAATCCGTCATTCGTCTCCGTCATCGTTTTCAGTCGAACTTTTCCAACATCTGACTTCGGATCCCCGACGAGGATGCAGAAGGACTGATGGGCACCACGACCGACACGTCCTCGCAACTGGTGCAGTTGTGCGAGACCGAAGCGCTCAGCGTCATGAATAATGATGAGTGAAGCGTTCGGAACGTTTACCCCGACTTCGACGACCGTCGTCGACACGAGAATTTGTGTCGCATTGTCGGCAAATGATTTCATCACGTCGTCTTTTTCTGCGCTCGATAGCTTCCCGTGCATCAAACCGACGGCATAGTTTGGGAACCGTTCTTTCAACAGTTCATATAAAGCTGTCGCACTTTCGACTTCGAGCGTATCCGACTCCTCGATGAGTGGTGCAATCACATAGGCTTGACGGCCAAGCGTCAGCTCTCGATCGACCATCGAATGAACACGGTCGATTTGGTCTTGCTTCGCCCAATATGTTTCAATCGGTTTTCGGCCTTTTGGCATCTCATCAATCGTCGAGACGTCCATCTCTCCGAACGCACTGATTGCAAGTGTCCTCGGAATCGGGGTCGCTGTCATATACAAGACGTCCGCAAATTCGGCTTTATCACGAAGTTTCTTCCGTTGTTCGACACCGAATCGATGCTGTTCGTCTGTAATCGCCAAATGCAAATTCGAAAATTCGACCGGTCCTTGAATGAGGGCATGCGTTCCGACGATGATGTCGACATCACCGGATCGAATCGCAGTCAGAAGCGCCTCCCGGGCTTTTCCTTTCACCGAGCTCGTCAAGAGGGCGATGGTGATGCCAAACGGCTCAAACAATTCCTGTAAAGATGTCGCGTGCTGTTCGGCTAAAATTTCGGTCGGTACCATCAATGCGCCTTGATACCCAGCCATGACGGTCGCATACAAGGCAATCGCGGCAACGACGGTCTTCCCGCTCCCGACATCCCCTTGCAACAATCGATTCATCCGTTCTGGCTTTTCGAGATCGGACACGATTTCACGGATGACCCGTGTTTGAGCTCCCGTCAATGGGAATGCGAGTCGTTTGACGAATTCGTTCAATTGAGGCTTATCAAGTTGAAGGGCCCGACCGTTTCCTGACCGCTCCATTTTCCGAAACGCCTGCAATTTCAATTGATACATGAGACACTCTTCGTATACGTAGCTCCGTCTCGCCTGCTTATATGTCTCCACCGTATCCGGGAAATGCATCCCGCGAAGCATGGTCATTCGGTCCTCTAGTCGATACCTGTCTCGTATGGACTGCGGCACCCGTTCCGGGAGGTCCGTCACTTGTTCGAAAGCTAACTTGACGATTCGACTAAAGTTTTTTTGCGTGAGTCCGGCTCGTAACGAATAGATGGGCTGAAGGCCGCCTGACGGTGCACCGAATTCGAGGTCGGTCGCACTGATCGTCATCCGATTCATATCCCATTTCCCTTTGACCGTGACGGTTTCGCCAATCGTCAACTTATCCTTATAGAACGCCCGATTGAACATCGTCACTTGGACTGCATACCGTTCTTCTAGCAATAATCTAAACTGAAGGCGGTTCTTACCTTTACTGTAGTAACGAACGAGTGGTTCTGCTTGTACCGTCCCACTCCATTTGACGAGGTCCCCGTGAACAGCGGTCGTTACGGTCCCACTATTATAATTCTCATAACGAAACGGGACGTGCTCTAGCACGTCCTCGATTCGAACAAGTCCCATCATTTCTAGTTTTTTGGCCATCTCTGGCCCGACTCCTTTCAGAGTCGTCAGCCGTTCATTGTTTTGCATCTTCTTTCGCTCCAAAAATATTTCGTTCGAGGCGACGAGCCGTCGGCGTATTCGCCAATCCACCTTTAGCCGTCTCCTTCAACGCAGTCGGCATCATTTGACCGACTTCATGCATCGCTGAGATGACTTCGTCACAAGGAATACGCGATGTGATTCCCGCGAGGGCCATGTCCGCTGCGACAATGGCATTAGCACCGCCCATGGCGTTCCGTTTCACACACGGCACTTCAACGAGTCCTGCCACAGGATCACAGACAAGGCCGAGCATGTTTTTAAGGGCGATTGCAAACGCCGTAGCCGACTGGTCCGGTGTCCCGCCGGCCGCTTCGACAATCGCTGCTGCTGCCATTCCGGTCGCTGAACCGACTTCTGCCTGGCATCCCCCTGCCGCTCCTGAAATCGAAGCGTTGTTCGCCACAACAAACCCGAACGCTCCTGACGTGAACAAGTAGCGAATCATGGCATCGCGGTCCATCTCGAGGCGATCTTTCACCGCGAATAACGTTCCTGGCACGACGCCCGCACTCCCCGCAGTCGGTGTCGCACAAATTCGTCCCATCGCCGCGTTCACTTCGTTCGTCCCGATTGCTTTTGACACGGCATCTAAAATAAGGTCTCCGGCAAGTGATTTGCCTGAACGTATATAATCTTGCATGAGTACGGCATCGTTCCCCGTCAATCCCGTCACCGATGTGACACCTTGAAGCGCACGTTCGACCGCTTCTTCCATGACCTCGAGGTTACGGTCCATCATTCCGATGATGTCTTCCCGGCTCGAGCGTCTGACGTGCATCTCTTGTTCGATCATCACCTCAGAAATCGGGATACCTCGTTCTGTTGCCATCGTCACTAACTCTTCTACTGATTTAAACATCTCACATTCTCCTTATTCCCCAAAAATAGCGATCCGTTCGATCTGCGGTAATCGTTCTAGCTCTGCTAACACTTCAGCAGGAATCGTTTCATCAATCTCAATGGCCATCAAGGCTTGCATTCCTTTTTCGTGACGACTCACTTCCATATGTCCAATGTTCAATTGATGATTCGCCAAGACACCTGTCACTGCGGCGATTGCCCCGAATCGGTCATGATGCAAGACGACGAGCGCAGGTCCCCCACCTGTCAACTTTAACGGGAATCCATTCAGTTCCGTGATTTCAATCGTTCCCCCACCGATTGAGATCCCGACGATTTCAAACGTACCGAACTCGTCTTCGAGCAAGACACGCGCTGTATTCGGATGATCCGTCAACAAATCGCTCGTCTCAAAGATGACTTCGATTCCTTTTTCACGGGCAATGTCTAACGCTTGTGGGATTCGCAGGTCGAACGTATCAAACCCCATAATTCCACCGACAATCGCGACATCCGTACCGTGACCACGATACGTGTCCGCAAACGACCCATAAAACGTGATGCGTGCGGTGCGTGGCGTTCTTCCGAATAATTTCCCTGCCATCAGCCCGATGCGCGCGGCACCTGCTGTATGCGAACTCGATGGCCCGACCATGACAGGACCAATGATGTCAAACACACTACGATATTTCACCTAATTTTCCCCCTTTCAAAAATCCCTACCTTCATTATACAGAAGGTAGGGACTTGAAACAGCTTATTCCACACTAAAAATATAAGAGTAAAGCGGTTGTTTGCCGTCGTGTACTTCAATCTCAATCTCATCATTTACAGATTCGATATATGACGTCAACGCTTCTACGTCTGCTTCAGATGAACCTTCACCCGTTAAGATCGTAATGATTTCATCATCTGCTTCGACGAGTGCATCGACCAACTTTTTAGCAGCTTCGAGGCTCGACGTTGAGGAAGAAACGATTTTCTTCTCTGCAATCGCCATGTGCTCGTCTTTCTTGATTTCCACACCATCGATGCTCGTGTCACGAACAGCGTAAGTGACTTGTCCGGACTTCACAGTCGCGGCAGCTGACTTCATCGCTTGTTCGTTCATCTCGACATCCGCCTCTGGGTTGAAGGCGATTGCTGCCGCAAGACCTTGTGGGACCGTCTTCGTCGGGATGACAGAGACGCCGCATGGTGCGACAGACGCTGCTTGCTCAGCAGCCATGATGATGTTTGAGTTGTTCGGGAAGATAAAGACGTGTTCCGCATGTGCAGACTCAATCGCCTTGACGATATCTTCTGTTGATGGGTTCATCGTTTGACCGCCCTCGATGACGTGTGCTGCCCCGAGTGAACGGAACAATTCGCTGACGCCTTCACCCATTGCTACCGTGACGATCGCAAATGGTGCTTTCGGCTTCTCTGCCTGTTGAACACCGTGTTGATTCGCACCATGTTCTTCTTCGAGAATGGTCGAGTGTTGTTGACGCATGTTCTCGATTTTAACGGCGACGAGTTCACCGAAACGTTGACCTTTCGTGATGACCTCACCCGGTGTCTCAACGTGAACGTGAACTTTTAAGAGTTCTTCGTCCGCGACGACAAGGAGAGAATCTCCCAGTTCAGACAATTCGTTACGGAACGCATCTTCATTGAACGGTGCATCCTTTAACTTTTCGTCTTGGAAACGAACCATGATCTCTGTGCAATAACCGAATTCGATATCTTCTGTAGACATGAACCCTTGTGCCGCATGCGCATGGTGTTCTGCCTCGATCAACGCATCCATGACAGGAGCATGTGGTTTCTCGAGCTCTTTGCCTTCAAGGCTAGCAAGGAAACCTTCGTAGATGACGAGAAGTCCTTGACCGCCCGAGTCGACGACGCCGACTTCTTTTAATACCGGCAACAAGTCCGGTGTACGGTCTAACGATGCTTTCGCTTCTTCGATGACGCGTTTCATAAATTCAGTGAAATCACTTGTCGACTCTGACGCAAGGAGCGCTTCGTCGGCCGCTTCACGAGCAACCGTCAAAATCGTTCCTTCAACCGGTTTCATAACCGCCTTGTATGCCGTGTCGACACCGCGCTTGAGCGCTTCTGCAAAATCAACTGTTGTCAGTTCTGCTTTTCCTTCAACAGCTTTACCGAATCCACGGAACAACTGACTTAAAATAACACCCGAGTTTCCGCGTGCTCCCATAAGTAGTCCACGTGCAAACTTTGATGACACCTCTGCGATATTTGATGAGTTCATCGCCGCTACTTCTTTCGCGCCCGACGTCATCGTCAAGTTCATGTTCGTCCCCGTGTCTCCGTCTGGAACCGGGAAGACGTTAAGCGAATCTACATAATCTGCGTTTTGGCTCAAGTTGGCCGCTCCGTTCGCGATCATGTTTGAGAGCGCCAATCCATCTAAACGTTTTAAACCCACACCAAATCCTCCTCCGTTTTCGTCAGTCATTCGTCAGACGAACGCCTTGAACGAATATATTTACCGACGAAACGTTTAATCCTAAAGTTTCTCCGAGCGTATACTTGACTCGGCTCTGCACGTTGTATGCGACTTCAGATACTTTCGTCCCGTAGCTTACAATGATGTGCATGTCGATATGTACGTCTTCGTCTTCTTGACGTACGACGACACCACGCGCGTAATTTTCACGTTTTAACAATTCAGCAATGCCGTCTTTCAATTGTGCTTGTGAAGCCATGCCGACCACACCGAAGCATTCCATCGCTGCACCACCTGCGAGTGTCGCGATGACGTCACTTGTGATGTCAATATTGCCATATGTTGTCTTCATTTCAATTGCCATATGGAGTAGCCTCCTTTATTCGGAATGATTCCTAATGTACATTCTACAATAAGTACCTAGTTATTAAAAGAACCTGCTCCAGAAACTCGGTCAATTAACGCGATAACCTCATTCATTATTCAAATCCTTGAGAGTAATGTCAAGTTTTTTTCTTGTCATGGTACGATTTTCTAGTTGCATCGGGAAAAAAGCCGTGCTAATATAAACGAGTGTCTATTAGGACGAACCCACATAAAAAAGGAGGGGAAACGCATGGCACGTAAATGCTACGTAACAGGTAAATCACCTAAATCAGGTAACAACCGTTCGCACGCACTCAACAAGACAAAACGTACTTGGGGTGTAAACGTACAAAAAGTTCGTATTCTCGTTGACGGTAAACCGAAACGCGTTTGGGTTTCAGCTCGCGCACTTAAATCAGGTCTCGTTGAACGCGTATAATACTTATACACGAACGAATAAATCCCAGCGGCATTCGCCGATGGGATTTTTTTGTGCTCATTTTTTGACAATCATGACGAGAACGGTCCCTTGATGGACCGTCAACCGGGCAGAATCCGTAGACCATTCATTTGAGATCGTCAGCGCCTCTCCGCTCGTCACGTCATGATGGTCAAGTGGATATTTGACATCTTTAATGGAAATCGTAGCTGTCTTCCATGGCATGAAAGACAAATAGTGACCGTCCCGTTTCGGAATGGTATAGTCTCCTATTCTTACAAGATAGACCGTTTGCCCTTCATCATGAAGGTGCATCTCCGGATAGGACTCCAGTAAGCCTACGTTCGCAAACGTCATATCGATCCGTCCCCCGAGAGCCCCATACACATCGATTCGTGTTGCTCCCCGTTCTCTTGCTAACTCCAATGCAATTTCTAAGTCTGTCACATCTTTCTCCGAAGGATAGCGTAACGCTTGATCAGGTGGTGTCCCATCGAACGAATCAAAATCTCCCACCACGACGTCTGGTACAACTCCTTCATCTAACAGTCTTTGATATCCACCATCCACACCAATCACAAAATCGGCATCACGCGGTAAGTCCGGAATAGGTGCCGGACTCGCCGCGACGATTAGTACGTTCATTGACGGATATCCCGTGTCGCCACACGCGTGAAACGTGGTGCTGTCGTGAAGAGAAGTACTAACACGATGGCCGAGATGACAAAGGATGGGAGCATATACGTGGCGTTATATCCGAGCGAGTAGGCCACGACCGGACCTTCTGCGTATTCAGCGAAGAAGACGATACCCGAGATGACGTGCGCTGCGTATCGTAACATCGACCCGAGCAATGCCCCGAGCACTAAATAGATGGCAAGCGTCTTTGTCGCACCTTGACTCGCAGCATGTTTCACTCGCCCTGCGAATACCCCGGCCATACCGACGAGGCCATATGCGACCGTATAGTCGAGCAAGAATTGTACAGGTGTGAAAATGTATGCTCCGAACAAGAGTTGAAGTGTCCCGACGAGCGCGCCTGTCGCAAGACCACTTTTCAGCCCGTGACGGAACGCCATGACAAAGATCGGGAGCATCGCTAAACTGATAGACCCACCTTGTGGTAAACGATATGGAATGAGCAAATCAAAAATAAGCCCGAGCGCCGCAAACAATGAAATTTCAATGAGCGCTTGTAATTTGAAACGTGATTTCATCCTTCTTCCTCCTTTATTTGTTTGAACGACAAAAAGCAGCATGACGTAAACGCCATGCTGCTTGAATTCGCAACGTGCATTTTCGCCACATCCCTACGTCCGTGTGAACGGAACAGGTTCAAAGGGTTAGCGTATGCCTCTCAGCCACATGATGTGACACCCCTTGCGACTCTATCTTGTTGTTCTACCGTCGATTATACACGAGATGCGCCACGAATGCTATCGATGGCTGCTTTATAATCCGATTGACTATAGATGGCTGATCCTGCCACAAGCACATCAGCTCCAGCATCGATGCAACGTTTTGCCGTTTCTGCGTTCACACCACCATCGATTTCAATCTCAAAATCAAGTTGATGGTCTTGACGAAGTTGGCTAAGCGCTGAAATTTTTGGCACGACCGATTCAATAAACGCCTGACCCCCGAATCCTGGGTTGACCGTCATGAGCAACACCATATCGACGTCCGTGAGTACGTGTTCAATCGTCGAAAGTGGTGTATGTGGGTTTAAGACGACCCCACATTTCGCACCTGCCGCTTTGATTTGCTGTAAGACACGATGCAAATGATTCGTCGCTTCCACGTGTACGGTTACGATGTCCGCACCGGCTTTCACGAAATCTTCAACGTAGCGTTCTGGTTGGTCAATCATCAAATGTACATCGAGTACCATGTCTGATTTTTTACGCAAGCTCGCGAGAACAGGTAGACCAATCGAGATGTTTGGTACGAATTGCCCGTCCATCACGTCAAAATGGATATAGTCAGCCCCTGCTTCTTGAACGGCTTTTACTTCAGCTTCCAAGTTGGCAAAATCGGCAGCTAAAATAGATGGTGCAATTTTAATCATCTGTCAATACCTCCGTTTTCGATCGTTTAACTCCTCCATAAAGGTAACATAATTTTCGTACCTTGTTGAAGCAATTTCGCCATTTTCAACCGCTTGTTTGATGGCACATCCTGGTTCATTAACGTGGACACATCCCCGGAACTTACAATCGTCATGGCGTTCCACGAATTCGGGGAAGCACCATCTGAGCTCATCTGTCTCAAGTTCCTGAGGAAACTCTAGACTTGAAAAACCCGGTGTATCGGCAACGAGACCATCCGCCAATTGGATTAACGTCACGTGACGTGTCGTATGTTTTCCTCGTCCGAGCGATTTCGAGATTGCACCTGTCGCCAACTCGAGTTCTGGCGCGACTGCATTGAGTAACGAACTTTTCCCGACACCGGTCTGACCGGCGAAGACGCTCGTTTTTCCCTTGAATAGACTGCGCACTTCATCAACACCGTGCCCATGCTCCGTCGACGTTTCGATCACGTCATACCCAATCGCCCGATAGCGAGCAATCGCCACTTGAATCGGTTCGACTTCACTTTCATCGAGCAAGTCCATCTTCGTCAATACGATGATTGGATGAATTTGCTTCGATTCAATGAGAATGAGAAAACGGTCAAGCAAATGATAGGAAAACGCTGGTTCCTTAACTGAAAAGAGGAGGAACGCTTGATCAATATTCGCAATCGGTGGCCGAACGAGATGGTTTTGGCGCTCTTCCACTTCAAGAATATAGCCGGTCCCATCTTCTTGATCTTGAATCACCACATCGTCGCCGACGACAGGTGAGATATTGCGTTTTCGAAAATTCCCCCTTGCCCGACAACGAATCTCTTGATTCGCCTCGGTCATCACATCATAAAACCCGCCTTGAAGACGAATGATTGTTCCTTTCATTATGACTACCTCCTTTTAAAAAAGAGGTGACGACACCGTCACCTCTTTATTGTGCCTCTTCGGCTTGCGCATATGTGACTGAATCCGTTCGAACAATCTCACCATCAACTTCAATCGTTGCTGTCCCGACTTCGTCAGGGGCAATGACTAGCGTGTACGAGTACGTTGTCGTCTCTGTGATTTGATCACGAAGTACCTCAATTTCACCACGTGCGTCAACCGTACGAATGACGACTTCGACCGCTTTCGGCTTCTTATCCTTATCCAGTTGCTCGACTTCAACACTCACTTCACGTTCAATCGAGATATCGGTCGGTTCGACGCCTTCCGATACAATCACCGTGAGCTCCGTTCCCGGGTCGACTGCCGTCCCGGCTGTCGGAAGTTGACGGATGATTTGACCTTTTGGAACACTTGTCGAAAATTCATCCTTCTTCACGATTTTCAATTTGTTCTGTTCAGCATAAATAGATGCTTCGTCGAACGTATACCCGGCAAGGTTAGATAGTTCCACTTTGTTGCTACCTGTCGACACAACGAGCGTGACCGTCACCTCTGAAGGAACGACCTCTTCACCTGGGTCAACCGATTGTGAAATTACATCCCCACTGTTTACCGTTTCAGAAGCTTCGGTTTTGATTTCAAGATCGCTGAATGCCAAGTCTTTTAGCATACGCTCAGCGGCAGTCTGTGAAAGACCTTCCACGTTCGGCATCTCGACCGTCTCTTTTCCGGCCGATACGACAATCGTCACAGTCGTGCCGCGTTTCGGTTTACGTCCTTCTTGCGGATTTTGCGAAATGACCTCACCCTCCGCAATATCATCGCTCGCACGTTCTGTCACTTCGACGACAAATCCAGAAGCCTCGAGTTCTGTCGTCGCGTCCCCGATACTCATGCCGACGACATCAGGCACGACGGCGCGCGACATTTCGTCGGCGACCACATACGCCGCAATGCTTCCCCCAATTAAGAGAATGACGAGTAATATCCAAATCCACCATTTGCGTTTCTTCTTTTTAACCGGTGCCTCATTTGGCTCCTGTTCCTTTGGTGGTGTGACCGGGGGCGGTGTCACCGGTACATCTTGTTTTTCTTCAGGCATGACCGGCGCCATGACGAGTGTTTGGTCGAACTCGTCTTGATTGGCTGAGAGACGTCTCGGCTCATTGGCACGTTCTCGGCTTAATGCGGTCATACAATCTTTCTTGAAAGCTGCGACCGATATATGACGGGCACCCGGTGATTTCGACAAGGCTTGCATGACACAATTCTCAAGCGCTTGTGGAATATTCGGATTCAAATCCATCGGCCGAATCGGGTCATCTTGCAAATGTTGAAGCGCGACTGCGACCGGCGTCTCGCCGATAAACGGTACGCGCCCCGTCAACAATTCGTACAAAACGGCACCTAGCGAGTAAATATCCGACTTTTCATCCGCGAATTTCCCGCGAGCTTGTTCAGGTGAGAAATAGTGGACAGAGCCTAGGACGGACATCGTATGCGTCAACGTCGCATTCGACATCGCAACCGCAATTCCAAAATCGGTCACCTTCACATTTCCATGCTGATCGATCATCATATTTTGTGGTTTGATGTCCCGATGAATGATTCGATTCGCATGGGCGTGATCAATCGCATCACAAATCTGTCCCATGATGCGCAACGCCTCATCGACAGATATGTATTCTTCTTGCAAATATTGTTTTAACGTCACGCCATCGACGTGTTCCATGACGATATAGTATAAATCATCTTCATCACCGACGTCGTAGATGGCGACGATATTCGGATGGTTCAGACTCGTAGCCGCGTGGGCTTCTCGCTCGAACCGACGTATAAATTGTTCGTTATGTGAGAATTCAGATCGCAACACCTTGATGGCGACGGTTCGGTTTAAAATCTCGTCATGAGCCCGGTAGACATTTGCCATGCCTCCGCTGCCGATTTGTTGTTCGATCCGATAACGATCGTTGATTCGTTCTCCGCTTCGCATCGGATTCATCCTCTCTTTCTATCTGTGAATTGAACGAGCGCGACCGTGATGTTGTCGCTCCCTCCCAATTGATTGGCTTCAGCAATGAGTTGATCTGCTTTTTGATCAGCCGATACAGCTTGTTGTAACACGTGTTGAATTGCGCCATCCGTCAGATGTGTCGTCAATCCATCCGTACAAATTAATATCACATCAAACTCAGGGTCAGCGAGCACTTGCACGTCAGGTTCGACTTGTTCGCTTGAACCGATCGCCCGGGTGATGACATTTCGTTTC
Source organism: Exiguobacterium sp. s59 (assembly GCF_018617475.1). Taxonomy (NCBI): domain Bacteria; kingdom Bacillati; phylum Bacillota; class Bacilli; order Caryophanales; genus Exiguobacterium; species Exiguobacterium sp. s59. The sequence continues at coordinate 430,708 of NZ_JACSKG010000001.1, read as the reverse complement.
GGATGAACGCGCATCTCCTCTTCTGTCAATTCACCGAGCTGTTTAAGCACGTTGACGTAAGAATGATCTTCTGTGAGACGTCTTAATTCATTTGCTTGCAAGGCATAGACACGGCTGTCACCGATATGAACGATGACCACCGTCTCTCCGTTCCAACAAACGGCTGCCACAGTCGTTCCCATCATGACGAGGTTCGACTGCTTTGCAAATTGCAACACTTGTTCATTCGCCAAGTGAATGTGATGACGGAACCATCGCTCGATATCGACCGGGGTCGACGGGAGAGACGGGAAAGCCCGTCGAAACTCCTCAATCACGATTTGACTCGCGACCTCTCCCGCTGCATGTCCACCCATCCCGTCGGCAACGAGCGCAATTCCTGAGAAGGCATCGCCTAAGATTAAAACTGCATCTTCATTTTGTGTGCGTACTTGTCCACGATCTGTTCGAAATGCTAATTCCATCTTTCTGATTACCTCGTTTCTTGTTCGCGCTCCTTCGCTCGAAGTTGCCCACAAGCAGCATCGATATCCGACCCTTGCTCGCGACGAATCGTCACGTTCACATTGCGGTCTTTGAGCACTTTTTCGAAGGCAAAGATTTGAGCTCTCGGTGTGCGTACATAATCGCGTTCCAATACGTGGTTAACCGGGATCAAGTTGACGTGACATTTGATTCCTTTCAACAAATCAGCCAATTGATGGGCATGGTCTTCTGTATCATTGACGCCACCAAACAATCCGTATTCGAACGTGATGCGACGACCGCTCTTCTCGGTATAGTAACGGACGGCATCCATCAACTTGTCTAAGTCAAAGGCACGGTTGATTGGCATGAGACGTGTACGTAGTTCTGTCGTAGCCGCATGAAGCGAGATGGCGAAGTTAATGCGCATTCCTTCATCCGCAAACTTGTAGATTTTTGGAACGATTCCACTTGTTGATACTGTGATGTGGCGTGCTCCGATGTTGAGTCCGTGATCATGGTTGACCGTGCGCAAGAAACGCATTAACTCATCATAGTTATCAAACGGCTCACCGATTCCCATGACAACGATTGAGTCGACACGCTCACCTGTCGCGTCTAACGCACGCTGTACGTCGAGCACTTGTGCCGTGATTTCACCGGCTTCTAAGTTTCGCTTCAATCCACCGAGTGTTGAAGCACAGAACGTACAACCGATTCGACAACCGACTTGTGTCGTGACACAAATTGAGTTCCCATATTCGTGACGCATGAGAACCGTTTCAATTGAATAACCGTCTTGAAGTTCAAATAAGAATTTGATTGTACCGTCCTGTGATTCTTGTTTGACCAATTCTTTTAACGTCGTCAATTGGAATGATGCTTCTAATTGGTCACGTAGTGCCTTTGGAACGTTCGTCATATCGTCGAATGACGTGACACGTTTAACGTACATCCAATCATATAATTGTTTCGCACGGAATGATTTTTCTCCTGCTTCCACGACCCACGCTTCAAGTTCAGGGAACGTCAACGAATAAAGTGACGGTTTTGCGCCTAAAAGTGGGTTTTTTTCTACTGCTTTTGGATTCATTTTTTATACCTCTTTCTTAAATGCGGCGATATAGAAGCCGTCGGTCCCGAATGTCGTCGGTAATAGTTTTAATTCAGCACGGTCCGATGCCATGATCGGACGAACAGATTGTGGGAGACGTTCTCGTAACGTTTCGTCCCAGACCAATCCTTTTGATAACACATAGTCAGCCTGTGTCTCGTTCTCAGACGGATCAATTGTACATGTCGAGTAAACAAGCGTACCACCTGGCTTGAGCAGTGGCAATACGGCATCAATGATTTGTCGTTGAATCTTCGGTAAGTTCTCGAGCTGGGCTTTGTCTTTCGTCCATTTGATATCAGGCTTGCGACGAATAACACCGAGCCCTGAACAAGGAACGTCCAGAAGGATTCGATCAAAACTCTCTTTTTCGAACTGTTCACCTGCCAGACGAGCATCAAGGGCAAGTGCGGTCACTCCATTGATGTGAAGACGTTTGGCTTGCTGGTCAATCAATTTCGCTTTATGTGGGTGTAAATCGAGCGCTGTGAGCGATCCACTTTCCATCCGCTCAGCCGTATGCATCGCTTTCCCACCAGGGGCGGCACACGCATCTAAAATATGGTCATCTTTCGAAACGCCGAGCGCATCTGCGACAAGCATCGAGCTCTCATCTTGAACCGATAAAAGTCCTTCCTCGATGAATGGGGTCGAATGGACGTTGCCCGATTCGACAACGAGTCCATCGCTCGATAGTTCAGAGCGAGATGTCAAGACGCCCAAGTCGGCCAAGCGATTCATCATTTCGTCGACAGACGCACGTTTCCGGTTGACGCGTACCGTGACAGGAGCCGGCTCATTGTTTAATTGACAGATGGCTTCAGCCGTCTCGACACCGTACAAATCAATCCAGTCCGAAACGAGCCACTTCGGGTGACTATGCTCAATCGAGATTCTCTCCGCATCCGTCAATTCACTAAAATCAGGGAATCCTTCACGGAGAACGTTACGTAACACCCCGTTCACGAACTTACTCGTCCCGAGATGATGTCCTCGTTTTTTTGCGATTTCGACGGCTTCGTGCAAGACGGCACGATCCGGTACCTTATCAAGGTAAAAAAGTTGATATACACTCATTCGAAGAAGCGGAAGCACGAACTTGTCGAGCTTCTTCGGAGAACGGATTCGATCGTTTAAGATGTAGTCCAACGTCCCTTTCCGACTGAGTGTCCCGTAGACGAGTTCGGTATACAGACCCACATCTTTCGGGGCAACTTTTTTTTGTTTTAATACATCATTGACGGCAATCGTTGAATACGCGCCGCCTTGTTCAATTTTCATCAGCGTATCGAGCGCTGCTTCACGTACGTTCATGAGTTCCTCCTAATCGGTCACCAACACGCAACTTTTGTCCAGCTCCGCGCATGAAGGTCGCACCATCCATTCGCTTTTTACCTGCTGGTTGTAGGTCCGTCACTTTGATGGCGACATTGTTTCCGGTCGCCACGACGAACCCGTCTTCTTCTAGGCGAATGACTTCTCCCGGTTGACCTGCACCGGTCGTCTTTTCTCCCATGAACAGTTTCACCCGTTCTCCGTCAAGCGTCGAGTAGGCCGTCGGGAATGGGTTCATCCCTCGAATATGGTTATAGATGGCTTCTCCACCGATACTCCAGTCAATCTGTTCGCGCTCACGGCTAATGTTCGGCGCAAACGTCACCTCCCGCTCATCTTGAGGGACCGCTTCAATCCATCCTTCTAAGAAAGCTGGAAGTGTGCGAATGAGAAGATCACTTCCCGCTACGGCAAGTTTATCAAATAGCGTTCCGACCGTATCCATCTCTTCGATTGGGACGATTGTATTCGCAATCATGTCACCCGCGTCTAACTTGTCGACCATATACATGATCGTCACACCTGTCTCCGATTCACCATCGATGATGGCTTGATGAATCGGGGCGCCTCCCCGATATTTTGGAAGAAGTGAGGCATGGACATTGATCGCTCCGTGAGGCGGTGCCTCGAGTAATGCGGTCGGCACGATTTGTCCATACGCTGCCGTGACGATGAGGTCCGGGCGCAACTCTAAAATTCCGGCATAATCTGTTCGAACTTTCTCAGGTTGTAAGACAGGAATACCGTGACGGAGTGCACACTCTTTCACAGGCGTTGGTTTGAGTTCACGTTTTCGTCCGACCGGTTTGTCCGGTTGCGAAACGACACCTACGACATTGTATCCTTCTTCGAGCAGTCGCTCAAGTACAGATACCGCAAATGTCGGAGTTCCCATAAAGACGATTCGCTTGTCTTTTCCAGGGTTTGGAACCGCTAGCTTGTCAGTGAACAAGACCCCATCCAAATGATCCATCTCATGCTGAATCGCACGAGCGAAGAAACCGCTCGCTTGAATGGTATGCGTCCGGCCTTTCAAGTCCTGATTTTTGACGACGATCGACTCATGACGTTCCACGAATCCGAATTCTCCTGGGATGCTTAAACATCCTTCAAGACCGACCTCACGTCCAGACGTTTCAATGATTTCAGGATTGATCAAGACGAGTGGACCCGTCTCATCATCGGTATGGACGACAGCGAGTCGCTGATTCAAATTGACCTGTGGCGCCGCGACTCCGACTCCATCGTACTCATACATCGTATCAAACAAACGGTCGACCGTTTGTCGCAATTTTTTATCGAACTTCGTTACCGGTTCGCATGTCACACGTAAAATATCGTTTGGTACTTCTACTACTTTATACATGTCTCTCCACCTCACATGAATACGTATGGGTTCACATCGATACTCATTTGATATTCTTTCTTACTGATTGCTTTTGCTCTTGCTTGTTGAAGTCGTGCTAGTTCCGCGTAGAGCGTGTCAGGTTGTTTCGTTTTAATGAACACTTGATAACGATACGCGTTCTTTAATTTTGATAGCGGGGCAGGCATCGGACCGTTCAAGCGGCTATTCTCTACTTGCGCTTGTAAAAAGTCCGATGCGAACAGTTCCGCTTCCGCTTTGGCGACGAGCGGGTTCTCTGCTGAGAACGTGACGAGCGTCAAAAACCAATACGGCGGGTGGTTCCCGACTTGACGAAGACCCATCTCTTTCGCAAAGAACGTTTCATAATCATGTTCACTCGCTGTCTCAATCACGTAATGGTCCGGGTTGTACGTTTGCACGAATGCCTCACCTGGAAGTTTGCCGCGCCCCGCCCTTCCCGCCACTTGGGTGACGAGTTGGAAAGTCCGTTCGGTCGCTCGGAAGTCAGGCATCCCGAGTGTCGCATCTGCCGCGAGTACCCCGACGAGGGTGACGTTCGGGAAGTCGAGTCCTTTGGCAATCATTTGGGTGCCGAGTAAAATGTCGGCCTCTCCTTCTTCAAAGCGTCGTAACAGTTGTTCATGGGAACCTTTCCGCGACGTCGTATCTTGGTCCATGCGGATGATGCGCGCCTCTGGAATCCGGTTCAACAGCTCCGTTTCGATCTTTTGCGTCCCTGATCCGAACTGCTTGATTTTTTTGCTGTTACACGATGGACACGTCGACGGCATCCCGACTTCATAGCCACAATAATGACACTTCAATCGATCACCATACTGGTGATACGTTAAATTGACGGCACAGTGCGGACACGTCATCCCTTCCCCACAGTCCCGACACATGACAAATGTCGTAAACCCACGACGGTTCAACAGAATGACACATTGCTCTTTTTTTGCGATTCGGTCGAGAATCCCGTCGAACAATTCTTCCGAGAACATCGTCGTATTGCCTTTTGCCAGTTCGCGGCGCATATCGATAATGTGGACAGGTGGCATTTCCCCGCCGTAACGCTCTTTCAAGTGTAAATAACGATATACACCTTTTTGCGCACGTGCGTAAGATTCGAGAGAAGGTGTCGCACTTCCCAATACGACGGGACACCCATGATAGCGAGACCTCCAAATGGCGACATCACGCGCATGATAACGTGGATTTTCTTCTTGTTTATACGTCGTCTCATGCTCTTCATCCAAGATGATGAGACCGAGACGGTCGAGCGGCGCAAAAATCGCAGAACGGGCCCCGACGACGACGTCGACTTCTTTCCGCTTGATTTTACGCCATTCATCATACTTCTCACCTTTTGAAAGAGCACTGTGTAAGACTGCGACACGTTCCCCGAAGCGACGCTTAAATCGCTTCACCATCATCGGGGTCAAACTGATTTCAGGCACGAGCAAAATGGCCTGTTTTCCTTCATCGATGACTTGTCCGATCGACTCTAAATACACTTCGGTTTTTCCGCTACCCGTCACGCCATGGACGAGTAATGTCTCTCCTGCATCCGCTTCATGAATCGCCTGGACCGCATTCGCCTGACTATCATTCAACTGCACAGATTCCTGTACTTGTTCAATCGTCGCGTAAGGGTCGCGATTCAATTCAACTTCCGTCAACCGTACCGCCCCAATGTCTTCAAGCTTTTGAAGTTGTGGGCGAGTCAATCCGATTTGACGAAGTGCCGACCAGTACATACGCGGCGTCTCTTCTAACTGCTGAATCGCTTCAAGCTGTTTTTTCGCGCGTTTCGAGACGACGGTCGCATCGAGCAGTTCGACGACGATGTCGGTTTTGACCGTTTTCTTCTCTTTCAGAACAGGGGCTAGGGTAAGCTCCCCTTTTTTAGCGAGTCCTAAAATGACAGACTGTATGTCTTTCGGATACTCCGATAAATGTGTCCCTAGACGAACACCGTCAGGCACATGCCCTTCTTTGATTTCTTTGTCATAACTGACTTTCAGCGCTGCAGGTAGCATCGCGAGAAGCGCGGAAGACCGAAAGCAAAGCGTCGTCTCTTTCACATGGATGGACAAGTCGAGCAGTTCATCAGTGAGTGACGATTCTTCATCTAATAAAGCTTCTAGTGGCTTCAATCCATCTCTCGTCCCGTCAGACGTGCCGACGACGATTCCTAACAGACGGCGTGAGCCGAAAGGAACCGAGACGCGCATCCCTGGTTCAATCAAGGATTCGAACTGTTCCGGCACTTCATAGTCAAACGGACGATCAATCGTGATCACCGGTGCATCGACATGGACGTGGGCAATCATCGGACCGCTTCCTTAAAATGTGTGAGCAGTTCGAACGCCAACTGTTTCTTCGATTGTTTCGGTAAGTTGAGCGTCGTCCCGTCTGCATGAAAGAGGACTGCTTCATTGTCGTCCGCACCGAATCCGACGTCGCTGCCGGATACATCGTTTGCGACGAGGAAATCGACGTTCTTTTTCTTCAGTTTGGCTGCGGCATGTTCTTCGAGCCGTTCTGTCTCGGCAGCAAACCCAACTAACACTTGATGAGTCTTTCGTTCACCGAGTGTTTTTAAAATGTCCGTCGTTTCTTCAAGTTCGATGGTGAGTGGTCCGTGAACTTTTTTATGTTTCTCTGCATGAACCGTTTTCGGACGATAATCCGCAACGGCCGCCGACTTCACGACGAGGTCGAGTGAATCAAAACGACTTGTCACTTCATGTAGCATCTCTTCACTCGACTTAACCGGAATCGCCGTCACACCGTCTGGAACCGGGACTTGAAGCGGACCGTGGACGAGTGTGACACGGGCACCCATATCACGTGCCACTTCTGCGAGCGCGACACCCATTTTCCCTGATGAGTCGTTCGATAAGTAACGGACCGGATCGATACGCTCTACCGTCGGACCAGCTGTAATCAATACTTCTTTTCCGAGGTATAGTTTCGGGACGAACTGGCTTTCGATGATGCGTACCAAATCTTCTGGTTCTGGTAGGCGTCCACCACCAATCCAACCACATGCCAAGTTGCCGACGCCCGGTTCGATCAACTGATAGCCGTATGATTTCAACGTCTCGATATTCCGCTGTGTGGCAGGATGTTCGAGCATATTCACGTTCATCGCCGGTGAGACGATGACCGGGCACTTCGCCGCAAGAATCGACGTCGTGATAAAGTCATCTGCAATCCCGTTCGCCAGTTTTGCAATCATGTTTGCTGTCGCAGGAGCAACGACGATCAAATCACTCGAGTCGACGACATCGATATGCGCAATCTTTGTCGGGTCGTGCTCTTCGAACACATCGGTATAGACCGGGTTTCGACTGAGCGCCTGGAAGGTCGCCTGACCCACGAATTGTTCTGCCGATTTCGTCATCGCGACACGAACATTCGCTCCGGCTTGAACCAATTTCGATGTGAGCGCACACGCCTTATAGGCGGCGATGCCACCACTCACACATAACAAAATAGTACGATCCTTCACCATTCCCAAACTCCCCCTTATAGACAATGAGACCCAAGTCGCAAACGACTTGGGTCACACTTCATCCGTTGTTTTTTTCGTTCACGATGATTGTCGTATCACCCGAAAATAGTTCTTCTAACGCTTGACCGACCGGCTTATATGATTTTGGCTCGGCGACTTTCGGTGCTTTTCCATCTTGAATCTGACGCGCCCGTTTCGCAGCGACCGTAACGATCGTATATTTTGACGGGATAGTACGTTGTAAGGCATCAATCGAAGGGTATAACATTAAATGACCTCCATCATGGCTTTTTTATAGAGTGACGCAACACGTTCACGTTTACAATGCTCAGCTGTCACGATCGCTTTAATTCGATCGATGGCTTTGTCGACCTCGTCGTTCGTGACGACGTAATCATAGGCGTCCATCAACTCGATTTCTTCACGCGCGACGAGCAGGCGTTGCTTAATGACTTCTTCTGACTCCGTGCCTCGTCCGATTAGACGATTGCGAAGTTCTTGAAGACTTGGTGGTGCCAAGAATAAAAAGACGGCTTCCGGGAGAAGTTCCTTCACTTGGAACGCCCCTTGCACCTCAATTTCAAGAATGACATCTTGGCCGCTTTCGAGCGTTTCACGCACCCACTCTACAGGCGTCCCGTAATAGTTGCCGACGAACTCGGCGTGTTCGAGCAATTCTTTTTGTTCGATCATGCGTTCGAACTCTTCTCTCGATTTGAAGAAGTAATGTACTCCCTCGACTTCCCCTTCACGTGGCTTTCGAGTCGTCGCCGACACCGAATATTGAAGGTTATTGTCCTCTTCCTCGCGAAGAGCACGACAAACGGTCCCTTTTCCGACACCGCTCGGTCCAGACAAAACGATTAATAATCCTCGTTCTTTAAAATTCACTGCAAGCCCTCCATCTTCTAACATCACATTTAATTATAATAGCAGTCAATCAATTGTCCCGGCAAGAAGAAGTTCGGATTTCCTACTCCATCGTACCATATTTTCTGTTTTTCTGATAACGTAGAGACAGAAAATGAACAAAGGTGATGAGATCATTGGCTTATGATGGATTAATGACATATCGTGTCGTACAAGAATTACAATCGCTCGTCGGAGGACGAATCAATAAAGTACATCAACCGTATTCTCTCGATTTGATGCTCCAGATACGTTCGAACCGACAAAACGCGCAACTACTCATATCAGCAAATGCGATGTATGCCCGTCTCCAGCTGACGGATACACCGATTAAAAACCCACAAGAACCCCCGATGTTCTGCATGATGTTACGGAAACATGTAGAAGGCGGATTTATCACGGCGGTCGAACAAATTGGACGTGACCGCGTCATCGTCATCTCTGTCCGCTCTCGAAATGAGCTCGGCGACGAAGAATCAAAAAAAGTTTACATTGAACTGATGGGACGTCACTCAAACGTCGTCCTAACGACAGAAGAGGGGAAAATCTTAGATGCGATCAAACATCTCCCGCCTTCGCAAAACACCTATCGGACGATCATGCCGGGAAGTGAATACCTCCTCCCGCCTGAACAACATAAGTTCGACCCGTTGTCTGATTTGACGGAAGGACTGAAGCGAATCGACTGGAATGCCGGCAAACTCGACAAACAGATTGTCGCCACGTTCGCCGGTGTCAGCCCTCAAATCGCCCAGGAAGTCGTTCATCTTGCGAAGATGCCTAACCGCGACTCGGTTCAGCAAGCGTTCGAGAACGTACTACGTCAACTCGAGGGACCTTACGTCTTTCAACAACTTGCGAATGGTAAAGAGCGTTTCGCTCCGATTGTATTAACGGCCGGAGACATCGTCTCCGAGGAAACATATGCATCGAGTCAAGAAGTGCTCGACCGTTTCTTCTATGAAAAAGCAAACCGCGATCGTGTCAGACAGCAAGCTCACGATGTCGAACGTCTCTTAAAATCAGAACTCGAGAAAAATCAATTGAAACGTCGCCGTCTCTTAGAAGACTTAAAAGCGACAGAACGAGCAGACGAATTACAAAAGTTCGGTGAGTTATTGACGACCTATTTGTTCCAACTTGAGAAAGGAATGCGTGTCGCAGAAGTCGTCGATTACTATGACGAAGACGGTGCGACCATCTCGATTCCGCTCGACCCGCTCAAAACACCAAACGAGAATGCACAGCAATACTATAAGAAATACAACAAGCTAAAAGTTGCGAAAGTCGAAGTGAAGAAGCAACTCGAATTAAACGACGCGGAGATCGAATATTTGGAAACACTCACCGCTCAGCTCGATGTTGCTTCGCCTTCCGACTTGCTCGAAATTCGGGAAGAGCTCGCCGAAGAAGGATATATCCGTCAAAAACGTCAAAAGAAAAAAGCGAATCCGAAAATTTCGCTTGAAGCGTACACGTCTTCGACCGGAACGGACTTCTTTGTCGGCAAAAACAATACACAAAACGATCATTTGACGTTCAAGTTCGCCCGTCGTGACGAGATTTGGCTTCACGTCAAAGATATCCCCGGCTCTCATGTCATCATTCGTTCGACGGAACCGGATGAAACGACGCTTCTCGAAGCCGCATCGGTCGCTGCTTACTTCTCGAAAGCACGCGCATCGAGCGGTGTGCCCGTCGATTATACACGCGCCCGCTACGTGAAAAAACCGAGCGGCGCCAAACCTGGCTTTGTCATCTATACGGATCAACAGACCGTCTACGTGACGCCAGATGAACAATTGATGAAGTCGTTGAAACAGTCGTAATCGAAACCTCGCCGTGTTCTCATGGCGAGGTTTCATCTAAATATTGGGAAAGATAAAAATCGCACTCGGCTTTCTTGCGCCCACGCTTTCCGAAGGCAAGGCAAACAAAACCATTCTGCAAAAAAGTCAGGCCCGCCATTTCTTGATGGCGGGCCTTTATAGCTTGTTCACGCTTTTGGATCATGCTTAAACGCTTCGAGCTGTTCATGATAATCGAGCAAGTGCCCGTGTAAAATTTCTGAAACGGATAAATCTTCATGCGGTAGTCTAAACAGTGAATATGGTTTATCGCACGTATAGAGAATATCATGATGGTGCGCGAGCAAATATAAGAACTCCGATTCGAACGCCTGACGTTCTTCCTCACTCATCAGCAGGAAGGCTTCACGGTGCTCGGCCAGACTTTCTAACAATAAGACGAGCTTGTCTTCTAGATGAATCAGTAATCGATATTGCTTGATTGTCATATACTTCAACTTCACGTTCGTCACTTTCATATCCTCTTGAAGCATCATGTGGAGTTCCTGATGGCCGAGAATACGAGCACGCGTCTCTAATAGCTCCGCCGGGGAGCCAACGAGTTCACGCCAATGATGGAACAAGTAAGATGAGGTCTTTCTAACTTCATTCAATAATCGATCTTCATAACGTGGTGGCAAGAACGCGTAGTTCACACCGAGTGAGACAAATACACCGACCGCCGTCAATAAAGAACGCGTCCATGCATAATGAAAGAAATCCGATGTCGGGTTCTCTAGCATCATGACGATGGCGAACGCCGCGTATGTCGACATGTGTGTCTTATCGAACGTCGTATTGAGCGTGAGCGAAACGATGACCGCCAACCCGATCGAAATGGGATTGACACCGAACAAATAGACGATGAACAGTCCACACATGAGCCCGAGGACCGTTCCAAATATTCGACTGAATACAATTTTAGACGAACGCTTGACGGTCGGTTGCATCGCCACGACGGCTGCAATCGCACCCATTCCGGAATAAATTCCAAATACATACCACGAGATTGCGACGGTAATCGATACGGCAATTCCCGTCTTTAACGTACGAAGCCCGATTTTCGGGATGTAGCGTTTTCTGTTCATTTCAGCTCGACCTTCCCTGTCTCAGAAATCAACTCAACGACGGGTCGATTCGATGTCGACAACTGATAGACACCTGGCTCAACTTCGTCGTAACGGTCGCTACTTGAAATTTTTCCGGCCGTCGTCACGTTCACTTGCCCAGTCGCATGTTTTGGTGCATAACTGAGCGTTCCCGCTTCCGTTTGAACGGTCATCGCCTGATTCACGACGACATCCTTGACGGTCGCATGGCGATAGGAACGAATATCTCCCGTTACGAGACGTGCTGATTCGATTGTCGCATCGCTTTTCGTCTCAATTCGGAGGCGATCACTGTCGATTTGTTTCAAATTGACCGCGTTCGCATCCATCACGATCGTTTTCACATTCAGTCCTTGCCCGGTCACTTGTTCAGCCCCTAAATGGACCGAAGTCATCGAGCTAGGCAAGGCGACACGTAGCTTATAGCGTGACGGTTCTTCACTGGCACGACTGCCGAAGTAACTGAACCATCCATACCGTTCGACGACATAGATCGTATCGCCGACCGATTTGACTTTAATCCGTCGTTCTTTCGAATTGGTCTGTACCACTTCGATTTGTACTTTTTCATTCGGACTACGCACAAACTCGACGTTCCCATGATACGTCTCGAGTCGTAACTTTTTCATTTGGTATCGATCTTCATACTGATCTCCCAACGCCAACAGATGGCTGAATACGAATAAATTCACGAGAAAGAGCGTTGGGATGACCGTCAAGACGAGACCAAAGGCGATTTTACGATGTTTCGGAATTGCCCGAAACCGTGCCCTCCATGTTTTTTCCTTGCTTCTTGAATACGCCATATGCCTCTCCTTCTTGGTTCACTTTCATCAGTTTACCATGAAGTATGACATATGCCGAATTGAAAAAGAATCCGCCCGAAGGTGGATTCTTACGATGTGACAAGGTCGCTCCAGGCGCGAGGATCCTGCTGCCACTCACGAAGAGAAAGAATTTCTGATTCGTTCAAGATTCCGGTCGACTGCGCAACATCGATCAGTTCGAGGAATGTCGTCAATGAAGCAGCTTCGAGATGTGAGTCCGCTAGATTCTTCTCTAAAATCGGCAATCCGTAAGAGAAGATGGCTTGAATACCGACGACCTCACCGTCCGCCTCACGAATCGCCTGCGCCGCCTCGATACTCGACATACCGGTCGACAATAAATCCTCGATGACAAGGACACGTGCCCCGCTGTCGAGTCTCCCCTCGATTTGATTTCCTTTCCCGTGTCCTTTTGCACTCGAACGAACGTAAATGAACGGAAGCCCGAGACGGTCGGCAAGCAAAGCTCCATGTGGGATACCGGCTGTGGCCGTTCCCGCGATCACATCGATTTCTATTGACTCGACTGCATCGACCAACCCATCGATGATTCTGTTACGGATGTCGGGATAACTGAGCGTCAATCGGTTGTCACAATAGATTGGACTCTTCAATCCGCTCGACCATGTATATGGCTCCGTCGGTGATAATGTGACGGCCTCAATTTTTAATAATGCTTCAGCGATTTGTTTCATATGTTTGTCCCCATTCCCTCATAAATTGTTCATACATGGCCATCGGATCATTTGCGCGTGTAATCGGGCGACCGACGACAATCGAGTGGACACCAATCATTCTCGCTTCACGCGGCGTCGCAACACGCACTTGGTCGTCATCGGATTGACCGAGTCGGATTCCAGGTGTGACCGTCATAAACGTGTCACCGAGTTCCTCATGAATCCATTTCGCTTCTCGGACAGATGCGACGACCCCGTCAAGTCCTGCCTGTTTGGCGAGCGTCGCCTGACGGATGACGGCTTGGTCGAGTCGACCCGCGATTCCGAGCTCCGTCTGCATCATGTGTTCATCCGTAGACGTCAACTGTGTGACACCAATCAATCGAGTCGTGTCATTCTCTTGACGAAGACCGTCCAATGCATAGCGCATCATCTTCTCACCGCCTAGCGTATGAACATTCGTCATCGTGACCCCAAGCTTTCCGATTTGACGCATCGTCCGTCGTGCCGTCTCCGGGATATCGTGTACTTTCACATCGAGAAAGACCGGATAGCCGAGATCGACCAATTCTTCGACAAAGCGTCCGCCTTCTCGATAAAATAGTTCCATCCCCACTTTGACAGCCGGACGGACTGGGAACGGTTTTAATAACTGAAGTGCCTCATCACGCGTTTCCACGTCAAGGGCGAGATACAAGTTGTGCATATGCTTTCCCCCTCACATCCAGAATGTGGTCAATCCCGAGTGAATCAAGTCGTGACGGTAATGCCTCGATAATTTCTTGGCAAACGTATGGATTTTCAAAATTCGCGGTACCGACTGCAACGGCAGAAGCCCCCGCATAGATGAATTCGAGAACGTCATCGACTGTCCGGACTCCCCCCATGGCGATGATTGGAATATCGACCGCTTGTGCGACTTCGTATACCATCCGAACCGCCACCGGTTTGATCGCTGGACCCGACAATCCTCCGATTCGGTTCGCCAAAATCGGTTGACCTGTCTGGATATCGATTCTCATCCCGACGAGTGTATTGATCATCGTCAATCCATCCGCACCAGCTGCTTCGACCGCGCGTGCCATGTCAGTGATGGACGTGACGTTCGGGGACAGCTTGACATAGACCGGCTTACTTGAAGCCGCTCTGACGAGTCTAGTCAATTCTGCTGCCATCTCAGGGTCTGTTCCGAATTGCATGCCCCCACACTTCACGTTCGGGCATGAAATGTTCAACTCGATCGCTTTGATGGTCGGGTCCGCGCTAATGCGACGCGCGACTTCCACATATTCGTCTGGTGTCGACCCGGCGACGTTGGCGATGATCTCTGTATCAAACGTGGAGAGGAACGGTAATTTCTCTTCGATGATCGCATCGACGCCTGGATTTTGAAGTCCAATCGCATTGAGCATCCCTTGCGCCGTCTCCGCGACACGTGGCGTCGGATTTCCAAATCGCGACTCTTCTGTCGCCGCCTTGATCATAATGCCACCTAAGATGGAGAGGTCATACAGTTTGGCGAACTCCTCTCCGAATCCGAAACAACCGGAAGCCGGGATGATCGGATTCTTTAACTGGAGTCCTGGTAAATCGACGTGTAATCTCATAACAGCACCTCTTCCGCATTGAATACCGGACCATCACTACACACTTTCACGTAGCCTTCCGGTGCTTTGCAGACGCAAGCGAAGCAAGCGCCAATGCCACAACCCATTCGATTTTCAATCGAGACGTACCGCTCCGGAATCGGTGAAGCAGCGACCGCCTTCAACATCGCTTCTGGACCACAGCTGAATAACACGTCCGCCTCGATGCGTGCGAGTGGTCCCGTCACAAATCCGCGTTCTCCGTAGCTCCCGTCAACTGTTGTGATAATCGTTTCCCCAAGCGCTTGAAAGGCTTCTTCATAAAAGACACTTTCTTTTGAATCAAACCCAAGAATCGCAATCGTTTCAATTCCCATTTCATGTAGACGACGTCTGACGTAATAAAGTGGAGGTACCCCAATTCCGCCACCGACGAGGACGACCCGTTTTCCATGTTGTTTGAGCGGAAAGCCGTTCCCGAGAGGTCCGAGAACATCGAGCGTTTCCCCGACGCGCTTTCTTGCCAACTCGGAAGTGCCTTCTCCAATCACTTTGTATAAAAATGTGACCTCGTCTCCTTCGACGTTCGCCACCGATAACGGTCGACGTAACAAACCGGACGTCTTGATGTGAAAGAACGTCCCAGGGGCGACTTCCACCCCAGGACACTGTACTTTCATCTCCATCGTCGCTTTTGCGATTTGACGATTGCTGATGATTGTGACGTCACGTCTCATACCATCACCCCGAACTTAGTGAATGCCGGGATGCTGACCGTTTGGAACGACAGGCTTTCGATGACTTGTAGCAACGCTTCAACCGTATCGAGCGATGTGAGGCAAAGCGTGCCTTGCTCGGCGGCCGTACGGCGAATCAAGAAGCCATCTTTTGTCACGAGTGCGTCGCGACTCGTCGTATTGATGATCAAGTCGACTTCCCCGCGCTCGATCACGCTCAGCATCGTCTCACCCGATTCTTGAATTTTCCCAACCCGTCTGACACGCATCTGTTCCGCTTCTAGCGTATCTGCTGTACCGCTCGTCGCCATAAGACGGAAGCCGAGACGGTCAAATCGTTTGGCTAAGGCAACCGCCTCTTCCTTGTCGTGGTCTGCGATGGTCATCAGGACGTTTCCTTTTAAAGCGATGTTCATTCCTGCTGCGACAAGACCTTTATAGAGTGCTTTTTCAAGTGTGCGGTCTGTCGCCATGACCTCCCCGGTCGACTTCATCTCAGGTCCGAGCGACGGATCGACTTCTTTTAATTTCGCAAACGAGAAGACCGGCACTTTGACCGAGATACTGTCTGACTCAGGATGGATGCCCGTTCCGAGACCGAGTTCTTTCAGGCTCGTGCCAAGGATCGTTTGCGTCGCAATTCGCGCGACCGGTAAGCCTGTCACTTTCGAGATGAACGGGACCGTCCGACTCGCACGCGGATTTACTTCGATGACGTACAAGTCATCTGCATAGACGAACTGGATGTTGAGCAGTCCCTTGATGCGGAATGCCTTCGCCAATTTGATTGTGTAGTCGACAACCTTTTGTTTCAACGCATCACTGAGACGTTGCGGTGGATATACTGCGATTGAGTCGCCAGAGTGTACGCCGGCACGCTCGATATGCTCCATGATGCCTGGGATATAGACGTCCGTCCCGTCACAGATCGCGTCGACTTCAATCTCAATCCCCGTCAAATAGCGGTCGATGAGGACTGGACGATCTTTTGAGGCGATGACGGCATTTCGCATGTACCGCTCGAGCTCCGACTGCTCATATACGATCTCCATCGCCCGTCCGCCAAGGACGTAAGATGGTCGGACGAGCACCGGATATCCAAGATCGTTCGCGCAGGCTACTGCTTCTTCGACGTTCGTCGCTGTCTTGCCTGGTGGTTGAGCCAATCGTTCGGCAGACAACGTAGCTTCGAACGCCTTTCGGTCTTCAGCCCGATCGATGTCTTCTAGCGTCGTCCCGAGAATTTTCACACCGTTCGCCTCAAGCGATGCCGCTAAGTTGATGGCAGTCTGTCCACCAAATTGAACGATGACGCCGAGCGGCTTTTCGTTATCGATGACTTCTAACACATCTTCTGTCGTCAACGGCTCGAAGTACAATCGATCGGAGATCGAAAAGTCTGTCGAGACCGTCTCTGGGTTGTTGTTAATGATGATGGCTTCATATCCGGCGTCGCGAATCGTCTGAATCGAATGGACGGTCGCATAGTCGAACTCGACTCCTTGACCGATTCGAATCGGACCTGATCCGAGGACGAGGATCGATGGACGTTCCGTCTTCACCGCCTCGTTCTCCACTTCATACGTCCCGTAGAAATATGGCGTCTCCGATGCGAACTCCGCCGCACACGTATCGACCATCTTATACACCGGTCGAATGTTCCATCCGTGACGCTGCGAACGAATCGTCTCAACGTCTGATGCAAGGATGCGGGCAATCGCCACATCACTGAAGCCAAGTCGCTTCACGTCGAGTAAACGTTCTGACGTCAACGGTTCGTTAGCGAGTTGTTGCTCGGCTTGCCAAATATGATTCAATTTGTGTAAGTAGAAACGATCGATTTTCGTCAATTGGTGAAGTGCTTCCACCGTGTATCCGCGACGTAGCGCTTCATATACCATAAACAAGCGCTCGTCTGTCGGATGAACGAGCCCGTGCTCGAGCTGATCTGTATTCAATTGCTCAAGTTGCGGAACGTATAATTCTTCCATCCCAAGTTCGAGCGAACGCACTGCTTTCAACAATGCCTCTTCTAAATTTCGACCGATGGCCATGACCTCTCCCGTTGCTTTCATTTGTGTGCCTAAGCGGCGATCCGCGGACTCAAACTTATCGAAAGCGAAACGAGGAATTTTGGCGACGACATAGTCAAGTGCCGGTTCGAATGAGGCGTAACTCGTCTCGGTGACCGGGTTTTTCAGTTCTGACAACTTATAGCCGACAGCGACTTTTGCAGCGAGTTTGGCGATCGGATAACCAGTCGCTTTTGATGCGAGTGCCGAGCTTCTTGAGACACGTGGGTTCACTTCGATGACGTAATATGTGAAGCTGTCCGGGTCGAGTGCGAACTGGATGTTGCATCCCCCTTCAATCCCGAGTGCCCGGATGATATCGAGCGAGACACTACGAAGCATCTGGTAATCCCGGTCCGACAACGTCTGGGTCGGTGCGAATACGATCGAGTCTCCCGTATGGACACCGACCGGGTCAAAGTTTTCCATCGCACAGACGATGATGGCTTGGTCGCTCGAGTCACGCATGACCTCAAACTCGACTTCTTTCATCCCAGCAATCGATTTCTCGAGCAAGACTTGTGTCACTGGACTCGCTTTTAATCCAGATTCGACGATTTGCTCGAACGATTCTCGGTCATGGGCAATCCCTCCACCGGTACCGCCAAGCGTGTAGGCAGGTCGAATAATGATTGGATATCCAATGCGCTCCGCGAAGCCCCAAGCGGATTCAAGCGTATGGACGATTTCACTTTCAGGTACGCCATGTCCGAGTTCGAACATGAGGTTACGGAACTGTTCACGGTCTTCAGCTTGTACGATGGCAGCTAGGTTCGTCCCGAGTAATTCCACACCACAGTCTCGTAAGACCCCTCGCTTATCGAGTTCAAACGCCAAGTTCAATCCCGTCTGTCCACCGAGTGTCGCGAGTAACGCATCAGGGCGTTCTTGGCGGATAATCCGCTCCACAAATTCTGGTTCGAGTGGTTCGATATAGACACGGTCCGCTGTCGTCGGATCCGTCATAATCGTTGCCGGGTTCGAGTTGACGAGAATGACCTCGTAGCCTTCTTCTTTCAAGGCGAGACATGCCTGTGTACCAGCATAATCAAATTCTGCTGCTTGTCCGATCACAATCGGTCCTGATCCGATTACAAGGATTTTCTGAATATCTGGTCGTTTTGGCATGTCAAATTCCCACTTTCTGTTTGTTTTCTTGAACGAGTTGCATGAAACGGTCAAATAAATCGTTGGCGTCAAATGGTCCAGGTGCTGCTTCCGGGTGGTATTGTACCGAGAATGTCGGATGGTGTAGATGTTTCACTCCTTCGATTGTTCCGTCGTTGACCGCGCGATGCGTCACGATGAGCGCAGTATCGAGAAGCGATGACTCTTCTACCGCATATCCATGGTTTTGTGACGTGATTGTCACGGCGCCTGTCTCTAATTCGAGCACCGGATGGTTCGCCCCACGATGTCCAAACGGAAGCTTGAACGTGTTCGCACCGTTTGCAAGGGCGATCAGTTGATGCCCAAGACAAATCCCGAACATCGGTGTCGTCGGCATGAGTTGTTGAATGAGCGGAATCGCTGTCGGGACGTCTTTCGGGTCCCCAGGTCCGTTCGACAACATGATGCCATCTGGCTCATACCGCAACACCTCTTCTGCGGTGGCGTCATGTGGGAAGACGATGACTTCACAGTCTCGTTTCATCAACTCGCGCATGATTCCAAGCTTCGCCCCGAAGTCAATCAACGCGATTCGTGGTCCCTTACCTGTACTCACATACGTCCGCTTCGTCGAAACTCGCGCCACTTGGTCGTTCGGTGACAGTTCGTCAAAGCGTGATTGTACCTCGTCCCACGTCAACTCCCCATCGATAAGGACACCTCGCATGACACCTTGCGCCCGCAAGTGACGTGTTAACATACGCGTATCGATGTCCGACAAGCCAGGGATACCGAATCGCGTAAGCGTCGCGTCAAGCGTTGCCGTTGAACGGAAGTTTGATGGTGTGTCACACGCCTCTTTCACAATCAACGCCTTTGCCATCGGAACCGTCGTTTCAAAGTCCTCACGATTGACTCCATAGTTTCCGATCAACGGGTTCGTCAAGACGATCATCTGATCGCAATACGAAGGATCCGACAAGATTTCTTGATAGCCGGTCATACCTGTTTGGAAGACGACTTCCCCCATCGTATCCGCTGGTGCTCCGAATCCTTTTCCGACAAATTTCATTCCATCCTCAAGCCATAATGTTCTTTTCATCAAATCGCCCCTTATATACAATTTCGCCACCGACCATCGTCATGACCGGCCACCCGACAAGTTGTTTCCCCGTAAACGGTGTGTTCTTTCCTTTAGAATAGAACGTCGTCGGATCTACCGACCGTATCGTCTCTGTATCGATCAGTACTAAATCAGCATCCGCCCCTACTTCCAGTTCACCTCTTGATAGGCCGAACACGTCGCTCGGACGCTTCGTCATCCAGTCGATCAACTGGTGCTCTTCCATGACACCCTCTTTCACGAACGTCGTGTATAGAAGTGGGAACGCCGTCTCGAACCCGGTAATCCCGAACGGAGCTCTCTCGATGCCTTGCGCTTTTTCCTCTGCCGTGTGCGGGGCATGGTCGGTCGCAATCATATCGATCGTCCCGTCGAATAACCCTTCGAGTAGCGCCTGTCGATCATCTTCGCTTCGGAGCGGTGGATTCATCTTAAAGTTTGCATCGAGCCCCGGGATATCCTCTTCGCTCAAGACAAGATGATGGGGTGTCACTTCTGCTGTCACTTGAATGCCTGCCCGCTTCGCATCTCGGATGACACGAACCGATTGACGAGATGAGACGTGACACACGTGATAGTGACAACCGGTTTCTTCCGCAATCAGGACGTCACGGGCGATGTGGATGCTTTCTGCAAGGCTTGGAATCCCTTGAATCCCGTGAGCCTCACTGAACTTCCCTTCGTGGACCGAACCCGCTTTGAGCGTATTGTCTTCACAGTGTGCGACGACCGCTTTGTTCAATTGCTTGGCTTCGCGCATCGCTTGACGCATCATCGCCGCTGATTGAACACCGACGCCGTCATCGGTGAACGCGAATGCATCTGATAGAGATTCCATATCGACTTGTTCTTCGCCGAGTTGCCGTTTCGTGATGGCGGCGTAAGGAAGGACACGGACAACCGCATCTTCCTTAATCTTCTCAAGGAGTGCGTCCATCGTTTCTCGATTGTCTGGTACCGGTCGCGTGTTCGGCATCGAACAAATTGTCGTGAATCCGCCTGCCGCCGCAGCCATCGTCCCTGTTTTGATCGTCTCTTTCGCTTCGCCTCCTGGTTCACGTAAATGTACATGTACATCGACAAGCCCTGGTGCGAGTAAATAGCCCGTCGCATCGATGGTCTCTTCACCGGCTGTCGTCCCTTTATAGTCGAGCGATTCGATTTTCCCGTCTTTCACGAAGATGTTTGTCGTGCGCTTTGTCCCGTTGTCATACCATGTCGCGTGTTGAAGTATCATTGTTGTCCTCCTAGTGCTCGATTTAGAATACTCATGCGTGCATAGACGCCGTTCTTCATTTGTGGGAAGATGCGCGAACGTTCATGTTCAATCAGACTGCCTGCAATCTCCACATCCCGATTGACCGGTGCCGGATGCATGATGATGGCTCCTTCTTTCATCCGCTCGACTCGTTCGACCGTCAAGCCAAACTGCGTGTGATACTCCTCTTTCGAGAAGATGTCTCCCATGATATGCCGCTCGTGTTGAACACGGAGTAGCATGATGACATCACTTTCTGCTAGAACGTCATCGAGCTCCTTACGCTCGAGTCCCATTGAGTCGTCCCACCAAGAAGCAGGGCTACATCCGACCACATTTGCACCAAGACGTTTCAACACACTCGCATTCGATCGTGCGACGCGGCTGTGGACGAGATCTCCACAGATGGCGACGTTTAACCCTTGAAACGTTTTGAACTCTTCAAAGATGGTGACGAGATCGAGTAACGATTGAGAAGGATGTTCGCCGCTCCCATCGCCCCCGTTTAGTACCGGGATATTCAACTTCTCGACGAGTTCATGATAGTATCCCGCTTCCGGATGTCGGATGACGAGCGCATCGACGCCGATTGCCTCGAGCGTCTTGCACGTGTCATACAGCGTCTCGCCTTTCGTGACCGAGGATGTCGTCACGTCGAACGGAATCTCTTGCATGTTCAGATGTCGCTCGGCCATTTGAAACGAGTTTTTTGTACGTGTCGAGTTTTCAAAGAACAGGTTCGCGACCGTCTTCCCGTCAAATAAAGGCGGTAGGTCTCCTTGCTTATAGCGCAAAGACTCTTCAATCATGCCCATGATCTCATCGAGCGAGAGTGTGTCCAAGCTGACGAAGTGTTTCACTGGTTTCACATTGGTTTGCATCGTATTCAAGTTCGTCTCCTCCTTTTGTTAGAGGCAAAGAGAAAAGGCGTCTCTTCACCGATGTGAAGGGACGCCTTTATTTGGGCAAGGTACACCCAAATAAACGAGCCTTCACTTTGCCGACCTCACGGGATCGAATTAAAAGTTACTTGCTTGTTTCGTTTCTTCAGTTGTGTTGACTTCAACCACTGTCTCGACTTCTTCTTTCGGTAAGATGGCGTTCAAGAGAATCCCGACGACCGTTGCGAGCGCCATCCCTTGTACCGGGAAGCTTCCAAGTTGAATCATCGCCCCGCCTAGACCGATGACGAGGATGACCGATGAGATGATCAAATTGCGTTTTTCTGCCAAATCGACGTTGCTCTCCACCATCGTGCGTAGTCCGTTCGACGCGATGACCCCGAACAAGAGGATCGAGATGCCGCCTTTGACCGGATTCGGAATGGTTGAGATGAATGCCTCGATATGACCGAGGAACCCGAAGCTGATGGCCATGAGCGCTGCTCCGGCGATGACGTAGACGCTGTATACACGAGTGATGGCCATGACGCCGTTGTTCTCCCCGTATGTCGTACATGGCGGACCACCGAGTGCGGAAGCGACCGCTTTCCCTACTCCGTCGCCGAGTAGCGTGCGATGAAGGCCAGGATCTTTCATCGTCTCTCGTCCGATGATTTTAGATGTGACCATTTGATCGCCGATATGCTCTGTCATCGTGACGAGTGCGACCGGTACGATGGCGAGGAGTGCACCGACTTGCCACATCGGCATATAGTCGACGAACACCATCGTGAAGTCAGGAAGTTGGAACAAGCTTGCTTGTTGGATCGGTGAGTAGTCGATGATTCCGAATGCTGCGGCAATCCCATATCCTCCGACGATTCCGAAAAGGATTGGAACCGCTCCCCAAACGCCTTTCAGTTTCGTCATGGCGAGCATTGTGATCCCGAGTGTAAGAAGTGCGATTGTCATGAACGTTCCATTGTAGGCTCCATCTTGATTCATGGACATGTCGATGGCGACCGGCGCGAGCGACAATCCGATGACCATGATGACCGGTCCGACGACGACCGGTGGGAGCAACCGGAGCAACCAGTTGACGCCTGTCTTGTAGATGATCAAGGAGACGACGCCGTATACCGAACCGGCAATGATTCCGCCGAACAGTGCGGCTTCGACACCCCATTGTTGACTGACCGCAATGATTGGAGCGATGTAGGCAAAACTTGAACCAAGGTATGTCGGGACTTTGAAGCGAGTAATCGCTAAGAATGAGAGCGTGGCCACTCCGGAAGCGACGAGGGCGACCGATGTATTTAATCCTGTTAAAATCGGGACTAAAATCGTCGCTCCGAACATGGCGAAGACGTGCTGAAGACTGAATAACAGCCATTGTGGAAAGTGAGCAGGACGCTCGTGGATGTGTAGAACGGGTTGTTTCATATTGAATTTCTCCTTCCTGGCCTCTCTGGACCACCTTAAAGGTATGGGATTATTGCTGATTGATTGTCACTTCATCTGCCGTGTCGACTTCACTGAGTCGGACGACGACTTGCTCGGACTTCGATGTCGGAACGTTCTTCCCGATGAAGTCAGGTCGAATCGGGAGCTCCCGATGCCCTCGGTCAATCAAGACCGCAAGTTGAATGTAGTCTGGGCGACCGTGGTCGACGAGTGCGTCCATTGCGGCACGAACCGTTCGACCGGTATACAGGACATCGTCGACGAGGACGACGGTCTTACCGTTAATATCATGTGGCAATTCCGTTGCTTTCACTTCCGGGTCTAGTGACTTTTTCGATAAGTCATCCCGGTAAAGCGTGATGTCGAGATTCCCGAGTGCGATCGGCTTGCCTTCAATCTCTTCGATGCGACGAGCGAGTCGGTCGGCGAGCGTCTCTCCCCTCGTCTTGATTCCGACGAGCACCACATCATCAATCCCTTTGTTGCGCTCGATGATTTCATGAGCGATTCGGGTCAGCGCGCGACGGATGGCTGATTCATCTAAAATGACGGATTGTTTCATGTCATTCCTCCTTTCTTACTTTATCCAAAAAAGAAGACTCCCTCGTCCGGCTGGAAAGGGAGTCTTCATCAAAAACGGCAGTCTGATGCCGGGTTGAATTGACGTTAGTGTGACCGCGGTCACAATCCTTTCGCAGCCTCTCTGGACTGGGTTTAAAGGTGTTATGCTTCCTAGACTATAAATCGGAACGTGATAGAAGTCAACGAGTTTTCTCGATTTTATCTAACTTTGCGAGTTCTGCTTTAAAGTCTTCCGGAAGTGGTGCCTCAAATTCCATCCATTCTTTCGTACGTGGATGGTGGAATCCAAGCGTTGCCGCATGTAAGGCTTGACCGCCTAAATCAATCGTACGGCGCGGTCCATATTTCGGATCTCCCGCAAGCGGATGCCCGATATAGCGCATATGCACACGGATTTGGTGTGTGCGACCTGTCTCGAGCTTACACTCGACGAGCGTGAAGTCTTTATAGCGCTCGAGTAATCGGAAATGCGTCACCGCTTCTTTTGCGTTCTTGTCCGTCACGGTCATACGCTGACGGTCATTCGTATCACGACCAATCGGTGCCTCGATCGTCCCGAGTTCGTGAACGAGTTCGCCGTGAACGAGCGCGATGTATTCGCGTTTAATCGTCTTATCTTTCAATTGGCTCGCGAGCGACTCATGAGCCAAGTCATTTTTAGCGACCATGAGGAGACCCGTCGTATCTTTATCGATTCGGTGCACGATTCCTGGGCGTTTCACCCCATTGATACCTGAAAGGTCATCACAATGTCCGAGTAGCGCATTGACGAGCGTTCCAGACGTGTGACCAGCTGCAGGGTGAACGACCATCCCACGTGCTTTATTGACGACAATCATATCTTCATCTTCGAACACGATCTCAAGCGGAATGTTTTCAGGTAATACTTCGAGTTCCACCGCTTCAGGTACGTGCACTTCGATTTCATCGCCCACTTGGAGCTTGTAGTTCGGTTTGACGGCACTTCCATTGACGAGAAGCGCACCTGTCTTAATCCATTCTTGTACTTGTGAGCGTGACCATTCACCCTGATCACTCACCCACTTATCAATTCTTGCCTTTTCATCGGCGACAAAAGTATAGGATTCCATTACGATTGTCCCCTTTCTTTGTGTAATTTTTCTTCAAATAAAATCGCGATGACCATCAAGATGACACCAAATGTGAGTGCCATGTCGGCCACATTAAATATCGGGAAGTTGTAGCCAAACGGATACGTATCGACAAAGTCGACGACTTCGCCACGGAACAAGCGATCGATAAAGTTACCAATCGCACCGGCCAAGAGTAGCCCAACACTATATCCAAGAAGCTGATACCCGTTTACTTCTTTATGCAAGAAGTAAACTAGTCCCGCAACGACAAGAATTGTGATGACGAAAAAGAACACCATCTGTCCTTCTAACATCCCCCAAGCCGCTCCTTTATTGCGATAAGAGGTCCAATATAACAAGTTCGGGATGACTTCAATCGATTGACCGATCGTCATCGTCTGAACGACAACCCATTTTGTGAGTTGGTCGATCAAAATCAAGATGACGGCCAATCCGTAATATCGTTTCATATGCGTCTCCTTTCAAGCCGTTAAGAAACCGGAGTGGGGACGCCACTCCGGTTCGTCTTAACCGATTACTGATGCACAGCGTGGGCAAAGCTCAGGATGCTCTTCGTTTTGTCCAAGCTCTGTCGAGTATGTCCAACAACGTGCACAAGCAGCTCCATCAGCTTTCATGACTGTGATTTTTGTCGTCGCATAATCGACGTCTGCCGTCTCAGCCCATTCTACTTGTGAAACTTGAAGCAACTGACTGACGTTATCGATTGTTTCCAACAACGCTGCAGTCTCAGCTTTCGGTGCGAGAATCAACTTCGCTTCAAGCGGTTTCCCAATCAATTTCTCGCCACGTGCGATTTCAATCGCTTTGAGGACATCGTCACGGAAGACGAGGAATTTCGACCATTTGTCTAACAACGCTTGCTCGTCAGTCGTCAACGCATCGACTTCTTCAAGATCAGTCAAGAAGATGCTTGCTTCTGACTTCCCAGGAACCTCTTTCCACGCCTCATCGGCAGTGTGTGGAAGAACTGGAGCCAACAGCTTCGTTAACAGGACGACCGCATCGTACATGACCGTCTGAACAGCACGACGGCGAAGATCATCTTCACGTTCGATATAAAGGATATCTTTTGTGAAGTCGAGATAGAACGATGACAACTCGTTGACGCAGAAGTTATGGACGAGATGGTACACCGCCATGAAGTCAAACGTGTCATACGCTTTGACAACTTTCGCCTGAAGCTGTTTCAGTTTTGTCGCCATGAAGCGGTCTGCCTCTGGCATGTCATCGAATGCAACGCGCATCGACGGCTCAAAACCGTTCAAGTTTCCAAGAAGGAAACGAATGGTGTTACGCATCTTACGGTATACTTCTGACACTTGTTTAAAGTTATCGTGTGAAGCGCGAACGTCCGACTGATAGTCGACCGAAGCGACCCAAAGACGCACGATTTCAGCACCATACTGCTTCACGAGATCGTTCGGTGCAATCGTGTTGCCGAGCGACTTCGACATTTTACGTCCATCTCCATCAAGGACGAAACCGTGGCTCAAGACGTTACGATATGGAGCTTTGCCCGTCGTCGCAACAGCTGTTGAGAGTGACGAGTTGAACCAACCACGGTATTGGTCAGACCCTTCAAGATAGAGGTCTGCCGGGCGACGTAGGTTTTCACGTTCTTCTAACACACCCGCGTGTGATGAACCTGAATCGAACCAGACGTCCATGATGTCGAGCTCTTTACGGAATTCGCCATTCGGGCTGTTCGGATGCGCGAATCCTTCAGGGAGAAGGTCTTTTGCTTCGCGCTCGTACCAAACGTTTGATCCGTGTTCGCGGAACAAGTTCGCGACGTGATCGATTGTCTCGTTTGTGATGATTTCCGTTCCATCCTCTGCATAGAAGATTGGGATTGGTACGCCCCACGCACGTTGACGACTGATGACCCAGTCCCCACGGTCACGGACCATGTTGTAAAGACGTGTCATTCCCCATTCAGGAACCCAGTTTACTTCTTCGATTTCACGAAGCATGTCTTCGCGGAAGTCTTTGATTGAAGCGAACCATTGCGGTGTCGCACGGAAGATGACTGGTTTTTTCGTACGCCAGTCGTGTGGGTACGAGTGTTTGATGAATTTCAAGTTGAGCAAGAAACCGTTCTCTTCAAGTTTCATCCCGATTTGCTTGTTCGCATCTTCATAGAACAACCCTTCGAAACCAGGAGCCTCAGCCGTCATGTAACCACGGTCATCGACCGGGCAAAGGACGTCTAAGCCGTAAGCCTGTCCGACACGGTAGTCATCTTCCCCGTGACCTGGAGCTGTGTGGACGAGTCCAGTCGCATCCGCTGTGACGTGATCGCCAAGCATGACGAGCGATGTGCGGTCATATAGTGGATGTTGAGCCGTCATATATTCAAAGTCACGACCATTCCATGAGCCGCTCACTGTGAAATCAGACCATCCGAGCGCTGTCGTCACTTCTTCAACGAGCGTCTCTGCGACGATATAACCTTTTCCTTCATGCTCGATGCGCGTGTATGTCAACTCATCACTCACTGCGATCCCAAGGTTCGCTGGGATTGTCCAAGGAGTCGTTGTCCAGATGACAAAGTGATCGTCAGACGTCAATGTGTCTTTACCGTCTACGACGCGGAATGCCACATAGATGGCTGGTGATTTTTTATCGTAATATTCGATCTCCGCTTCCGCGAGTGCAGACTCTGAAGATGGCGACCAATATACTGGCTTTTTCCCTTTATAGATGTATCCTTTTTCAGCCATCGTTCCGAACAAGCGGATTTGTGCCGCCTCGTATTCTGGAAGAAGTGTGATATATGGATTTTCAAAGTCTGCAAGAAGACCAAGACGTTTGAACTGTTCACGTTGCGAGTTCACCTGCTCCATCGCATACTCCGCACACTTTTCACGGAATTCAGCGACTGTCATCTCCTTGCGGTTGACGCCGGCTTTTTGAAGGGCGTTCTCGATTGGAAGACCGTGTGTGTCCCAACCTGGAATCATTGGAGACTGGTACCCGTTCATCCCTTTGAAACGAACGATGATGTCTTTTAATACTTTGTTCATCGCATGTCCCATATGGATGTCGCCGTTCGCATATGGAGGGCCGTCATGCAAGATGTATTGTGGTTTCCCAGCATTTTTCTCTTGTACCTTGTTGTAAAGGTCCATGTCTTCCCATTCTGTTTGCATCGCTGGTTCGCGTTTTGGTAAATTCCCACGCATTGCGAATTCTGTGTTTGGCATTAATAGCGTGTCTTTGTAGTTCATCGAAACTCCTCCATCAACATTTATTAGAAAACAAAAAAACCAACCCATCCCTGATAGGGACGAGTTGGTTGACTCGCGGTACCACCCTACTAGTCTCACTTTCATGAGACCGCTCTCGGTAACCGATAACGAGGTCAGGCGGTCACGCTTACTATTGTTCAGCGTGACAACTCATAGGGGATACCGATTCGAGTCTTTCTCTTAGGCTCTCACCGTCCCTAAGTCGCTTCGTAGGTATGACTCGATCGACGCGTCCTACTCAACGTGTTGATCATTTATCCATGTTGTTCTTCATTCTGTGTGACTTCGTGGTCATTATACGCAAGTTCTGATCTATCGTCAAGAACCGTCTGAACAGGCGGTTCTCCTACAATCGTTTCCCATTCCGTGCTATTCAAGAGCTCCATCTGGGCATCGACGAGGACACGGAAACGCGTCCGATACAATTCCACTTTTTTGAGCATTTGCACGACTTCACGTTCTGCGAGCTGCTCTTTACGGGCTGCTTCTTCTTCACGAGCGTACGCTTCACGTTCCGCTTGTTTCAAAATCAGGCTCGCTTCTTTTTGTGCATTGTTCTTCACTTCTTCCGCAGCTTCCTGCGCGACGATAATCGACTTGTTCAACGTATCTTCCATCGAGGAGAAGTAGTCAATGCGAGCTTGCATATCGTTGACAAGTTCTTCATACCGTCGATTCTCACGAATCAATAGTTCAAACTCTTTAATGATTTGATCTAAAAATTCATTGACCTCATCGATGTCGTACCCACGAAAACGGGAAGAGAATTCTTTATTATGAATATCAATCGGTGTCAACGCCATTCGACTTTCCTCCTAAAATTTAACGTATGGTCCCATACTGGATTTTAATCTTTTCACGTTTGGTCGAACCAAGAATCTCCATCATCTTAATACGACCGTATCCACGAACGGATAGAAGATCGTCTGGTTCAAGCATGAAGCTCGGATCTTCGATGGCTTTATGATTCACTTTACAGTCACCATGTTTCACAAGCGCTTGGGCTTTCTGACGTGATATGTTAAGCACCTCGCTCGCGACGGTATCAAATCGCAACGAGGATACAATCCCAAACCCTTCGACCCATTCTGTTTCTGGAACGACGAGAATGTCATCTTTCGCAACAGCAGAAATGCGAACTTTTGCTTTTCCGACACGTTCCAAGTTCATTTCGATAAATCCGACCGCTTCACG
Organism: Exiguobacterium sp. s59; assembly: GCF_018617475.1. Classification (NCBI taxonomy): domain Bacteria; kingdom Bacillati; phylum Bacillota; class Bacilli; order Caryophanales; genus Exiguobacterium; species Exiguobacterium sp. s59. Next base: position 401,160 of record NZ_JACSKG010000001.1, on the reverse strand, counting down.
GGTTGTCGCAAACTGGACGATTTCATCTTCAAGGACGACATCCCCAAACTTTTGACGCTTCAGTCCAGCGTTGAGTAAGGTTCCAGTCACTTGCCGATGCGTCAGGTCAACAAATTTTGTCGGATATTCGATGCGACGAATCTCGATTTCAAAATCATCAACGTTCAGTTCATAGTACTCTGGCGCCAAAATCAACCGACGGCGTTCTGCTCCTTCGAATCCGCCATCGTCATGAATGACGAGCTGTTTACCGACAAGCTGTTTGACGATTTGCTGTTCACGAGGGTCTAAAAAGTCCGTCAACTTCAATACGTAGCTGTCCTCGACTTGTTGTACCCAATCTAGCACTTGCTCCACGAACGCCCGTTCACTTGGCCGATAATGATCATAAACGCTCATACATCACCCGAAAATAGCAGCGATGCCGGCTTGTGCCATCCGAAGCACGAACAACGCGACGATTGGAGAGATATCGAGCATGCCACCGATTGGCGGGATGATTCGACGGAACGGTGCTAAAAATGGTTCACATAAGAACGATAAAATTTGTCCGAACATTGATTCACGCGCATTCGGGAACCATGATAATAAGATATAGCCGATGAGGACCCAGCTATAGATACCAAGCAAAGTACTCAACGTATTGCCTAAGGCAGGGATTACGTTTTCCATTCAGTTACCACCCTTTACTATGAAGTTCATCCTCCGAAATCAAGTTTGAGATTGAACCAGTCAATTCGACATTGTTCGGAGTACACAGAATCGTGTTATGTCCAATCGAAGTCATCGATCCTTCTAGTGCATAAACGACACCGGAAAGGAAGTTGACGACTTGACGTGATTGCTCTTTTGACATGCGCTGAAGATTGACGATGACAGCACGGTTTTCTTTCAATTGGTCGCTAATATCTTGCGCCTCAGCAAATACACGTGGTTCGGCCAATACGACTTTCGAACGTTCTTTCTTCTTCGTATTTAACGCCACAAGATTATTTGCTGATTTCGGACGATCTTCTTGTCTCACGACCGATGTTTCAGTCGAAGAAGGTGTGGTTGTGTTTGCGACGGCAAACTCTTCTTCTTCGTATGTGCTGTTCGGATCTTCCTCAAGTCCAAAGAAATCTTTCATTTTGTTTTTGATTGACATAACGGATTCCTCCTTAAGATATATTATTGCACAAGTACGGTACCAATACGAACAAACGATGCGCCTTCTTCAATCGCGATCGGGTAATCGTTTGACATCCCCATCGACAGTTCCGTGCAAGGTGCGTGTTCAAACGCCTTTGCGGTTACTTCATCACGTAATTGACGTAAACGGCTGAACGTCTCGCGAACGACTGTCTCCTCTTCGGTGAACGGTGCCATCGTCATCAACCCGATGATTCGAATATGAGGATACTGTTTACAGTTCTCGATGAAAGGCATAACTTCCTCTATTTCGAGACCATGTTTTGAATCTTCTCCCGACGTGTTCACTTGAACGAAACAATCGATTGTTTTGTTCGCCCGTTTATCAATCTCTGCAGCGAGTGATAAACGGTCTAACGAGTGGATCGCGGCAACGTGATCGATGATTTGTCTCACCTTACGCGTCTGTAACGTGCCGATGAAGTGAAACTTCGCATCTTCTGGCATCCGTTTTACTTTTTCAAGCAAAGAGTCCGGTCGATTCTCACCAAAATCACGAATCCCCTCTTCATAGAGGGCGTTGGCGACATCAACGCCTACCGACTTCGTGACAGCAATCAAAGTCGGTTCTGCATGTTGAACGTGTGCTGCCATGATGGATTGAACTTGTTTTACGTTATCTGAAATACTCACAATTTACGCTCCTTGACGATGACTGCCGCAAATCGTCGTTTCGTTTCTCCATCTCGATATGAGAAAAATGGAGCATTTGCGCCAGTCGGTAAATTCGATTGCATGACGGACGCGTCATGTTCTTTAGCCAATACTTCATTGACGGTTTGAAGTGATAACAGGGCGTGATCACCGGACTCCTGTCGAACAGCTTGTTCATAGGCGGTCGGTGAGACGGCACGAACTGCTTCTAGCACACGACGATCGACTTCATAGTCATCCCCAGAAATCGATGGACCGACGAGCATCTCCACTTCCGTTGCATCGATGCCTTGCTCGTTAAATGCGTGAACCATAGTCTCAACGATATTCCCGACCGTCCCTTTCCAGCCCGCATGGGCAACTCCGATGACCCCATGGTCTTTCGCGCAGAAAAAGAGAGGTACGCAGTCAGCGAAGACAAGCGCGAGTGGTATGGCTTCTTCTTTCGTGACGAGTCCGTCTGTTTGCGGGATCGCCTCGTCATATCGAAATGCGCCTTTTCCCTTGTCAGCTGACTCGACGAGATGAACCGTTGTACCGTGTACTTGGTCGGCCCAAACTGAATCTTCAAGTGAAAGCTCTGCCTGTTGAAAGAATCGTTGACGATTTTGAACGACCTGATCGACGTCATCACCGACGTGAAGACCGACGTTTCCGGCATTGTGTCCGTTCGTCCGTGTCGTCACGTAAGCGTGATAGCGATTCGTTTCGGTTTCCCATGTATGTAACAGTTGCATCGGATTCTCCTTTTTAGAAAAAGGGATGCCGATTCGGCACCCCTTGTTGTTTAGTTACGGCGTTGTCTCACAAACGCAGGGATGTTGATCGTCTCGTCTGGGACGTCTCCTCCATACACTGGGCGATGGAAGTTCCCTTCGTCTTGTTGAGCCGCTTCATTTGCTTTTGGTTGGGGTTCCTTGTTCTCAACCTCAGGCTGTTTTTTCGGCTGCTGAAGGAATGGGTTCGCCCCTTGTGTTTCCTCAGCAAATTCAGTTGCAATCACGGTGACGATGATTTCATCGTTCAAGTTTTCGTTGATGACCGAACCGAAGATCAAGTTCACTTCCTCATCCGCTGCACTTTGAACGATTTGAGCCGCTTCTGTCACTTCATACAAGCTAAGGCTAAGCCCACCTGTAATGTTCATCAAGACACCTTTCGCTCCTTCGATTGAAGATTCGAGAAGTGGTGAAGAGATGGCTTTCTTCGCTGCTTCAACAGCACGGTTTTCACCTGTAGCGACACCTACACCCATAAGTGCAGATCCTTTTTCCGTCATGATCGTCTTCACGTCAGCGAAGTCAAGGTTGATGAGACCTGGGATAGCGATCAAGTCGGTAATCCCTTGCACACCTTGACGAAGTACGTTATCCGCTTCACGGAAAGCTTCGATCATCGGCGTGTTGCGTTCCACGATTTCAAGAAGTTTATCGTTTGGAATCACGATGAGAGTATCTACTTTTTCTTTAAATGCCTGAATCCCGTGTTGCGCATGTTGCATCCGTTTCCGGCCTTCGAACATGAATGGTTTTGTGACAACGCCGACTGTGAGCGCTCCGATTTCTTTTGAAATCTCAGCGATGACCGGTGCAGCACCAGTTCCTGTTCCGCCACCCATACCAGCTGTGACGAAGACCATATCCGCTCCATCAAGCGCTTCAATCAATTGTTCGCGACTTTCTTCTGCCGCTTTTTTACCGATATCAGGATTCGCACCAGCACCGAGACCACGTGTCAATTTGGCACCAAGTTGAAGCTTCACATCAGCTTTCGACATATTCAAGGCTTGAGCATCCGTGTTGACGGCGATGAACTCAACTCCTTGTACCCCGTGTTCAATCATACGGTTAACGGCGTTTGAACCGCCGCCTCCGACTCCAATTACTTTAATTTTTGCTACGGCGTCAATCGCCTCATCAAAGTACATCATTCAGGTATCCCCCTACTTATTTTCCAAGTTGTATTACAACGTCAGCTTAAACGCCAAATAATTTTTCCATCAAACGACTAAAACCTTTTTTCGACTCTTGATCGGTCTCGTATTCGTTCTCTCCAACATGAGTATCGGTCGGTTCCTGCTTTGTGTTAAGCGTTTCGTAGCGAACTTCCGGTTTTTCGAGTTGAGATTTTGAAACGTGATGATCACTCATTAAGACATATTTCAATACACCGACTGCCGTCGCGTACTTCGGATGTCTCACACCAATCGATGAAGGTTGATACAACCTCGTCTTTTGGCCCATAATACGAGTCGCTAACTCTTGAATACCTGGTAGAGCAGCAGCTCCACCGCAAAGTAAATATCCGCCATTCAGCATCGGAACACCTACTTTTTGAACCTTATTCAACATAAGAGTAAACATTTCCTCTATTCTCGCCTCTAAAACATAGCTAATTTCTGACTGTGGTTCGAACGCCACTTCCCCATTGATGTTCGTGTAGGAGAAACCTTCTGTTCCATCGGCCATTTCTTCGAGTGCAAGACCGTATTCTTCTTTCGCCACTTTGGCATCTTGATATTTACAATTGAGTTTATAGACCAAGTCTCTTGTCATATGGTCTCCACCGACTGGAAGGATATACGAGTAGACGAGATCTCCACGATAAAATACCGAGACCGTCGTCTTTTCGTGACCAACATCGACGAGTCCGATTCCTAAATCAATCTCATCGACAGAAGCTGCACTCATGCCGAGCGCGAGGTTTCCTAAAATAAATCCTTCGAGGTGTAATCCGGCACGTTCAATCGAACGACGAATACTATGTAAAATTGTCTTCGATCCAGTAACCATCTTTCCATGCATTTCTAGTCGATAACCAAGCATGCCACGAGGATCGACGACACCCGTTTGTTGATCCACCGTGAATGATGATGGGATTACATCGATGACACTCATCTCATCCGGTAATCGCATCACTTGTGCTGAATTGATGACTTCCATCACGTCTGCATCTGTAATTTCCTGATCTTCCCGCTTCACGGATGCGATTCCATGACATGGGGCAATTTGGATATGTTCCCCTTCGATGGCAACGTATACAGATCGAATTTGATCACCTAACGATGTCTCCGCGTGTTCAACGGCCTGTTTGATCGCTTGGACTGTTTTATCGATGTCTACGACAGCACCACGTTTCACCCCTGCAGACGGTGCACACCCTTCTGCCAAAATATTAAGCGTTCCGCCGAGCAATTCACCGACGACGAGCTTAATCTCTGACGTTCCAATATCTAATGCGGCCACATAACCATTCGCTTCCAAAAGGGAAACACCTCCGCTCTATAATTTTCCTGTACAAATTACATGACAAATATGACAGATATCCAAAAAAATTGTTGGTTTCGACAAGATATCTCACGTCTAAGTTTACAACAAATAAGATAGTGAGAAAAGGTAGAATCCTACAATTTAAGCGGTTTCGCGTTATCAATTCGTTTACAAACGACAAAAAAACAGCCCTTATGTGTCTAAGGACTGTAATATAACTGACTATTCATTCGTTTTCTTATATGGAACAAAGTAAAAACCACCATCCATGACGACCGTTCCTTGCTGTCCTTTTGGGATGTTTTCATAGATTTCTCCATATTTCGATACGGTCTCACTTAACTTCAAAGTCGGGGTGAGAAGCGTATTTCCGTCATTCATAAAGATCTCGTAACGTGTCGGCTCCCCTTTTTGCTTAGACAAGATGACTTCCGACATACGAGCCCGAGTCGCATCATCGACTTGTTCCAACTCACTTGCAATCTTTTCGAGTTCCTTTTCTGAATTGAACTCTCTTAGCAGTGGACCGTCTTTTAACTTCTGAGGGTCGGTGATGGTGCCTGTCGGATGAAGTGAGCCGTCTGCTAAAACGACGACATCTCCTGTCTCCGCACGAGCATAGGCAATCATCTTCTCTTCCGTCACATTGACGTGAACCACGTTATACCAAGATCGGTCTATGTCTACCCGTTTGACACCAGGCAACTTTTCCATTTGTGCACTCATCTTACTTGGTGATAGACTGACAAATTTTGTCGATGTGTCGAGTTCCATGTCTTGAAACACATAGGTCTCATCTAACCAGTAAAGTCCAGATACGTTCACTTCTTTTACGTTCGACATCGAAGTTTGCATATAGACCACGAGTAAGATGAGAATCCCAAACAGGGAAAGCACGGAGAACATCCGACGGTTCGCTTTTTTCCGTCGCTGTTTTTTCATGTACGGAATACGGTCTTCTAGACTGCGTACCGTTTGTTGGCTTGGTTCCATCGGATTCTACTCCTTTATCGAATGACTTCTTCTACTAGGTCGGCTAGCGCATCCGACGCGTCTGGGAATCCGAGGGCACGGGATGCGTTCGCCATCTCCTCTTGTCGACCGAGCACTTGACGAATCGCTTCGACGAGCGTCTCACCAGTCAACGACTCTTCTTTTACGAGTAAAGCCGCTCCGTTCTCGACAAGAGCAGAGGCATTTTTCGTCTGGTGGTCTGCCGTCACGTATGGACTCGGAATTAAAACACTTGGCAACCCGAGTGCGGTCAATTCAGAAATCGTCGAGGCTCCTGCACGCGAGATGACGAGTGACGTACAAGCAAGCAAGGATGGCATATCATAGACGTACGGATGAATGTGGACATTTTCAGAAGTTGGCGCTTCTTTCGTCACAGATTCATAATGGACCTTCCCGGTGACGTAAAGTACGTTGATCGGTAAGTCTGACAGCGCCGGGATGGCCTCTATGACGGCACGGTTGATCGCTTCGGCGCCACGGCTCCCTCCGTAAATCAATACGATTGGTCGTTCGTCTAACTTATACTGTTCACGAACAGCTGCTACATCAACTTTTGTTTGTAGCACTTCACTCCCACGCGGGTTCCCAATCAAACGAACGTTCGCATCAGGGAAATGAACATCGGACCCTTTAAAGGAAAGGGCGACCCGATCCGCTTTCTTCGATAAAAACTTATTCGTTAATCCCGGGATGCTGTTTTGTTCATGTAAAATTGTCGGGATACCGAGCTGTTGCGCCGTATAAACGACTGGTCCGGACACGAATCCGCCCGTCCCGATGACAACATCCGGTTTGAACGCCGCCATATCTTTTTTAAGAGAACGCACCGCTTTCAAAAACCAATATGCCGTCTTCAAGTTCTCGAGTGAGAGAGACCGCTTCAACCCAGCGATTTGGATTGATTTAAACGGGACCCCTGTTCTTGGGACGAGATCGGCTTCTAACCCATTCTCCGTTCCAACGTATTGTACCTGTAAATCAGGGTGACGTTTTTGTAACGTCTCGATCAATGCGAGGGCCGGATAAATATGACCACCGGTACCCCCACCAGAAATCATGATTTTCATCGGTTCGCCTCCTCATATGCGCGAACGAAATGAACAAACTGTTCGCCTCGTTCTTCAAACGTCTTAAATTGATCCCAACTTGCACAAGCAGGAGATAAGAGAATGACGTCTCCCGCCTCAGATTGCTCAAACGCGAGTGGGACGGCGTCTGCTAACGTCTCGACAGTGAATGATGGGATTTGTTGAGACTCCCCGAGCGCTTTAAAACGCTCTTTCGTCTCACCGTATGCGACGATCGCTTTCACATTTGAAAGGGCCGGTACGAGCGAAGATAAGTCCGCACCCCGTTCGAGTCCTCCACAGAGCCACACAATCGGAGCGTCAAATCCTCGTAACGCTGCCTCCGCCGCGACATTATTCGTCGCCTTCGAATCATTGTAGACGGCACGTCCGAGGACGTCACCTAAACTTTCAGTCCGATGCGCGACGCCTCCAAAGTTTCGTAACACACGCTCGACGTGTGCTTTCGGAAGATCAAACGGCTCGACTAACAGAAGCGCCGCGAGCACGTTCTCGACGTTATGGGCACCACCTAATGCCAATTCGTTCACGCGAATGACTCGCTCACCACGCACCGTGACCCAACCATCCACTACGGAAGCTTCTCCTCGCTCAAAACTGAACGTGCTTGGCTCGAGCTGAGTCGGGACACGTTTCATCACTTCGGCGTCTGTCACTTTAACGACGACTTGGTCGTCAGACGTCATTTTGCGGAACAGATTTCCTTTTGCGTCTGCGTATGCGTCAAAATCACCGTGATAGTCAAGATGGGCTTCTGATAGATTAAGCAATGCTGCCGAACGCGGATGGAACGACTCGACGCCCATCAACTGAAAACTCGACAATTCAATGACAATCAATTCGCCCGCCTTCGCTTCTGTCGCGACCTCGATTGCCGGGAATCCTATGTTTCCCGCAAGATGAACCGGACGATCTCCGCCTTTGAGCAACTCATAGACGAGCGTCGTTGTCGTCGTCTTCCCGTTCGACCCTGTGATGGCGACGAATTCTGCCTCCGTTGCCAAATAAGCGAGCTCGACTTCCGTGTAGATTGGAATCTCACGCGACATCGCTTCTTGAAGCAACGGAATGTGGTACGGGATCCCTGGATTTTTGACAATCAGGTCTGCTTCACTCAATAAACCGATTGGGTGTTCGTTAAACACTGATTTTATCCCGAGTGCTTGAATTTTTTCTTGTTCGTCTTCGGGTGGAATGTTACCCGTATTAATCGTCACATCCGCTCCCGCATGATGCAAATACGTCGCCGCTGCAATCCCGCTCTTAGCGGCACCGAGGACGAGAACTTTTTTACCGTGCCATTGCTTTTCCATCTGTCTCACCCTTTTACATGAGTAGTAATGATAAACCTGCTGTAATTAAACTGATGCCACCGAACGTGAGGACGATGCGCCATTCCGACCATCCAACCATTTCGAAATGGTGATGAATCGGACTCATTTTAAAGATACGCTTCCCTGTCGTTTTGAACGAAAGGACTTGTAAGATGACACTCAATGTCTCGATGACAAAAATGATTCCGACAAAAACGAGAAGCAACTCAAGCTTCAACATGAGTGCGAGTCCAGCGACAGCCCCGCCTAACGCGAGAGAGCCTGTATCGCCCATGAAAATCTTAGCCGGATATTTGTTAAAGACGAGGAACCCAATCAAAGCACCGACAACGGCGAATGCGAACCAGGCAATCCCGAGCTCATCTTGTGCGAGCGCATAAATACCAAAGAACGTGAACGTCGGAATGGCTGAGAATGAGACGAGACCATCTAGACCGTCCGTCAAGTTGACGGCATTTGAGAATCCGACGAGCCAGAAAATGACGATGGCGATATAGAACCATCCTGTATCAAATGAAACGGATGTGAACGGAATCGAAATCGATGTATCGAGTTCCCCACCAAGAGACAAGAACCAGGCGAACAAGACGGAGACGACGATTTGACCAATCAACTTCTGTAGAGACGTCAAGCCAAGGTTTCGTTTATTGACGACTTTGATGTAATCATCTAAAAATCCGATTACCCCGAACGCCATCGTCACGAATAGAAGTGTCCCGAATCCGGCGACTGCTTCCCCGAAGATGACGGAGACGATAAAGCCAACTAAAATGGCGAGCAAGATGACGATTCCGCCCATCGTCGGCGTACCTGATTTCTTCTGGTGCCAACCCGGACCTTCGTCACGAATCTCTTGTCCAAATTTCAATTGACGCAATGCCGGAATGGCTCGCGGCATGACGATTAAGACACTTAATAATGCACTGATCAATACGATTAAACTAATTAACATGTTGCTACCTCACTACTCTATTTATTGAACGAGACGCTCAAGCGCCAGTCCTCGAGATGCCTTTAACAATACCACAGTATCCGGTCGTTGATAACGATGAAGGAGTGCCTTCGCTTCCTCAACATTCGGGACAAGCGTGACGTTCACGCGCGTATCTTGAATCCCATCCGCAATCCATTTTGCTTTTTCGCCGACGAGAATACAATCCGTCACCGGAGACGTCACGACAGCCCCCACTTGTGTATGTTGCATTTGTTCATCCGTTCCAAGCTCATACATATCTCCAAGCACGAGCACGCGCTTTTTGAACCCTTCGAGTGATTTGATCGTCTCAATCGCTGCGATCATCGATGTCGGACTTGCATTGTAAGCGTCGTTGATGAGATGTGCTTCACCGAACATCTGCTTCTCCATTCGCATCGTCGTCAATTTGATTCGATCAAGACCACGTTGAATCATCGCATGATCGAGTCCGAACTCGAGACCGCATGCAATCGCATAAGCTGCGTTTCGGATTTGATGGGCACCGAGTACCTTCAACTCATATAAGTCACCGTTATATTTAAAGATGGATGCTTCGAACGTCGTCTCGACCACTTCGATTTTCCCGTCAGCCGTCTCATCGTATCCGACTCGATAGCCTTGACCGTCAAGGAGCGGCTCGTCTGCATCGACGATCAATCGTCCGTCCGGTTTCAGACCAGCCTTGATTTCAAGTTTCGCTTTCGCGATACCGGAACGCCCACCGACTTGTTCTCCATGAGATTCACCGATGTTCGTCACAAACGCCACGTCCGGTTTGGCAAGCTTCGATAATTGCTCGATTTGACCGAATCCGTTCATGCCCATTTCTAATACGGCCACTTCCGTATCGCGCGGCATTCTGAGGACGGTAAGCGGTAGACCGACATCTGAATTAAAGTTGCCAGCCGTCTTATGCGTCTTGAATTTTTCTTCTAGTACGACGGCGATCATGTCTTTGGTAGACGTTTTTCCGTTCGAACCGGTAATGGCAACCACAAGCGGATGGATTTCCTCTAAATAGCGGGCAGCGGCGGTTTGCAAAGCTTCGACCGTCGACTTGACCGGAATGACGAACACATTGTCCGGTTGAGGGCGACCTTCTTCCCAGAACGTCACGATGGCCCCTTTCTCGATTGCTGCTTCGATGTAGTCATGACCGTCAACACGTGCCCCGACGATCGGCACGAATAGCCCGGCCTCATTTGCATCTCTAGAATCCGTGGCGACACGTTCGACGAGACGCTCGTCATCCACTTCAATTCCAAACCATGACGCTAATTTTTGAACTGTCAGTTGTTCCATTCAAACTTCCTCCTCATACATAGGAAAAGAGAGCCGCAGCCCTCTTCATCTCGTGCGTTAATTCGATGGTGTCTCCAATTTCACTTTCAAGGAGGCGCCGGTCTTGACAGGTTTCCCTTTGCCAATCGATTGCGATGTGACAAATCCGGTACCATCGATTTCTAAATTTAATTGATAAAGCGTCGCCAAGCGTTTCACATCACGTAACGACCACCCTTTTAATGTTGGCATCGTAAACGAATTACTCGTTTTTAGCAACAGTCGTTCACCGACGACGTAAGATTGTCCTTTTACAGGGCTCTGTGCCGTCACTTCATCCCCGTCACCTAAAACGATCGGGTTGAACGAACTGTCAGTCGCCTCTTTTACGGCATCCTCACGGTTATTACCGATATAAGATGACGTTGTCTTTGTCGAGGCCTCGACCGCTTTTTCTTGCTTTTCAGGCTCGACACTCCGGTAACGTAACGCGACATCCATCACATCTTTAAAGAGTGGCGCCATGATGCGTGGTCCGGTTGTCGACGAGTCACTGTTCGGTCGATCGACAGCGATATACATGACGAGTTCGGGGTCGTCTTCTGGTGCCATCCCGACGAATGAGTGAATGTATTGTCCACTCAAATACTTCCCGTTCTCAGCGATTTGCGCGGTACCGGTCTTTCCGACCACTTGATAGTTGTCTAACGCGTACAATTGCCCAGTCCCTACATCACTGTTGACGACACCGTCAAGCGCTTCACGCGTCTTTTTCGCGGTCTCAGCGGTGATCGGTTGGCCGACCTCTTTCGGATTCGTCGTCCGAATCGTCTCACCGGTTTCACTGTTGACAATCTTCTTAATGACATGCGGTTGCTTCATCGTGCCATCGGTCGCAATCGCAGATGTCGCCTGTAAGATTTGCATCGGCGTCACCGCGGTCGATTGTCCCCAAGCCGTGATCAAGACGTTCATCGGACTCTCGAAGTCGAATTGGCTGTTTACCTCGCCCGGTAAATCGATACCAGTCCGTTGATCGAACTTGAACGCTTTAAAGTAATCTTCATAACGGCTGAGACCGAGGCGTTCGTTCGCTAAAATTGAGAACGCAACGTTCGATGAGTGCCAAACGCCTTCTACCATAGGAATGGTACCCCATCCGGTAATGTTGTAATCATTGAATACCGTCTTGCCGTATTTGTACGAGCCTGACTTATACAGCTCGTTCGGGTTGTACACACCTTCGTTGATTGCGGCCGCTAATGTGAAAATTTTCATCGTCGACCCTGGCTCAAAGCGTGACGAGACCGAGAAGTTACTATATGAAGAAATTTCACGCGTGTTCGGGTCGAATGAAGGACGGTCCGATAAGGCGATGATCTCACCTGTTTTCGGGTCCATGATGATGGCCGTCGCGTTCTTCGGTTCATATTCCTCATACAGCTCATTCATCTTCGCCTCGAGTAGCTGTTGAATCCGGTGGTCGATCGTCAATTGTACGTCGGCCCCGTCTTCCGGCTCGATTTTTAATTGTTCGTCACTCGAGACGAGCTCACGGCCGGCCAAATCTTTTTCAAATCGATACAAGCCGTACGACTCACTTAAAATGTCGTTAAGCGACTTTTCGATACCAAGTTCACCGACGAGCTCGATGCGACCGTTTTGGTCAATCTTTTGCGCATAACCGATGACGGAAGATGCGAATACTTTATTCGGGTAATAACGCTTCGGCTCCTCGACGAACGTGATTCCTGGGAGTTCGAACGCTTCGATTTCTTCTTTTTGTTCAACGGTCAAATCGCGACCGGGAACGCCAAACTCGATTTGACCACGGTCGACATTTTGTTCGAGTCGTTTCAAGATGTCGGCTTCTGCCATCGGAAGAACGGTCGCAAGTTGTTTCGCTGCTTCTTCAAACTCATTAGGCATGAGCGTCTTCCCATCGACCCGCTCACCGCCAAGTTTTAACACGGCGACGAGTCGATACGATGGAATGTTGATGGCGATCGGTTGACCGAAACGGTCGTATACCTCGCCTCGTTCGGCCTCTAACGTACTGACTGCCTTCCATCGCTGTTCCTCAGCGAACGCCAACATATTCTCGCCTTTATATGTATGCGTGACCGACAAGTAAAGAAACCATCCGACAAAAAATAAAAAGAGTGGGGTGAAGCAGACAATCGCTACCCACGCCACTCTTTTTTTACTCTGTTGTAGAGAATTCATCAATCAATCACCTTGACGTTCTTCTCATTGAATTTCATTCCGAGTTTCTCGGCAATCGCGTAAATTCTTTCTGGCGAGCTTAGTTGGGCGATTTCATACTTCAGTTCTTCGTTTTCTTTTGCAACCCCATTCACCTGCTGGTTGACGGCTGCCGTGTCACGCATAATGTTATACGCTTCGTTGTGTTTTGACACCGTGATGCCACCGAACATGACCACTGAACCAATCATCACTGGATACAGGATCGATTCAAACAAGGTCAACGTGCGTCGTTTTGGAGCAGGTATTGGTCGTTCTTGCGGAATCGGATTTCGATTCGGTGTAACTTGAGGCTGCAACGCCTTACGGGCAGCTTCTGGCATCAGGTATCCCTCCTACAAAGTGATTATTTTTGTTTTTCGGCCACTCTCAGTTTTGCCGAGCGTGAACGACGGTTATCTTCGAGTTCTCCCTCGCTCGCCACAATCGGTTTGCGCGTGATCAACTTGAGTTCAGGTTCGAACTCTTTCGGGATGACTGGCAATCCTGGCGGTAACGGCGGGTGTTGGCTCCGTTCTTTAAACACTTGTTTACAAATGCGATCTTCTAACGAATGGAACGTAATGACACAGATGCGTCCGTTTAATGCGAGTAAGTCAATCGCATCTTGAACTGCCCGGTCGAATACGTTCAACTCGTCATTGACGGCGATTCGAATCGCTTGGAACGTTCTCTTCGCTGGATGACCACCTTTTCGTCTTGCTGGTGCAGGAATCGCTTCTTTAATCAAGTCGACAAGCTCAAACGTCGTCTCAATCGGTTTATCGGCACGCGCTTGCTCAATCTTTCGTGCGATTTGTTTCGAAAACTTTTCCTCCCCGTATGTAAAGAAAATACGAGCAAGTTCGCCAAACGACCATTCATTCACAACATGATAGGCTGAAAACTCTCGCGAGCGGTCCATTCTCATATCAAGCGGTGCGTCGTAGTTATAACTGAATCCACGCTCCGCCTCATCAAGCTGTGGCGAAGAAACGCCTAAGTCGAATAGGACGCCGTCCACTTTTGTCACGCCATGTTGTGCGAGTTCTTCTTTCAAGTGAACGAAGTTGCTCTTTATAAACGTCACACGGCCTTCATAAGGAGCCAATCGCTCTTTCGCATGAGCGAGTGCGACGTCATCTTGGTCGAACGCATATAGTTGGCCCGTCGTTAGACGCTTTGCGATTTCTTCACTATGACCCGCTCCACCTAACGTACAGTCCACATATACCCCATCTGGCTTGATGTTCAATCCCTCAATGGACTCCATTTTTAAAACCGTTTCATGCTCAAACATTCAAAAAACCCTCTCAACCTACAAATTTCAACTGTTTTATTACACTTACTTTATCATAAAAATGTCAAGGTCCGTACAGGTTTTTAGCGAAAAGAGGAAACAAAAAGGTAACAACAAAAAAAAGCTCCTGACAAATGTCAAGAGCTGTTCAAAAAAAGGTTATACCTTGAACAAACATCGTTCTGTATCCGATTGCTCATATGCGTGTTTCATCCGCTCGAAGATGTCTAATCCATGACGATTCAACATCGGAACCATCGATAAAATACGCTCTTGAGGTGCATCCATCGGGAATAGTCGAGTCGAAAGATGAATACGGCGCGCGTTCAATCGATATTGATCACGTTTCGCCTCGGCACGCATCTCATCTGCCAAACGTTCGAGAACGTGTCTCGACTTCGATTCAAATCGTCTTCCGTGGCTGCGAGCTTCCTGACTAACCGCCTCCGTGAGTGTCCGATACGCGTACAACTTCGCTTCAAACGCCTCATCATCAAACGGATGGTCAGGTAACGGCCGTTTCATATATTCCTCTAGCGTGACGCTCTCTTGTCTTAATTTCTTTTCGTCGTTACTCGAGACGATCAAACCACCGAGACGTGGTAACAGTAGCGGCATCTTCCATCCGAGTTCGTGGAATAACGGACGGAGTTGTAGCCAATAGGCGATTTCCCCAGGACCCGCTACATAGCCGAGCGTAGGGAATAAATAGTCTTGCATGAGCGGCCTGGAGACCACGTTATTCGAAAAGCGTTCGGGGTGTGCCTCAATTTCACGGAGCAATTCGGTTTCCGTGAATCGATGACCACGTTTCGTCGTGTACACCCCGTCAGTTTTGGTGAGCAACTCACGTGTGCCGTCATGATAAAACAGATGCGCCGCCTCTTTGTTTAACTCGACTGCCGGCATTCCGTCTTCAAAAGCGTCCTCAAGGGCTAGATGCAATGCATCATGTTGCTCGATGAGCCGACGGAACATCGGGCGTTCAAGCGCGCGTACGTCTTTTGCGTGCGGATCAAATAATAAGAAGTCGTTCCCTACGAAACGACGCATCATCCCTCCGAAAAACTGAGCGAACGAATGACTCCCTTGTATGAGTTCGATCAACGCATGGTACAGACGTGATGTATGCGGTGTCTCCGTCTCATTCAACAGCAACCGCTGCGCCATTTGCACAAGCTCGAGCTTCACGCGATCGAATTCGAGCTCCCCGACAGATGCTTTCCCTGCTAGCGGAAGCGTCGACAAGGCGTCTTTCTTTAAAGTTCTCGAAAACGTCTGTGTCGTGAAGACGTGATTGATTTCCGCGAAGTCATGATCTTCCGTCGCCATCCAGAAAATCGGAAGGACGGGTTTACCGAGCTTCGCTTCCGCTTCTTTCGCTCGTTTGATGACCGCCAACAATTTATATACAGCGAACAAGGGTCCACCGTACACACCGACTTGTTGCCCGGTCACCATGACATATGCTTCCCGTTGTTCGAGTAAATCGAGATTCGCTGATAAACGTTCCGATAGTTCCCCGAACTGCCGTTGTTGCTGTTTTAAAATTTGGACGAGCTCATGCAGATGGTCGTACGAACGTCCTGCAATTTCTCTTGCACGCTCCTCGACCTCATCCATGCCTCGATAATCGAGCCAACGTCCATACCCTTGCTCGACTTGGATCATCGGAGATGTGGGTGCATATAGGGCATCAAATGCTTCTACCTTCACGTATAACAACTTCCTTTCAATCAATCAACGAATCATTTCTTGAGCTACGCCGATCGCAAATAAAATGGCATGCGTCGGGACTAGGAGTAAAAAGAGGAGACGCCAACCATGGACGAACATCTTTGTGAACAATACTTCCTCATATCGAACCCGTTGCCAGATCGCATTGATCGGAAAGATGGCACAGCAGGCCGCAAGCAATAGAAGAAACATTTCCGTCCCGACGATGGCCTCAAGTAAAACCCCACAAGCATAAAACCAGAGTACGACTCCGGCATCACATGCGAGTTTGAATGAGTTGATTGACTTCGGCATAATTTTTCTAAGTATCATATACACCATAAACCATAAGATGAGTGGAAATGAAACGATATACACTAACACGATGCGCTCGCTCCTATAATCAGTTTATGTAGCAGTGGAATAACGGTAAGTGAAATCTTCATTTGTTCAGCTTTCTCTATGACAGGTTTCAAGATGGCATCCACCTCTGTCGGCCTACCTTCCTCAAGATCACGCAACATGGAAGAACGATTCTCCGCAGTACGCTCGATGATGGACTCGATATACGAATACGAGACACGCTTTGAAAATAAAGGCGTCAATTCTTCATAAATGGAATGCGCAATCTCACGATAGGGTGCGTTCGCGAGCGCCCCATTCGGAACACGGCACAACGCTGTGATCGGATTGATAATCGCATTTGCGAACAGTTTTTCGACGACGACTTGTTCGATGTCATCTTCCCAGATGACCTGAAGCGGACTATCTTGAAGTGTGATCGGAAGGAGGCCTGTCATACTCCCGATTCGTATACGACCGAGCCCTCGATGCTCGATCACGTCCCCTTGTTTCGTCACCCCATGCTCGACGACACCTAAATGAAACCCATGACGTTTCGCATAGTCTAGATGGGCAATGCCGTTCGAACAAATGAACACCGGAACCGCTCCGGAGAGTCGTGCCGTCGCCTGTTCGACTTGGTGAGCTTTCGTCGTGACAAAAAAGAGATCCTGGTCAGTCTCTTGTAACGTCATGCTAGATTGAAGCGACACATATGCTGACCCACTCGTCAAACCTGTCCGTGTGATTAAAATCTTTTCAGGTGATCCGCTTCGTCCATATACCGTCACCTCATAATCATCAGCGAGCAAGGATGCCATCAATAGTCCGACCGCCCCGTTCCCGATGATGCCAATCCGTTTAATGGAGTTCATACATGCTTTCCTCCTGATTAGAACTATTTTCGCACAAAAAGTTTACCACATCTTCTCGTCATGACCCAAAAATGACAAACAAAAAAAGAAGCGACCTGATGTCAGGTCACTTCTTCTCGCATTATTTGCTTGTCACTTCTTTACCGTTATAATGTCCGCAAGATTTGCAAACACGGTGTGAAAGTTTCATTTCGCCACAGTTCGGGCACTCGTTCATACCAGGTACGTTGAGTTTGAAGTGAGTACGACGAAGACGTTTGCGAGTTTTCGACGTTCTACGGAATGGTACTGCCATCGTTGTCCACCTCCTTGAAAAGTTAACCTTCCTCGTTCTCTTTTTTCGAGAACAGGTCGGCCAGTCCCGCGAATCGCGAGTCAATTTTTGGTTGGGCTTCGGGCTGTTCGTCAGTAAGCGTCCAGCCTTCTCCTTCAACCTGAGTTTTGTCTGTTTCGTTCCCGTAAACTTGCATCGGGACGTCTAACATGATGAGCTCTTTTACGATCGGCACAAGACTGATCGTATTTCCTTCTGGCAAATTCACGTCATCGAATTGCTCCGTATAACGCCCATTCTCCAAAAAGAAAGGCTCGAGCGATTCAATATCGAATTCATAAGTGACGTCTTCTAACGTTCGCGCATCTGGCAACGTCAGATCACCTTGAATCTTCAGATTGAATGTAACTTGATTAGATGTGAACGATGCATCCCCGTGCACATGCACCGGGCGAATCGAACGGATATCCGGATGGAGCTGAGTCAGCTCTGGTAGTTCTACCATCTCATCGATCGTAAAACCGTCACCCTGGTTTCGGAGCTTAAGTAGCTGTGCAATAGACCATTTCATCCGAATCACCTCAATTGCAACAATATGAATTATAGATAGGCCAACTTGTTTTGTCAATGTTTTTTCTTTACACTAAAATCAGTTGACGACGGCGCTTTGCCAAAGCGTACTTACTCATCTTACACCAATCCATACGACAATGCAAAGGAGTAAATCATGCAAAAGACGGCCATTATTGCAGAGTACAATCCGTTTCACAACGGACACTTTTATCAAGCGCAAACTGCACGTCAAGAAACGGGTGCTGATGTCATGATTGCCATCATGAGTGCACAGTTCACTCAGCGAGGAGAACCGGCCTCTTTCGATAAGTGGAAACGGGCTATAGCAGCCGTCGAGAGCGGAGCGATCGATCTTGTCGTCGAACTGCCTACCAAGTACGGGGTACAGCGAGCGGACCGCTTTGCCACGTCTGCTGTTTCGATTGCAGAACAACTTCGTTGCCAAACGTTATCGTTCGGAAGTGAAAGCGGTGACGTCGACGCCATTGTTCACGCTGCTCAATCAAATGTCGAAGAGTCCCCTCTATATAAAGAGGCACTCCATCAAGCGTTACAAGAAGGACATTCATCGGCGCAAGCTTCGAGTCGAGCGTTTCATACCGTCTATCCGTCCTTTGATTTGACACGCCCTAACAATATTTTGGCCTATCATTATGCCAAAGCTGCGAAGACGATTCAGCTACATACGGTCAAGCGTCTCGGTGCAGATTACCATGATACCTCACTCACGGACGTCATGTCGGCCACAGGCATTCGTGCCCATTACTTAGACACGGGTGAAGTTCTTGCCGTCCCTGCATCCACTGAAGCGATGTTTCGGACGCAATCGATGACGCATTGGGAACTGTATTGGCCCGTCTTACAATATAAGCTTCGGACGTTACCGCTCCACACATTGACCGAACTCGTTGGCATTGATGCTTCTCTTGCACCTCGTCTGAAGCGAGCTGGGCTCGAAACATCATTTGACGCTGCCCTCACAGCCGTTTCGACACGTCGATATACGCGTACATCGATTCAACGGGCGTTCGTGTCCGTTCTTCTGCACTGGTTAAAAGATGACGTACCGACACGTTTTGACGATGTCCCGTACGTGAGACCGCTCGCTTTTAACGACATCGGTCGCGCGGCGTTACGCGATCTGAAACATGAGTTGCCGCTCCTCAGCAAATATGACGAGCGTCTCGATTTTGAAGCCCGCGTTACCGAAGCGTATCGACTGCCGCTTCATAACGACGCACTAATCGAACATCGGCAACGACCTCAGTTCATCTCTTCTAAATAACGAATCGCGTCTTCGACCGTCTTCACAGGGACGACTTTGATGTCACTGTCGAGACGGTCGCGTGATTCGAGCGCTTCTTCATAATTGGAGCCGGCTGGAACGAAGAAGACTGTTGCCCCTTCTTCCTCTGCTGCGACAATTTTTTGCCATGCGCCTCCGATCGGTCCAACATTTCCTTCCTCATCAACGGTTCCTGTACCAGCAATCCGCTTTCCGTTCGCCAAATCGCCCGGTGTCAATTGGTCATAAATCTCTAACGTGAACATCAACCCCGCGGACGGTCCGCCGACATTCGTCAGTGCGACATCGACTTCAGGCACTGCTGTGATTTCCTGGACGGGAAGTGGCTCATAAATGCCAATCCCGACGCGGTCACCACTTTGGTCAATCGGCTGAATGAGCGTCTGTACGACACGTTCTTCTCCGTCTCGCTCAATCGTCAACTCAACCTCATCTCCCGCGTCAGATTCCATCACCCGGTTTAAAAAGTCAGTACGCGTCGCAAAAGACATCCCGTCGATCGCCGTAATGATATCGCCTGGCTTTAACACGTTAGCGGCGAGCGAGCCTGGAATCGGTGCCGATACGTAAATCCCTTCAAAGTCGACCGTCACTTCTTTGCCGGCGAGCTCATACGCATATTGAATTGCCGCTTGTTGAGAGGAGTCCATCAGGAGTTGCTGTCGGCGATCGTAGTCCGCCTCACTTTCCCCATCATATAAATAGCGACTGGATAAATTGGCTTCTGTGAACGGTGTGACCCAACTTTCCACTAGCCAAAACGGCGTCGCACGTCGTTGGGAAATCGTCACCATCATCAGTTCCCCGTCGTCCTTTTCGCCACCTACGACGGTCAGGAATTCTTCAATCGACGTCGCCGCACCAGGTGATGAAATGTAATAAGGGAGCGGAACGAAGAGAAATAGAAGAACCGTGATGAGCAACCCAATCCCGATTTTTAGCGATTTCATTGTCCCGAACTCACTTGGTATTTTTTGCGTAACGCCACTTCGACTTGTTCTGGTACGAGCTCACTGACTGACGCGCCATATTTCGCCACTTCTTTGACGATGGACGAGCTTAGGAATGAATATTGACTGTTCGTCATCATGAACAGCGTTTCTACGTTTTCATTCAGTTTTTTGTTGATCGATGCGATTTGAAGTTCATATTCAAAATCAGAAACAGCTCGTAGTCCTCGTACAATCGTTGCTGCTTCTCGTTCCGCTGCGTACTCGACAAGAAGTCCGCCGAACGCATCGGCCGACACGTTCGGAAGATGTGTCGTCACATCTCGAATGAGTTCTAATCGTTCTTCCACATCAAATAGTGGGGCCTTACTTGAGTTTTCAAGGACGGCGACAATGACTTCGTCAAAGATGGCCGCTGCCCGCTCGATAATATCTAAATGTCCATTTGTGATCGGGTCAAAGCTCCCCGGGCAAATCGCAATCCGCTTCATTCGTTTCACTCCTCAATCGATGCATACTCATAAAAGCTGATTGTGATCACCTCTGAGTATCGCTGTTCTTTAATTCGTTCAAACCGTCCCACACGTTCTGGCAACGTCACGTCACTTCCGTGTTCACATACAATGACGCCGACGTCAATCAACATGTCAGAGGCATCAATCAGTTGCAAGAAAGCCTCATGCTCTTCCGCGTGATAAGGCGGATCCATAAAAATCAGCTTGAACTGTTCCTGCTGTCCTTTCAGCTGTTCGAGTACCGCTTTGGCATCTTGTCGATATATTTTTCCCTTTTCTTCATAATGGGTCGCCCGCAAGTTTTCTTGAATCGTTTGCACGGCTTTCGGTTGACGGTCGACGAAAATCGCTTCGTCGCATCCTCTCGATAACGCCTCGATCCCAAGTCCACCACTACCCGCATATAGGTCTAACGCTTTCCCGCCAGAAAAGTAAGGACCGATGATGTTGAATAACGATTCTTTCACTTTATCTGTCGTTGGGCGCGTAGCCGTTCCCGGGACCGCCTTTAAACGGGTCCCTTTTCGTTCTCCAGATATGACACGCATGTCTTTCCCTCCAGCAGAAAAGATGAAGGTGATGCCACCTTCATCTTTTTGTTTATTTCGATTTTGTCTCGTACGTTTCGGAAATGAACGGGCGCTCGCTCCGAACGACCGATTCCACGAACGGCAATGCCTTCACTTGTTCGAGTATGGCTTCATGACCTTCGAGGTCCGTGTAAAGAAACGCATATTTTTCTCGTTTTGAGACAAAGTACAGATTCGCATAACGTCTTAACGCTTTCACTTGTTTCAAGGAATTCACGTATACGACGAAACCAATCCGTTCATTCAACTTAGACGGCGCATCCACAACTTCCGCCTCCTCCGCAACTGCCCCCTCCAGAACATCCACCTTCGTCAAAGAATGGATTACCGGTCGGGACTTTGATTTTAGGAGATACTGAATGAGCTAACAGTTCACTCACTTCCCCTAATAACTTATCCAAGTTTCGTTCCGCTTTTTTGAACGCTGCAATCTCTGGCTGGACATCGAGGCGACGTTTGATGAGATGCATCTCTTTTTTGATGCGGTCGTGGTCCGGATGATGCTTCCCGAAGCGCTGGACATACTCATAGTCCTCTTTCATCTTTAAGAACTCACGCTCGATTTCCTTTGCTTCTTGTGATGCGAGACGTGCCGCTTTCGTTTGAATATATGTTTGAAACGATTCGCTTGCTTCAATCAAATCGGTCAATTCTTCAGTTTGATCGAGCAGGGCAATCGTCTGTTCAGTGATTATCATACCCCTCACCCTTTCTGCCATGATTTTACCACAATTGTTTCCCTATGTAAGCAATCCACACTATAATTGAAGTTGACCGCAAGGCGTTCAATGTAGAAAGGAAGTGAATAGACGCACGATGTGTGTCTGTATATGAAAAAAGTTTCTTTTAATATGATTCGATCAGCTGGTATAAAGACGGAGTATGCAAAGCCTGAATATTATTACGACCAACTCGATAAAGTTCGTGAAGCTGACCTCGTCTTGTTCCCTGAGTATTGGATGGTCAATTCCATTATATACGGGATGAACAAAGCCATTTTTCCGTCCCCTGCGACTTATCACCTCGGGCATGACAAGATCGAGATGACGCGTGCCTTTAAAGCGACGTATCCTCACCGCATCCCAAAGACGCTCATTTACGGAAAAAATCCATATACGATTGAACGGGTTTTGGAAGAGTTTCATTATCCATTCGTCGCCAAAAAAGCAAAATCCTCGATGGGCCAAGGTGTATGGTTAATTAAAAACGACCAAGACTGGTTAGAATATGTCGAGAACCACGATACGTTCTACGTCCAAGAATTCATCCCGAATGATCGTGACTTACGGGTCATCATCATCGGCGAGGAAGTGGTTGGATCCTATTGGCGTGTCAGCGAAGCCTTCTTGAATAACGTCGCCCAAGGAGCAAACTTCTCTTATGAGGATATTCCGGAAGACGTCGTTCAAGAAATTCAATCGATTGCCAATACGTTACACATCAATCACGCAGCGTTTGACGTCATCGTGACCGAGGACGGATTTTATATTTTGGAGTTCAACGTCTTTTTCGGTTCGGAAGGACTCCTTCCACTCGGCGTGAAACTCACTCAAAAAATCGAGGAATACTTAAATACACTAAGCTGATCAATCGTTCATCTTTTTTTCACAATTTGAACACACGTTATTCCAAGAACGTTTTTGAATATGGTATGATGACATATGAGGTTTATTCGAAAAGGGGGATTATGATGAAATTTGAGCAGTTCCACATCGAGGGAAAAGAAATCCGTTTTGGTTTGCTCGAGACGATCATGGATCATCATCATTTCATCCGTGAAGGTGCTTGGGACTACGAGCGTGCCACGTATGATATGAAATATGAGAAACAATCGACTGGCGAAACATTCTACCTTCGCTTACCTGTATACGCGATTGAAGGTCAAATCGAAGATCGTCACGCTGTCGTAAAAATGCTCACACCGATTTTAGGAAAGCATTATTACCCACACGGTGTTGAATACGATGAAGTCTTCCCAGAAGAAATCGTCCGCGATTGCGAACGTCGTCTAAAGGCTCTCGCCGAAACACTAGAAGTCAAACCCCTTGCATAAGCGAAGGGGTTTTCTTTTTGTCATAAATAAAGCCCATAGAAGCATTCTGCTTCTATGGGCTTTATTTTTAGTTGGTTGCAATGATTGTCAACGTCACATCGACCTGACCAAGCAATAAGTCGAATTGGTCTCGAACATAGCGATACAATCGCTCTGCCTCGACGAGTGGTAATGATGCAACGATTTGATAATCATAATGGTCTTTTGATCGAGACACGACCTTCACTTCTTTCAAGCCGAACTCAATGGCGCTACATGCGATCAAATCTTCAATCGCCCGTTCCGCGATCGTCACGTCTCCGTATGAATAGTCATTCCCAATCACAGCCATCGTATCGTTCAATGTGATCACTCCTTTTCATTCGCGAGCACTTTAACGTCCTCCATGATAGATTCGATATCGACCGGTTCATCCCCTGCCGTTGCCATCTGAGCGACGGCGCGAACATCATGATGACGGTCGATGACGTACATTGTCGTCGCATGCGTCACTAACCCGCTATTCGCCTTCGAATAATAAAATTGCAGCTGACGAGTGATTCGGTCGATATCGACTTGATCTCCCGTTAGCATCTTCCATCCTTCAGGCTCCGCCTGGAACGCTTCCCCATAGTTTTTCAGTACGGGTACCGTGTCCACTTCCGGGTCGACGGTGATCGCAACGAGTTCTACATCCGAACCGTATAAATCCTCTGCCTTCAACTCTTTCTCCAGCTTCATGAAATCACGTAACGTGAGCGGGCAAATATCTGGACAATTCGTATAGAAGAACGTGACAATTTTCACTTTTCCATTATCAGAATTGTACATCTCTTCATTTAAAGCGTTCGTCAATGTGAACGGGGTCGGCTCTTGGATGACGGGCAAGTCGTCTTTATTGAAGAATATAAAATAAACGGCCACTCCGATGACAACGAGCGTCAGGACGGTCAGACCGACCGTCATATAGCTATTCCGTTTCATACAGCTCTCCCTCTCTATGGATCATCCTCCGATTATTGCGCGGAATACGTTCGTCGTTTCACCAGGGTCATATGCCACATAGAGAAGAATATAGACGGTCACACCTGTAATGGCCGTGAAGAACCAGACGACCGATGCTTTCGGTCCGATTTTACGGTGCTTCTCAATCTTGTTTTTATAACCGAGATAAAGGGTGATCAACCCGAGGACACCACCCGTAGTCGCGAGTAGGATATGGAAAATCATAAAACCAAGATAGAACGGTTTTACAGAATCCGGTCCTCCGAATGCTGTGTTTCCGACAAAAATGGTACGTGAGACGTAAAGGATGAAGAATGTCGTCGCTGCAATCGCGGCCGCCGTCATCACTTTCTTATGTTTCTCGATGTTGCTGCGGTCTTTTGCGATAATCACCCATCCGATGGCGACAAGAATCGCACTGATGACGATGAATGACACACTAATTAAGGCAAGATAGTTCATCAATGTTTCCCCTTTTTGTTCTGTTTAATTTTTCTCATTCGTTTCTTGCGGAGTGAATGACATACCCTCATCTAACGCAAGAGACTTTGTACGGCGAACCCAACCGAAGAACGTCCATCCGAAGAAAAAGCCATAGACGATTTCTTGACCGAGTTTCATCAAGACTCCACCGAATCGTTGATCTTCGAGCGCACTGTTCGTCGCTCCCATGAGCGCCTCTAAATTAATACCTGACACGTCACCATTCGGTAGACAGTATCCAAGTACCCTAGCAAACGTCTCCGGGTCCGTATACGCGTTATAGAGCGTCGTTTGACTGAAGATGATCAGCGCACAGGCTGGCGTCAACAAGACTCCGTTGGCGATAATGTATACCATTCGTTTCAAGTCGGACATGCCTTCCTCCTCGTCTGTGACGAGCGGAACGATGACCGGGTACCACATCGTCAAACTAAAGACGACCAACGCCCCGTGGAAGATGCGGTGCACGCCATAGTTCGTCAAGACATAGTCAAATACGACCGGCATGTGATAAATCGAGAACAATGCGTTAAATAAAATGAGCGCAATGAGTGGCTTTGTTAAAAACTTAAACGTCGGCCCGATGAATTTGAAGCTAAGTACTTTTTCAAACACCCAGTACGGTAGACCGTAAACGACGAGTGCCGGTGCCAAAATGTAGACGAGCACCATCTGGAACATGTGCACAGATAAAATGATATGTGCCAATACATCGATTGGACTTCCGAAACCAATATAATACAAGACAATCGCAAACAACATACTAAACTTTTGTAACAACGTGGTCGAGGCATATCCTCGCTTCGCCATTCTCTCAGTCACGACGGCGTATAACACATAAATCCCGACCATGAGCAATCCGAACAGCGGACTCCATAACGTGAGCCAATCAAATTGATTGAGCAGCTCCGACGTATTCCAGAGCATCCGTTCACCCCTTTTCTTTCTCTCCCTAACCTTTGAAACCGTTCACTTCAAGATTACTATTCATTCATTTTTGAAGTAAAGGAAAAAGGACCGAATCATCCGTGTTTCCACAGATGTTCAATCCTTTGTCACAATTACCAAATGAGTAAGCGTAGTGCAGCGACCGTGATGATGGCGACAAAGATGCCTAACCACATCATGCCGACGATCCATGTGTTCCCACGGTTATTCATATGCATGAAAATATACAACTGTAGGAAGACTTGAATGACCGCCAAGATGATTAAGAAACCACCTGCTGCCCAAACTGGCATGAGTTCCGCATAGACGGCACCGAATGCCACGAACGTGAGTAAAATCATCATCGCAAAGCTGATCAATTGAAGCTGATACTCGCGTTTCGATTCTGCTTTTACTTCAAGCTCTAATTGTTTGTGTGATTCGTTCATTGCTCGTTTTTCCATATTAGTTCACCATCCCTAAGAGGTAGACGATTGAGAAGATGAAGACCCAAACAACATCGATGAAGTGCCAGTACAGACTTGATACATAAAACTTCGGTGCGTTGTACACATCGATTGGACGGTTCCAGTTACGAATCAAGAGTGTCGTGATCCAAAGGAGACCGAACGTGACGTGCGCTCCGTGGAAGCCGACTAGCGTGTAGAAGGCTGAACCGAATGCGCTCGACGTGAACGTATGACCGATGTGGTAGTAGTGAATGAACTCGTAAATCTCAGCACCAAGGAATCCAGCGCCTAGAAGGAGCGTCACAATCAACCAAAGCTTCATCCGCCCTGGATTGTTTGCTTTCATGTTCATCATCGCAAGGACACTTGTGAGTGAACTTGTGAGGAGGAGCATCGTCATGATGAAGACGAGCTCCATTTCGAAAATGTTATACGAACGTAATTCCTCTGGCGCACCAGAGTTCAAGAGACCAACGTACGTTCCAAAGAGCGAGGCGAAGAGGACTGTCTCTCCACCAAGGAAGAACCAGAAGGCCACATATTTATTTTTCCCTTCCAGCGTTGCTTTCTCTGGATTGGCCGGGATACCGGTCACTGGGTGTTTTTCAACTGCATGTGCCATTTATTGTTCTCCTTTCTCACGAATCGCTTTCAAGTCTGCTTCGACTTGTGACTTCGGAATGTAGTAGCCGTGATCGTCAATCCACGAACGTAGGAACATCGAGACGAACGTCATCGCTAATCCGAACCCAATCAATGACCAACCGACGACTGTGTTGTCCATCTGGAAGATGGCACCGAGTCCTGCGATAAAGAGACCAAGCGACATGAAGAACGGGATGAGCGAGTTATTCGGCATGTGAATGTCCGATACTTCTTCAGCGACTGACACGCGTTTGTTGCCAGCCATTTTCTCGAGCCAGAACGTATCAAGTCCTTTGACGAGTGGCGTTTGTGCAAAGTTGTACTCTGGAGTTGGAACAGGAAGCGTCCACTCAAGCGTACGTCCGTCTCCCCAGTGGTCTGGTTTGACGCGTTCTTTTGACAAGAAGGCTTTCACGACAGCGACGAGCAAGACAATCGTTGACACACCCATGAAGAATGCTCCAGCTGTTGAGAGCATGTTGAGCGTATCCCAACCTTGACCACCGAGGTACGTGAAGACTCGACGTGGCATACCGAACAATCCGAGGAAATGTTGCGGGAAGAACGTCAAATGGAACCCGATAAAGAACAACCAGAACTGCCAGTATCCAAGCTTCTCAGAAAGTGCTTTTCCGAACATGAGTGGGAACCAGTAGTAAAGTCCTGCGAAGAGGCCATATACAACCCCACCTACGATAACGTAGTGGAAGTGAGCGACAACAAAGTAGCTGTCGTGGTACTGATAGTCAGCCGGTGCGACTGAAAGCATAACCCCTGTCATCCCACCTACGAGGAATGAAGGAATGAACGCGACCGAGTAGAGCATCGCTACGTTGAATTTGATTTGACCGCCCCATAGTGTGAAGAGCCAGTTAAAGATTTTAACACCGGTCGGTACGGCGATCGCCATCGTCGCAACAGCGAAGATCGAGTTCGCTACTGGACCAAGACCGACTGTGAACATGTGGTGAACCCAAACCATGAATCCAAGGAAACCGATGAGCATTGTCGCAAAGACCATCGTCGTGTAACCGAAGAGGCGCTTACGAGCAAATGTTGGAATGATTTCCGAGAAAATACCGAATGCCGGTAAGATCAAAATGTATACTTCCGGGTGACCGAAGATCCAGAAAAGGTGTTCCCAGATGACAACGTTCCCGCCGAGTGCTGGGTCAAAATATGCGGCTCCGAAGAGGCGCTCGAACATCAACATGAACAATCCGACCGTAAGTGGCGGGAATGCGAAGACGATCAATGCCGATGCAACGAAAGTCGTCCATGTGAAGAGCGGCATGCGCATGAGTTTCATACCTGGCGCACGCATGTTCAGGATGGTGACGAGGAAGTTAATCCCGGCCATCAATGAACCGAAACCTGAAATCTGAAGACCGAGGGCGTAGAAGTCTACCCCTGTCGCTTCCGGTTGTGTTGAGAGTGGTGCGTAAGCCGTCCACCCTGCGTTCGGTGCTGCTCCGAAGAACCAGCTCAAGTTAAGCATGACTCCACCGAAGAAGAACAACCAAAAACCTAATGAGTTAATGAATGGGAACGCAACGTCGCGTGCCCCGATTTGAAGCGGTACGACAGCGTTCATGAAACCGAATAGCATCGGCATCGCCGCTAGGAAGATCATCGTCGTCCCGTGCATCGTAATCAATTGGTTAAATGTCTCACCGCTGACGAAATCGTTCATTGGTTTAACAAGTTGCCAACGAATCAGTAATGCTTCAATTCCACCGAGAAGGAGGAAGAAGATTCCTGAGAACAAATACAAAATACCGATTTTTTTGTGGTCAACCGTCGTAATCCAATCCATGATGCCATTGTATTTACGCGATTGCTGCATTGCAGTGGTCTGTGCCACGTGAAATCCCCCTTTTCCCGTTAGTCAATCTTCTGCTCATACAAGAAGTCAACGAGTGCGTCTAATTCTTCGTTGCTGATTTGACCTTCATTGAAACCTGGCATGAGAGCCCCTTGTTTCTTCTTCTGCGGGTCACGAATCCACTCTTTCAAGTTGTCCTCGTTGTTTTCGAGGTAACCTGCGAGCCATTCACGATCGCCGAAGTTCGTTAAACTTGGTGCAACTTTACCGCCGCCGTGACAGCTCAAGCAGCTTTCGACATACACTGCCTCACCTGTCGTCAAGTTCGTGTTGTCTGCGACGAGTTTCTCACCGTTCTCGTCTTGCTTGGCTTTCATGTCAGCGAGCCATTGATCATATTCTTCTTGCTCGAGCGCGATGACTTTAAAGTCCATAAGGGCATGTGACGGACCGCAAAGCTCTGCACATTTCCCGTAGTAAGTACCTGGTTCATTTGCATGTAACCACATTTCGTTATCAAGTCCTGGGTTCGTATCTGTCTTACCAGATAAAGCCGGTACCCAGAATGAGTGAATGACATCTTTTGACGTCAAGTTGATGCCGACTCGTTTTCCAACTGGAATGACGAGCTCTTGCCCTGTCACAACACCTGCTTCTGGATATTCAAATTCCCACCAGTACAAGTTTGCTGTAACGTTGATTTCTTCTTCTTTTTTCGCTTCTTTCGCTTTCGCGAGTTCGACAGTCGTCGTGATTGTCGGCACAGCGAGAATGATGAGAAGGATAATCGGAACGACTGTCCAAATCATCTCAAGTGTACTGCTACCTTCAACTTGCTTCGGAATCGATTCATCTTTCCGACGGAACTTCATGAGCACGTACACGTAAATGACCGATACGATGATGAGTACGAAGAGCATGATCGCCAAACTGATGAGAATGATACGGAGCTGAAGCTCAGCCCCTTCTCCCATCGGCTTCAATGCAGACAATCCCTCTTGACCGCAACCTGACAACAGGACTGCGAACATCATCATCGGGACGATGCCAAACAGAAGCTTCTTAAATGATTTCACAACAATCCCCACTTTCTCCCAAAATGATGTGTAATGGTTTTCTATATAGTGAGTGCAATCATCAAAGTGCTGTCAAAATCAGCGCGATAATCCACACGACTAAATAAATTAATGAATAAAAGAACATTTTGTTTGCCCACTTAATTTCATCTTCGGCATTGAAACCTTTCAATCCGAGATACAACCAGTAGCCCCCTAAACCGGCTGCGACTGTCAAGTAAACAAGACCGTAATGCATAAATAAGAGCGATGCCGGAATCAGCGTCGCAATCCACCAGATGATTTGCCGTTTTGTGATGGCAAATCCGTTCACGACCGGAAGCATCGGAATGCCTGCCGCTCGGTACTCTTCCGTACGTCGCATAGCGAGCGCCAAAAAGTGTGGTGGTTGCCATAAGAACATGACAAGGAACATGAGCCACGCATCGATATGAAGTGCCGGATCAAGTGCTGCCCAACCGATAAGCGGTGGAACGGCTCCCGAAATACTACCGACGACTGTATTGAGCGTACTCGTACGTTTCAGCCACATCGTATAAATCACGACATAAAAAAATGCCCCGATTAAACCGAATACTGCGGCGACGTACGATACAAGGAGCAATAGAAGTGTTCCTAATGCAAGTTGTGTCAATCCGAGGAGTAAAATCTTCTCCCCTGAAATCTTGCCGGTTACACTCGGTCGATTGTCCGTACGATCCATTAAGTAATCGATATCTCGGTCCACAAAGTTGTTTAGGTAACAACTCCCCGAAATCACGAGTGCGCTTCCTAACATCGTTAATAAGAGCTGTGGCCAAACTTCAAACAAGTAAAGGACTGGCGTATCGCTCTGATACGTCGCTGCCACGAAGAATCCCGCAAATACCAACAGTAAGTTGGCGCGAACGATTCCCATTTTCGCTAAGGCGACGTAATCTCGGAATGACGTTGACTCTGTATATTCTACATCTACGGTCATTCCTGGGTTGACTTTTGTCATACTGACCCCCCCACATAATCACGAAATCCTCGCATTCTCTTCACAGAAAAAACACAATATGAACAAAATACACTTAACTCTCTACAAAGATACCATATTTTTTTATAAAATACGCCCTTTATGCTTGTAAAATAGCGAGTTTTTTGTGTCAATAGTGTGATATTTGTCACACCTTATGTGCCTTACTAATATTAGAATAACGTTTTTGATAACGATTGCAAGCTTTTCCATTTCGTTTTTCGAACGGAAAGCCGTATAATAAGTATGGCGAAAAAAATATAAATAAACAAGGTACATTTTTAACGGATTTTGATTAGAAGCAGGTGGTATTGCATGCATAAAAAACTCGCGTTTTTCTCAGGGTTTGTCACCCTTGGGATGATGCTTGTCCTCATCATGGGTGGAACCGTGACGAAGACAGACTCAGGGGACGGTTGCGGAACAGATTGGCCGCTCTGTCACGGGAAATTGATTCCAACTAACCCGAGTGTTGAAACGATGATCGAATACAGTCACCGTGTAGTATCTGGCTTTGAAGGCCTCCTCATCATCGCGCTTGCGATTTGGACATTCATCGCCGTCAAGCATCGTGTCGATGTGAAAATCTTTGCGTTTCTCGCATTTATCTTTATGCTCATCCAATCAATCATTGGAGCAGGGGCAGTCATTTGGCAACAGTCAGATGCCATCTTAGCCCTTCATTTCGGAATTTCGCTCGTTTCGTTCGCATCACTACTTATTTTGACGATTCTTTTGTTTGAAGGTGACCGAGAACATAAAGTTGTGTCGAAACGTTTGAGAGCTCATCTGTACGGACTTTCGATTTATACGATGATTGTCGTGTACACAGGAGCTTACGTCCGACACTTAGGAGCGACTTACGCTTGTGTCGGTTGGCCAATCTGTGACCAAGAGGTATGGACGTTCGAATCTTATGTTCAAATGGGACATCGTGTGATGGCAGGACTACTCGTCTTGTACACGTTGTATGTTCTGTACCTCGCTCGAAAAGAGATGAACCAATTAATCGAACGCGGCATGATGGCGTCTCTCTTTTTCATTCTTCTTCAAGTCGGAACAGGTGCATGGATCGTACTCGGTGGGCATGCCACATACGTACCACTTCTCCACGCATTCTTGATCACATGCTATTTCGGTATTTTGTCTTACTTGTCTTACCATGCATATCGATCGACCGGTCGACAAGATAGCACACAATTGAAAGACATGAATGGTTAAGTAAAAAAGCGCCGTGAACTGAACTGCCCCATAAAAGTTGGACATGCAAATCCAACTTTTATGGGGCGTTTTGGTTTACAACTCTTTAAATCGTTCGAGTGCCCGCGCTCTCGCTTCTTTATGGTCGACGAGTGGCATCGCATACTCTTTTCGATCAGACGGATCAGGAAAGTGAATCGATTTGTCCGTCACATGTTTCAGTTCCGGTACATATTTCCGGATGAACGTCCCATCTGGGTCGAACCGCTCAGATTGCGTCGTCGGGTTGAAGATCCGGAAGTATGGAACCGCATCCGTCCCGACCGAGGCGGCCCACTGCCATCCCCCGATATTCGATGATGCCTCATAATCGATCAATCTCCGCTCGAAGTACCGTTCCCCTTTTCTCCAATCGAGAAGAAGGTGCTTCGTCAGGAACGATGCGACAATCATGCGTAAGCGGTTGTGCATCCATCCCGTCTCGTTCAATTGGCGCATCGCTGCATCGACAATCGGATACCCGGTCTCCCCGTTACACCACTTTTCGAACTGTTCCTCATTGTCTTCCCATTCGAGCGATTTGTATTTGTCATTGAACGGTTGATCTTTCAATCCTTTGAACTTCGCCATCACCATGTAATAGAATTCACGCCACAGCAGTTCATCATAATACGTGTCGCGTCCTTTTGATTTTTTAGCGGATAACACCTGCTCGGTAACGGTACGAACCGATAACACTCCGGTTCGTAAGTACGGGGATAAGCGGCTCGTCCCCGCGATGCTCGGGATATCTCGTTTTTCATCATAATCAACCATGCGATCATTGACGAATCGAGTCAACCGTTTCTTCGCCTCGGTCTCCCCTAACCCTTTCCACTCGCGCTCACAGCGTTTGAACAAGTCTTTCAGTTCACTCGGTATGTCATTCTTTGTGCTAATGAATTCCGCTAAGCGATCGACATCAACATCGTAAGGTTTCGGCGGCTGTTCGGCATACGCCGCTTTTTTGAACGGGGTGAACACTTTATACGGATCACCGCTCTTTGTCGTGAACGCATCAGGGTGGAACAGATGGCGGTCGAGCAGTCTTACGACTTTCACCTCTTCACCAAGTGCGTCGATGACACGATCGTCTCGCTGTTTGAACGGTTCCACATACTCCGCATTAAAGTAAAGTACATCCATATCCCCGAGTTGTTTCACGAACTCCTTCTCCGTTTCCGCCACGAAGACGTGAAGTCCGAGTCCCTTCTCCTCTAGATCATCCATAAATGCCCGCATCGTCGAGAAGAAATAATCGTGACGCACTTCAAACGGATCACAATATTTCGGGTTTAGCCAAAAGACGAAAGCGAGGTCGTCCCCCTCTTCCGCATCGTTCAATGCCCGGTGAAGCATATGATTATCGGTCAACCTAAAATCTGATCGGAACCAACATACTCGTTTCATCATCACCACTCCCATCTACAAAAAAAGAAGCATAGCGCACTATGCTTCTTTTGATTATACAAATTCAATCAACAAGTCGTCACTTTGTATTGTGTCGCCTTCTTTAATGTGGATGGCTTTAATCTCCCCATCTTGCGCTGCCTGAATCGTCGTTTCCATCTTCATCGCTTCTGTGACGAGCAACTGCTCTCCACGATGAACACGACTTCCTGGCTCGACTAACACCTTCAACACAGAGCCCGGCATCGAGGCGCCGACTTGTTTCGAGTTCGAACGGTCCACTTTCGGACGACTCGTTGTCGCTGATTTGACGTTCACGTCTTTAATCTCAATCTCACGCGGTACGCCGTTCATCTCATAAGAAACAAGACGAATGCCATCTTCGTTTGGCGCACTGACTTGAACGAGCTTGATGATCAACGTCTTCCCTGTCTCGATCTCAACTTGAATCGTCTCACCGACATTTAATCCGTAGAAGAACGTCAACGTGTCGAGCACGGATACGTCACCGTATGTCGTCGTATGTTTGACATAGTCTTCGTACACTTTCGGGTAGAGCGCATGAGCGAGAAGCTCAAAGTCCGTGACCGGTCGCTCAAACTTTTCGAACAACTCTTGTCGTGAAGATTCAAAGTCATACGGCTTGATCAATTTACCAGGACGAACGTTCAGTGGTTCTTCCCCTTTCAAGATGACTTGTTGAACATCTTTAGGGAAGCCACCAGGAGGCGTACCCAACTCGCCGCGCATCATCTCGACGACCGAGTCTGGGAAGTCAAGCTGGTGACCACGCGTCATTACATCCTCTTCCGTCAAGTTGTGCTGCACCATGAAGAGTGCCATGTCTCCGACGACTTTTGAAGAAGGGGTAACCTTGACGATATCACCGAACAACATGTTGACCCGGGCATACATCGCCTTCACTTCTCCCCAACGGTCTCCAAGTCCGACCGCTTTCGCTTGTTGCTGAAGGTTCGAATATTGCCCACCTGGCATCTCATGTTCATATACAGACGGATGCGGTGCGCGCATGTCACTTTCAAACGGTTCGTAGTTATGACGAACATCTTGCCAGTAATCACTGATCACTTCATACTGTTTCGGGTCGATCTTCGGTTGACGTTCGTGACGGTTGAGCGCATATACTAAACTTCCGCCTGAAGGCTGTGACGTCATACCTGACATCGAGCTTGCGGCAACGTCAACGATGTCTACACCGGCATCTGTCGCCCGTGCATAAGTGAAGATACCGTTACCTGAAGCATCGTGTGTATGCAGATGGATTGGTAAATCTACTGCATCTTTCAATGCTGAAACGAGTGCGTATGCTGATTCTGGCTTCAATAAGCCCGCCATATCTTTGATTGCTAGTATATGAGCACCGCTCGCCTCAAGTTTCTTCGCAAGATCGACGTAATATGGAAGGTGATACTTCGGACGGTTGCCGTCATATAAATCACCCGTATAACAAATCGCTGCCTCTGCAACTTTCCCTGTCGGTAATGTCGCATCGATTGCCAATTGAATCGACTCTAGGTTGTTGAGACTGTCAAAGATTCGGAATACATCGACTCCGGCGTAAGCTGCTTCATGCACAAACTTCTCAATGACGTTATCCGCATAGTTTTTATATCCCACCGCATTCGCACCACGAAGCAACATTTGAATCAGGACATTCGGCATCTTCTCACGAAGCTTCATGAGACGTACCCATGGGTCTTCGGATAGGAAACGGTATGCGACATCGAACGTCGCTCCACCCCATGCCTCGACCGAGAACAATTCTGGCATCAGTTTGCTTGTCGGTTCTGCGATGTTGAGGATGTCCTGCGTCCGCATACGCGTCGCGAGCAATGACTGATGCGCATCACGCATCGTCGTGTCCGTCAATAACAGTTCCGGTTGACGTTTGATCCAGTCAGCAAGGCCGTCTGGCCCGAGTTCCGTCAAGATTTGTTTCGTCCCCGGTTTTGCTTCAGCCGGAAGATCGTGCGGGATTCGTACAGAGCGGCTGATCGGCTTGTCTTTCAGACCGACTCCTGGGAATCCATTCACCGTTACATCCCCGATATAGTTCAACAGTTTCGTCCCACGGTCTTTCCGTTTCGGGAAGACGAACAGTTCTGGCGTCTCATCGATGAATGACGTGTTGTAATCTCCGTTGATGAAGTTCGGATGCTTCATGACGTTAATCAAGAACGGAATGTTCGTCTTGATTCCACGAATCCGGAACTCGTTCAAGTTTCGTACCATTTTCGAAGCGGCTTGTTCGAATGTCATGCCATGCGTCGACAGTTTGACGAGAAGCGAGTCATAGTACGGCGAAATTTCTGCACCGACGTATGCGTTTCCTCCGTCAAGACGGACGCCAAAGCCGCCTGGAGAACGGTATGCCATGATTTTCCCTGTATCCGGCATGAAGTTGTTGGCCGGGTCTTCTGACGTTACACGTGATTGAATCGCATACCCGAGGAGTTTAATGTCCTCTTGTTTCGGCATTTGAATCATGTCGCCGTGGAGTGACTCCCCTTGTGCGATCATCAATTGTGTTTGAACGATATCAAATCCTGTCACCATCTCTGTAATCGTATGTTCGACTTGAACACGCGGGTTTACTTCGATGAAGTAGAATGACTCATCTTCTGTCACTAAAAACTCGACTGTACCAGCGTTGACGTAACCAACGTGACGCATGAGCTGTACCGCCGCATCACAAATCGCTTGACGCGAGGCTTCAGATAACGTCACACACGGTGCCACTTCGACAACTTTTTGGTGTCGGCGCTGAACCGAACAGTCACGCTCGAACAAGTGAATGATGTGACCGTGCTCATCCCCGAGAATTTGGACCTCGATATGTTTCGGGCGTTCGACGAGTTTTTCTATGTACACTTCGTCAGAACCGAATGCTTGTTTCGCTTCAGATTTCGCGCGTTCAATCAAATCTTTCATTTCAGCTTCTGTACGAATGACACGCATTCCGCGTCCTCCGCCACCCATCGAAGCTTTGACCATGAGCGGGAAACCATGCTCGTTCGCAAATGCTTCCGCATCCTCATAGGATGTGAGTGGACCATTTGAGCCCGGAATGACTGGGAGACCAGCAGCGATCGCACTTTGCCGTGCTCGTACTTTATCCCCAAACGCATGCAAATGCGACTCGTGTGGACCTACAAAGATGATTCCCTCTTCACGGCAACGTCGTGCGAGTTCGATGTTTTCTGACAGGAAACCATATCCCGGGTGAATCGCGTCACTGCCAGATTCCTTGGCGATTCGAATAACACCTTCGATATCGAGATACGCATCGATCGGCTTCTTATCGAGTCCGATCAAATAGGCTTCATCCGCTTTAAAGCGGTGTAATGAACCACTATCTTCTTGTGAATAGACGGCTACAGTCCGAATGCCTAACTCTGTCGCCGCTCGAAATACGCGAATGGCAATTTCCCCACGGTTTGCAACAAGTAACTTTTTAATTGGTTTCAAATGAAATCCCCCCGTTAATGAAGTTTGTTTGTTTCCTTATCTAACAACGTGAAGCGATGAACGTTGAACGTTCTCTTCTGACTTCACCCGAATCTCTTCTCGGCGTGTCGCTTCTCGATGACGGTTACGCATCGAGATACTACTGAGTACCCCAAGAATCCCCATCATCATGATGAGCGATGTTCCTCCATAACTGACCAGTGGCAAAGTCACCCCTGTCCCCGGGAACCAACCGGACATCGCACCGATATTGATAGCTGTTTGAATGATGATTTGTGATGCAATACCAAACGAGACGAACATCGCAAAATGACTGTCCGCATGATTGGCAATATGAATCGCGCGAAACGCGATGAAGAAGAGCAGTACCAAAACGGTTAGTACACCGAAGAACCCTAACTCTTCAGCGATGATCGACATGATATAGTCGGTCTCTGGTTCTGGTAAATACCCATACTTTTGAAAACTGTTCCCGAGTCCGACACCGGTCAATCCACCATGCACAATCGAGATGATCGACATTAGCAATTGATGCCCGTAACCTTCCGGGTCCATGAATGGGTTGAACACGACCTCAATCCGGCTCCGTTGATTCTCCGAGAAAATCGTCGTGAACAATAAGAAGACGGCACCGATTCCAGCTAAAATACCTGGAATCATGATTCGAAGTGGCGCCCCGACACCGAACCACATGAGAAGCATGATCGAACCGAGGACGAATAATCCACCCATATCCGGCTGCCCGTTGATGGCAATGGCGTAGAACGAGAAGTAAAAGAGAACCGGTACTAAGAAGAAGGCACCGATTTGAGCACGCCATCCTTTTTTCACGATGGCGGCCCGAGCTAACCGACCAGGTAGTCCTTTTAACTCGTTGTTCCATAGTTCATGGTAGTAATTCGCAAGCAAAATGATGAGAACGAATTTTGCAATCTCAACTGGTTGAATCGTAAATCCTCCGATGATGAGCCAAGCCCGCGCCCCGTTCAATGGCGGCATCGCCCAAGTGACAAATAGCAAGATGACTGAGACCGCATAGAGACTGAGGCGGATGCCTTTCTTCCGAAACATCTCATAGCGGAACAACGTCGCAACCAAATAGACAACAATTCCGATCCCGACGTAGACGAGCTGGCGATAGAACAAACTGCTATTCGCATAGTCCCCACGATTCCAAACGCTCGCACTATAAATCATGATCGAGCTGATCCCGACGAGCAAGAGCACTGACAAAAACAACGCAAAATCAAAATACCGAAACCGTGTTTTCATGTATTCACTTCCTTATGTAAAACAATCCGACAACCCTTATAAAAAAATACTCAAACAGCGCCACTTGCACAGTTTGAGTATAAGGTTCATAATTCTGAAGCTTCTGCCAAAGCAGACAACTTTTGTTCCAATGAATCGAGCAGTCCTTTACCTTCAATGTCTGAAATGAGTCCAAGACGAACCGCAAAATCAATTTGGCGCGATAGTCCAAACATATGTGTATCAAGCACCTCTTCATAAAGCGGGCACTTCGGCATTTTTAGGTTTTCTAACTGCACTTCAATCAGACAACGGATTTTCTCAGCATCCGCCTCGAGTAACTGTAGCGCTTGCTCCCGTTGGATTGCAGCCAAATTTGTCGCCACTACGACCCCTCCTCCGTACGATGACAGACTGTTTGTCATAACTCAACTGTACATTATCTTTCATAATAATTCAATGTGCAGTATGGATGAACGCGACATTCTTCCTCTTTTCCATTTTAGAAGAAAGAGCGCTATAATGAAACGTGTAATGTGTATAAAGGGGGATATAAGCATGATTTTTCCACTAGACGGATCGGTGCGTCACAGTTTGACGATTGACCCGACCGTATGGATTTTTGACGACCGCAAACGAAAGATTGAAGAATTGGACTCTGTGACGGAGAATGACCAAGAGGCCTACTATGCGAAAATGGGGAAAGCATGGGACGATGGTCTATCACAAGGAACAAGAATTGATCACAATAAGCCGATGTCTCGACAAGACAAAGACGCAGCATTACGCGATTCGTTCGCGATGCCACTCTCGCCGTTTTTGAACAATGCCGAAGCTGTCGACTTGGCCACACATATCCGCTTCTACGGCGAAACGATTTTGACGATTCCACTCAGCGAAGCGTCTCGTGTCTATTTACAATTTTCAAAAGACGGGAAAGTACTCGCTGACGGACCGGTCTACGTACTGTACGACAATCAAATCATCCGCCAAGTGAACCATATCACCGTACTGAGCAATCAATGAGAAGGAACGTTCCTTCTCATTTTTTGGACTTTTTAGTTCACAAAGTGTAATATGTAGTGTATTGACTACGAATTGAATAAGAAAGGTCGTGACGCTTACGATGCCTTTATGGAAACGAAATTTAATAGTTGTTTGGATCGGCAGCTTCTTGACCGCCGCTTCAATGAGTCTCGTCCTCCCCTTCCTGCCATTGTTCATTGAACAACTGGGGGTAAAGGACCCTGACCATGTCGTCACTTGGTCGGCGATCGCATTCGGTGCGACGTTCCTCGTGGCCGCAATCGTCTCCCCGATGTGGGGACGTCTGGCAGACCAAAAAGGGAGAAAGTTGATGCTCATTCGAGCGAGTCTCGGAATGGCCATCGTCATGTTTCTCATCAGTTTTGTGCAAGACGTGTATCAACTTGTCGGGTTGCGTTTACTTATGGGTGCCGTTTCTGGATTCATCTCAGCCGGTATCACCTTGGTCGCTTCCCAAACCCCAAAAGAGAAAAGTGGCTGGGCGCTCGGTACCCTGTCGACCGGTGGAATCACCGGTGGTCTACTCGGTCCGCTCATTGGCGGACTACTAGCAGACTGGATTGGGCTTCGATCCGTTTTTCTCTTTACCGGAAGTGCACTCTTCCTCACATTCCTCATCACGCTCTGGTTCGTAAAGGAAGAGTTCGTCCCAGTGAAACGTGAAGAGCTCGCCTCAGTGAAGTCTATTTTCGCCTCACTGCGACATCCCCAATTGATTGTCGGGCTGTTTGTGACAACGTTCCTCATCCAGTTCTCAACACAATCAATCGGACCACTCTTGACGTTGTACGTACGTGAATTAAATCCGCATACGACCGCACTTGCTTTCATGGCAGGGATTGTCGCATCCGCCCCTGGGCTCGCCGCTCTCTTTTCAGCTCAGCGCCTCGGACGACTATCGGACCGATACGGGGCTGAACGGATCTTGTTTTGGGCACTGCTACTCTATAGTTTATTCTTGATCCCACAAGCATTCGTCACTTCGACGACGCAACTCATCCTGTTACGCTTCGGGATCGGATTTGCGACCGCTGCTTTGATGCCATCCGTTCAGTCCTTGCTGCGGCAACATACACCAACCGCTGCAACCGGAAGGATCTTTTCATATAATCAGTCCGCTCAGTTCATGGGAAATTTACTTGGACCGCTATTTGGCTCTCAAATCGTGGCACACTTCGGATTTTCCGCACTGTTCATCATCACAGGATTGATCATGATTTCAAACGCCTTTTTAGAACGGACGAACGTCCAATCGCTACAACTCGATACAAAATAACGCCGAGCTCAGTGCTCGGCGTTATTTGTGTATGTCGCTTATAACAAATCGGCAGCCAATCTTGCGAGGGACGAACGCTCCCCTTTGACAAGTTGGACGTGACCGAAAACATTTTGTCCTTTGAATCGTTCCACCGCGTACGTCAATCCGTTCGAATATTCATCTAAATACGGATGGTCGATTTGGTACGGGTCACCGACGAGTACAATTTTCGAGTTCTCCCCGACACGGGTGAGAATCGTCTTGATTTCATGCTTTGTTAAGTTTTGCGCCTCATCGATGATGATGAACTGGTCAGGCATGCTTCTACCACGAATATAAGTGAGTGCTTCGAGTTGAATCGACTTCATACCAGCCAAAATATTTCCTAACTCATCCTTTGAGTTGGCGCTGAATAAAAATTCTAAATTATCATAGATCGGTTGCATCCACGGACGCAATTTTTCTTCCATCTCACCCGGCAAGTAGCCGATATCATTCCCCATCGGAACGACCGGTCGTGCGACGACGAGCTTATTGTACCGCTGTTCATCCTCGACGAGTGAGAGTCCTGCCGCTAAGGCAAGAAGCGTCTTACCGGTTCCAGCTTTCCCGAGCAACGTGACGAACGGGATGTCATCTCGGAGCAGCAAGTCGAGCGCCATCCGTTGTTGCACGTTTCGTGGATGGATCCCCCAGATGTGTTCCGCATCTAACGCTAACGGACGGACGATCGGTTGAAGCGTGTCGACCACTGCAAGCGCACTCGCTTTCGAGACGTTACTTTTTAAGACGACAAATGAATTGGGGTATAGCGTCTGTTTCGTCAATGCAGATGTCGGTAGTTGGCGAACTTTATAAAATTCATCGATGAGCGACTGGTCGACCTCAATTTCGCGATAGCCGGCATACAAGTTTGTCGTATCGACGATATGGTCTGTCAAATAATCTTCAGCATCGATTCCAATGGCGTCCGCCTTGACCCGGACCAATATATCTTTTGAGACGACGACGACTTTATGATTGGCGTCATGCTCGTATTGTTTCATTAATTTTAAGGCAACGAGTAGAATGCGGTTATCATTCGTCATCACGTCGAACGGAATATCGACTTCGTGCTCGTGACCAATCTCGACAAAGAGACGTCCACCATTTTCAAGTGGGACGCCGTCATGGAGTTTCCCCGACGTTCGGAGTTGGTCCAAAACACGCGACGTTTCACGGGCGTTACGCCCGACCTCATCCATGTTTCGTTTTTTACCATCAAGCTCCTCTAAGACAATGGCCGGAATGACCACGTCATGTTCTTCAAATTGAAATAAGGATAGCGGATCATGTAGGAGTACGTTCGTATCGAGTACATACGTTTTTTTCATAGACTTTGCCGCCCCTCGAATATAGGATGGTAATCAAGAATGAAGGCTTTCTTTCACTTCACGGTCCAATTTTTCCGCCGCACGGATATCATATGTTTTCGTGATTGCGGGTTGGGCGTAAGCTGCACCGTAAAACGAGATGTTCCTCACTTCTTCGACATGTCCTTCAAAAAAACGAAGATGGAGGCTCGGTTTCATCATCGGTTCAAATTCTCGGATGGATGAAAGCAACACGTGATAGGACTGACCATCTTCGATAAAGATGAGACCGGCCGTCTTCTCGGTCGATAAGATTGTCACGATATGTGAATTCTTCGTTAGTGCCAGCCGAATCGTGACAGGGTCGAGCGCTTGCACCCAACTGATGGCGTGACTGATTGGCCATCGCTTCGCCTCATCAAAACCGACGAGAAATGTTAACGGCATGTCGTTCAACAATCGCTGTTGCGCGGCTGTCAATTCAAACGTTGCCTTACTCGCCATTCAACTCCCCTCCTTTTACCGGGTATGGTTGTACCATTCTCCCTTACCGATTCAATTCCCTGCTTTCAACGGTTGAAATCATGCTATACTCATCCTATAGAGGAAGGTGAAAAGATGCGTGTAAAATGTTCTCTTTGCGATAAAGTCGAAACAATCGACTCATGGTCGTTTGAAGCAAAACGATTGCGCAATAAGCCGGCTAAAACATATATGTGTCAAGACTGTCAGGAGCGAATCAGCGAACGTACCGCCGAACGCGCCGCATCTGGACAATTCAAGTTATATCCTACTTTTCGACAAAAGCGAAATTGGTAAACAAAACGGGCGCCTCCGAAGAGACGCCCGTATTTTTTTTACGATTGGACTGCATCTTGACGACGGTTCCACCAGAGGCGACCGCGATAGATGGCCAAGACGATGGCCATGACAGCAAGTACTTCCGGGATTGGCCACGTGAAAAAGACGAGTGC
Organism: Exiguobacterium sp. s59; assembly: GCF_018617475.1. Lineage (NCBI taxonomy): Bacteria > Bacillati > Bacillota > Bacilli > Caryophanales > Exiguobacterium > Exiguobacterium sp. s59. The sequence continues at coordinate 358,182 of NZ_JACSKG010000001.1, read as the reverse complement.
CATCGTACCTGCTCCAAGAGCAAGTAGAATATAGACGATGAGTGATTTCCACCACGCCAATTGTTTTGCAAAACCAAGTTTAAAGACGAGAATCGTCAATAAGATGACCGTGACAACGAGTGCGTTGAATCCGACCGAAAAGTCATTAGGGTCGCTCCCGACACCTAGCATCGAGGCAATCCACGGAACATCAATTTGTGTGATATCGATTGTTTGAGAAGCTTTCAAGACAAAGAGTCCCCCTTTATTTCATACACATCCATTCTACACTATTCCATGCAAAAGGGAACGCCGAAGCGTTCCCTTTTCTGATACTTATTCTTTACCAAGTTTACGACGCTTGTCAGCTTTCTCGCGTTCGTTCTTGTTCAAGATTTTCTTACGGAGACGGATTGACTCCGGCGTGATTTCACAGTACTCGTCATCGTTCAAGAACGTGAGCGACTCTTCGAGTGAGAAGACGCGCGGACGTTTCAAGACTTGTGTCGAGTCTTTTGCTGAAGCACGCATGTTTGTCAATTGCTTCCCTTTAACGGCGTTGATTGCAAGGTCGACGTCACGGTTACATTCACCGATGATCATTCCTTCATATACGTCCGTACCTGGCTCGATGAAGATCGTTCCACGGTCTTCAAGTGCACCGATTGAGTAAGCCGTTGACTTACCGTTTTCGATACAAACCATAACACCACTGCGACGACCGCCGATATCAGCTGCGATATACGGACGGTACTCTTCGAACGTGTGGTTCAAGATTCCATATCCGCGTGTCGCTGACAAGAATTCGTTACGGTAACCGATGAGACCGCGTGATGGAACGATGAATTCCATACGTGTCTGACCGTTGTCGTTCGTGTTCATGTTCGCAAGCTCACCTTTACGGAGACCGATCGACTCCATGACTGAACCTGTATACTCTTCTGGTACGTCGATAATGACACGCTCGAACGGCTCAACTTTCGTACCGTTTTCGTCTTCACGAATGATTACTTGTGGTTTCGACACTTGAAGCTCGTAACCTTCACGACGCATGTTCTCGATCAAGATACCGAGGTGAAGCTCACCACGTCCTGATACGACCCATTGGTCAGGTGAATCCGTGTTTTCAACACGAAGTGAAACGTCTGTCTCAAGTTGCTTCATCAAACGCTCTTCGATTTTACGTGCAGTGACGAAGTCCCCTTCACGTCCTGCGAACGGAGAGTTGTTCGTCATGAAACGCATTTGAAGTGTTGGCTCATCGATGCGAAGGAGCGGAAGTGGCTCTTCTTTACCGACTGGAGTGACCGTCTCACCGACGTTGATGTCTTCCATTCCGGCGATGGCGATCAAGTCACCTGCTTTTGCTTCTTCGATTTCGACACGTTTGAGGCCGAAGTAACCGAACAATTTCGTGACACGAAGTTGCTTCACCGTACCGTCTGTTTTACAGAGTGATACTTGCTCACCAACTTTGATTTTCCCGCGGAAGACGCGACCTACACCGATTCGGCCGAGGTAGTTATCATAGTCGAGCATTGTGACTTGGAATTGAAGTGGCTCGTCTGAGTTGTCCACTGGAGCCGGTGTGTTTTCAAGAATCGTATCAAGTACGTGTGTAATCGTTTCTTCTTGGTTTGCTGGATCAGGATCGAACGAACTTGAACCGCTGACAGCCGAAGTATAGACGACAGGGAATTCAAGTTGATCTTCATCTGCGCCAAGATCGATCAAAAGATCAACGACTTCATCGACAACGTCGAGTGGACGAACCATCGGCTTATCGATTTTGTTAACGACGACGATTGGACGAAGTCCTTGGTCGAGCGCTTTTTTCAATACGAAACGAGTTTGTGGCATACAGCCTTCACGTGCATCGACGACGAGGATAACGCCATCAACCATACGCATGATTCGCTCAACTTCTCCACCAAAGTCTGCGTGACCTGGCGTATCAACGATGTTGATGCGTGTGTCTTTATAATCGATTGCCGTGTTTTTCGCGAGAATTGTGATTCCACGCTCACGTTCGATATCGTTTGAGTCCATCGCGCGTTCTGCGACTGCCTCGTTCGTCCGGAATGTACCAGACTGTTTCAATAATTCATCGACTAACGTTGTTTTACCGTGGTCAACGTGAGCGATGATGGCTACGTTACGAAGGTTTGTTCTTACGTTCATGTAGTTATTCCTCTCTTATTTAAAAAGTTTCAGCTTTTCTTCAACTTTAAGAGTATAGCACACGTCACAGTACCTTTGTCGAGTGGAATCGACTGTGAACGTTTTCATTAGACGTTTTTTATCATACAATGGGGTAGAGAAGAGAAAATAAGGAGGAGTCTCCATGCAGCTTATGTTTCTATTGATTGCCATGGCCGTCGTCGCCGGATTTGTCGGCATCGGCATTGGGGTGGCCGAAGGGAGCGCCGCGATCATTTTAGGAAGTCTTGTACTTAGTGGCATCGCGACGTTCTTTGGCATTCAATTACGTCGTCGTATTCTTTCTGATCGCCAATCTTGATAAGAAAAAGGGTTGCTCTGACAACAGTCGAGCAACCCTTTTTTTCATGAAATGGATGAGTTAAATCGGACGCGTCAAGCAGATGCGGTCTCGTAGGACCAAGCCATCCTCCTCAATTGCATCGTATCCATGATTTAAAAAGTAATCACGTTCCACAGAATCAAATCGGAATCCAGCTTGCTGATAAAAACGTAATTGCATGATGCTTGAATTCCCCGTACAAACGAGAAGTTCTTGACCACCGAGTGCTGTCGCACGTTTAATCGCGTCTTGAAGCATCCGCTGACCAATCGTTTGATTTTGTCTCTCTGGCTTCACCGCGATATTGACAAGTTCAACTCGCCCTTCCCCGTGTGTGACAAGCATATAAGCACCCACGATTTCTCCACCGAGTAACGCTTTGAACGTCCGCCCGGTCTGAAACTGCTCTCGGACCATCGCTTCATTCGGGTTCGCTAAAATGAGCAGATCACGAATTTCTTCATACGACTCGTGTTCCACGATTTGAAGATCCGGCTTCGCTTCAGCGGTTACGCCTTTTGCGATGACATAGTGTTTGATGACGTCATTGACGAACGACTCGCTTCCTGCCAATACGGACGTTCTCCCATCGTATCGGATGGGTTCCCCATATAAGGAAACGACACGCCCGCCCACTTCTTCCACGAGCAATTTTCCGGCAGCATAATCCCATGGCATGTTGCGCATCGTAATGTATCCGTCCACACGTCCTGCGGCTAACCAGGCAAGTTCAAGCGATGCAGCCCCATGCGCCCTCGTCCCAATCGAGTCTCGAACAATCGGAGCAAGGATTTCCGGGGCAATTTGATGGTTCGGCGTGACCCACGTCGCATTCATGCTTAAGAATGCATCTCGTACATGATGTTCGTGTAGGTTCGTCAAAGTCCGTCCGTTCAATGTCGCACCGTATCCTTTCCGGGCCATGAACATCTCATCCGCCATCACGTCATAGACGAATCCATATTCCACGACTCCGTCGACCATGATGGCCACCGAGATGGCGAACATGCGCTTCTGATGAATAAAATTTAACGTCCCATCAATCGGATCGACGAACCAGACCGTCCCTGACAGCGTGTCTGGTGTCTCCGTCGTTCCTTCTTCCCCCATAATTTGATGGTCCGGGAATTGTTTTTGAATGCGGCGGACAATCAGCTGTTCGACCGCTCGGTCAATCTCAGTGACCAAGTCCCCTTTTCCCGTCTTCCGTTCCACTTCATAACTTTGATCAATCTCACGACGAATCAATTCTCCCGCCTGTTTGATCAAATCGACTGCAAACCATTCCATCATCTATGATCACCTCAACTGTATTGTACCAAACAAAAACCAGTATCCGCTCGGAATACTGGTTGAATGTGTGTGTAATGGTCAGGCTTCGAGACGCAATAATTCTTGGCGGTACTTCTCCAACCGATGCTTGCTAGCCTGAACTGTAGCATCATCCTGTGACGCCATCGCATCGAAGAGGGTTGCCAATTCATAATCAATCTCCAAGCGCAGCACCGGGATCCGTTTTTCTGCGTCTTTTCTTTTGAATGCCTCAATCACTTGTTTCATAAGATGCCACACTCCTTTTGTTGGGCTACAAGTTACGGTTTAATGAGTTGAATTGAGTATATCAGATAAAATTCGAAAAAGAAAGAGAATTGTCTGACTATTTTGAATTTTTTATCTTAATGGATATATTCCCAATTTCAAAGCCCTTAAACCTGAATAAGTGTTAGATAACTGTACCCGATTTAAAGAAGAAATAACAAAAAAGCATGCCTGAATTTGCACGGGCATGCTCGGACTTACAATTTAATCATTTTGCTCGACGACTTCATCGCCGCTTGAACGGTACGATACGTAGAATATCCAGTCTGTTCGTCGTGAACCGCGTTCAGTTGTTTCTCCTCTGACTTAGATGTTACGATTTGTTTGAAGGCCCGGTACGCGTCTAGGAAAACTTCACGCTCGACCCCACCTTCGTTCGCTTGCGCGACGACATTATAGAACTCGACGACCTCGATCAGTTCATCAGTCGTCCAATCCGGATTGATCGGATAATTGATTTGCATATTGTTCACCTCGACACTCATTGTATCAACAAAAAAAACTATTGCAAGTTACGCTATAAATCTCTATAGTTTTTTTGTTGCTTCTTTTTTAAATCAACATATAAATTAACGATATCATTCATCATATAAACAAACTGTTTCCAAGGGGGATTTACGATTGAAATTAAAAGGTGCTACTCAGCTCGAAACGCCACTATTTGACACGTTGCTTGAACATGTCGACTCTAATCCGATTGCGTTCCACATTCCTGGTCATAAAAGCGGGAAAGGGATGGATCCGGAGTTTCGTGACTTTATTGGCGAAAACGCCCTAAAAATTGATTTGATTAACATTGCCCCACTCGATGACCTCCATCATCCAAAAGCGGCAATCGCTGAAGCGGAACGCTTGGCGGCAGAGGCGTTCCGTGCTGACGAGACCTTTTTCTCCGTTCAAGGAACGTCGAGTGCCATCATGGCGATGATCATGGGCGTCGTCGGACCGAATGAGAAAATCATCGTTCCACGTAACGTGCATAAGTCGGTCATGTCCGCGCTCGTCTTGACAGGTGCGCACCCGGTCTTCATCCACCCAGAATTTGACGAGACGTACGGCATCGCCCATGGAATCACAGCGAGTGCCGTAGAACGTGCACTCGAGCTCCACCCGGACACAAAAGCCGTACTCGTCATCAACCCGACTTATTTCGGTGTTGCAGGTGATTTGGAGCGCATCGTCGATGTCGCCCATGCCCAAGACGTACCCGTACTTGTCGATGAGGCGCACGGTGTGCATCTGCCGTTCCACGATGAACTTCCACTCTCGGCGATGCAAGCCGGAGCGGATGTGGCGGCAACGAGCGTCCATAAACTTGGTGGTTCGATGACAGGTAGTTCTATTTTGAACGTACGCCGTGGCCTCGTCTCACCCGAACGGATTCACGCGATGCTCTCGATGATTACAACGACATCAACGTCATACTTGCTCCTTGCTTCTCTCGATGCAGCGCGTCGACAGCTTGCGACGAAAGGTCATATGATGAACGAACGAGCGCTCGACCTCGCACGTATGGCGCGTTCGGCAATCAATCAAATGCCGAACTTGTCTGTGTACGGACACGCGGAGCTTCATTCTGAATCGACTTACGCACTCGACGAGACAAAAGTGCTCGTATCGGTCCGTGAGCTCGGTGTGACCGGATTTGAAGTCGAGAAATACCTCCGAGAAAAACATCGGATTGAAGTGGAAATGTCGGATTTATTGAACGTGCTCTTCATCGTCACATCAGCAGACGATGAGTCGACGATTCAAGCATTGATTGAAGCGATGCGCGACGTCGTATCCGTCTATCAGACGTCTGGGAATGACTCGTTATCGATCATGCTCCCTGAGATTCCACCACTTGCGCTTAGCCCGCGTGATGCGTTTTATGAAGAAACGGAGACGATTCCTCTCGAAAACGCGGTCGGACGCATTTCAGCGGAATTCATCATGGTGTACCCGCCGGGGATTCCAATCATCATTCCAGGTGAATTGATCACAACGTCGACACTCGACTACATCATGGCCAACATCGAAGCCGGTCTCCCGGTTCAAGGTCTTGAAGATGAGTCTCTTCAGATGATTAAAGTCATCCAACAAACAAAAGCGATTCGTTAAACAAAAAATGAGCCGGTCATCGTGACCGGCTCATTTTTTATGTCATCTCAGAAAAGGTGGCTGTAGATGATCGAATTGCTTCCCCTATTGCCTATTATAAGAAAACGCTTACATTTTTTCAAGTATCAATTTCTTCTGATGTTTGTATTTTTTCAACTAGACAGAGCCGTAAAAATTCGGCGACGTGCTCCGTATCATTCAAATTGATCCCAAGCATTGGATACAACTGGCGTGGCTCTTCTAATGCATGCAAATCAAGAAGGGCCGATTGACCGGTTTGCATACAAACGACTAACACCTTACCCATGAATTGGTGGGTATAGACGAAACCAAAATCATAGCGCGCGGCTTCTGTTTCAATCCCTGTAAATCGGACGCGACTCGTCTCAGATACGGTATATAATAATTCCTCATCAAATGCCATCAGGATTCCCTCCCTTCTCTCTTCACAAGTATTTTCCTTTATACTGTTCATATGAAACCTAGACGGGAGAGAAGAAGATATGAAAGTGGAATATGCCACCATGTCCAATCAAGAAGCACTCGCACAGTTAATGCACGAACTGTGGCCTGACGCACCGATTGAGGAATTGCGAATGGAAGTCAAACTCGGTCTCGTTTCAAAGAAGATGCATTATTTCATCGCATCCTCCGATACGAAAATTATCGGTTTTTGTCAGCTCAGTTTCAGACGGGATTACGTGCCAGGCGCTACGACGTCTCCTACCGCTTATGTGGAAGGACTTTACGTGCTTGAGTCAGAGCGCCACAAAGGTGTCGCCTCTCGCTTGATCGAAGCGGCGTCTACATTTGCGGTGAATCAAGGTTGCATCGAACTGGCATCAGATACCGAACTGGAGAATGAGAACAGTCAACAGTTCCATGAGAAGATTGGATTTAAAGAAGTCGAACGTGTCGTTACCTACATGAAAAAGCTCTCTCACGAAACGTGAGAGAGCTTTTATGAGCATTCTTATTTAACGACGTGGATTGGCATGCCCATTGCGATTTCAGCAGCTTCCATTGCCATCTCACCGAGTGATGGGTGAGCGTGGATTGTAAGTGCGATATCTTCAGCAGTCATACCAGCCTCGATTGCGAGACCAAGCTCAGCGATCATATCTGATGCGCCAGTACCCGCGATTTGAGCACCGATCAAGAGACCGTCCTCTTTGCGTGTGATGAGCTTCATGAAGCCGTCTGGCTCGTCAAGTGCAAGTGCACGACCGTTCGCTGCGAATGGGAATTTCGAAACTGTGATTTCGAGTCCTTCTTCTTTTGCGAGTGGCTCTGTGTAACCAACAGTTGCGAGTTCAGGATCTGTGAAGACGACTGCAGGGATTGCAGAGTAGTCGAGGTAAGCTGGCTTACCTGCTGCTGCTTCTGCTGCGATTTTCGCTTCATAAGATGCTTTGTGTGCAAGTGGTGGTCCAGGAACGATATCACCGATAGCGTAGATGTTTTCGTTCGAAGTTTTGCACTGGTCATCGATTTCGATGATGCCACGGTCGCTGATTTTCACGTCCGCGTTCTCAAGACCGATGTCGCCTGTGTTTGGACGACGACCAACTGTGACGAGGACATAGTCCGCTTCAACAGATTGCTCTTCACCGTTCACTTCAAACTTAACAGTTACGCCGTCTTCCGTTTCTTCGACACCTTTAGCAAGTGCGTTCGTGTGGATTGTGACGTTCCCTTTTTGTTTGAGCTTCTTCTTAACGATTTGCGTCATTTGTGGTTCGAAACCAGACAAGATGTCGCTAGCGCCTTCTACAACGACAACTTCTGTATCGAAGTTAGCGTATGCAGTACCGAGCTCCATACCGATGTATCCACCGCCGATGACGACGAGTTTCTTCGGTACTTCAGGAAGTGCCAATGCGCCAGTTGAAGAAAGGACGCGTTTAGACCATTTGAACGATGGGATCTCGATTGGTGTAGAACCAGTCGCGACAATCGCTTTTTTGAATTTGTAAGGAGTTGAGCTGTCTTCAGTGATGACACGGACTGTGTCTTCAGAAGCGAAGAAAGCTTCACCTTGAACGATTTCAATCTTGTTTCCTTTAAGGAGACCTTTGACACCGCCAGTCAATTTGTTAACAACTGACTGTTTCCAGTCTTGAACTTTTGTGAAGTCCACTGACACGTTGTCAGACGAGATTCCCATTGAATCATGTCCTTTAGCGTGTTGGAAGTTGTGTCCTGCTGTGATCAAAGCTTTCGATGGGATACAACCGACGTTCAAGCAAACGCCACCGAAGTTGCCTTTCTCAACGATTGTTACTTTCATTCCGAGCTGTGCGCCACGGATTGCGGCAACGTATCCACCAGGACCGGCACCGATGACAAGCAAATCAGTTTCTTGTGCGAATTCTCCTACTACCATGTTCTTATCCCTCCATCATTAGAAGTGCTGGGTCTTCGAGCAAGCGTTTCACCATGTTAAGAGCGTTTTGTGCAGTCGCACCGTCGATGAGGCGGTGGTCAAAGCTGAATGAAAGTGCAAGTACTGGCGCAGCAACGATTTCACCGTTCTTCACGACAGCTTTCTCAGCGATACGGCCGATACCGAGAATCGCAACTTCTGGGTGGTTGATGACAGGTGTGAACCATTGTCCACCAGCTGAACCGATGTTTGTGATTGTGATCGATCCGCCTTTCATGTCTTCCCCAGCGAGCTTGCCTTCACGAGCTTTACCTGCAAGTTCGTTAATGTTTGTAGCAAGTGCATAGATTGATTTACGGTCTGCATCTTTTACGACTGGTACAACGAGTCCGTTGTCCGTGTCAGCTGCAATCCCGATGTTGTAGTAGTTTTTGTAGACGATTTCTTCGTTCACGTCATCGATTGAAGCGTTGATTGTTGGGAATGCTTTCGCTGCAGCAGTCAATGCTTTCACGACGAATGGCAAGTACGTGAGTTTCACGCCTTGGTCAGCCGCGACTTGTTTGAAGTCTTTGCGGAGTGCGACGAGTTTTGTAACGTCGACTTCGTCCATGAGTGTAACGTGTGGTGCAGTGTGTTTCGAGTTAACCATAGCTTTCGAGATGGCTTTACGGATTCCACGGATTTTCTCACGTGTTTCAAGTTCTGGAGTCGCTGACTCGTAAGGCTTGATTTCCGTTTTCGCAGCGGCTGCTGGTGCTACAGAATCTGTTTTCTCTGTTGTAGCTTCTGCAGACGGTGCTTCGCCGTTCGCGAATGCATCGATGTCTTCTTTTAAGACGCGACCGTTGTCGCCAGAACCGTTCACTTCACGGATGTCGACACCTTTTTCACGTGCATATTTACGGACAGATGGCATTGCGATGACACGCTCAGATTTGTGAAGTTGAACGTCGCGTGGCGCGTCTTCTTTCACATCTTCTTTCACGTCTTCTGTCTTCTCTTCTGCTTTCGGTTGTTCAGGTGTTTCTTCTTCCTCACCTGCTGGTGCGTCGCCTTCGATGTCAAATGTAATGAGGACGTCGCCGACTACGGCAACTGTACCTTCAGAAACTTTAACCTCTTTGACTGTACCGTCTACTGGTGCTGGGATTTCAACGACTGCTTTGTCGTTTTGTACTTCTAAAAGAACATCGTCCTCTTTGACCGTATCCCCTGCTTTTACGAACCACTTGACGATTTCACCTTCGTGAATACCTTCACCGATATCTGGTAATTTAAATTCAAATACTGCCACTGGTTTTTCCTCCCATCAATTCATCATGTAAACACGACAAGGGAGAACATTCTCCCTCATCGTTTATTCGACACGATCTTAGAAGTTCACAACTTCCTTAACTTTTGCAACGACATCTTTATGGTCTGGTAACCACATGTCTTCACCTTGTGCGAATGCGAAGACTGTGTCTGGTGCAGTTACTCGAAGAACTGGTGCTTCGAGGTGAAGAATTGCGCGTTCTTGAATTTCAGTTACAACGTTCGCTGCGATACCTGCTTGACGTTGTGCTTCTTGAACGACGATCGCACGACCTGTTTTCTTAACAGATTCTACGATTGTGTCGATATCAAGCGGGCTCACTGTCATGAGGTCGATGACTTCAACGTTGATGTTTTCTTTTTCAAGCTCTTCCGCTGCTTTAAGTGAAGTGTGCACCATCGCACCGTAAGTGATGATTGAAACGTCTGTACCTTCACGTTTCACATCTGCTTTACCGAGTTCGATTGTGTAATCACCTTCAGGTACTTCGCCACGGAATGAACGATACAATTTCATGTGCTCGAGGAACACAACTGGGTCGTTGTCACGGATTGACGCGATCAACAAACCTTTTGCATCGTACGGAGTTGATGGAATAACAACTTTAAGACCAGGTGTCTGAGCCATCAAACCTTCAAGGCTATCCGCGTGAAGTTCAGGTGTCTTAACTCCACCACCAAATGGTGAACGGATTGTGATTGGTTGGCTGTAAGCGCCGCCTGAACGGTAACGCATACGTGCCATTTGAGCTGCGATTGAGTCGAATACTTCGAATACGAATCCGAAGAATTGAACTTCCATGATCGGACGGAATCCAGTAAGACCTAGACCGATTGCAAGACCACCAATCCCTGATTCAGCGAGTGGCGTGTCGAAGACACGGTCTTCGCCGAGCTCGTCTTGGAGACCTTCCGTTGCACGGAATACCCCACCGTTTTTACCAACGTCTTCTCCGAAGAGAAGTACTTTCTCGTCGCGTTTCATTTCAACGCGCATCGCATCAGTAATCGCTTGGATCATTGTCATTTGAGCCATAACTTACTTCGACTCCTTTGCAGTATATTCTTCAAGCTGTTCTTTCAAGTTTGAAGGAAGTTCTTCGAACATGTTGTTGATGAAGTCCGAAACTTTTTGTTTTGGTTCTTTGTCCGCTTGGCTGATTGCATCTTTCACGTCAGCTTTCGCTTGCTCGATCACTTCGTTCTCCATGTCTTCGTTCCAGAGTTTCTTGTTCTCAAGGAAGAGACGGAAACGTACGAGTGGATCTTTTTCTTGGTACTCTGTATCGAGTTCTTTTGTACGGTAACGTGTTGGGTCATCCCCAGCGAGCGTGTGTGGTCCGTAACGGTAAGTGAGTGACTCGATAAGTGTAGGTGTTCCTTCAAGTGCATCTACGCGAGCTTGTTGTGTCGCTGCAAGCACTGCAAGAACGTCCATTCCGTCTACTTGAATTCCGTTGATTCCAGCTGCAACAGCTTTTTGCGCGATCGTTTTAGCTGCTGTTTGCTTTTCAACTGGTGTTGAAATAGCGAAGCGGTTGTTTTGAACGACGAAGATTGCTGGTGATTTGAATGCACCTGCAAAGTTCAATCCTTCGTAGAAGTCACCTTGTGATGAGCCACCGTCACCTGTGTAAGTAATAGCGACATTTTTGTTGCCATTGCGTTTGAGGCCCATAGCCACACCCGCAGTTTGAATGATTTGTGCACCGATGATGATTTGCGGCATCAATACGTTGACACCTTCAGGGATGCGGTTTCCTGCCACGTGTCCACGTGAGAACAAGAACGCTTGATAAAGCGGAAGTCCGTGGAATACGAGTTGTGGAATATCACGGTATCCTGGAAGAATCCAGTCCTCTTTGTCGAGCGCGTATTGCGTCCCGATCATCGTCGCTTCTTGACCTGCCACTGGCGCGTAGAATCCTAGGCGTCCTTGACGGTTAAGTGAGATGGCGCGTTGGTCCCAGATTCGAGTATAGACCATGCGGCGCATGAGTTCCTGAAGTTGCTCGTCCGTTAGGTCAGGCATTGCGTCTTGGTTGACGACCTCACCCTTCTCGTCGAGAATACGGAACGTTTGGAAGTTTTCTTCCACGTTTTGAAGTACCTGAACGTTGTTCATTCGTTTCACCTCATCCTTTCAACTATGAGACAATTGTCTTTTTTGTGATCAAACACTATCTCAAATCTTACGTGTATCTGTCCAAAAAAGCAATCTGTATTAACGTAATTCAGGAAAGTTATGCTCTCCTGCCGTTTCCTAGTTAGTATAAAACGGGTTGTTATAATAACGCAAAAAATATGCTTACTGAAATAAAACGCTTACATTCAAGGCATATGACATTCATTTTGTCTCTGTATCATTTTCGTTTCACCTTCTGTATCATCCACATTCCTTCCTGTTTAAATATGATATAATCAATCATATACGTTTTACAGAAAGGAAGTTGCATATGTTAACGATGAAAGACGTGATTCGCGAAGGAGACGAGCGACTCCGCGCTCGCTCAACCGAAGTACCGATTCCGCCAACTACAGAAGATTTGGCGTTACTCGACGAGATGGAGACGTTCCTCGTCAATAGTCAAGACCCAGAGATGAGCGAAAAATACGAGTTACGAGGTGGAGTTGGCATTGCCGCGCCACAACTCGGTGTGAACCGTCGTTTCTTCACAGTCTTGCTACAAGAAGAGGAAGAAACGTTTAAGCTTTCCATCTTCAACCCTAAAATCACAAGCCATTCCGTTGAACAAACGTTTTTAAATGGTGGGGAAGGCTGCTTATCGGTCGACCGCGTGGTCAAAGGAAACGTACCTCGTTTTCGTCGAATTACATTAGAAGGGTTCGACCGAGACGGACAGCCAATCAAGATGCGTCTCCGCGGAATGCGTGCCATCGTGTGTCAACATGAGCTCGATCATTTGGACGGCATTTTATTTTATGACCGCATCAATACATCGAACCCGTTAGACACTTACGGCGAACCGATTTAACATGTTTAGCTCGAGAAAAAGGGCACTGTTGTTACTATTCCCATTTTTATTTCTTTTAATCGGCGGATGTGTGCGCATCAATTACGATGCGACCGTTCACTACGATCAATCCGTTTCACTCGAAACCACATACGCTTTCCGTGACCACCCGGTGATGAAGTTGCTCAATCTAAGGCTCGACTGGGATACGTGGAAGGAACAGGCAGAAGACAACGGGTACGAAACCGAAGATTATTCGAGTGCCGATGACTATGAAGGAATGATCTTGAAGAAGACGTTTCGCAATGTGGATGAGTTGCAAGGAATTAAAGAAGAGTGGAAAACGGGACCAGCCGGTATTTTAGTCCCACCAGACATTCAGTTCGATATCGAACAGCGAGACGGCATCTGGTTCGACTCCTATACGATGCAGACGAACCTCGACCTCAGACTAGACCAGGTTGACTTACCGGGTGTCGAACTGTCGGGTTCGCCAAAGAAATTAGCTGAACGATATATCCGGCAAGCCGATATCCGCTTTAATTTGACCGTTCCGACCGGCGTGTTCGTGGAAGACGGGACCGGTCTCGACCTTCGCTCTATGAAACATGTGGAATGGCAAGTGTACGGCGGTCGCCAAAATAATTTGAAACTCGTCGCCCACGTCCCGAATATTAAAGCATGGGTGATCACCATCGTCGTGTTCGTGGCAGCGATCATTTTAGGGTATTTCATTTGGCGTAAGTATAGACGGAACGTCGGTAACCCTAGGGAAACATCGATTCGCTCACGACTGTTAGGATTATTGATCGTCTCACTCTCGCTCGTACTGATTGTCGGTACATTCCGACAAGAATTGGCGAATGAGCGGCAATCCGAGGCGATTCGCCAAGCGTCACAAACGAACGAATTCATTCCGACGTTCGCGGTACACGGCTTGCTTGGGACCGACCGAACCTTCTTGCGCTTCTCACAAGCGATGGAACAGAGCGGTCAAGCGACTGACGGTGCCCTTTGTACGGTAACTGTGAAGGGAAAAACTGACTGTGAAATTTATGACTATAGCTCGAATCGCCCGATCGTTCGAATCGAGTTCGAGGATGCAGAGGCTTCATTGAACAATCAAACGAAATGGTTGAATTCAGCTATCGAGACGTACAAGAAATCGAGAAATCGTTCATTCGACCGCATGTATATTCTCGGTCACAGTATGGGTGGTGTTGCCGCTGCCAACTATATCCTGAACCAGGAGACATATATCATCGATAAATTCGTCACGTTCGACAGTCCATTTGGCGGCACTCGGCTCGCAAATTTCGGGCTGTCCGCCAGTAATTTTGGAATCAATACCGGGAGCCCTGCCATTCGTGACTTGTCCCCGAATTCGGACGGGTTACAGGCGTTCCAATCAAAACTTGAGACGTGGCCACGTTCCGTACAAGTGCTGTCCTTCTCCGGACGAGGCGGTGAGTTCAATCTAATTGAGCCATCTAGTTCTCTGCTACTCGAAGAATATACGAATAACATTCAGACAGAGACCGTCCCGTACGATCACTTCTCGCTTCACCGTAAAAGTGATGTCTTGAAAGAGACCGGGAAGTTTTTGTACGAATATACGAACGAGTTTAATCCAATCGAAACGAATTGACGCCAAAACAGCTATCCTCATGTTGAGGATAGCTGTTTGTTTAATACGTCATCGTCCACGTTACTTTTTGAAGCCAATACATCACGTACTTGCCTAGTGGGAGATCGGTTTGAATCTCATCATATGCGACCGTGTACGTTCCGTCCTCATTGTTCCATAAGCGATTAAAATAATCATCAACTTCATTAAAGAAAGCTGTATCGACTTCACCTTTCACTTCGACGTCTGCTTCAAGGTTGTAATCGTTCATATTCCGAGTCGTATAGTTCCCTGACCCTAACATGACCGTCTTCTCGTCTCCGTCCACATATAAGATTTTCGGATGATATTGTTCCTTGCCGACGTCATACCATCGAATCTCGATTTGTTCAGGATTGACGGTATTCAGTTCTGCCGTCACCGGTAAATTCGGCAAGCCCGATTTCGAGCGACCGAACGCGTTCGTGTTTGGATCGAGAATCAGATTCACGGTCACGCCTCGACCTGCGGCATCCTCGATCGCTTGGATAATGTTTCGGTCAGCCAAATAGAACATCCCGATCCAAATCGTATCGCCGTCCTCCGCTCCATTCATCGCATCGAGCACTGATTCTTGAATCTTCCCTTCCGTGACGTAACGAATTTCCATCGGCGCCTCAGTCGGTGCACGCTCGATGCTAGATAGTGCCTCATCGTCCGGGAAGCGTCGGGCATCCCCTTTCGAGAACGTTGCGACCGCTTGCTCGCCTTCTACAATCTCTTTTAAAATCGGTCCTTTTAAATGGACCCCGACGTTCGAATGATATCCACTAGCATCATGTGGATTCGCTGATAACACGAACCCCTCATTTTCTGTCACCATCACCTTCCGATGGTTCGCTTTAATGTTTAATAGTCTCAAATAGGCACGAACGGTGATGTCTGGTGCCGACGAGGCCATCGGGTTTGGCAACCATCCGTCCTGACTATCGCCGAACCATTGGAGCGCCATCCGATAAAATGTGGAATATAAAATGTTTGGGTCACGCAGCGCGTCGAGGTTCGTGTACACGACTTCTACCCCCGCCTCCTCAAGCACATCGAAATGGTCGGAAACGTGTCCGTTATACGTTGTATTGATATCGTCTGTAATAAAGACGACCTTCAAGTCTGGGTAACGCTCCATTTGTTCAAGCAACGCCGAGGACAATCGTGATGTAATATCCGGATATTGCCGATCTTCGTTGGAATAAGGGTTAAATAAGAAAAAGTCCATAACGATATATTCTTCGGCTTCCCGAATCGCCCGCTCGACTTCGTTAAAAATTTCTTGCTCGACAATCTCCGTATCCTCCCCTTGGTATGTCAAATCATGAAGAAAATCAATTTGATCATCCGAAATGAGATAAGGTTCTGATTGTCGTGATACGCCATCCGGTAACGGTTTGACCTGGTGATACACGAGTGTGATGAGGAAAACGACAGCAATGATGGCCGCAATCCACTTAAACCACCCTTTTTTTCCTTTCCCCTTAGCCATAAACTCTCCTCCTTTACAGTTCAAAAAACGGGCTGTAGTCACCTACAGCCCGTTAGATCATACTTCCATAATAATCGGCAGGACCATCGGGTGTCTCCGCGTCTTTTGTGCCAAATACGGTGTGAGCGTATCGGATACGAGTTGCTTCATCTCCGACCACTTCATCTGTTTATTTGACAACCCTTGTTCGACGGTTTTCTTCAATAGACGTTCGCCGTCACGAATCAAGCTACCTGATTCACGCATATAGACGAAACCACGTGAGATGATATCTGGTCCTGAAACGAGTTTGCGTGTCTTGCCATCGATACTGATGACGACGACGACGAGTCCATCTTCAGAAAGGATACGACGATCCCTTAGTACAATATTCCCGATATCGCCAATTCCATTCCCATCAATGTAGACGGCGTTCGCAGAAATTTTACCAGTGACAGCAGCCGACTCAGAGTCGACGGCAAGCACTTCCCCGTTATCCATGACGAAGCTGTTTTCTTTTGGAATGCCGACCGATTCAGCGAGTTCGGCATGTTTCTTCAACATACGATACTCTCCGTGGATCGGCATAAAGAATTTCGGATTGAGAAGGCGAATCATCAACAATTGCTCTTGTTGCGAACCGTGTCCTGACGTGTGAATGTTCGTCAACTTCCCGTAAACGACGTCAGCCCCCGCTTTATACAATTGGTCAATCGTCTTCCCGACCGAGATAGCGTTCCCCGGAATCGGAGAAGATGAGAAGATGACCGTATCTCCAGGAATGATCGACACTTGACGGTGTGTCCCGTTGGCGATTCGACTAAGCGCTGCCATCGGTTCACCTTGTGAGCCGGTACAAAGAATGGCGATCTCATTCGGGTCATAGTGACGCATTTGATTCGCTTCAATGATCATCCCTTTTGGAACGTTGATGAATCCGAGTTCTTGCCCAATCGTCATGACCTTCTCCATCGAACGACCAAAGATCATGAGATGACGTCCTGTTTCGGCACACGCATCGACGACTTGTTGTAATCGATAAATGTTTGAAGCGAACGTTGCGAAAATGATTCGACCATCCGCTTTACGGAACGTCTCGCTAATCGTTCCGCCGACGACGCTCTCACTCATCGTGAAGCCTTCGACTTCCGCATTTGTCGAGTCAGACAAGAGACAGAGCACACCTTCTTTTCCAATCTCCGCCATCTTCGCGAGGTCTGCCGGTTCACCGACTGGAGTGAAGTCGAACTTGAAGTCACCTGTATGGACGATGTTCCCTTGTGGTGTTTTCACGACCACACCGAGTGAGTTCGGAATCGAGTGTGTCGTCCGGAAGAAGGAAATACTCGTCTTCCGGAACTTGATGAGTGAATCCTCATCAATTTCATGGAGTTCCGCCTCACGCAACAATCCATGTTCCTCGAGTTTTACTTTAATCAAACCGAGCGCAAGTTTCGTAGCGTAAATCGGTAACTGGACTTGCTTGAGTAAGAATGGAATCCCCCCGATATGGTCTTCGTGACCGTGCGTGATGAATACCCCTTTTACTTTGTCCTTGTTTTTAATCAAATACGAGTAATCTGGAATCACATAGTCAATCCCAAGCAAGTCATCCTCTGGGAACATGATTCCCGCATCGATGACGATGATTTCATCTTGGAATTGAACAACGTATGTGTTCTTCCCGATTTCTCCTAGTCCGCCTAATGCGAACACGGCTGTTTGGTGGTTCTTAACAAACTTCATTTAATCTCTCCTTACTTCAATTATTAATACATCTATGTGAAACATAAGTGATTCTCGAATATGTCCGTAAGATTCTTTTTTCATTATAGCTCATTTCATGGCAATATTTCACTAACGATGTGATATTCGTGGTAGTTTCCCTATTTCGTGTTATCCTTTTAGTGGGTTTGAAAAACATATTTTTTAGACAAAGAGAAAGAATGGTGAATCACATGGAAGATCAAAAAGTTGTTTTTTTCGACATTGACGGCACGCTCTTACATGAAGGCAGCTATATTCCACCTTCGACGATTTCAGCAATTCAAGCGCTGCGCGAAAACGGTGTCGAGACGTTTATCGCAACGGGGCGAGGACCGGCGATGTTATCGGACATCCCAGAGCGCGTTGGAATCGATAGCTTCGTTTGTTACAACGGCCAAATCGTCGTGCATCAAGGTGAGATCGTGTATCGCAACACGCTATCTAAAGATGCGCTCGGTCGTTTGACGACTCACGCCACTTCGAACGACCATACTCTCGTCTATCTCGGACAAGACCGTGGAGGTGCCTCTAAACCGGATGACGCCATCGTCAAACAATCGCTTGGAGAGCTCGATATGCCGATTCCTCGTTATGAACCAAACTTCCATGCGAAAGAAGACGTGTATCAGACGCTCCTTTACTGCACACCTGAAGACGAGCATCACTATCTCGATGCCTATCATGAGTTTGACTTCATCCGCTGGCATCCGCATGCGATGGACGTCATTAACAAAGGCGCCAGCAAAGCTGACGGCATTCGTCACTTTATCGAAGCGAACGGCTATCGTCTCGAGAATACGTATGCGTTCGGAGACGCGTTGAACGACTTGGCTATGCTCCAGTATGTAGGTACAGGCATTGCCATGGGAAATGCCCGTTCTGAAGCGAAGGACGTTGCGGACTTCGTCACGAAATCAATCCTTGAAGATGGAATCGAATACGGATTGAAAGCGATGAAGTTAATCTAAAAAAAGACCTGCTTGAGTCAAACCGCCGAGTTGGATCAATCGATTCAACGATCACGGTATCGCTCAAGAGGTCTTTTTGTTTTTACTTCGAGCGTAACGTTCGCTCGAGCCGGTCTAGATCGGTATCTTTCCCGATGATAATTAAAATATCTTCCGATAAGATCATCTCATCTGCCTGCGGAGAAATGAGGACATCATCATCACGACGAATCGCGACAATGTTGACTCCGTACTTCGCCCGTAAGTCCAAATCGATGAGTGATTTATTCGATAGCTTGTCTGATGCTTTGATTTCGACAATCGAATGCTCATTTGATAACTCTAGATAATCCAAAATGCTCTGGCTCATCAATCCGTTTGCGATTCGAACACCCATATCACGTTCCGGGTGGACGATGTTATCCGCACCGATGCGACGGAGAACTTTTTCATGGTAATCGTTCGTCGCTTTGACGGTGATGATTTGGACGCCAAGTTCCTTTAAAATCAACGTCGTTAAAATCGAAGCTTGAATGTTTTCACCGATGGCGACGATGACGTGTTCAAAGTTACGAATCCCCAAACTCTTCAACACATTTTCATCTGTCGTATCCGCGATAACCGCATGAGTTGCCAGCCCCATAAACTCATTGACGCGTTCTTCGTCTGAATCGATGGCGAGGACGTCATATCCGTTTGAAGACAATTCACGGACGATCGACCCACCAAACCGTCCTAATCCAATGACTGCAAATTCACCTGTCATGATGCTACATCCCTTTCCTACACCTGTTCTCTTCTTGATTCTTCGTTCAGTGTAACTGATTCCCTTTCAAAACTCTACATAAAAAACAAAGACGGGATCTCCTTATATGAAGGAAACCCCATCTTTCAAATCACGCTTTTCCGCTCGAACGTTTCCCGCGCACATAATCGTTGTCAAACAGGAACAAACGGAGTAACAAATAGAGGGCCGGAACGAGAAGGAGCAATCCTAAGATGAACACGATGACGAGTGCCACCGCCATCGACTCGTTGACGACGCTTCCGTTGATATCGATGTACGGATACAAGATATACGGTAAGTGTGAATATCCGTAGCCGAACCATGCCATGAAGAATTGTCCCATGACCATCAAGAAGGCAATCCCATAGTTTCGTTTCATATAGACGAATGAGACGGCAATCACGAAGAAGAGGAAGCTCATCGCGAACCACCACCAGTTCCCTCCGAGAATGCTCTCATAATGCCAAGCTGCCTGCGACTTCAAACCGAAGAAGACGAGACCTGAAGCGATGATCGTCGGAACGCTCCAGAAGAGCGCCCATTTTCTGACGAGTTCGATCGCACCTTGATCGCGCGCCTTGTCCGCATAGAACAATAGGAACATTGCGCTAATATACAACACTGAGACAATCGCTAAAATAACGACTGTCCACGAGTAAAAGTTCGTGAACAATTTCGCCCCATCGAAGAAGACGCCATTCTCGGTTTCAGTGATGAAGCCACCTTGGCTGACCGTCAATACTGTCGACATCGAAGCCGGGATGAGTAATCCCGTGGCCCCGTATAGAAACATATATAGCGTACTTTCTTTCGACCCGTAGTTGGCGAACGCGTAAAAACTACCGCGAATCGCAAGTAAGATCAACACGACTGACGCTGGAACGAGTAGCGCCGTTCCATAATAGTAGGCCGTATCCGGAAAGAATCCGACAATCCCGACGAAGAAGAAGACGAAAAACACGTTCGTCACTTCCCACGTCGGTGACAAATACCGTTTGACGAGACGGTTCACTAAGTGGTCCCGTTTCGTATAACGGCTATAGAATGCGAAGAAGCCAGCACCGAAGTCAATCGATGCGACGATGAGGTAGCCGTACAAGAATGTCCATAAGACGGCAATCCCTAACTCTTGAATTTGCATGTCATACCCTCCGATCACACATCATCCGCAAACATCGCTTCACCACGATGTTCGGATTGTTTTAGTTCTTTCCCTACTGGGTTCTCTTTGAACAGACGTGATAGTACGACTACCGTGACTGTTCCGAGTACCGCGTAGAGGATCGCGAAAGCGACAAGCATCCAACCGACATTCGCCGACGTCGTAGCTGCTTCACTCGTACGCATCAATTCATAAAGCGCCCACGGTTGGCGACCAAATTCAGCGAAGAACCAACCGAATTCGATGGCTGCCATAGCAAGCGGTCCACCGGCTGCAATCGCAAAGAGCATCGGTTTACTGAACTGGTTCAAACGTTTAATATAACGCCCTAATACGAATAGGAAGGAGATGAGTGCGAGAAGCATCCCAATCCCGACCATCGCATCAAACAAGTAGTGAACAAAGAGCGGTGGTTGGTCTTCTTTAGCAAATTCATCGAGACCCGTCACTTCATAGTTCGGGACACCACCGGCGAGAATGGAGAGCGCGTAAGGAATTTTCAATGCGCCTCGGACTTCATATCCGCCTTCTCCGTCATCTTCTAACCAACCACCGAGAATCAATTCTGCCTCGGAGGAGGTTTCAAAATGCCATTCTGCTGCTGCTAATTTATCTGGTTGATACTGAGCCAAATATTTACCTGAGAAATCTCCGACGAGTGCTGTCGCGATCGCAAAAATCAAAGCAACTGTCATCGTCAAACGAAGACCTTTTTTGTGATACTCAATCGACATCTTGTCAAGTTGATTACGACGCTGACGCAACAATTGTACGGCTGCGATCGCAGCTAAGATGAACGCAGATGTTAAAATCGCAGATGTCAGTACGTGTGCCATCTTCGTCGGCATAGCCGGACTGAACATCGCCTCAAGCGGACTGACGTTCGCCAAACGACCGTCTACGATATCGAACCCTACAGGTTGGTTCATAAAGCTGTTTACTGTTGTGATGAAGAACCCAGAGAACAATGCACCGACCGCGACTGGAATCCCGACCAGCATATGGTGCCATGGATTTTTAAAACGATCCCACGTGTACAAGTAAATCCCGAGGAAGATCGCTTCAAAGAAGAACGCGAACGTCTCCATGAATAGCGGGAGTGCAATTGTTTGACCCGCAACGCGCATCAAGTTCGGCCATAATAATGAAAGTTGTAGACCGATTGCCGTACCCGTTACAACCCCGACCGCAACCGTCACGACATAACCGCGTGACCACCGGCGAGCCATAAGGGTATATTTCGGGTCTTTTTTACGAATCCCTAAAAATTCTGCCAATAAGATTAAAAGTGGAACCCCGACGCCGAGTGTGGCAAAAATCACATGAAAACCTAACGTGAGTGCCGTCAATGCTCGACTCATCAGGACAGGATCTTGAAACATCTATTGATTACCTCCTATCTCTCTCTATCGCTTCGAACCCATGTATGAAACGACAATCACAGATGAATACCCTTCGATACTTACATCATAATGATTTTATATTGCGCTGTAATGTCTCAATGCTCGAGTTCGCAAAATGTTCACATTTGAGCAATCGCCACAAAATCGTCGCTTTACATGCATCTTTCTTTCCCCTTTTCTCCCTCGTTCACTCTTTTTCGGGCACACTAAAAGCGGTCGCAACTGCGACCGCTCACGTCATTGAATCATGACTGTACGGAAATAATGGTCGAACAATTCGATGGCCACTTCAATCGCCCGTTCATCCGGGTTGAGTGTTGATTGATGGAGACCTGATCCCATATCGTTCACACCGAGCCAAACCATGAACCCCGGAACTTGCTTCAGCATATAACCGAAGTCTTCACCTGTCATGGCAGGGACACACGTCTTATACGAATATCCCACTTCTTCGACCGCTTCTTCGAATTGATAGAGGTAGCGCTCATCATTGACGACCTCATGATAGCGATTGCCGAATTCCAGGTCGATTTGAACGTTATAGGTCATTTCGACACCGGCGATGATTTGACGAATCCGACTCTCGAGTACGACCATCTCCTTGTCAGACAGCGCGCGTACCGTCCCATCTAATTTGGCCGTATCGGCGATGATATTTTCTTTTGTTCCAGCCGCGACTTTCCCGATACTGACGACTGCACTGCCCATCGGATCAATGTTCCGTGACACGATTGTTTGCAGTTGCATGATGAGGGCGGCTTGGACGATGACGGCATCGATTCCTGCGTGTGGGAAGGCGCCGTGTCCTCCTTTTCCATGAATCGTAATATGCAGTTCGCGTGCACTCGCGAATAATACGCCTGGTCTAGAGGCCACCATCCCAACCGGATATTCCGGTGCGACGTGTAATCCGAATAAGGCGTCCGGACGGAAGTGATAGAACAATTCAGATTTCGCCATCGGTTCTGCCCCGCCCGGCCCTTCTTCAGCAGGTTGGAAGAAGACGACAAGATGGTGATTGAACGGGACTTCGACCGCCCGCTTAATCAATCCGAGCGCAATGGACATATGAACGTCATGACCACATGCATGCATCATCCCTTCATGAATCGATGCAAATTCTAAACCCGTCTCCTCGGTAATCGGCAGCCCATCCATGTCGGCGCGATACCCAATCGTTTTCTCACCGACAAGACCGTCTACGCGGACGAAGAGACCCGTCCGCCAATGGGTGATATGAACACGTGGCGAATCAAGCGAACGGATCAATTGCTCGAGTGTCGCTTGTGTTTTGAATTCTTCATATCCTGCTTCTGGAATTAAATGCAGTTGTCTTCTTGCTTCGATTGCCCAATTCATCATTCAGTCTCCTTCGTAACTTCTTCAACAATGTCCCAAAATGCTTGAACTTGTGCCAATTCTAACATCGATTCTGTCGACAGCATCCATGTGTCCCGAACGAGCGGCACGCCGCCTGACGAGGTTAACGGAATCTTATTCATCTCATTGACATCTTTGATGGTGGACTCCGGTAAAATCGCAAAGCCGATTCCGTGCAATGCCATCTGTTTGCATGTCTCAATCTGGTCGACGACGAGAGTGGTGAGCGGCGGGCTTGAAAAGCGCTCCTGCCACCATTCTAATATTTCCTGGTAATATGTCGAGTCACTCTTAAATTGAATGAACGAGCGCTCGTTATTTTTGAGTTGGGCGAGGTCTGTCATTTTCAAATCGACCAAGTGCAGGGAGTCGGAGAACAGCTTCATACGCTCCCCGCGCCAATCCGGATTCCCCCGAATGATACCGATATGAAAATTCTCTTCGAGCATGTAACGCATCATCTCACTCGACCATCCAGTGACCAATTTGACTCGGACGGACGGATAACGCTCTACGAACGTCTTTAGCACTTTCGGGAGCCAGTACTGCCCCATGATGGAAGCGACCGCAATTTTTAACGTCCCATATACTTCCCCTGGATTCGCGGTCAACTCGCTTCGTAGTTCTTGTTCCTCACTGTACATTTTTTTAGCGAACTCGATGATTTTTTCCCCATCTGGCGTCAAGGCAAGACCACGAGTCGAACGGACAAAGATCTTTTTCCCCCATTGATGTTCGATGGTCACGAGCCGTTGACTAAGCGCCGGCTGGGAAACGAATAATCGTTCCGCCGCTTTACGCATATTCAATTCTTCTGCAAGGATAATCAACACTTCTACTTCCGATACTTGCATGACGTCACCTGTTTCTCTATCGTTTGAAAGATTGTATACTGAATAAGTATTTGTTTCAATGTATCATATCATGTTTATGAATCAATTTGAGTGTTAGGAGGAAATCTGATGCAACGCCATCATTTCGCCTTTATCGTCGCCACCGTCGCGACGCTCGGCAGCCTATATTTTTCTGAAGTCATGCTTTTCTTACCATGTAAACTATGTTGGTTTCAACGCATCTTTATGTATCCACTTGCCATCTACTACTTGACGATCATGCTGACCGCCCGTGACGTGAATCGATTATTCGTCGGCATCATGGCCGGTGCCGGATGGTGTATCAGTCTCTATCACGTCATTCTAGAGCGAATTCCGAACGGAGATGCCTTCTGCACGAATGACTGCCTCATTCGCTGGGTGAACTACTTCGGCTTCGTCACGATTCCGCTACTCAGCTTCATCGCATTCACATGTATTTTGATGATTCAATTCGTCCCATTCAAAAAGGCGTGAGACGCAAAAAAGGAGAAGCCGTCATGATGACAGCCTCTCCTTTTTTTATTGCCACCACTCGTCGTATAGAGAAGCAGGCATATGATGTTTGTGACGTGAACGTTTGAAAATCGTCTCGATTCGCTCTGCAATCACTGGGTCGACAGACTTACCTTCTAAATAGTCATCGAGCTGATCATACGTCATACCGAGTGCCACTTCGTCAGGAAGTCCCGGGCGACCATCTTCAAGGTCTGCTGTCGGGACTTTATAAATGACACGCTCATGCGCTTCTAGTTCATGAAGCAAAGCCTTCCCTTGACGTTTGTTTAGACCAGTCAACGGCGTGAGGTCACATGCCCCATCCCCATGCTTCGTGTAAAACCCTGTCACATATTCGGCTGCATGATCCGTACCGACAACGAGGGCGCCGAACGTCGCTGCGATATCATACTGTGCTTTCATTCGCTCACGTGCCTTCGTGTTCCCTTTATGGAAGTCACTCAATTCCAACCCTGTCGCTTGGCGGAACGCTTCTACCGATGCATCGACGGCAGGTTTGATATTGACCGTGAGCGACTTGTCCGGGCGAATGAACTCAAGGGCGAGTTGCGCATCGTCTTCGTCATGTTGTTCACCATACGGTAACCTTACCGCGTAAAACGTATAGTCTAAAGCTTCTTCTGCGCGAAGTTCTTCCATGGCGAGCTGACATAGTTTCCCTGCCAAACTTGAGTCTTGACCTCCCGAAATTCCGAGTACAAGACCTTTAGCGCCCGCACGTTTCACATACGCTTTTAAGAAATCGATTCGTTGACGAATCTCTGCTTTCGGATCGATGGTCGGCTTGACATGTGTTGATTCGATAATATGTTGTTGCATGAATGACCCTCCCATAATTCTCTCATTTCGTTTTATTGTCTGATAATTCACAAACCCCGTCAACTAGCGACACAAAAAAGAAAGACGGAAACATTCGTTTCCGTCTCGCGATTATTGAATTTGGAATGACGTGACGTCCCCACCGATTGGCGTCAATTCGAGGAATAGTTTTTGTCCTTCAGCTGGCGCTTCATCGAGCAACACACCAAACGTGAAGCTCCCCCCCGTCACTTCGGCAGCACCTTGTGCGTACAGGTTATGGCCGTCTGACACAGACCACTCAAACTCCACTTCTTCCGTGAAGCCACTGACTTGAATCATCGTACCATTCACATCGATCTTAACATCGCGGAACGCACCATCTGTTTGCGGTTCAGATGAAGGTGTTTCTTCCGGCGTTTCTGTAGTGTCCTCTTCTGGCTCTTCTACAGCTCGTTCAACAGTGAAAGAGGTCTCATCCGTCACAGCAATCTCTGGTGCCCCGTCGACTTGACCGAGCCCAATCACTTCGACCGAATATTCACCAGCCTCTAGTTCTAACGGGAATACTTCATCAAATACCTTTTGTTCATCCGCTTCCCATGTCTCTTCGATAATCGATTCTGTGAACATATACTCGCTACCATAATCAAACACAGTTTCGTCACCTTGTTTAACAATCAATTGAAAGCGTTGTGACGAGTTAAACGTCACGTTCGCTGCTTCTTCATTCGGGTTCGCCATTTTGACAGTTGCTGATAATGTATTAGCTGACGCATCATATGCGACTTCGGTGTCAAGTGTTAATGGAGCTGGTGGTTCGGACGAATCACTATTCACTTGACTCGGTTTCGCCTCTTCTTTTCCACATCCTGCTACGACTAGTATGATTGCCGTCACAACGGCGAGTAACCAAGTTTTTTTCATGGATCCCACTCTCCTCAACAAAATAAAAAACGTCTATAGCACTAGTGTATACAAAGTGCAGACGTTTGTAATGATTTTCCTTATATTATTTACCTTTTTTACGAAACTTTAGCTTGTTCCATGTACTGTTGCCAACCGGTCATGAACAACGAATCAGCGATATCGAGATCAGACCGGACTTGCGCCGAAATGGAGAACGTCTCACTATGCATCGATTCGAACGTGACGACCATCGTTTCTCCTACCACTTCTTTATAAGCTACAAGTTCAGGCGTTTCTGCAAACAACATCATAAGTATGGCTCCTTTGTTCATCTGTGATAAACCTAGTGTACCAATCTGAAACCAAGATGCAGGTCCTATCGTTCGACAGGGAAATCGTGACGTTTTACCTATTGTCGAAACGCTTACATCAAATGTTAGTCAAATGGTGAAATGTGCATAAATAATATTGAAAAAGAGAGGAAATCCGCCTTACGGACGCCTCTCTCTCCCTAAAAATGTAAATGAAATTGATTCACCACATGTCGAACGAAATGTTACTTCGTACGGTTCGAAATTTGTTGCCACACTGTTCCAAGTGCCGTTTCTCCGCTTGTGATGCGCTCTTTCGCAAGGCGAGCTTGTAAAGAAACTTCAAATTCACGGTCTTGTTCGGCAACCGTTAGAGCCGATACAGCACGTTCGTCCCCACAATCAAATAAGAAACGGGCTGCACGCCAACGGACAAGTTTATTCTTATCTTTTAATGCCTCGATCATCGAAGGTTGAGATTGATGTAACGCCCAATCCGAGACCGTATCCCCAGCCGTACGTCGCACAATAGGAGAAGGGTCGACGAGCGCTTGTTCAATATATGTGACATATTCCTCACGCCGTTCTTCAAACATCCCGATCATGACGACAGCTTGACGGCGAATCGCCATTACGGAGTCTTCGAGTGCGCGACGGAAATAGACCATGTTCTCGTCTCGGATGTCCAATTCATCCAAGAAAGCCATCCGGTCTTTCCAATTGTCAGATTGCAAGTGGTTCGCGTTTGCCTCGAAATCAGCCTCGCGCCCAAACGCTCGTGCCACGATGCGCTCAAGGCGTTCCTGTGGATATGCAGCTTCTAATTCTTCTTGCGCGACGACACTGACTTCATCTAATTCACCATAGCGCGGGGCTTGTTCGACCCAGCGCCGATCTTGAATGACATTCTTCACTTGTGCCTGAACTTCCATCGCAGCATCAACGAACCGTTTCGACAATCCGATTCGTTTTTCTTCGTCTCCTTTGACGAGTTTCAACTGCATCGGGACGTCTAGCACGAACTGGACAGACACATGAACCGGTTCATAGTCCGTGTCCATCTGTGCGGATTCGACTTCTTCGACTTGTTCACCAAACGCTCGTCGGATTTCATTCATCACGTCATGCCAGTCATGTTTCGGATGACGCTCGACGGCAAGAAAATCAGATACAGCGTAAACCGATTTTACGCCTCGAAGGCCAACGATTTCTTGAATGATCGCTGGCGCATCGGTACTCGCTTTGTCATACGTTGTCCCTCTTCCTTCAAACGGAGGGTCCACAATAATTTTCAAGTTATTCGGACTTGGAGTTGGTTCGATTGCTACTAGTTTCATCCTCATCACCTCACTCTTCATCGTGACGAAAATGACAAAAAAACGCAAGCGAGTCGCTTGCGTTTAATCACCCATTTATTCTTTTTTAGAACAACGCGATAAACTGTTGGAGCGAGTACGTGACCCCATCCACAGTAAATGTGTCATCCTCTGAAATCGGTTCAAGGAAGAAACGTTTTTCACCATTCTCTTTTACGTAACCAAAAATATGATTGGATTGATAGAACAATTCAACAATCGTCATCCGACCAAACGTCATACCATCGTTCATTACCGCCCGATCACCTAATTCGCCGCCATTGTACAGTTCGATGTAAGTTTCCATTTTGGTGTCGCTCCTCTTGTGTTTGTTTTCACAATTCATTTCTATCAAACAAAAAGGGCGACTTCAAGTTAATTTTTTGCGTTACGCTTCCAAAAATCAATCCATTTACGATACTCAGATAATGTTTTGTTAATTTGATGAATCGATTTCTCATCATGTAATCCAGTCTCATCAATCTTCTCTTTACAATGCGTGATGAAAATTTCATTTCCTGGTAAAACATTTGCACGATTTGTGGCAAATACTTGTCGGAGATGAATTTGACATCTTGCCGTACCGAGTATGCCCGGCGAAGCACCCGCAATCATGACGGGCTTTTCTCGGAGTGGGGTCCCCGGCTCGAGTGAGAGCCAGTCGATTGCATTCTTTAGAACGCCTGGAATGCTATGGTTATATTCAGGTGTGACGATCAATATTCCATCAGCTTCTCGGACGGCTTGCTTCAAAGCGGCTACAACTTCTGGCTCATCCGGATCGATTAAATCGTCGTTAAATAACGGAAGTTCGATGGAAACGACATCGATGTCAAAATCATCTTGAGCCAGCTCAATAATCGAATGTAAAAGTGCCGTATTGAAAGATTGTTTACGAAGACTACCCGACATCGCGATTAATTTATACTTTTCCATGCTCCACCTCCTGCATCCACTGATTCACAATTTCCGCTTCTTCTTCGGGGGCTTCCATCATTCCCATGTGGCTATAAGATACAACGGCTTTCTTGTGACGATCCGCACCTAAAAACGCCCGTGTCTCGTCCATATTCGGATCTTTCTCTCCATAAATGAATAAGCCAGGGAGTTCAGTCGCTAAAACGGTTCCCACTTCATCTTCACGGTCACGAATTGCTCGTTGTGCATTCACGATACCTTCCACAGACATCTCATATCCAATCTCAATCGCCTGTTGAATAAGTGTTGGATCGGAATCATCCGAGAAGACGTTTGGGATCATCCCATCAATAAATGGCTTCACACCCTCTTCGATGACTTTGTTGATTGCCCCGTTCCGTTTTTCTTTCGCTTCTTCTGTATCAGAGGCGGCAGTTGAATGAAGCAATCCAAATCCGGATAATTCTTCACCGTAGCGACGTACGAGATTGGTCGTCACGTATCCTCCGAAGGAATGTCCGAGGACGAACGGTTTTTCAAGATTGCGAAGTCGAATCTCTTCGATGACCCAGTCTGCGAACTGGTCCATCGTCTCTGGTCCGACTTCTGTCCCTGCATGACCCGGCAGTGTGAGGGCATGGACTTCTGCATTCAATAACGGTTCCATTCGTTCAAAATACTTTGGCGAACCGCACAATCCGTGTATCAATACGAGTTCCTTCATATCATCAAATGCTCCTTTTCTTCCCATTCTGTTTTGAGTAGTCGATACATCGTTAAATCCATGAATCGACCATGGCTATATGCATAATCATGTAATAAGCCCTCTTCTATAAATCCAAGTTTTTGTACGAGGCGATTCGAACCCTCATTCCCTGGTGCAACCAAGGCGGAGATGCGATGAAACTTGAACTCTTCAAATCCATGTTGGATGACAGCAGTCGCCGCTTCGAAAGCCACCCCTTGTCTCCAATAATGGGGGGAGACTTCAAAACCGATTTCAGCCCGGTAATATTGAGGCGTCCAATTATGAAATCCGATTGTCCCGACTAACTCGTTTGTCAATCGATCACAAATGGCCCAGCGAATCGCTTTTCCTTGTTGAAATTGATCTTTGAAGTATGCGATGACATTTTTCGCCTCATAGACTGCAAGCAACGGGTCCGACCCGTAATATCGCATTACTTCTTCAGTCGATAAAATGGTATAAAGTGCTCTAGCATCACGCGGTTCTAGCTCTCGCAGGATAAACCGGGGCGTAGCGAGCTCAGGAAAACTACGTTTTAATCCCCACATGTGGAACCCGCCTTTCCTATTCGTTTCCTCAAGTATACTTCTCTTTTCCCAAATGTATCGAACTCAACCCTCTCGAACCGTCTCAAGATAGCGGAAATCATGTGTTTTTGCTACTATGAATGTAGTATGTCAAACTGAGGGGATACCATATGTCAAAACAACTCTTTTATTTAAAACAAGACCGAGATGTTCAGCGCTTTACGCTACATGGGGTTACGTTAGCTGATGTGACAGAGGCACTTTCTGTCACGAGACCGATGATTATTTGTCGAACCGATATTAAAGGAATGAGACAATCTTCTAGGTCACGATTCCGATATATCGAAGCGCATGAGCTCTCTTCATTCTCGTCTAAGTATTTAAATAACCAGACGACATTCACTGCAATTGATTTCCCGGACTACAACACGCTTGAGACGTTGTCCGATCATGAAATCGCAGAGATCCTATTTTTAAGTCATATGGAGCGTGGTATCAAGAAACCGTTTTTGGATTCGCTTGATAACGAGATTGTGTTCTTCAATGAAGCAAACGATCGCCATAGTAGTCTCTACATCCGCGATTGGTCGACAATCAATCGTTTCGTTCAAAATATGTTGCAAAGCAAGCTAGACCGCGATATCCGAAACATTAGTTTCGTCCCAATCCCGCTTCCTGTCATCGATGAGCTGCTCGATTTGGCACCTCAAGGACTGATCATCGATTTTGATCACACGAAACGAAGTCTGTTCAATCGCCAAATCGTCATTTCCTTCTATGTGGCCGGTCGTTATGAAGATATGTCCGTCCTCGAAGAAGACTTTGACGCCAAAAAGGAATCAATCGCGCTGAAAGGACAGTTGTTGTACCGTCGTCGTACATGGCACATTGAACGGTTATAAGGTCATGGATGTATAGAACGCAATCGAACCTCTGAAAATGAGGTTCTTTTTTGTTATTTTCAGCCCGATTGTTTCAAGTCAATTCCCTTCAAGAATGGGTGTGAACGCTATTCTTAAAAATTGATAACAAATTGTCTTAATTTTTTGTTAAATTAACACTTTTCTTTTTCGGACAAGGCGTTATACTAGGAATAACCTTCTGGAGGAATGGAAGGCAATATAGAGAAAGCGAGGTGAAAATCTATTCATCACGCGGATGGATAGATACACGAAATGGAACAACTGAAAGTACAAGGAGTCTCTTCGTTCACCAAGTTTGCGACGAATGGAAAAATGCTGAAACTTAAAGATGCTCACGCAGGAGAACAACGCATTTCACTTCAGGATGCGACTGACATTCAAGTCTCTCTGCTCGACGAGGACCATTCGCGCTTCACTATATTTGGTCATGCCCACCCACTTGTGGAGCTGACCCTTCCTCACAACTCTTGTGAAGTCCTCTATGCATGGTTACTCCACAAGATGAAACGACAAAAAATCAAACTCGCTTCAAATGCGTAAAAAAATGAGGTCTTGTCTCCGTGTGGGAGAAAGACCTCATTTTCTATATTATGAGAATAATGAAACAAGCCAACTGACCAAAATACCAACAAGGGCAAAGTCAGAGTCCCCGAATGTCGTACTCTCAAATCCGAGATTCCCCAAGAGTGGCAAGAGGAGAGCCGGTAAGAAACTGATTAATACACCGTTGGCAATCGATCCAAGAATCGCTCCGCGACGTCCACCGGTAGCATTCCCGAATACCCCTGCCGTCGCCCCTGTAAAGAAGTGTGGGACAAGGCCTGGTACAATGACAGCCAGACCGAATAACGGGAGAAGAAACATCGAGAATAGCCCAGCTGCAAAACTCGCTAAAAATCCGATGATGACCGCATTCGGCGCAAACGGGAAGACGGTCGGACAATCTAGCGCAGGTTTTGCGTTCGGTACCATCTTGTCGGCAATCCCTTTGAAGGCCGGTACAATTTCTGCAATCAACATCCGTACACCAGCAAGGACGATATATACCCCTGCAGCAAAGGTGATCGCTTGAATGATAGAGAAGACGATGTAGTTTGATCCATCTGACAATTCCGTTTCAACAAATGCTGGTCCGGCAAAGATAGCTACCACCACAAATAACAGGGTCATCGTCAACGAAACGGCAACGGATGTGTCCCGTAGAAACCCAAGTTGTTTTGGTACTTGAATTTGCTCCGTCGAGTGCTCCTTGTTTCCGGCATATTTCCCAATCGTTCCAGATATAAAGTAACCGAGTGAACCAAAGTGTCCGACTGCAAAATCGTCTGACCCCGTAATTTGACGAACGAACGGTTGAAGAAGAGCAGGGAACAAGACCATGCATAATCCGAGCAATACCGATCCGATGATGATCAAGAGCGTACCTTCGAGACCAGAGACGGAAAGAATGGCTGCGAGTAAACTCGCCATGAATAACGTATGGTGACCCGTCAAGAAGATGTATTTAAATGGTGTGATGCGAGCCAAAACGATATTCATAACCATCCCGAACACCATGATCATTGCTGTTTCAACACCGAATGCATCTTGTGCAACTGCAACAATCGCTTCATTGTTTGGGATGACGCCACGAATACTGAACGCCTCGTCGAACATTTGTCCGAAAATGTCGAGGGCCGCAATGATCACACCGGCCCCCGCTCCAATAATCACGAACCCCATGATTGTCTTCAGCGTACCAGAGACGATGGAAGCAATGTCTTTTTTCTGTAAAACGAGCCCGATTAATGCGAACAATCCGACCAGTATGGCAGGTGTCCCCAATATATCTCGCATAATCAAATCAAGCATAAGCGCTCCCCCTTTACGGTTTATTTATTCGTTATACTTTGCCTTCAAGTTTAGATTTGATTTCTTCAATATTCATGACATTCTCAAGGGCGACAATTTCTTTCGCACCATCGTCCAGTGTTCCGATGATATCTTGTGCCCCAAGGTAAATATCAGCAGGTTCAGTTCGTGCTGTCGCAATATCCGTATGAGAGACATCCGCCTCTTTCCCCATTTGTTCGAGCGCTTTCTTCACATTCAACTCCATAATGAAGCTTGACCCTAATCCGTTCCCACATACTACTAAAATCTTTTTCATTTTTCTTCCTCCTCTGAATAACGATTGAGTATCTCGACAATCTCTTCGACGTTGTCTGCCCCTAATACGAGTGACACGTCTTGTTCATTCCCTAACAGTTCAGTCAATTGCGCAAGCGCTTTCAAGTGAGTCGTTTGATCGATAGCCGCTAGCACAAAAAATGCACGGACTGGTTTATCCCCCGGAAAGAAGACCGGTTCTGTAAGTTTCAACACGCTCATCCCAATTTGATTCACACCATCCTCAGGTCGCGCATGTGGGATAGCAATTTGTGGCATGAGGACGATATACGGACCATGCTCCACGACGTTCTCAATCATCGTTTCCACATAGCGTGTTTCGATTGCCCCGTTCTGGACAAGTGGTTCGGCCGCGAGACGAATGGACTCCTGCCAATTCGACACATGATCGCGAAGTTGAATTTCATTTTTTGTTACGAGTTGATTTAGCACGGGTTGTCCCCCTTTCCATTCATCTTTCGTCGCTTCATCTTGTAGTAAATGATTCAATTCTTTTCTCAATTGTGATTCTTGATGGACTGTCGCATATTTCTTCACCACTTCGAGAATATCGGACACTTCTAATCGAGCCATTCCTCCGCTGGCGATAAAGCGTTGATGGATTTGTCGCTTTAAGGCGAGTTGCTCGAGCCTCGTCGGAAGGGTCGGTACGAGGGTCACATGCGCCTGCTGCTGCACGGCTAACGGCAATGGGACCGTAGTGAAAATTAAATCGACAAGCGGCGCATACTCTAACACGTCACGTTGTGAGATCGGTGGTAAGAATACAAAGTCCGGGAATTGATTCTTCAAAATATGGTCGAGCATATGCGACACACTAATCCCGCTCGGACATACGACAATCGCCTTCATTTTTTCATCAAGGTGCTGTCCTTGTTGATGAAGGTGGGCTGCGAAATGCAACGTGAAATACATGACTTCCGTTTTCGGAAGTTCGGCTTGAATTTGTTGTCGAATCGGATCGAGTGAACGATCGACGATCACATTTAAAACCCGGTGCTCTTTCAAGACATACCTTTCTAACTCTTCTGGCGGCATGACTTCCGTATGAACACGCTTCAGTGTCGCTTTGGCATGAAGAACTAATTTCTCACATAATGCCTCCCGTTCAATGACACGCGTACAACTTAATCCCTCGAATCGCTCAATCACCTGAATCATCGTAGCGGCAAGATTCTGTTGGACCGTTTCATCCATCTCTTCCGACACTTTCGGACCACTTTGGATGAGCATTATCAACATATCCCAAAGTTGCGGGACATCTTGAAAATGCGCTCGAACTGATTGTTCTACTTTTTCCGTCAACCAAGAGTCCTCATCTCGAACAAATGATTCTGGAGACAACTTGGAACCAACGAGAAGAAAATACGCCATTTTTTCGCGGTGACTTTCCACAAATTGAAACTGTTTGAGCGCCTCAAACTGTTCAATCTGACGGACACGCTTCCTAAACTCCTCTTGCCATTCATCGAAGCATAGGTCGAGTAATTGTGAGGACGTCGACTTATCAAGCAATTGTTCAATCGTTCGATAAACGTATAACGTGACCGTTTGGAAATGACCGTTGAATCGATAGCCTTCTTTTCTCGTATAGGAGAAGTCGAGACCGAATCGTGCGGCCTTTTTCTTGATCGCATTTAAACTTTCTTGAACGGTGTACTTGGACACATCCAACAAATGCTGAAAGTGGAAGCTTGAAAGAAACTCAACTTGTGTCATGGCATAAAGTGTAATCACAAGCTCACGTTCTTCTTCTGACCAAACTAATTCCGCACGTTCCACTTGATCGATTAACGCTTCTGTCACCGTCAATTCAATTTTAGTTCCATCCACTTTCATATTGGATAAACCATGGTAACTGAGCCATTCTTGAATGCGCTCAAGCTCATATTCAACCGTTCGACGAGAATATGGAAGCATCATCGTCAACGTATCGACGGTCATCTGCTTTTCGTGTAAGATGACATTTAACATTCGTTTACTTTTTTCATTCAATTGCATGGTAGAGGCCTCCTACACCTGTAGTATAAAACGAATCGGGACAAAAAATGTAAGCGGTTACGACAGACTTTTCGGAGACACCTCCACAAACTTCTGTCTCTACAAGAAAACACAAAAAAGAGACGATCGAATCGTTCAAATTCGTTCGTCTCTTTTTCAGTTATGAAGTCGGTACGACCGGGTTACGGCGATAAATCGTGATCCCGCCGTGCTTGGCTTCTCCTACAACTTGAAAGAGCCAACCTTTCTCAATCAGCATGGTCCGAACGGATAAAAAGTCTTCCCGTGGTACTTTCACTTCATCTTGTTGTTCGTCAAGTAATTGTTGAAACGTATGTTCCCAATCAGTCATGTACATTCTCCTTACGTGCGTCTTCTTCTCGAATCCATTCGAACAGTCGGCGTCCTGAATCCAATCGATCGGTCGCATCCCATAACTCGTTCGGGACGCCGGGAACGCCATCAATTGTCTCTTCTCCTGCAAACACAACACGGTTATTCGTCACCTGTTCAATATAGTTGAGCGCAAACGTTAGGATTGACGCTTCCGATACATGTCCACTTTCCTGTAAGGCGAGTTCATACGATTCATCTCGTTGGTTGTTCACGAGTAACGTGCGCCCCCTGTCGAGTAACGCCATCGGAGGCACGGCATCGACGTGGAATACCTCATACGAGCGATAAGTCTCTTCATCATAAGGTAACAGTGGGACGAATTGGCGTTGACCCGTCCATTTCTTCAGTTGGAACAAAATTTTCATCGAAGTGAACCATGTGGCCCCTTCTATATTCTTTTCCACCAAAATCGTAGGCACCGACGCTTCATCCGCTTCTTTCTTTTGAACAAATAACCACTTCTCTACATCTACAACGACGATCAAACTGTTTTCCTCCTTATAAACCATTCAGACAAGGCAATCATGGTCAGCGCGACGAGCCAACCACCAATCACGTCACTAAAATAATGGACGTTCAAGACGACTCGACTGAGCGATACTGCAAGGACGAGACAGATCAGTACGAAGATGGCGAATGTTGACTGCCCCTTTCGATACAGCACATAAGCCGTCAATCCATATAACGCAAGCGATCCAGATGCATGACCGCTCGGAAAGCTATACGTTGTCGCATCGAGCGATGCATCGATGAGCGGGCGATCAATCCCATAGACGAGCTTTAGCACTTGTGTGAAAAGGAGCGTCCCAATCCCGACGAGCGCGAGTCGCCACGCCTCGACGCGGTCACCGCGCCAGAACCAAAACAATAAACCTAAAATCGATAGCCCGACAATGACCTGCGCGCTCCCTAATTCCGTGACGTAT
This sequence comes from Exiguobacterium sp. s59, assembly GCF_018617475.1. Lineage (NCBI taxonomy): Bacteria > Bacillati > Bacillota > Bacilli > Caryophanales > Exiguobacterium > Exiguobacterium sp. s59. The sequence continues at coordinate 321,338 of NZ_JACSKG010000001.1, read as the reverse complement.
GCAAACACACGATCCGGTAGCGGTTGTAACAACTCATATACGAACGTATTCATGGGACCGACTGCTCCCAAAACGACAAACACCGACACGATCACATATGCGATCGTCCCGGCGATGACCACCTGCATGGGTGTATATTTCATTAATACAACCCTTTTCGTTCACGCATCTCTTCTTCTCCGAAGTCGACCATATCTCGAAGACGGTGTGCCAATCGTCCAGACGCGTTCGCTGCAATCGCACCGACAAGGTCGTCCATGAACGTATGCACTTGACCGTCGTCCATTTTCGTATCGAGCTGCTTGATGATGCCGATTTTTGCCTTGTCTAAGTACCCGAACGTCGTGACGGCGATCGAACCATATGTGTTAACGGCACCGATGGCAATCGTTTCGTCCACTCCAAAAAGACCTTCGTCAGATGCAATGATGGATAAGAGCGGTTCAGACAGTTGGCCCTTTTCCGCCAACATATCGAGTTCCGATCCGACGAGAATAGCATGTTGCAATTCACGTTTGTCGAGAACGGCTTCTACGGAATCCATACAATCTTTTAAGGAAAGATGCGGCGAGTAAGGGGCTTGCATCTGATAGACAATTTCTGCAATCGATTCAATCGTGACGCCGCGCTCGAGCAGGCGGGCACGCGCTGCTTCTCGGACATCTCGTGAGTGTGGTACGTGTTTCATAATAGGCGCAGGATTGAAATCCCGCTTCACATCCCTTCGTTCAGAGAGTCATCGCCTCTCTAGTTAATATAACCATTATACTGAAAAATCGAAAAAAGACGAACCCTGCTTTGACTTCCCTCATTAAATCGGTCATCATAAACATGTAGGTTAAACGATTAAAGGGGGAAGAGGAATGAAGATTGGGGTAGTCTTATTTCCGTCTAAACAAGTGCAAGATTTTGCGAACTCTTATCGAAAACGTTATGACACTAAATATGCGTTGATTTCACCTCACGTGACCATCAAGGAGCGGACAGAGGTAGCAGAAGAAGACTTGCCAAAAGTACTCGAGTACTTGCAACAAGTTGCGGATTCGACTAAACCGATTCAGTTAAAAGTCGATGGCGTCCGCTCTTTTGCGCCAACGAACAACGTGCTGTATTTGAAAGTGTTACCGACACGCGAACTGTCTGCTTTGCAGCAGCGACTACATGAAGACGTGCTCAGTCAGTCTCCAAAATATGAGTTCTTGCCACATATTACAATCGGTCAAGATTTGACCGATGCCGAACTGTTCGACGTCCTCGAACGGATGCGTATGGAGCAAGTCCATTTTGAAGAGACGATCACTCGGATGGCTGTCATGTACGAACTCGAAAATGAAACATGGAACGTCTATGAGACGTTCCGTTTCCGAGGCTAATCTTATATGCTCCGGTCGACAAAGCGACCGGGGTTTTTTTCTTGCTCTTCTTCTAACCATTCTTCTCGTCGAGGTCGGATTCGCTGGACGCGTTTGATACGCGTCACCGGTTCGATGCTTGCTCGACCTGACGGCTGGACTTGCCGGTTGACGTATTGAACGACAGTAAAGTCAATCTGATAAGGACCCATGATCTGACCTCCTTCATAGGTCCTTACCCGATTAAACGGCTACATAATACAAAAATGGCGCATCACTGCGCCATTCCCCAAACTTATAAAATATGATACCCGCTATCGACGTGAATGACTTCACCCGTGACGCCGCTCCCCATTCCCGAGAGAAGGAAGAGTCCAGTTGACGCAACTTCTTCTGCAGAGACGTTTCGACGTAACGGTGCTTTTTGTTCAAGCTCAGAAAGGATACTGTTGAAGTCGCCTACCCCTTTAGCCGACAATGTGCGAATCGGACCAGCCGAGATCGCATTGACACGAACGCCATGCGGGCCGTACTCATTTGCCAAGTACTTGACGCTAGAGTCAAGCGCTGCTTTTGCGACACCCATCAAGTTATAGTTCGGAACGACGCGCTCCCCACCGAGGTATGTTAACGTGATCACCGAGGCATCTGATGCGAAGTAAGGTTTCGCCGCTTTCACGACTGCCGTCAAACTATACGCAGAGATGTCTAACGCCTGCGCGAATTGTCCACGTGTCATTTCCGAGAACTCGCCGCGCAATGCTTCTTTATCTGCGAATGCAATCGAATGGGCAATCCCTTGAATTTCGCCCGCTTGTTCATGGATGGAACGGAACGTCGTTTCAATCGCTTCATCATTTGTAACGTCACACTCGAGCAAAATCGCTTCTTGCTTCAACTCGCTCGCAAGCGATTCGAGACTTGATTTGAATCGTTCTGCTGCATACGTTAATACGAGCTTCGCTCCCGCCTCATCGAGCGTTTTAGCAATCGCCCATGCGATGGAACGCTTGTTGGCAATCCCCATGACGACATACGTTTTATTCGTTAATGTTGGAAAAATTGACATCATAAACTCCCCTTTTTAGTACCTGGTGATAATATCTGTTATCAGATTACAGAAAGGTTTCTGTTTTGTCAACCGGCTCGTTTCGTATTGCGATTTTTTTAAGTTGCGGTAAGATAAAATACGTATAGAAAGGGTGACTCGACTCCATTATGAACCGCATTCAATCATATTTCAAAAGTATAGACACCACGTTATTGACCATCGTCTTCTTATTGATGATCATCAGCCTCGGTGCAATCTATACGGCACAACCGATGTTGCCGACCCGACTTCAACATATCAACTTCGCTCTCGAGCAAGGCATTCGATACGTCATCGGCTTTTTCGCGATGTTTGCCATCATGACAATCGAATATGAGCAACTTCGAAAAATCCATTGGTACTTATATGCATTCGGTCTTCTCTTGCTCGTAGGACTCATTCCTCTCCGCGACACAACACTCGTTCCGAACATAAACGGAGCGTATGGTTGGTATAACGTACCGGGATTCAGTTTTCAGCCGGCAGAGTTCATGAAATTGTTCCTTTTGATTTCGATGTCGACGATTGTATATGATCACAATAAGCGATACGGCTCATCTCAACTCGACACATGGCTCTTGGTCAAATTGGTATTGGTCGCCATTCCACCACTTGGGCTGATCGTGACGCAACCGGACTTAGGAACAGGACTCGTCTTGATCACGATGCTCGGCGCGATTATCATCGTCTCCGGTATCGGCTGGAAGTGGTTGCTCGGTCTCTTCAGCGCCGCCGCTTTGACCATCGGGACGTTTATGTATCTGTTCTTCTCCCATTTTGAAGTGTTGCAGGCTATTGTACCAGGACACGCCCTCAACCGATTCCAGGCATGGATCTATCCATATGAATACTCGGATGACTTGGCGTTCCAGTTAATCAAATCATTACAAGCGATCGGGTCTGGGCAGATGTTTGGGGCAGGATATGGACAAGGACTCGTCTACCTACCAGAATCACAGACAGACTTCATCTTCGCCGTCATCGCCGAGCATTACGGATTCATCGGCGCAGCACTTGTGATCATCGTCTTTTTCTTGTTCCTCTATCGCATGATTCACATCGCACTTGAATCAAGCAGCGCATTCGGAAGCTATATCGTTACCGGCGTCATCGCCATGTTCACATTCCAAGTGTTCCAAAACATCGGGATGACAATCGGGGTCTTGCCGATCACGGGACTCACCCTCCCATTCGTCAGTTATGGAGGGACAGGGATCATCATGAACATGATCGCCATCGGTCTCGTCATGAACGTTGCCTCTAAATCAAAAACCTATATGTTTGATGACGATTGACAAAATCCCCTCAAGGTTACGAAAAACCTCGAGGGGATTTTTTACATAGATTGAAAATCCTGCGGAATCGGTGCTTCGATGATCACTTCTTCCCCTGTCATCGGATGAATAAAGCGCGCTGACGCGCTGTGGAGGGCGTGACGTGACATCCGAGCCGCTCCCCCATACATCGAGTCCCCGATTAGCGGATGACCGATATGGCGCAAATGAACACGGATTTGATGCGTGCGTCCTGTCTCAAGTCGAATCGTCAATAAAGAGTCACTCCCGAATGGCTGACACGCGACGATATGTGTGACGGCGCGCTGTCCGTCTCTTGTCACGACTCGTTCCATAATCGAATTCTCGGCGCGTCCAATCGGTGCATCGATTGTTTGGATAGGAACTTCGCCTTCAACGAGCGCCACATAAGAGCGTGTGAGCGCATTCGCTCTCTGAAGCTCGCTAAATCGATGGTGAATGAATCCATACTTTGCAAACAGGACGACCCCGCTCGTATCGCGATCGAGTCGATTGATCACATGGATCGCAGATGCCAGACCGATTCGATAATAGTAACCGAGTACGGCGTTTGCGAGTGTATCGGTCGGATGTAGTCGTGATGGAATCGTGGCGATTCCTGCCGGCTTATCGACCGCCAACACCGTATCATCTTCATACAAAATGCGGATTGGTCTGTCTGAGGCGACCATGTCTGTTGAAGGGGATTCGGGTGGGAAACGTACCGTCACTTCATCCCCTGGCTCGAGAACGTGCCGAACGGTGCGATGTATTCCATTCACCTCGATTTCACCTTCATGCTTTACGAGCGTGAGCATCTTTCGGGATATCCCGAGGTCCTGCATTAAAAAGTCGCGCAGTGGAATCGACTTCTCCACAACGCGACGCATCATAAATCCTTGCATCTGTTACTTTCCTTCCTCGATGAACGATTCGCGTACACGGCGCCAAAATGGGAACGGGCGGAAACGGGCGAATGTCACTTTTTCTTTTGCGACCGCGCATCGGATCGACACGACGTCTGACCAAGATAACGCTTCTTGATGGTCGAACGCCAATTCGAATTCCGTTTTCGTGTGCGGCTTAATTTTCACTTGATGATGTTTCGGCAATAGGAGCGGCGCCCCAATCGTCCGATAAACCAAGTTATTGATGGAGGCCATCTCTGTCACTTGAATCGCCTCAATCGATGGGTGAACAATCGCACCACCGAGCGCTTTGTTATAGGCGGTCGAACCTGATGGGGTCGAGATACATAGCCCGTCTCCACGAAACGTTTCAAAATAATCGTCGCGAATCGACAAATCACAGACGAGCGTCCGCTTATAATTTTTAATCGTACAGTCATTCATCGCCAGTTGACGATCGGTCTTTCCGTTCTCATAATCAATCAGTACCTCGACGAGCGGATAAGAGACCGGTTCGAACGACTCACTCGTAATCATTTCCGTCAGTTCATCCAACTCATCCGGTTGCCAGTCCGCATAAAATCCAAGATGTCCGGTATGAATGCCGACGAGAAGTGTTTCATCGAGTCGGTCAATATATTTATGGAACGCCTGCAACATCGTCCCGTCCCCACCGACTGATACCACGATTCGTGGTTCTTCCGATAACGTGTGCCCCGCGGCTTCAAGTTTTTCAGTCAGATCTTGGGCGATTTCCGCTGATCGCGTATCTCCCCTCGATACAATCGCAAACTGCATATCGATTTCCCCCTAGTCCTCGTCCGTTTTCACATTCATCTCTTTATCCCGAAACACTTGCTGTGCGTCTTGAATCTCGACACGAAGTTGACTCATCTCTGCATCGAGAAGAAAGGCCGCCTCAGCCGCACGTCTCAATCGTTCTTGTACTTCAAGAGGCATATCGCCATCGTATTTATAATTTAAAGAATGCTCGATCGTTGCCCAAAAGTTCATCGCAAGGGTACGAATTTGCACTTCGACAAGTGTCGGAATCTCCCCATGAATCGTCTGAACCGGATATTCGATAATGACGTGATACGATCGATAGCCAGAATCTTTTTGATGCGTAATATAATTACGTTCTTCCACTATTTTAAAATCTGTCCGACGATGAAGCAAATCCAAGACATGAACGATATCATCGACAAACTGACACATGATTCGTAATCCAGCAATATCTTGCATATCAGTCGCCAATTCATGATCAGCGATATTCTTTCGCTTTGCTTTTTCGAGGATACTCCCGACTGGCTTCACACGACCTGTGACAAATTCAATCGGAGAATGGTCATTTTGCGACTTGAATTGCTTACGAACGGCTTTTAACTTCACTTTCAACTCGTCTACCGCGATTTGATACGGTACTAAAAACTGATCCCAGTTCACTGATTGCATACGCTGTCACCACTTTCGTTCTTTTCCGGAAAAAACGCGTCCTTTCCGTATGTATCCGTTTGTATGGTATCATAAACGAACAATTGTTCATAGAATGGAGCGATGATTTATGACCCAAGAAGTGGAAATTGAATTCAAATCAATGTTGACGAAAGATGAGTATGAAAAGCTGATTCGAGCTTACAAACTAGAAGATCAAGTACGCTGGCAAGCGAACGATTATTTTGATACGCCATCTTTTCAGTTAAAAAAGAATGGCGCAGCTCTTCGCATCCGTGAGAAAAAACAAGGTCAAGTGTTGACGCTGAAACAACCGTACGAAATCGGATTGCTAGAGACGCATGCCAAAATCACCGAAGAAGAAGCTGAAGACTTGTTCAAATACGGAATCGTTCACGATGACCAAATGAAGCAAGCTCTTGCTCCATTCAAATTAAATGCCGCACTCGAACACCTCGGACGCCTCGAGACGAATCGAGCCGAATATCAAACAGAGGACGGTCTACTCGTTTTAGATGAAAGCCATTATTTGGAGACGACCGACTATGAAATAGAATTTGAGGTCGCGAATGAAGAAGCAGGTCAGCGCGCATTCGAAAGACTGCTAGCGGAGCACGGTCTCCCGTACCGTCCCGCCAAAAATAAAATCGTACGATTCATGGAATTAAAAATGAGTCGGTCTGAAGGTTGAGCAGATACATTGCCAACCTTTTTTTTTCGTTGCTACAATGAGTTTACAAAGTTAAATGAGTTTTTTGCCGAGAGGAGGCGACACAAATGGAACTTGAACAATGTAATGGGTCATCCTGTTCACTGGAAGAAACTCCTATTCAAGTAACGTATAAGCCATTGGAGTTATTCTATTTCATGGACATCTCGAGTCCTGAAAATTTTCACGTGATGACACTGATCAAAAAGTTAGAGATTGAATACGGACATGTGATTCGTTTCCGAATGGTCTCTACCGTTCCTAGCTGTGTTGGCGGATGTCAGGAAGAAGTTCGCCTTCTCACTATGATCAAAGCGCTAGAATTACAAGGGAAACGTCATGCGATGCGTTTTTTACGTCACATGCATGTGAACGATTTATTCTCTAGTAAACAATTTGGCTCCATCGATTTATGGGAAATCGCACGTTCTTTCGAAGAGTATGGTCTTGATTTGAGTGAACTCGAAGCCGATCTTCAATCGAACCAGCTCTTGAATGCTTTAGCAGTCGATCATCAAGTGTTGAAAGATTGGGAGATTGAGTCATTGCCCGCCCTCACCTTCGTGACGCGCGATGAAGCATTGAAGATTGAAGGGGTTTATCCGTACGATGTCTATCAATCAGTCATGACCGAGTTGCTAGGTTATGCACCGAGTCGCTCGACTGACTGGGATGTAGCAAAAGTATTGGCTCGATATGACGCCTCTACCATTACCGAACTATCGTATATTCTAGACTTAGATAAAGCTGTGATTGAACGCGAACTGAAGAAGCTTTCCTTGCAACAACGCTGCCGTCCTGTACCTGGATGTAGTGGTGAAGCATGGGCGCAAACGAAATAAAAAAGAACCCCACGGCCGGGGAGCCGTGGGGTTTTTGACGTCTCAAGCGGGGACAAGAGCCGTCTTACCTTGAGGCCCGGGGAAGGCCTACAAGATGGGAGAAAGTTTACGGTCAATAAAGGGGTTTGTGATTGATTTCACACTTATAATATACCGAGTCCCACTTCATCTGACAACTAGTTTGTGTACATTGTCACATATTGTTCACGAGAACAATAATGATTCCATTTCGTCGAGCACTGCCTCGAACTGATCAAGTGCTTTGAGCACCGGTTCTTTCGTCGTCATATCGACACCAGCCGCTTTCAACACTTCAATCGAATAGTCACTTGATCCAGCCTTGAGGAAGTTATCGATGTAGCGACGAACAGCTGGCTCTCCCTCTTCCATAATCTGGTGCGACAACGCTGCCGATGCTGAAATACCTGTCGCATATTGATAGACATAGTAGTTGTAATAGAAGTGCGGGATCCGCGCCCATTCATACGAAATCTCTTCATCGATGACAATCTCGTCTCCGAAGTAACGTTTGTTCAATTCCAAATACGTCTCATTCAAGTATTCTGGAGTGAGTGAGACGCCTTCTTGCGCAGCCTGATGGATCATATGTTCAAACTCAGCGAACATCGTTTGACGGAACAACGTCCCACGGAACGTTTCAAGTTGATTGTTCAATAAGTAGAGACGCTCTTCTTTTGCTGTTCGTGTTTTCAATAGATGGTCGTTCAACAGAGCCTCGTTCGTCGTCGATGCGACTTCTGCCACAAAGATTGAATAGTCACCATACGGATACGGCTGTGACGTACGCGTATAATGGCTATGCACGGAATGACCGAACTCGTGCGCGAGTGTGAACAAGTTGTTGACGTTGTCCTGCCAGTTCATGAGAATGAACGGTTGTGTATCGTATGCTCCTGATGAATAAGCACCGCTGCGTTTGCCACGTGTCTCGCGAACGTCGACCCAACGTGAGTCGAGTCCGTCTTTCACGATTTGAACATACTCTTCACCAAGAGGTGCCAAACCATCAACCATCAATTGTTTCGCTTCCTCATATGACACCTTCATCTCAACATCTTTCACGAGCGGTGTATATAAATCATACATATGCAACTCATCTAACCCGAGCGCACGCTTACGAAGTGCGACATAACGATGCAACAAGTCAAGACGCTCGTTCACTGCCTCGACTAGTCCGTCATATACAGACTCCGGAATCGCATTATGGTGAAGTGCTGCCTGTCTTGCACTCTCAAACTTACGAACAGACGCATAGAAGTTATCTTTTTTCACACTTCCCGAAAGCGTAGAGGCAAACGTGTTCAAATATTGCCCATACGTCCCGTACATCGCTTTAAAGGCGTTCTCACGGACACTTCGATCACTTGATTCGAGGAATGTGATATAACGACCGTGCGTCAACTCGACCTCTTCCCCTTTTTCATTTTTCACTTTTGGGAATTTCAAATCCGCGTTGTTGAGCATACCGAACGTCGAACTCGATTGACCGAGCACGTCTCCGGCCTGTGCAAGAATCGCTTCTTCCGCTTCCGTCAACACGTGTGGACGTTCTTGCGCCAACTCATCGAACGCATGACGATAAACGCGGAGTGACTCGTGCTGCTCCATAAAGGCTTCAATTTGGGCTTCATCGATTGAGAGAAGCTCTGGCGTCATGAACGCGAGTTGAGCTGAAATTTGCGAGGCGAGTGAGCCCGCACGGTCATTTAGCGCCTGATAATGACTGTTCGCCGTATCTTCGTCATAACGCATGTGTGCGTATGTATACAGCTTATGTAACTTACGAGAAAGCTCATCGCGGAGTTGTAATGATTCGTATAACGTTTCTGCCGATTCTCCGAGCTTCCCTTTAAAACCGATTAAAGCAGGTACTTGCTCTTTCAACGCTTGAAAATCCGCTTCCCAAGCTTCGTCATTACTGTAGATCGTCTCTAAGTTCCACGTCTCTTCAACTGGAACTTGTTGTCGTGTCAATACTTCCGACATACGTTCACTCCCTTTTCTGATTGGCTAGCCGATTGTAACATCAATCGCTGAAGTCCTTGAAACAATCGTGTATCGTGACGTCTCGCTTCTTCATATGTGGTCGGAAGCGGCCATGAACTGACATCACACGATAAACGACATGCATTCAAGAGTTGTTTCCATTGTACATGAAATGACTGGGAAAAGTCGCTTGTCGGTGTCACTCCGAACTGGCGGCACGTCTTTTGAATACTCCACTCTACCGAATCATTCGGTGACTCGCGTCGATTTAAATAAAGAACGGTCTGAAATTCAATCGGATGGATATGCACTCCCCAAAGCGAAGTGAGCGGAAGATAGCAGGCGGTCGGTAACAATGCGGGAATCACCCCCAAAGGATATAGACGATTCAAAATGAGACGACGATTGGTTGGAGACGGATAAAGTGGCGACATTCGCTTTCTTCGAATCATCTCCGTCCATTCCAGCGCATTGAACCGATAATAGGCTTCATACGGTGACGTTTTCACTGACGACGAGATTCCCCAATTTCCGATGCCATATTTGATTGAAATCGGAAATCCATTGAAACGCAACAGATTCCCATCCCTCACCGTCAACAACCGATGTCGCTGAAAGAGTTCGAGGCACATCCACGGTTGAAACGATTGGTTCATTCTTAAATCGAGTCCACTCGCGAGCCAAATCACATCGAGACCAGCTCGCTTATAATCGTTCGTTCGCGCGACGTACTCTTCCGATTGCAAGGGGGATGCTTGAATCTCGAATACGATTTTGTTCCCATCCACGTCTGTAAGAACGTCAGCCCGACGATTCCCAATCGTCACCTCTTGTTCGACCGGATATCCTCTTTCTTGAAGCCACTGGCACACTGCCCATTTATCCTGATGGTGCGTGACGGATTCCGCTCTCCCACACGTATGGATATGGGCAAAATGCAGCCGTCGTTTCGCTCCTTGCTTCAAAATCAGCATTTCCTGACATGTCGGACATCGAAAAGGAGCAAGTTGCTCCGCCTGCATTCGATTGAGCGTAAAGGAATCAACGATGTTTCCTTCTCGACCGATCGCAAACCGCATCTTGCTCCCCCCTTATAGTAGTGGTGAAAACATTCTGGCTAATGATTCTACGAGTTTTATAAAGAATGAGCGCTTCGCGAACTCTTCTAACACGAGTTCGTGAGACCCTTCAAAATCATGATACAAGTCTTGTTTCAATTGATGGACCGAGTTCGTGTTGTACAAAAGCGCATTCACTTCGAAATTTAAATGGAAGCTACGAAAGTCCATGTTCGCCGTCCCAATCGTAGCAAGCCCATCATCGACGACGATGACTTTTGAATGCATAAATCCTTCCTCATATAAATAAATCTTCACTCCAGCCAATAACAGCTCTTCATAATAAGATCGGCTCGCATAAAATACAATTTTATGGTCCGGGTAACTCGGTAAGACGATACGAACATCGATGCCTGATAGCGACGCCGTCTTTAACGCACTCATAATGTCTTCATCCGGAATCAAATACGGGGAGGAAATATAGACGGACTTTTTCGCCGCATTAATTAACGAGAAATAAATCGATTTCATCGTCTCATACGGTTCATCTGGTCCGCTGGCAACGATTTGGACACCGCCGCTCGCACTCCTTACCGTTTCGAGCGGTTCTAAATAGAACGGGGTAAAAAGCCGCTCCCCAGTCATGTAATACCAATCTTGTAAAAAGATCAGTTGTAACTCCGATACCCCTTCTCCTCTGACATAGAGATGGGTGTCACGCCAAAACCCAAATTTAGAGTGTTCGCCCAAGTACTCATCCCCTACGTTCAACCCTCCAGTGAACGCCTCGGTCCCATCGATGACGACAATCTTACGATGGTTTCGGTAGTTCGTCTTACTCGACACGAGCGGAAGGACGACCGGAAAGAACGCCTGCACCTGGACACCAGCTTGTTTCATTTCTTCAAAGAACGTACTACTCGTATGAATAGAACCGACCGCATCATATAAAAATCGAACCTCTACCCCTTTTTTGGCCTTCTCGATTAAAATGCGCTGAATTTCCCGAGAAATACGGTCTTCCCTAAAGATGTAATACTCTAAGTGGATATGCCTTGTCGCCCCTTTCAGGGCTGGCAACAGCTTCGAGAATTTTTCACGACCGTTCGTCAAAACCTGCGTATACGTATTCGAAGAGACCGGTAGTTGGTTCAATGATGAGGTGAGATGCATCAATTTCTCATAATCATCATGCGCAAACATCAGTGACGGGGATAGCGTCATTGCTTTTTGCCGATAAGCCAAGTATGTCTCTTCATCGAGCATCGCCTTCTCTTTAAACATCCGCTTACGACGATAGTTCTGACCGAACACAAAGTAAGCGAACAGCCCGACGACAGGAAAGCCAATCATGACAATCGCCCAGATCAACGTCCGTTGCGGATTTCGATTTTCAAGCAAAATCACAAGCAAAATACTGAACGTTGTCAAAAAAACGAGAATCGAGAAGAGCCCGATTACTTGTGAGCTCCAGTAATACGATAATATCGCAATGAGTCCTGCGAGCAAAATAAGGGAAAAGAGTACTTGTATGCGTCGCAACATATTATAACCTGACCTCGTTTCTGTCATGTATTATCATTAATTATACATCGTAACGCCAATTTTTTGAGGGGAGCGAATAAATTATGGGGACTTTTCTAATAACAGGTGCGACAAGTGGGATTGGGCGCGCCGTAGCATTGCGGTTAACCGAACATGGCCATCGTGTCATCGGGATTGGTCGTGACGAGACGAGAGGGGCTTCTCTCGAATCAGATTCGAACGGATTGGCTACGTTCATCCGATGTGATCTCCATTCAACCGAAGACATCGACCATCTCTTTGTTCACCTAAAAGAGCAAGGTGTGACATTACATGGTCTCTTCAACAATGCAGCAACGTTCGGCAGACCCGGTACACCGGAGCGTCTAACGCACGATGCTTACACTGAAGTGTTTGACGTCAACCTCTATGCATTGAATACGGTGACGCAACGAGCCATTCCTTTGTTTGACCAAGGAGCCAGCGTCGTCAACAATGCCGCGATCGTCGGACACGTCAAGTTTCCACCTATGCTCGCCCATTATGCCGCCTCCAAGGCCGCAGTGGTCGCCTTAACGAAAACGTTCGCCCATCGGATGAAAGGGAAAGTCCGATTCAACGCTGTCTGTTTCGGTCCAGTCGATACGCCGCTTAGTCATAAACTATATGGAGGAGAAGCAAAGTTTAAAGAGGCGATGTCTCATCATTTCCGGGGACATGCTGCCTCGCCTGAAGAAATAGCTCCGGTCGTCGAGTTTTTATTAACCGACGCCTCATCGTATATTAACGGTCAAGCCATCACGGTCGACGGCGGCTATACCCTCTCTTGAAAAGAGACCACCTCTTCTTTTGAAAAGGTGGTCTCCTGTCATGTCGCCATCTTTTTCGCGCGACCGATTTTATTACGTAAATAATTCTGTTCTTTTGTATGAAGACTCTCCCAATCGATCACATCTTCAAAGTAATCAATCATCTCCTCAAACGTCGAATCTAACGTCTCATGCGCCTGAAGACGCGCCATTCGAATCGCCTCAAATACGGAACCCATCACAAAGATATCTTTACTGGCGTAAGTCTGCATCGGCGATAATGATTCAAAAAGAATCGTCTCAAGCGTTTTGCGCTTCACATGCCAATCGGACTTCCCGTTCGAATATAGAAAATCACCATCCGGCAGTTCACAGAGCTCTCGTAAAATGTCTCCGATATAGTGAATCGCATGGATCGCGGTATTCGGGTCATTAATTCCTGGAGAAATACCACGCAGCGCAATCTCACTTAATTTTTCAATCGCAAATGATGGATCTTGCATCGAAGAACGGACTTCTCCAATCTCAAACAAGTCGATGTCCGGCGCGTCCTCACCTTTCCAGAATCCGAGTAAATCACCTTTAGCGACGAAATCTCCAACGGCAACGATGGACTCGAAGTCCGTTTCATGATCTCCTTGCTTCTCTCTTAAAAATAAGCGAACATAACCCGTTTGCGGTGCCCGTAACGCTTGACCCTCAAAGGAATGAACAGAACGTGGTAGTACGAGATTTACATCATCTGACTCGATTGCATCTTTTTGCTCACTAATCACCGATAACGCTTCCTTATGCAGCGCAGATAACAAACGTTCTGCCTGAATCGATACACTGATGGTTTGAATGAACTTCACGAACGCCCAAATTGAACCAATCACCAAGAGCACACTGATCCCTGACGATAAAACGACACCTTCATCTGCCGTACGGACGAGGAATAAGTTTGAAATCCCATACACGGTCGTCATGATGAAAAGACCAAGCGTATGCTTAGCCGATGAGTTCGTCAAAAAGTTATTGATTGTCCGAGGAGAAAACTGAGAGGAATATGTCGTCAACACGACGAGGATTGTGGAAAAGCTGAACGTCATCATCGTCATGAGACTCGTAAACGTCGAAGATAATACAGACGCCGCAGAGTCTAGGTCTAAATAAATAAAGTCCGGCAATAAATCTCGGAAAAACTCACCGAACACCTGGGTTAATGCCGTTAACACGATTCCTCCCATTCCGTATAGAAACGGGACAAACCATGCACTATCGTCTAGTAGTAGTCGAATTCGTCTCACCATACCAACACCTCTTTGCCATTGATTTGAAAAAAATCGCCTGTCCGTTTGAACAGGCGATGTACCATTAGAAGTAGTGACGTACTTTTGCAAACACGTCGCCATCGAGAATGACTTTACCATACTCTTCAAGCATCGGTTGCGTCTGTGTACTGAATGTTAAATATTCCGCTAAAAGACTGAGTGCATTCTCTTCGTCTTCTGGCTCCATTTCATCAGGGAAATCAATCCACAAGTAGTAGCGGTCTTGATAATGATATAGTTTCAAATCAAGATCACTGAACGTGTCACCTGCACGCTTACTCAGTGAAATGATTGCCTCAAAATCATTCGTTTCCATCGCAAGTGGCGCCCAAGCATCTGCCTCAGCTTCGAGTTCATCCAACTCACTCAATTGGTCAAGTACCGATTGTTGATCCCGTGCTTCATCAATCGCAGAGCGAAGAAGCGAACCGAGTTCAGAATCATCTTCCGTGTCCATCACATTTTTAGCGATTGTCACGGTCACTTCTAGACCTTTTTCAAAAGCTTGGACCTGAATCCACAGTGGACCATCAAACGAGATGTCTTCACGTTCGTGAGCCTCGTCCATCATTTGCCAGAACAGCTGCTCGCCTCGTTCTCGGTTGTACCATATTTCATCACGTGCGAAACCACGTTTCTCGATATCCACATATGTGATGAAAAATTTAACGGTATTGTCATTGATGCGCTCAATTTTCACGATTGTCCACTCCCTTCTCACCTCACTCCCAATTCACATAAGGAGGAGAGGGGAAATTATCTTTTTATAGTTGTACCCTTTTTGACATCGTTCAATCTAGATGACGGGTTATAACTTTATTTTATAGGAAATAATCAATAATAAAAAGCACACTGCTTAAACAGTATGCTTTCATTCATTCACAAGTCGTTGTGCTTCCTGTAATTGGAAAGTTCGAACTTTCCGTGGTAGGAATCGACGAATCTCATCTTCGTTGTATCCGACCTGCAATCGTTTTTCATCAATCAAAATCGGACGACGTAGTAAGCCTGGATATTCTTGAATCAAATCATACAGCTGTTGAAGCGATAACGCATCAACGGATACGTCGATTTTAGAGAAGACTTTTGAACGGGTTGAAATAATTTCATCTGTTCCATCTTCCGTCATACGTAAAATTTGTTTAATCTCATTAAGCGAGAGCGGTTCTGAAAATATGTTTCGTTCTGTAAACGGGATATCGTGTTCTTCGAGCCAAGCCCGTGCCTTACGGCAAGATGTACAGCTTGGAGACGTATAAAGTGTGACCATTTTTCTTCCTCCCTGATCGAGTATGCGTCCATCTTTTTAAGTGACTCTATTTGTATACCCAAATTCGCATCCACTTAATTATAATAATTCTTAATTATTAAAACTTCAATGATATTCTTTATCATTCAGATAAGAAAAGAGGGCGCATTCGTTGAATGCGACCTTGAATGACCCATCTCAAGATGCCGGGATTCGAGACACTGGTTGAGACACCGTCTCTTTCCCTGGCTTGACTTGTAAGTCTTTCAACTTCTTCTTCAAAACTTCTTTCAAAAGTCGTTTTTTCTCTCGTAGAACTTTGTCACGTTCTTTCATGGCCTCTCACCCCCGTACAGCGTAAGCAACCGACCGAGCATTACCGATTCTGAAAATCTTGAACTTGCACTAATCTACAATTAAATTATAGCACATTTGTTTGTGAAATGTGAATCATTCTTGCGAGTTCATCGTTTCTTTACATAGGTATCATTTGCATTACATTTAAAAAACCTGTATAGTTTATAGAAATAACCTTTTTCTATATAAGGAGGAGAGCGATGATGAGAATCACACTAGAAACGATTATGGGACATCCGGTTACCCAAAAATATTTGACTCGATCAGGCTTAAAGCATGCGGTTGATGTATGCGAACGCGCTCTCGAAATGGCAACGAAACGTGGTCTCGATACGGATTTGGCGACGAAAGCTGCGCTTCTTCATGATATCGGTCACTATGAGTGGTATACAGAAGGCAAATGGAATTATGATTTATATCGCCAGAACGACATTCATGCGATTAAAGGTGCGGAACGGGCACACAAGTTATTGATTCGTCTCGGGGAAGACCCTGCCCGTGCCAAAGAAATCTCTGTCATGATTCTTCTACACACCGACTCTTATTTACCACCGAGTCGAATTCAACGAACACCGCTCCAACAACTCGTCCATGACGCGGATACGTTCGTGGAGCAACCAGGTGGTCTTCACCACTATGAGACAATGGAAATCGAGGATGCGTTGGCTCGCGTCCGTCAAATCGACGCCATCGTGGAACGCCTTGCGAACTTGCCACGTATTTCAAACGGATAATCAATCACCTAGTTCGTTAGGTGATTTTTTTGTGCAAAAAAACCTGATTTCGCGAAGAAATCAGGTTTTTATATTAAACGAGTTGTGCTTTGTATGCTTCGTACTCTTCATCCGTGAGCGAGACATAGTGTCCAGGCTCGACTTCGCGAAGTGGTGGGATACTTGAATCTTCATCCGAACGTCCAACTGGACCTTTTGATGTTGACTCGTATACGATCCGTTTACGTGTACGCTCATGCTCCGGGTCCGGAAGCGGAATCGCTGACAAGAGCGATTTCGTGTATGCATGAATCGGGTTCTCATAAAGACGATCTGCTGTCGCAAGCTCTACGAGGTGACCTTGATACATAACACCGATACGGTCAGAGATGTATTTAACCATCGACAAATCGTGGGCGATGAACAAATACGTCAAGTCGCGATCGCGTTGCAATTCTTTCATCAAGTTGACGACCTGCGCTTGAATCGATACATCAAGTGCAGAAATCGGCTCATCGGCGATGATGAAGTCCGGTTCAACCGCAAGGGCACGGGCAATCCCGATACGCTGACGTTGACCACCCGAGAATTCGTGTGGATAACGGCTCGCGTGCTCTTTCGTCAAACCAACCGTTTCAAGAAGGTCATAGACGCGGTTCATACGATCTTCTTTCGTCTTCGCAAGACCGTGAATATCAATCCCTTCTGCGATGATATCCGCAACCGTCATACGCGGGTTAAGCGATGCGTATGGGTCTTGGAAAATCATTTGCATGGCACGGTTGAATTTCAACTTGTCTGCTTTTGATTTTTTACCGTGGACGTTTTCGCCTTTGAACACAACGTCACCATCTGTCGCGTCATAAAGACCGATAATTGTACGTCCTGTCGTAGACTTCCCACAACCAGACTCACCTACGAGTCCGAGCACTTCACCTTTGAAAATATCAAACGAGATTCCGTCTACCGCTTTGACGACGCGGCCACGGCCAATTTTAAAGTGCTGCTTCAGGTTTTTTACTTCGAGTAGCTTCTCGCGTTCCATTATTCAGCACCACCTTTCGTAAACGATTTAGCGAACGCACTGTCCGGACGATACTTGAGAGCGAGTTCACGAATCGCACGTGGCGGGTTGACCGCTGGTGCTTGTGGGTGTAATAACCAACTTGAAGCAAAGTGTGTATCACTTACCTGGAACATCGGTGGCTCTTTCTCAAAATCAATCTTCATCGCGTATGGGTTACGCGGTGCGAACGCATCCCCTTTCGGAGGATCGAGCAAGTTTGGAGGCGTACCTGGGATTGCAGGTAACGCTTCGTTCCGGTCATCTGTCGGACGCGGCATCGAACCAAGAAGTCCCCATGTGTACGGGTGACGTGGCTCGTAGAAGATTTCATCAACCGTTCCTTTTTCAACGAGACGACCTGCATACATAACAGCGACACGGTCAGCCATGTTCGCAACAACGCCAAGGTCGTGCGTGATGAAGATAATCGCTGTGCCCGTTTTTTGTTGAATATCTTTTAATAGTTCAAGAATTTGAGCTTGAATCGTAACATCAAGTGCCGTTGTCGGTTCATCGGCAATCAACACTTTCGGATTACATGCGAGCGCGATCGCAATAACGATACGCTGACGCATCCCACCAGAGAGTTGGTGTGGATATTGTTTCAAGCGTGCTTCTGGGTTTGGAATCCCTACAAGTGTCAACAATTCGAGTGTACGTTTCTTTGCATCCTCACCTGTTAACCCTTGGTGCTGTTTCAACCCTTCTGCGATTTGTTTATAAATCGTCATGGTCGGGTTGAGTGATGTCATTGGGTCTTGGAAAATCATTGCGATATCGCGACCACGAATTTTAAGCATTTCTTTTTCCGAAAGTTTCGCCAAGTCTTTTCCTTCGAACATGATTTCTCCGTTCGTGATTTCACCTGGAGGGTTCGGAATGAGACGCATGATTGCCTTCGAAGTGACGGATTTACCTGAACCCGATTCTCCTACGATGGCGAGCGTCTCGCCTTTTTTCAAATCAAACGATACGCCACGAACGGCTTGAACCGTTCCTGCATATGTGTGGAACGAGACCTCTAAGTCTCGGACTGATAAAATCGTTTCCATGCACGAGTCCCCCTCTTTCTTTTTTATTTACGCATTTTCGGATCGAACGCATCACGCAAGCCATCGGCAAGCAAGTTGAAGCTGACCATGAGCAAGACGATGATGACAGACGGGATAATAAGAAGGAACGGGAATGTCCGTAGTTCTTTGTATCCATCGTTAATCAACGTACCAAGTGATGCTTGTGGCGGTTGAAGCCCGATCCCGATAAAGCTGAGGAATGCCTCGAAGAAGATGGCAGATGGAATCGTGAACATGAGCGTGATGATAATCGCACCCAATGTGTTTGGAATCAAGTGTTTGAAAATCAAACGACTACTAGATGCTCCAAGTGTACGAGCTGCCAAGACAAATTCTTGGTTTTTGAGTTTCAAAATCTGACCTCGAACAAGTCGACTCATCCCAATCCATCCTGTGATGGCCATGGCAAGGATGATGGTGAAGACACCTGGGTCAAAGATCAAGATGAACAAGATGATCAAGATCAAGTTAGGTACACCAGTCAAAATCTCAACAATACGTTGCATGATGTTATCCGTACGCCCACCGAAGTAAGCTGAGACACCACCGTATGCGACACCAATCAATGTATCAATGATAGCCGCAACGAAACCGATGAAGAGGGAAATACGTGTCCCTTCCCAAATACGTGACCAAAGATCACGACCGAGGTAGTCGGTACCGAACCAGAAGTTCTCTTCTACGTTCTTTTGTTCGTAGAAGTCGATATCGCGTCCACCGAGTGTCGCCATTCCATCGAAGCCAGCCCATTCAAGTCCTGTGACTTTTGGTGGAAGTTTAGCTTGTGAAATGTTTTGTTCATAAGCATCGCGAGCCGATAACATCGGTCCAAACAACGCAAGTGCGACGAGAATCAAAATAATCGACAGCGAGATGATGGCCGCTTTGTTTTTCTTTAGGCGCATCCATGCATCTTGCCAGAAGTTTAAACTTTTCCCAGCGATTCGTTCACCAAGCTGTTCATTCATCTCAACAGGTGTGAACATGTCTTGGTCGAACTGTTCGTAATTCTTTTTGTTTTCAATCATCAGTTATTCCCCCCAAGACGAATACGTGGGTCAACAACCCCATAGAGCAAGTCGACAAGCAAAATGATAATAATGAACAATCCTGAGAAGAACAATGTCGTTCCCATGATGACTGAGTAGTCATTCAATGTGATTGACGTGACGAATAATTCTCCTAGGCCTGGTACCGCGAAGATTTTCTCAATAACGAACGTACCCGTTAAGAGTCCAGCTGTCATCGGTCCAAGAATCGTGATTGCAGGAATCATCGCATTACGAACCATGTGTTTCCATACGATGGCGTTACCCGTCAATCCTTTCGCTTTCGCGAGGGTGACGTAGTCTTGTCCGGTAACCTCTAACATCTCCGTTCGGACGAAACGGGCAATCGCTGCCGTGACACCGAGCGATAATGAGATTGTTGGTAATATTGTATGAGCTGGAGTTTCCCAGAATGCGACCGGAAGCAATTGCAATTTAACTCCAACATAGTACTGAAGGAGGGCTGCAAAAACGAACGATGGGACAGAAATCCCGATTACCGATACGAACATTGAACCATAGTCAATGACCGTATTGTGACGAATCGCCGCAACAACACCTAACAATACACCTACAAGAGTTCCAAGAACTAATGCCTGGAGCCCTAATTGTGCCGAAGGCCCGATTCGTTCCATAATCAACTCAGTTACTGGACGGTTAGCCGTACGGAATGAAACGCCAAGATCTCCTTGGAGCATGTTTCCAATGTACGTTGCATAGCGGACCGGAAGCGGATCGTTGAGTCCGTAGCGGTCATTCAATAATTGAATTTGTGATTCTGTCAGTTTTTCCTGGTTTTGATACGGCGAACCTGGGAGCAGGTCCATCAGGAAGAACGTGAACGTGGCAATCAAGAAGAACGTGATGAGGCCGTAAGTCAGCCGTTGTAGGATATAACGTCCCATGAATAAAAACCCCCTGTTTTTTCTAATTCTTTCTACTACTTGCACCAACAGCTTCACTATGACATATGACCTATTTTTCAAATTCACAAAATGAAAGGAATATTCTGAAAGAATAGCGTATACGTCATCTCAAGGCTCTTAGCACAGCGGCTGAAAACAAAGAATATTCTTTTCAGAGATTATTCTGAATTTTCACTGTTACTACATTATACTTTACCAACAAAACATTTGAACAGTATTTTCTCTTACTTCGAAAGATTTTTTTAGAAAATCGGGGACATGCGGATCGCATGCCCCCTCATCCCATTACTTAATATCAACGTATTTGTACTGGTAATCAGCACCGAACAATTGACGGTTAAAGTTTTCGATGTTTGGACGAATCAAGTATGCCACACCTGCTTGATAAATCGGCATGATCGCTTGGTCTTGTTCAATCAAGAGAGCTTCAGCTTCTTTGAACAAGTCATAACGTGCATCGATGTTTGTTTCAGCAGACGCTTCGTCAATCAACTGGTCATACTCAGATGACGAGTAGTTGATATCGTTTTGTCCATTGTCTGATGTGAAGATACCAAGGTTCGTAAGTGGATCTTGGTAGTCAGGTCCCCAAAGTGCGAATGACATTTGGTAGTCACCGTTTGCTTCACGCTCAAGTTTGTTGTTGAAAGGTTGTTGAGCAATCTCAACCGTTACGTTCGGCAAGTTCGACTCGATTTGACCTTTCATGTATTCAGAGATTTGTTTAGATACTTCGCTATCGAACGAGAGAAGTTCAATTGTTGTCGCTTCTCCGCCTGTAGCTTCTTCCCAAAGTGAAGCCGCTTCGTCAGCGTTTGTTTGGAAGTACTCAACACCTTCCGTGTAATCCGTACCGTCTTCATATTTGATGAAGTCTTTCGGAATGAATGATGTTGTTGCAATTGAACCGTTGTTCAAGAGTTGGTCGATGATTCCAGTTGGGTCGACCGCACGTGCGATTGCTTTACGTGCATTTACATCAGAGAAGATTTCATCTTCGTGGTTGAATTTGAAATATCCGATGGCAGAACGAAGACCTGTGTTGTAATCTTCATCTTCTTGGAACGCAGCAACTTGTTCTGATGCGAGACCAGCATAATCGACATCGCCAGCTTCATACAAGTTTACGACTGTAGAAGTTTCTTTAACAACTTTCACATCAACTGAATCGAGAGCAACGTTTTCTGCATCCCAATACGATTCGTTTTTCGTTAAGACATAACCTTGTTCACGATCCCACTCCGACCAAGTGAATGGTCCGTTGTAGAGAAGGTTTTCAGGATTCGTTGAGAAATCTTCGCCTTTTTCTGTTGCGAATGCTTCATTGATCGGTGTGAATGTACCGAATGAAGTAAGTGAGAGGAATGATGGGTCTGGACGCTCGAGTGTGACTTCGAGTGTTTTCTCATCGATTGCTTTAACGCCAAGCTCTTCTTTCGGCGTATCACCTGTGTTGATCGCTTCAGCGTTTTTAATTGTGTTCATGATATATGCATACTGTGAACCTGTTGCAGGATCGACAGCACGTTGCCATGCATACACGAAGTCGTTCGCTGTGACTGGCTCTCCGTTTGACCATTCTGCATCACGAAGTGTGAATGTGTAAACAGTCTCATCTTCGTTTACTTCTGGTTCGCCTTCAGCGAGAGCTGGTACGGCATTTCCGTCTTTATCAAGACGGTAAAGACCTTCCATTGTGTTGGCGATCAAGTTGAATGCGACCGCGTCTGTAGCAAGAGCCGGATCGGCTGTTGTGATATCTGACGTATCCGTCAAGCGAAGAACTTTTTCTCCGTTTGATGAAGAACCGCCGCCATCAGAGTCTCCGCCTGTCGAACAAGCCGCGAGTACTGAACCGAGTGCCAAGATGATCGTCATCATGAGCAAAATCGATTTTTTCTTCATTGCGATTTCCCCTTTCGTTTTGAAAAGCTAGCCGTTCGTCGAATAAACATCTTACTTTTTCTTTAATTTTCTGAATATTTCATAAAGTATTCGACGAAAGAACGTTAGGGCTATTGTAAGAAATTTTTAATCAAACTGTCAACTACAGAATAAAACGCTGTCATATAACGCAACTTTCTTACTCGCTTTCTCCCCCGCCTTCCTAGTATCATAGAAGAAACGTGGAATGGTGTCCCCATTCCTTTGACTGCTTGAAAGGAGATTACATCATTGAAAAAGTTTCGAAATATATTGATTGTTTGGGGGATTGTCACAATTCTCTACACCGTTTGGTCCATTTTTTCTTATTTCCGAACCGAGTCTGTTCTTTTTCATTTAAGCGGAGGCCTCTTCGTTTCCGGTATTCTCACGTTTGCGATCGGGATGTTTTCCCATATGAGTGCGACTGGATTGTTTGATGGCATCATGTACGGTTTCAAGCGAAGTCGGCGTGCCAAGTTAAAGGAAATTGATGCAGATTATGAAGAGGATGAAGAAGAAGATCCTGAAGATCGACAACTCCGTAAACAATCGGCTTGGAACTGGGTATTTGTTGGTGTCGGGAGTATCGCACTCTCGTTCCTCGTCGCTTTGATTTAATCTTTTCGAGAGCGTGATCCTATGCTAAACTAAATGCAGAATAAGAACACAATGAAGAAGACAAGTAATTCAAATCCCCTTTTCCTCAGAGAGTCTACGGTGCTGCGAGTAGATGAAAAGACTTGAATGAATGGACTTTGGAGTGGCTCGCTTGAACGTAAGTATGGCGAGACGGATCACGCCCGTTACCGCGTTCAAGTGGCATATGATATGCAAATTTGGGTGGCACCGCGGTTATTCGTCCCGATTTATTCGGACGGACGACTGCGGTTTTTTTTATATTCTTCGGAGGTGTATACACATGGCAACGATTTTTTCAGGAATCAAACCGACCGGCGTCGTGACGCTCGGCAACTACTTAGGCGCGATGAAACAATTTGTCGATCTTCAAGACGACAACAATGCGTATTATTGTATCGTCGATTTGCATTCAATTACCGTACAACTCGACCGCGTCGAGTTAATGAACAACACGCGAAAACTAGCTGCACTCTATCTCGCTTCAGGCCTCGACCCTGAAAAAGCGACAATCTTCGTTCAATCTGAAGTGAAAGCACACGCTCAACTCGGATGGATGTTAACATGCATCGCGGGAATGGGCGAGCTCGGTCGTATGACGCAATATAAAGATAAATCACAAGGAAACGAGAATGTCGGAGCAGGGTTATTTGTGTATCCAACCCTCATGGCATCTGACATTTTGTTATACAATACAGAACTAGTCCCTGTCGGAGATGATCAAAAACAACATATCGAATTGACCCGTGATTTGGCGGAGCGTTTCAATAAACGTTATTACGAGACGTTCACAATGCCGGAACCATTGATCCAAAAAGAAGGCGCACGGATTATGTCCCTCACGAATCCGGTGAAGAAAATGTCGAAATCGGATACAAACGCAAAAGGATACATTTCGATGCTCGATGAGCCAAATGTCATCCGTAAGAAAATCAAGAGCGCCGTGACTGATTCAAGTGGTGTCATCTCCTTTGACCGAGAGAACAAACCAGGAATCTCAAACTTGTTAGAAATTTATTCGTTATCGACGGGTACATCAATCGATGACCTCGTCAAGCAATATGAGAACTCAAATTACGGTACATTTAAACAAGATGTGGCAGAAGCGGTCGTTGCTTTGCTCGAACCGATTCAAGCACGTTATCACGAACTGATCGATTCTCCAGAACTTGATGAAATTCTCGATGCGGGTCGTGCCAAGGCGGAAGCCGTCGCAAACAAAAACCTCGCGAAGATCGAAAAAGCGATGGGACTCAGTCGCAAACGTGCGAAAGTTAAAAAATAACTCATCCTTGACAGAACTCTCCATGTGAGAGTTCTTTTTTGTATAAAAAATGATACATAAAAAAGAGAGACAGGCGTCCCTGTCTCTCTTGTAAGCGTGTAATGAAATTATTCTTTACCTTCGATTGAAGCCCACTTGTAAGAGTAGTCTGCACCAAATGCGTGCTCAACGATATCTTTAACATATGGCTTCGTGAGGCGAGCCGATCCACGTTGGTAAACTGGCGAGATCGCGTTCTCTTCAAGAACGATTTTCTCTGCAGCTTGAAGGTCAGCCCAACGCTGTTCAGCATCTGTGCTTGACTTCGCAGATTCAATCAACTTGTCAAACTCGTCGTTCGACCACTTACCACGGTTGTATGGTCCGTCTGTGACGAAGAGGTCAACGAACGTCATTGGATCTTGATAGTCAGGGCCCCAACCAGCGAATGTGAATTGGAACTCTCCTTTGTTCTCAAGGTCAAGTTTGTTGTTGAACGGTTGTTGCTTGATTGAAACGCTCATACCTGGAAGGTTCTTCTCAAGTTCACCTTTGATGAACTCACCGATTTGCTTCGCAGACTCTGAGTCATAGTTGAGGAGTTCAAGCTCAACTGTATCCGTTCCAAGCTCAGAAAGACCTTCTTCCCAAAGTTTTTGAGCTTCTTCAACGTTGTATCCGCCGATGTCGCCGTTCGCTTCACGGAAGTCTTTACCGTCAGGACCTGTTACGAAGTCTTTCGGTACGAGGTAGTTTGCAGGGACTGAACCGTTTGCAAGAAGTGTTTCAGAGATTGCAGCTTTATCGTATGCGCGATCAATCGCGTTACGGATTTTTTGGTTGTCAAGCGCTTCCACAGCAGTGTTGAACTGGAGGTAGAAGAGTGTTGGCTCAACGACAGTTGAGAAGTCTTCGCTATCTTGATACTGAGCAACGAGCTCAGAAGTCAAGCCTGTGCGGTCAACGTCACCGTTTTCATACAAGTTGACACCTGTTGAAACTTCTTTAACGACTTTAACGTTGATTTCTTCAAGTTTAACTGTGTCCGCATCCCAATAGTCTTCGTTCTTGACCATTTTCCAGCCTTGCTCGCGCTCCCAGCTGTCGAGTTTGAACGGTCCGTTGTAGAGAGTTGTCTCTGCAGATGTACCGAAGTTTTCGCCTTGCTCTGTGTCGAATGACTCAAGTTTTGGCATGAACACGCCGAAGCTTGTCAATCCGAGGAAGTAATCAGCTGGTGCTGTCAATTTAACTTCAAGCGTTTGATCGTCGATTGCTTTAACGCCTACTGAATCGCGCTCGCCTTCGCCAGTGTTGTACGCGTCTGCGCCTTCGATGACTGACATAACGTATGCATATTGTGAAGCGTTATCTGGGTTGAGTACTTCTTTCCAAGCGTATTCGAAGTCGTTCGCTGTGACAGGCTCCCCGTTTGACCAAGTCGCACCTTCACGGATTTTGAACGTGTACGTCTTCCCGTCTTCAGAAACTTCGTGAGATTCAGCCATACCTGGAGTTGGCTCATCGTTCTCGTCCATGCGGTAAAGACCTTCGTTAACGTTGTTCAATACGTTGAACGAAACAGCGTCCGTTGCGAGTGTTGGGTTAAGTGAAGGAATGTCTGAGCTATCGAGCAAGTTGAGGACTTGCGCTTCACCAGATGACCCTTCATTTGATGATCCTTGTGAAGAATCTGTTTCATCCCCTGTCGAACATGCAGCTAGGAAAGCACTTGAAAGAAGTGTAACCGAAGATGCTAAAGCAAAACCTTTTTTCTTATTCATTGCGATGACCCCCTGATTTTTTCGTTTTAACGAAGTGAATGATGGTAGAAAATTCAGTCATTTCTTCTGACAGTATTTGTTACCAAAATCCCGTTGATGCAATAATACAATATTCTGATAATTTTGCAAAGTGTTTATTTTGATTTTTCTAAAAAATTTTCTCTATAGTCAAAAAGCCCGCCTAGAGCGGCGGGCTTTTAGCTCAATTTTCATATTTTTTCGAAAAGGTTAGGACATATGAAGGACCGATGACCGGATAACCGATCTCATCGTATCCTTTTTCAACCAAATAGGAACGTCCCGCTTGATAGATTGGCATAACAACCGCCTCTTCTAATAGCTTCGCTTCTGCATTTCGTAAAATTGTATTGCGCTCTTCTAAATTCTCAGTTGAGCGAGCCTCGTCCATCAACTGATCGTACGATTCGCTTCTATATCGACTTGAATTGAGCACATCGTCAGATTCGAACTGAGTCAAATAGGCTGATAGCATCGGGTAGTCCGGTTGCCACCCGGATAAAGAGAAAGAATAATCTCCTGAGACTTCTTTCCTAACTTTATCTCCTAGCGGAAGCTCCACGACATTGACGGTCAATCCGTCTAACTGTTCCAAATTATTCTTCAATTTTGTCGAAATTTCACGTGCTTCTTCATCGACAAAGCTAAGTAATTCAATCTCGATTGTTTCTGTTTTTAACCGTTTTTTCACGGTTTCAAATAATTGGTCGGCATCGCCTTCCAACTCTGCAACTGCAGCTTCTTCATCCATGACGAGAAGTCTTTCCGTCGTTTGTTCCGACCGTGCAAGCGATTCTTCGAGTGTCGTCCGTTCCAGCGTCAGTGCGAGGGCTTGTCGAAACGCAACATCATCGAATGGTGCTTTTTCAACGTTCGGTTTTAAATAAAAAACGCCACTTCGCGGAACGTCCTCAATATTCATGACTTCCTCATCAACGGTAGACGTGTCGAAGTCATACGGAATCGGATGCATCCCCGACACTTCCGACAAGCTTGACTCGTTTCTGATGGAAATCGTTTCGAGCGTGACTTGATCAGCTTCACGGTACGTTTCGTTTTTATGTAACGAGATGCTTGTATCATCCATTTGATTCAATTCAAACGGTCCGTTCGTTTCCAACTCTTCCCATGATGTCACGGATGGTTGTGGTAAAAATGCTGGCATTGCAAATATTTCTTCGAACCCTTCCATCGGTCGGATGAGTGTGAGTTCAAGCGTTCGGTCATCGATGGCTCGAACACCTAACGCGTCTGGTTCTTGTTGTCCGAGACCAATTTCTTTTGCCGCTTTGACATCCGCAAGTAAGAAACTAAATGGTGAATTCGTATCATCGTCGACGAGTTTTCGGAAATGATTGACGAACGTCTGTGCCGTGATCGCATTTCCTTCGGTCGTCACACTCTCTTTCAACGTGAATGTATATACCGTCCCATCATCTGAACGTTCTAGCTTCTCGACGAGTGCCGGTTCAATCGACCCATCTGAGCCGAATCGGTAGAGCCCTTCATAAAGATGCGACAGTACCGTTTGGGATGCCGGGTCAATCGCGAGCATGACGTCCGGTTGTGTCGGAAGAGATTCTCCATTGATTGTAATTGTTTGTTCTTCTGGTGGTACTAGTTCACGTGACTGCTCTCGTTGTTCGTTCCAAATAAATAAAAAAAGGATAAGGACTGAACCTAACAAGGCGGCCACGATGAATGATTTCTTTTTCATTCGTTGCACTCCTTTCTGTTAGACCAACCCTTATACCCTAACCTTTTTTGAATGATTTTTCTACCGTCAGTTCGTCACTTTCGCAAATGCGAGTGTCGCATTATGGCCCCCGAAGCCAAGTGAGTTACTGAGTGCATACTGAATGTCAAGTTCCCGATTTCCTTCACGTACATAATCAAGGTCGCAATCTGCTGCAGGTGATTCACAGTTGATGGTCGGATGAATCTTTCCTTCATGAATCGAAAGGGCTGTGATGACTGCCTCGACGCCACCTGCTCCTCCGAGAAGATGTCCAATCATCGATTTCGACGAGTTGACCGCGAGTTTGTCAGCGTGTTCCCCGAACACACGACGAATCGCTTTCGTCTCGAGCATATCGTTGAGCGGTGTGCTCGTGCCGTGTGCGTTGATATATTGCACATCTTCCGGTGTGATTCCCGCATCGCGAATCGCCTCACTCATCGCTTTTGAACCACCCTCTGCCTCTGGTGACGGTGCAGTGATGTGATAAGCGTCTGAACTCATCCCGTATCCGACGACTTCTGCATACATTTTCGCTCCACGTGCCTTCGCATGTTCGTACTCTTCTAATACGAGTACGCCAGCGCCTTCACCCATGACAAACCCGTCGCGGTTCTCGTCGAATGGACGGCACGCCGTGTTCGGGTCTGGATTCGTCGAGAGTGCTTTGTTTGAACAGAAACCTGCGAACGAGAGTGGTGTGATCGGTGCTTCCGCTCCACCGGCGAACATGGCAATCGCATCTCCCCGTTGAATGACGCGGAACGCTTCTCCGATTGAGTTCGTTCCTGACGCACAAGCTGTCACAGAACAGTTACTCGGTCCTTTCGCTCCAAGATAGATGGAAACTTGTCCGCTCGCCATATTCGGAATCATCATCGGAATGAAGAATGGACTGATACGACGCGGCCCACGATCATGGAGGATTGCCGATTGCTTGTCGATTGTCTCGACGCCCCCGATTCCGCTCCCGATCCACGTACCGACTTCATCCGCGATCGCTTTGACATCGAGCCCACTATCTTTATGAGCAGCGTCTGCTGCTAAAAGAGAGTATTGAATGAATGAGTCCATCTTGCGTGCTTCTTTTGGTTCGACCAAATGATCGATGTTCCACTCTTTCACTTCCGCTCCGACTTTCGCCGGATATTGACTGATATCGATTTTTGTCAACGTATCGATTGCGTTATCCCCTTTTAAAAGACGATCCCACATTGCCGACACGTCGTTTCCTAACGGTGATACGACTCCTAATCCTGTCACTACTACTCGTTTCATGAATGATTCCCCTCCGTAATTGTTGCATGATTCCATGTCAGACAGCTTGCACCCCATGTGAGCCCGGCACCAAACCCTGCGATGACGACCGTTTGTCCATCTTGGATTTTACCAGATTTGACGGCTTCCGCTAAGGCGAGCGGAATGGATGCCGCCGATGTGTTCGCATGGTCTTGAATGGTCATGACGACTTTCTCTTCTTCTAAGTTTAACCGTTCCATCGCCGCATCAATGATTCGACGATTCGCTTGGTGCGGCACGAGGACGTCGAGGTCATTCAACGACTTATCGGCCTTGTTTAACGACTCGAGAACGATCTCGGGCATTTTCCGTACGGCGAACTTGAATACTTCGCGACCGTTCATGACGATTTTTCCTTCATCATTTTCGTACAAGTGCTTGCCACCTGTCCCATCACTTCCAAGTACGATTGAGTCGATTGAAGCGATATCGTCTTCCCCGAGTACGACAGCCCCAGCTCCATCTCCGAATAGGACAGCTGTCGACCGGTCATCCCAATCAATCAAACTTCCCATCTTCTCCGCTCCGATCACGAGCGTTTTCTTGAAGCCTTTCGAATCCATCAGGCTCTTCGCTGTATCCATCGCGAAGATAAACCCGCTACACGCCGCACTGACGTCGAACGCCACAGCGGCTTTCGCACCAAGATTCGCCTGAACCACACATGCGGTTGCCGGAAACGCTGGCGCAGTCGCCGTCGCACAGACAATCGCCTCGATCTCGTCGATGGTGACACCAGCGCTTTGTAACGCCCGTTCTGCAGCGCGTGTTGCCATATCCGAGACCGACACGTCACTTTCTGCTAAATGTCGTGCCTCGATGCCTGTACGCGTACGAATCCACTCATCGCTCGTATCCATTCGTTTTTCTAAATCGATATTTGTCACCCGATTGTCCGGTAAGAACGATCCGATGCCGATGATTCCAATATTCATATCGTCGACCCCTATTCTTAGTATCTGGTACTAATATAAGGGAATAAAAAGAGGATGTCAATGCATCCTCCTCGTAATCAATCGATTAAGCTTGTTCGAGACGTTTCGTGACAGCCATGACCATCTTCGCAGAGTTGATTGAAGCCGTTTCTAAAAATTCATCAAACGATAAGTTCGCCTCTTCGTCTGCACTGTCTGAGATCGAGCGCGTAACGACGAATGGTACGCCGAACTGGTAACAGGTCTGCGCGATTGGAGCAGCCTCCATCTCGACGGCAGCGACGCCATCGAAATGACCGAGGATATCAGCCACACGCTTCGAGTCGTTGATGAACGAATCTCCCGTTACAATCAATCCTTGATGCACGTTCACGTCAGGCAAGCTTTCAATCACATCTTTACAGACGTTGACGAGCTTCGCATCGGCTTCATACGCCGGTGGCATTCCTGGCACTTGACCGTATTCATAACCGAATGCCGTCACATCGACATCGTGGTGGCGCACTTCCGTCGAGACGACGACGTCACCGACTTTCATCCCTTTTTTGAATCCGCCTGCAGAACCGGTGTTGATGACGACGTCCGGTTTGAATTTATCAATCAAGAGTGTCGTCCCGATCGCGGCATTGACTTTCCCGATGCCTGACTTCAAGATGACGACTTGCATGTTTCCAAGATAACCTTCATAAAAATGATAGTTTGCGATTTCCGTATCCTTGCGCTCCGTCAATTCATTCCGAAGCAAGTTCACTTCTTCTTCCATCGCACCGATGATTCCAACTTTCATTCCGATTCCTCCTCAGAAAGAGAGCGACTTCCAAGATGGAGGTCGCTCAACAACTTATTTGATTTCTTTGATTTCGACGATCATGTCGCCACCTGGTGTTTGAACCGTGACCACATCTCCGACCGTACGACCGAGAAGTGCTTTCGCGATTGGTGATTCGTTCGAGATTTTCCCTGTGAACGGATCTGCCTCAGCACCACCGACGATTGTGTACGTCTCGTCTTCGTTATCTTCTTGGATGAAGAACGTGACCGTTTTCCCGATTGAGACAACCGAGTTATCCGCTGCATCATCTTGAATGATAACGGCGTTACGGAGCATTTCTTCTAATTGTGCGATTCGTCCTTCGACCATCGCTTGTTCTTCTTTTGCCGCGTCATATTCCGCGTTTTCTGATAAGTCACCGAAATCACGAGCAATCTTAATATTTTCAACGACTTCTTTACGGCGGACCGTCTTCAGTTCGTTTAATTCATTCTCGATCTTCGCTTTTCCGTCTAACGTCATATAATGTTGTTTTTCAGCCATTTCTGTCACTC
This sequence comes from Exiguobacterium sp. s59, assembly GCF_018617475.1. NCBI lineage: Bacteria > Bacillati > Bacillota > Bacilli > Caryophanales > Exiguobacterium > Exiguobacterium sp. s59. The sequence goes on along the minus strand of NZ_JACSKG010000001.1, from coordinate 289,617 downwards.
CTTCATTGTCTCCTAGTATATTACAGCTAGGGTAAATTGAAAACGATTTATTTCCTCACGCGCGATTGCGCTCAGTGAGCACCCAACGGATCTTCGTCACGAGTAAGTCGATTGCGACAAAGTTTTCTCCGCCTTCAGGAACGATGATATCCGCATACCGTTTCGTCGGCTCGCAGAATTGTAAATGCATCGGGCGTACGACATTCGTGTATTGTGCCACGACTGAATCGATTGAACGGCCTCGTTCATTGATGTCTCGCTGCATGCGGCGCAAGATTCGAACGTCGGCATCCGTATCCACGAACACTTTAATATCCATCAATTCACGCAAGCGGGCATCTTCAAGTGCCAAGATCCCCTCAACGATGACGACATCGACCGGTTCGATCAAAATCGTCTCATCAGACCGTGTATGGGCCGCATAATCATATACCGGCTTTTCGACAGCTTGATGCTGTTGCAATTGTTGGATATGTTCAATTAGCAAATCGTTATCAAAGGCGAAGGGGTGGTCGTAGTTCGTCTTGTACCGTTCCTCCATCGTCATTTCGGATTGATCTTTATAATACGCGTCTTGTTCAATCATGACGACCGATTGACCTTTAAACGCATCGACGAGCGCACGGGCCACGGTCGTTTTTCCAGATCCGGTACCCCCGGCCACGCCAATAATGACGGGTTTATGTTGCATCAAAGTTAAGTCCTCCTCATCGTAATTTACGACTGATTGCTAGGCCATCACCAAGGGGCAAAATTGCAGTATGATAATCGGTCCGTGCCATCAATTGCTCAGTAAACTGTTTCACGAGACGGACAAGCCGGCGTCTGCGACGGTCAAGTACTGACACATCCTCGAGCAAGACGTCCCCTCGTAAAAACAAATTATCGCTGTAAATCGTACCACCAATTGGTACTAAAGCGCCATACCCATCAAAAAATTTTTGATATTGTCCTTTTGCCGCATCAATAAACACGGCATCGAACTCACCTTCGATCGAACCGATCAATTCAACGGCGTCGCCATGAATCAATGTGATGCGATCGCGGACGTCCGATCGCCCGATAAAACCAGTCGCCTCTTCGAATCGACGGGCGTTTCGTTCGATCGTGACGATTTCGGCCTCTGGCAACAACTCCGCCATACGGATTGCACTGTAGCCAATTGCCGTCCCCACCTCAAGGATGCGGGTCGGTCGCTGCATCGCCAACAAGGAGAGAAGCACTTCAGAGCCCGTCAAGTCCATGATTGGAACGTGATGTTCTCGCGCAAATGCTTCCATCTCCGTCAGCAGCGGAGAGCGGTCATTGATCAATTGTTCTACATATCCCTCATAGGATGCATGGTCCACTCGTTCCACCTCTTAACTCTCTTCATTCAAACGACCGGAAGCATCCGCTTCCGGTCGTCCCATCAATTACTGTTCGCTTCTTCAAACGCTTCCCATTCGGAACGGTATTTATTGACGTTTTGTTGATGGTCCTCATAGTTCACTTCGAACAATACTTCCCCATTCGGGAATCCTTCACGTGGAGGGCGTGCATAGAAGTAGATGTTCTCCGTATCATTTGGATTGAGTACCGCCTCAAACGCATCACGACTAACAGCCGCGATTGGACCGATCGGAATTCCTTCATAACGATACGTGTTATATAAGGAATCGTTCTCTAGGTCTGCGAATGAAGTGAAAATCGACGTCTCCCCTGTACCGTACCAGACGGTCGGGTCAGACTGTAGTTTCATACCATCGTTCAGACGATTCTCAAAGACACCGGCAATCTCTTTTCGGTCTTCCGTTGACACGGCCTCTTTCTCGACAACCGATGCGAGCGCGAGCGTCTCATGGAACGTACGTCCTGAATCGGCCAAACGACCTTTGTACTCTTGATACATGCTTTCAGTCGGGAGTAGCATCTCATCGATGATTTCAGTGAGCGTTACCCCTTTATTGAATTCATACGTTGCTGGGAACAGGTATCCTTCAAGCGGATGATAAATGCCTTCCTGCAATACTTCTTCCGTCAACATCTCATGCTCGTTCACGAGCGAACTGATATATTCACGGTCGCTCAATTGTTCAGAAATCTGTTCTTTTGGAATATCGGCCTCTTTCGCAAGTCGTGCGATGACTTGGTCGATTGTGAATCCTTCCGGAATGACAAGCTTGATATCAGGAACCACAATGACTTTACCTGTTTGCAACGTTTCAATCAACTCATCGATTGATTGAGACGGTGACAACGTATACGTCCCCGCTTGGAACGATGATTCGTTTTTAAAACGCGTATAGAAACGGAAAATCGTGCTACTCCTTACAAGCCCATTCTCTTCAAGTAATTCACCAATATATCCCGAACCAGCTCCGAGCGGGACTTCGACCTCAACTGTTTCAGTCGATGTTGGATCAATCGGTTCGACGGAGCGCTTCACGAACACATAAGCGAGTGCCGAGCCTGTGGCGATGACGAGAAGGAAGATGGCAAGGATGACAACCGTGATGCGACGGACGATCCGGTTGCGGGCACGTTTCTCATCTGACATAGATGGATGATTCATGCATTTCTCCCCTGTTCATTTTATAAAGAGAGGCGACGAGGGAGATCCCTAGCCGCCCATCCCCTATTTAGTCTAGACCGACTTCGTCATTGACGATATCGAATGCTTCCATGACCTCTTCGAAGTCTTCATCGTCTTCGACGAGCTTCAAGATGAATTCGCCATCTTCAAGTTCTTCAATTTCAAATGCGTATACTTCGATTGTGTCTTCATCTTCTGTTTCCGGAGCGCCAACCGGTTCGAGCACGACGAATGTCTTCTTCGAACGGTCGCTTGTCATACGGAAAATTTCTGCAAATAAATGCTCGTCTCCATTTTCATCTGGAATACGGTACATTTCTTCTTCACGACGGATTTCTGCCATGAGAGATTCCTCCTTTATTTCCCGGAACGATCCAGGTAGTTTTGTAAAATCATCACGGCCGCCATTTTGTCGATGACCGCTTTTCTCTTTTTGCGGCTTACATCTGCTGAAATGAGCATCCGTTCCGCTTGCATCGTCGTTAATCGTTCATCCACCAACACGCAAGGTAAGCCTGTCTGCTCTGTGAACGCCTCGGCAAATGCCTCAGACGCCTCACCACGCGGACCGATTGTCCCGTTCATGTTTTTCGGATGACCGACGACGACTTCTTTCACATCGTACTGCTCGATAAACGGACGAAGGAGACGGACGGCTTCGTCAAAGTCGGGTTCAGTCCAGTAGACCGTTTCCACACCTTGCGCCGTCCATCCCATCAGGTCACTTACTGCGACACCAATTGTCTTCGATCCGACATCGAGTCCCATGACTCGCTTCATATTAATCCTCTCTACGATCGTTCAAATACGATTTGACCAACTCTTCGAGAAGTTCATCCCGCTCAATTTTGCGAATCAAGTTTCGCGCATCATTATGACGTGGGATGTAGGCGGGGTCACCTGATAATAAGTATCCCACGATTTGATTGATCGGTTGATAACCTTTTTCCTCGAGTGCTTGATATACCGTAATCAGCGTCTCACGTGTGTTAGCACGTTGATCATCTTCTGGAAAATTGAATTGCATCGTGCGATCCATTTGGCTCACAAGAATCCACCTCTTTCCGTTTGCACTTCACACTCTATTATGCCAGTGATTGAACGTAATGTGAAGCAAACTTCAATGCTTCGTCCAGTTTTGTTGCGTCACGGCCACCTGCTTGTGCCATGTCTGGACGTCCGCCACCACCGCCGCCACAGCGTGTTGCGACTTCTTTAATGAGTTTTCCGGCATGGAAGCCACGGTCGTTCAAGTCTTTCGTCACACCTGCGACGAGGTTGACCTTCTCACCGTTCGCCGACCCAAGGATGATCACGGCAGAGCCGAGTTTTCCTTTCAAATCGTCGACCATGCTTCGGAGGGCATCCATGTCTTGTCCATCGACACGCTTCGCGATCAATTGGACGTCACCGATTGTCTCGATCGCATCCGTCAATGAAGAAGCTTCGATGTTCGCGAGTTTCGCTTTGAGCGACTCTGAAGCACGCTCCACGTCTTTGATTTCAGCCTGAAGTGCTTGAACACGTGCTGGAACTTCGAGTGGTTTCGTTTTCAACAGTTTCGCCGCCGCTTCGAGCGTCTCGATTTGCTGGTTCATCACTTCGTATGCGCCAGCCCCTGTGACCGCTTCGATTCGACGTGTTCCTGCGCCAATTCCTGACTCAGACAAGATTTTAAAGAGTCCGATTTCAGCCGTATTGGATACGTGGCATCCACCGCAAAGTTCAACCGAGTAATCTCCAGCAGATACGACGCGAACGACATCGCCGTATTTCTCGCCGAAGAGTGCCATCGCCCCTTTTGCTTTCGCATCAGCGATGTTCATCTCTTCGATGTCGACACCAATCGACGCCCAAATCTTCTCGTTCACTTGACGCTCAATCGATTGAAGCTCTTCTGGTGTCACTTGTCCGAAGTGAGAGAAGTCAAAACGAAGACGGTCTGGTGTCACGAGTGACCCTGCCTGATTGACATGCTCACCGAGCGTGTCTTTGAGTGCACGATGCAAGAGGTGCGTCGCGGTATGGTTCTTCACAATCGCTTGACGTGAGTCTTGGTCAACCGTCGCTGTCACTGCCACTTCCGCTTTCGCGACGCCTGACTCGACTGTGACCGTATGCAAGTTTTGGCCGTTCGGTGCTTTCGAGACATCTTTCACGCGAAGAAGGAAGTCTTCCCCAACGATTTGTCCTTTGTCCCCGATTTGACCGCCGCTCTCTGCATAGAATGGCGTTTGATCAAGGATCACTTGCGCTTCTTCTCCTGCAGCAACCACGTCGACGAGTTCCCCGTCGTGAATCAAGCTGACGATTTTCGCGTTCGTCTCAAGATTGTTGTATCCGAGGAACGTCGATGGCATCGTAATATCCGCGAGTACGCCAGATTGGATTTGCATCGATTCGACGTCAGCGCGTGCTTGACGTGCACGTTCACGTTGCTCGTTCATCGCTTCCTTGAAGCCGTCTTCATCGACCGTCATGTGATGGTCTTCTGCATATTCGATTGTCAATTCGAGTGGGAAGCCGTATGTGTCATAGAGACGGAACGCATCTTGACCACTGATCACGTTTGAACCTGCAGCTTTTTGCGCTTTCGCGACTTCGTTCAAGATTGCGAGTCCGTCGTTCAACGTTTCATGGAAACGCTCTTCCTCGTTCTTGATGACTTTTTTGATGAAGTCTTTCTTCTCGTTCACTTGTGGATAGAAGTCGACCATGATGTCACCGACGACGTCCACGAGTTCGTGCATGAACGGGCGCTCGATGCCTAGCATCTTCGCATAGCGGACCGCACGACGGAGAAGACGACGGAGGACATATCCACGTCCTTCGTTAGACGGGAGTGCACCGTCACCAATCGCGAACGATACGGTACGGATGTGGTCAGCGATGACTTTGAACGCCACATCCTTGCTGCTGTCTTGACGATACACGTCTCCACTGATTTTTTCTGTTTCACGAATAATTGGCATGAAGAGGTCTGTATCGAAGTTTGTCGGTACGTCTTGAAGGACGCTCGCCATCCGTTCGAGTCCCATCCCCGTATCAATGTTTTTACGTGGAAGCTCTGTGTAGTTCCCGTGTCCGTCATGGTTATATTGGCTGAATACGATGTTCCAAATTTCAAGGTAACGCTCGTTCTCCCCGCCTGGGTAGAGTTCAGGATCTGTCGGGTCGTCTCCGAACGCAGGACCACGGTCGAAGAAAATTTCGGTGTTCGGACCAGATGGGCCTTCCCCGATTTCCCAGAAGTTATCTTCAAGTGGGATGATGCGGTCAGCCGGCATGCCGAGGTTCAACCAGATTTGTTTTGATTCTTCATCGTCTGGGTGGATTGTGACCGAGAGACGGTCCGGGTCGAGACCGTACCATTCATCACTCGTCAACAGTTCCCAGCCCCATGTGATCGCTTCTTCGCGGAAGTATTCTCCGACTGAGAAGTTCCCGAGCATCTCGAAGAACGTATGGTGACGTGCCGTCTTCCCGACGTTCTCGATATCGTTCGTACGAATGGATTTTTGTGCGTTGACGATACGTGGGTTTGCCGGGATGACACGTCCATCAAAGTATTTCTTCAATGTCGCGACACCTGAGTTAATCCATAAAAGGGTAGGGTCTTCGACCGGTACGAGTGACGCACTCGGCTCAACGCTGTGACCTTTTGATTTGAAGAAATCTAAGTACATTTGGCGAATCTGTGCGCCAGTCAATGATTTGAGCGGTTTCATGAACAATTCCTCCTTATTTCTGAACGAAACGAAAAAAAGCGATGCCTGCCCCTGTGGAAAGGGACGAAAGCATCGCTTCGTGGTACCACCCTCGTTCGCACGGTAAACACCGTGCCTCGAACATCCGTTAACGTGGATGAGGCGCCCAGGTTGAGTGGGGACTCCAGAATAGCTTCGGTCGGCCGACCTCCATCTTCTCGCAGCCAAGGAAGATGTCTCTGTAGAGGCGGTGACGACGTACTCATTTCCTTCATCGTCTGTATCGTTTCAGTTATCTATTCGTCATTATCACACGCGCTTATGAAGACGTCAAGACTTCCCGCCTAAGCGTTCCACCAATTTCGTTCGACGAACCGGCTCTTCTTCCCGTGTCGCTGCCTCGAGCGCTCGTACGTCTCCAAACAACAGTAAACTTTTCTTCGCTCGCGTGACGGCCGTATAAATCAAGTTCCGCGACGAGCGGAAGCCTCCCGTGAAGAAGACCGGCATGAGCACGATCGGGAATTCGGAACCTTGCGACTTATGAATCGTGATCGCATACGCATGGGTGAACTGGTCCCATTCACTGCGGTTATATTCGACTTCTGTCTGATCGAATCGGATATAAATCTTATCGACTTTATCGACGTTCTCTTTTGCGAAGAAAATATTTGTGATTTCACCGATATCTCCGTTATAGACGTTCTCTTCGGCGTTGTTGACGAGTTGTAGCACTTTATCGCCGTTTCGGTAAATACGTGTCCCGTGCTTCACTTCACGGGCGCCCGATTTCGGATTGAATACGTTTTGGAGCGCCTCGTTCAACCCGTCGATTCCACACACACCTCGATACGTCGGAGCGAGCACTTGGATATCAAATGGCGAATAGCCTTTCCGAAGGGCCGCACCTGCCATCTGACAAATCGCTTGAAGCGCCGTCTCTTGGTTCGCCGTATAGAATCGACGATCCGGGAGCGCCGCCAATAAATCTTCCGGCATTTTTTTAGCGTTCAACGAATGGGCGAGTCGCAAGATGCTCGACTCCGACGCCTGACGGTGGACGACGTCGAGTCGGACGACCGGAATCCCGTCCGTCGCCATCAAATCAGCGAGCACTTGACCCGGACCGACCGAAGGAAGCTGATCGCGGTCACCGACGAACAAAATCTTCATGCCGTTCGGTACCGCCTTCAGCAAGCTCCTGAACAAGAAAATATCAATCATCGATGCCTCGTCGACAATGAGTACTTTTCCCACGAGCGGATTCGTCTCATCGACTTGGAACGAACTTCCGTCAAACTTCAACAGACGGTGAATCGTCGATGCCGGGAGACCCGTCGATTCACTGAGTCGTTTTGCGGCACGACCCGTCGGTGCGGCCAACACGAACGGGAACGGTTGGTTCGGGACGGGTTCGAGTTTCCAGTCGAAGACGTCACTCAGTGCATGAATGATGCCTCGGACGACCGTCGTCTTCCCGGTACCCGGACCTCCCGTGAGGACCATGAGCGGTGATTTGAGCGCGAGTTCGATTGCCTCTCGTTGTTGTGTCGCGTATTCGATTGAGAACATTTCTTCGACACGCCCGACCGCGTCAAAGATTGTCGTCATATCCACGTCCTCCGTCGTCGATGTCGCCATGATGCGCGCCAACTCTTCTGCCGCCTTCCGTTCGGCGCGGAACACGCGAGGGTGATAGACGACGCCGTCATCGATGACGACCCGTTCTTCTTTTGCGAGCGATTCTAATGCTGTGACGAGCGCGTCGCCTGGGTCCGCCCCGATGATACGTGGCATCTCCGCTTCGAGTTGCTCCGCTGTCACATACAAATGACCGTTCCCTTGTTCGAGTTCCAACACGTAAAGGACCGCTGCCGCGATACGTTCGGGATGAATCCCTTGAATCCCAAAATGCGCGGCGATGGCATCCGCTGTCTTGAATCCGATTCCTTGCACATCATACATGAGCGCATACGGATTCTTCTCAATCGTTTCCATCGCCCGTCCTTCATATTCTTTATGAATTTTCGAGGCGAGACGCGGCGTGACGTCGAATGGGGCGAGAAACAACAACAGTTGGTCGACGCCATACAAGACGTTCAGACGTTCCGTAATGACGCGCGCCTGCTTTTCTTTCAATCCGTCGACTTCCGAGAGAATACTCGGATGCTTCACGATTTGGTCGATACAATCATCCCCGAGTGTATCCGCAATCTTTTGAGCGGTCTTTTGACCAATCCCAGGGAAGGAACCGTTCGTCAAAAAACGGACGGCGGCACGTTTTGTCATCGGAACGACGCGACGAATCCAATCCGCTTTCATCTGTTTCCCGAATCGAGGATGCTCGACGAGGCGACCGTGCGCTTTATACGTCTCTCCCTTTTCGATGCCGACTCCGACGCCAGCGATGACCATCTCGGTCTCGTCCGTCTCAAAATTCTTTTCTTTTATTCTGACGAGCGCAATGGTGTGCGCTTCTTCTTCTGATTGAAACAGGACTCGAATGACTTTTCCAGTCAACTCGTAAGGTGCTGCCATCATATCCGACACCTCCAGCTATTTTTCCATCATTCATTATAGCCCGAGATGAATCGATTGAACAAATGCCCTAGTCGAACAGACTCAAGATTTGCTCGATTCTGTCGAGGTCGACGACTTCTAATATGCGAATGAGTTGTTCAAGGTCGACTCGGTCCAAGATGCGCTCGACTTGTTCGAGATCCACCTCTTCTATTAAACGTTGTATCCGATCCAAATCACCTGACGCCTCGTACGCTTCAAGTTTTGTAAAGAGTTCGGTCTTCTCGATACGAATCGAATCCTCCAACATCCCTCTAGCTCCAAATAAGACGAGACCGATGACCGCTAGTTGAATCAACCAATTCGTGACGACTTTCCAAAACGGGACGGTCTGTCCGATGAACGGGATGAGCGGAATGAACGTCAATTGTAAGAGCAAGATCCCGACTTGGACATATACGTTTGGAATCAACAACCCTAGAATCGCAAGAAGCAATGGAACGAACCATCCGACCCCGACATGTTCCGACGTGAGTTGCCAAGACTTTTGTTCCGAGTACACATAATGGACACCCCACCCGACAACGAGAAGCGCCACAAACAGAATGAGTAGTAACGTTAATAGTCCACGCGGCTCGACGACCACTTGATATAAAATCGTGTTCGTCCACTTTCCTTCAGCAAGTCGCTGATTTACCGTTTCAAATAATTGCGTGAACCATACATACTCGATTATGAAAAACAAGATGACACTGACCATGCTATATTTTCGCAAACGATTCGACCTCCTTCTATAAGTTGTCATTCCCTCACTTTCAGACAGCTAGTCGCGTTTTTGATTGATGGAAAGCGGGAACTGTTCGAATGACACATTGAAGGAGGCGTCATATATGGGTAAACGAATTCCAGTCAGCGGTCTATGTGAGCTTGTATTAGAAGTGACAGATATGGAAGAAGCCGTTTCGTTTTGGTCTGAAAAATTAGGTCTCCCCGTCGTCGAACAATGGGTGGGAGACGATGCGGAACCGAGTGAATCGCAAGAACAGGCAAATGAGCCGTGGGCAACGTGGCTCTATATCGGAGGAAACACACGACTTGGACTTTGGCTAAAGCGAGATTTCACCGAGGAAGAGGACGCCAATCGAAAACAAGACGTGACCGAGTGGGACACGCTCTATGATGAAGGTGGAGTCCACGTCCACTGCGCGTTCTTCGTGCCGATGGAGTCGTTTGAAAAGGCACTCGAGATTTTGGATGAGACCGATGTACCCGTAAAATTACGGACGTGGGACGAAGATGAAACGAAGAACGGGAAAGAACGGTCGGCGTACTTCAAAGACCCGAGCCATAACATTATTGAATTGTACACAAAAAATATGGACGAGGCTTACGGTGATTTCGCCGGGGAACCCGTCAAGATTACGACGAAACAACTTTAATCACGAGCACCAAAAAAAGTGCCATCGCTCCATTGCGATGGCACTTTCCTATTCAAGAGATTAGTTTCCGAGCAGTGCATCCATCTTCGCGATGGCGTCTCGTGCGAGTTCGTGATCTGGTTGCATCTCCAAGACACGTTGAAGCTCCGCATACGTCCGTTCCTGGTCACCTAAGAACGCATAAGCGATTGCCAAGTTATAGCGAGCGTCTGTATGGCTTGCATCGAGGTCGAGCGTCTCTTCTAATGCGACGACCGCCTCTTCTAACTGTTCACTTTGTGCGAGTGCGAGTCCGTACTGGAACGTAATTTCTACGTCTTCAGGCGATTGCTTTTTCGCTTCGCGCAGGCGTGGCATCGCACGAACGAAGTCACCCATCGCTTTGTACGTTAAGCCGAGCATGAAATGAAGATCGGCATCGTCCATTCCAGACAGGAGCGCTTGACGTAGTGAGGCCTCCGCCGACTCCAATTGCTCGAGTTCATAAGCGAGAGCACCTTTCGCATAGTGCGCGGCACCGAACGAACCATCGAGTTCGATCGCCTTGTCATAGAAAATGACGGCACGATCGTAGTCGTTGATGGCCTGAAGCAACGTTCCCATGTTGACGAAGCCAGTCGGGTCCGTCGGGTTCGCTTCAATCGCCTCATTGAAATGTTTGGCCGCCTGTTCGAATTCACCTTGCTGCATCGCTTGGATGCCTTGTTCGTTTGCGTTCATATTCAATCACCTCATCCGATATAGTCGAGTCGTTTCCCGTTTCGATACGCTTCGTCGATTGTCGCCCCACCGAGACAGACGTCGCCATCATAGAAGACGACCGCTTGTCCAGGTGTGATGGCACGTTGCGGCTCATCGAACTTGACGAGTACTTCTCCGTTTTCAAGCGGGGCGACCGTGACCGGCACGTCTTGTTGACGATAGCGGAATTTCGCCGTCGCCCGGAACTCGCCAGTCGGAGCAGCCCCCGTCCAAGAGAGTTTTGAAGCGAGAAGCGCATCTGAATAGAGTGCGTCGTGATGGAAGCCTTGTCCGACGAACAAGACGTTATTCTCGACATCTTTTCCGACGACGAACCAAGGGTCCCCGTCGCCACCGATTCCGAGACCGTGACGCTGTCCGAGCGTATAATACATCAAGCCGTCGTGACGTCCTTTGACGACACCGTCGAGCGTCCGCATCTCACCAGGTTGTGACGGAAGGTATTCCGATAAGAACTCTTTAAAGTTCCGTTCACCGATAAAGCAGATCCCGGTCGAATCTTTTTTCTTCGCCGTTGCAAGGCCTGCTTCTTCAGCAATCACACGCACATCTTTCTTGTCCATATGACCGATTGGGAACATCGTCCGCGCGAGCTGATCTTGTGACAATTGATTCAAGAAATACGTCTGGTCTTTATTGTCGTCTTTCCCACGCAACAAGCGGTGTTCTCCGTCGACATATTCCACTTGGGCGTAATGACCTGTCGCGACAAAGTCCGCACCGAGTCGAAGGGCATGGTCAAGGAATGCCTTGAATTTGATCTCTTTGTTACACATGACGTCCGGGTTCGGGGTGCGACCGAGACGATATTCCGCCAAGAAATATTCAAATACGCGATCCCAATATTCTTTCTCGAAGTTGACCGCATAGTAAGGGATCCCGATTTGGTTCGCGACGGCGATGACGTCTTCATAGTCTTCTGTCGCCGTACACACACCGTTCTCGTCTGTGTCATCCCAGTTTTTCATAAAAATCCCGATGACGTTGTACCCTTGCTCTTTCAACACATGGGCCGTCACCGATGAATCGACGCCACCTGACATACCGACGACGACTGTCGTCTCTTCAGGGGCTTTCGTGCGTAAATTCATCTATCTCACTCCGTTCATAAATGTCGAGACGACTTCTTGTAGTCGCTCCGCGAGCCGTTTCGCGTCCTCGACCGAGTTGCCGTGGCCAAAACTGATTCGAACAGACTGACGCGTCCGTTCTGAATCCCCGTACATCGCCGACAATACATGGGACGGTTCAACCGACCCCGCCGTGCAGGCACTTCCGCTCGAAATCGCCATGCCCCGCATATCCATCATGATGAGGAAGGGTTCAAGGTCAATTCCAGGAAGGTATAAATTCACGATGTGAGGTAAACGATTCGACCCGTTCACCTCATAAGTTACGCCTAGTTCGTCAAGGCGCTGACGGAGCGCCGTATCGAGCGACTCATAATGAGCCACTCGGGTCTCACGTTCTGCCATGACGAGTTCAGCTGCTTTTTGGAATCCGACGGCACCCGGAACATTTTCCGTGCCGGCTCGACGTTTACGTTCTTGTTGTCCACCAAAAGAACGTGACGCTAATTTTACACCTGTTTTCATGAAAAGAAAACCGATACCTTTCGGTCCATTCACTTTATGTGCGGATGCCGACAATAAATCGACATGAACTGCCTTCACATCAATCATTTCTGTACCGAGCGCTTGTACCGCATCGGTATGAAAGATGGCTTGATGGTCTTGTAACAACTCCCCGATCTCCTGAATCGGTTGACGTGTCCCGACCTCGTTGTTACCGTACATGACCGATACGAGAATCGTGTCATCCCGTAATGCCGCACGCACCGCGTCGACAGTGACGGCTCCCGACGCTTCGACATCGAGATACGTGACATCGAAGCCCTCGCGTTCGAGTTGCTCCATCGCGTGAAGAACGGCGTGATGTTCGACTTTCGTCGTGATGATATGTTTTCCTTTTTCTTGATGGGCATATGCCGCACCGAACAAGGCATAATTATCCGACTCTGTCCCACCTGACGTAAAGACGATCTCGTTCGGTGAAGCACCGATCCATTTCGCAAGGACACGACGTGACGAATCGAGCGCCGCCCGGGCGTTACGTCCAATCCCGTGGATGCTCGATGCGTTCCCGTACGTATCTAAAAAGTAGGGTGTCATCGCTTCGAGGACTTCTGGTCGCATCGGTGTCGTCGCAGCGTGATCAAAATAGTTCATCTAAAGTCACCTCATTATTAAATATAAAACATATAGCCGTCTGACTCTTCCTCAGCGAGGTCAGCGAGTGTCGTTTCGTCAAGGACGGTATCAATGGCTTCTTTGATTTTATCCCAAAGCTTCCGTTTCACCGCATCATCTGCTTCAGATTCTTCGACGATAGCGAGCGGTCCTTCAAGCAAGCGAATGATTTCACCCGCTGTCACTTCTTCTGGCGGTTTGACGAGCTGATAGCCGCCATACGCACCACGCACGCTCTTGACGAGTCCACCGTTACGGAGTGGCCCGATCAATTGCTCTAAATAATGCTCTGGCAATTCATGTCGTGCCGCGATCTTTTTTAAACTGAGCGGTTTATTATCAGTCTCGCGCGCCAACGCAATCATAATCGTCAAGCCATAACGGCCTTTTGTAGATATTTTCATCTTCAAGTCTCCTTCTGTTATACTAATCGAACAAACGTTTGTCGAAAGGAATGGTTACGTATGCCTGATCTATTTCATCAATCGAATGGCGGACCACTCGCCAACCGGATGCGCCCCGAAACGTTAGATGACGTCATCGGACAGCGCCATATTGTTGGCGAGGGCAAGCTACTTCGTCGTGCCATCGAAGCCGACCGACTCGGTACGATTATTCTTTATGGTCCACCTGGAACCGGGAAGACGACACTCGCCCGTGTCATTTCGAATTACACGAAAGCGACATTCGTCCAATTGAACGCCGTCACGGCCAAACTCGAGGAATTGCGGAACGTCATTCGTGAGGCCGAGTCCCGGTTTGACTATGAGGACGAACGAACAATTCTCTTTTTAGATGAGATCCATCGATTCAATAAGCTTCAGCAAGACGCGCTCCTCCCTGCTCTGGAGTCCGGCAAGCTCGTCCTCATCGGAGCGACGACCGAAAACCCGAGCTTTGAAGTGAACGCCGCCCTCTTGTCACGAGCGACCGTCTTTCGGCTTGAACCACCGGGTGCCGAGGAATTACGCACTGTTCTCGAACGGGCGCTACACGACTCACGCGGTCTCGGAAACTATCCGGTGAAGATGGATGAAGCTGCTGCAGACCATTATATCAAAATGGCGGATGGTGACTACCGTGTCCTATTGAACGCACTCGAACTCGCCGTCTTGACAACACCAGAGATAGATGGACAGATTCACATCACGCTCGAGGTCGCGGAAGAGTCGATTCAACAAAAGTCGATCAAGTACGATAAGACAGGCGACCGACACTACGACGTGATCTCGGCGTTCATCAAATCGATTCGCGGTTCGGACCCGGATGCGGCGCTTTACTGGCTCGCTGTCATGATTGAGGCTGGTGAGTCACCGCGCTTCATCATGCGTCGTCTTTACGTCCATGCTGCCGAGGATATCGGAATGAGCGACCCGAACGCGCTACTGATCGTCGATGCGGCAGCACGAGCGAGTGAGTACATCGGTTTCCCAGAAGCTCGCATACCGATCGCAGAAGCCGTTCTGTACTTGGCGACCGCTCCAAAATCGAATGCGGTTATCACCGCCATCGATAAGGCGCTTCACCACGTCCGTACAGTCGAGGGTGGACCTGTGCCCGTACATTTGCGCGACGCCCACAGTCCAGGAGCACGTGAACTTGGAAACGGGGTCGGTTACAAATATCCGCACGATGAAAAAGACGGGTTCGTCCCTCAAAACTACTGGCCAGAAAACTTGGCTAGAAAACGACCTAATTACTATATACCGACGCCACGTGGATTCGAGCAACAAATTCAAAAACGGCTCGATTATTGGGAAAAACGACGCGACTCGAAATGAGCCAGCGTCGTTTTATTTTTGGATGCGGTTGATTTCGACGCCCGCTTTTTCGAGCAAGTCATTGATGACGTAACCCGCAGCGACGAGTCCTGCAACCGATGGGACGAATGCGTTCGAGCTCGGTGGCATCTTTGCTTTCCGAATCGGAGCGTCTTTTTTCCCGACGACCTCGTTCACATCTTCGCGTGTCACGATTGGAGATTCGTCTGAGAAGACGACTGGGACGCCTTTATAGATTTTTTCTTTACGCAAACGTGTGCGGACCATCTTCGCAATCGGGTCATATGACGTATCTTTAATGTCGACGACTTTGATGCGTGTCGGATCCATCTTATTCGCCATCCCCATGCTCGAGATGACCGGGATGCCGCGACGTTTACATTCCACGATTAAATGAATCTTATAGATGATCGTGTCTGACGCATCGATGACGTAGTCGATGTTTTGAGCGAAGAACTCTTCATACGTCTCTTCTGTATAGAACATCTTCAATTGGACGAGGTCTAAGTCCGGGTTGATGTCGAGGAGACGTTTCCCCATCGCTTCGACTTTCGGTTGACCGACTGTCGACAATAATGCGTGGATTTGACGGTTGACGTTCGTGATGTCGATATCATCTTTGTCGACGAGGACGATACGTCCGACGCCACTGCGCGCAAGTGCCTCTGCCGCAAACGAGCCGACGCCGCCGACACCTAAAATCGCGACCGTTTTATTCTTTAGAGCATCCAGGCCTTCAGAACCGATGGCCAATTCATTTCGTGAAAACTGGTGTAACATGTTTCTTCCTCCAACTAATTCTATTTTCTCATACTATTTTACTCGGAATTATATTCAAAAAAAAGACGTCTCGCGACGTATTTACAAAAAAATCGATGGGGCCCGGAGTGCCGTGACGATGCCTTGCTTTTGAACCTGCGTATGCAGGTGGGTGACCTAGCGTTTCCTTCACAAGTCCTCCTGCACGTGATGAGGCAGTTGATCTGGTTAGCAGTTCGGTCTCCCGTATTCAAAGTGTTGGCTCAAAATAACGAAGGCGGCTCTCGTACACCTCAGGTATCCCATCTGTTGATTTAACTATAGCGCTTCTGTAAAAAGAAGTCAATGAGAAACACCGACTTCTCGTGACAGTTTGGTCACAACCACCTGTTACGAAACGCACCATCTGGATCGTACGTGAACTGTTGACGCTCGATGTTGAAACGTCGATTTCGTGAGTCGTTTCCGACACCCGCTTGGTACGCCCAGTTGCCGTAATTGCTTGCGACATCGTAATCGATCAGTTTCGATTCAAAGTAGGCAGCCCCGTAACGCCAGTCTTGCTCTAACTCTTTGGCGAAATAATTGGCAACGATTTGTCGTCCCCGATTGGACATCCATCCCGTCGCATTCAGTTCGCGCATGAATGCATCTACGAAATCGACACCCGTCTCTCCCCGTCTCCATTTTTCAATGACATCCGCATCGACTCGCCAGTCTTTTCGCTTCGTCCGGATTCCTTGCGTCCGAAACAAGCGTTTCCCTTGTTCAAGCGCGACCCATTGAAAGAATTCCCGCCACAGAAGTTCAAAATAGAGCCAATACGTCGATTCGTTCACCCCATGTGTTCGTTCATGTGCCTCGAGTTCAAAGAACACCCGTCGTGGTGATAGCGATCCGTTCGCCAAATAGGCAGATAGCTTCGTCGAGTCATCGACACCAAAACCGTTCCGCGTCTCTTTATACGTTCGAATCGGCACGGACAGATAGTCATTCAATCGGCGCTTCGCAGCCAATTCGCCACCTTTGAACGGAAACGCAGTCCTCGGGTCTTTCTCGATTTCTTGAAACGGGAAAGGGAACGTCACGTCGCGCGTGGCGGCAGTCGCCTTTCGAGAGACGAGCTCGCGAGGACGAACATCATATTCGACGGCTTTCCGGAACTCTGTGAATAAAAAGGGCATTTTCTCAAACGGGATATCGTCCTCTTCAAATAACGTGAATCCACCGAACGTCTCGTACTCCCCCTTCCATTTTTTCATCACTTCTTCTTCACGCCGACGCTCATTGTACCCGACGGCTCGTTGAAACAAGAGACGGTCGCTCGGGTCGAGCGTCTCGAGCGGATGACCGACATGAACAAAGAATGGGATCCCGAGTGCGTCTAACGAACCTGCCACGTCTTCTAGCGACTCCTTCAGGAAATGGAGTCGTTCGTTCCCGAGCGGAATGACGCCAAAGCGATTTTCAACGAGCTGTTTTGGGCTGATGAAAAAATGACCTTCAATCGGGTCGTCATATCGCAACGCTTCCTCGAGCGGCAAATGATCATCCACGCGTAAATCGTTTTGGTACCAAATGATTGTTTTCATAACTAGACCTCCTCCACTCCTTAGTATGATGGGTTGACGCTCGGTTCACGAAAACGGAATGTGCTAAAGACATGTTTTTAAAATCAAATTGTGTGGAATATATTCATCTAGAAGAGAAAGGGGTGCAGCATTATGGCTAAGAAAGGCAAAATGGGAACATTGATTAAAATCGCGACGGCGGTCGCACCGTTCGTCTACGATTACTATAAAAAGAACAAAGCAAAGAAATCGCCGAAGAAATAAGTCATGCGTCTCAGCCAATATGCTGAGACGTTTTTTTTATGTTTTTAAATCGATTGTGCTAAGATATACCAATCATTTCATTGAAACGAGGCGATGTTCGTGCACGTCCGATCCATCCACTTTTTACGCATTCTCTTCAAATGGGGTCTCTTCATGACCGGGTTGTTCTTACTCGCACTCGGGTCATCGATTATGATCACCGCAAACCTCGGTGTCTCCACGTGGGACGTCCTCCATATCGGAATCGCTCATCATCTTCCGATTTCAATCGGAACGGTGATTTTATGTGTCGGTCTTTTACTCGTCCTATTTAAATACATACTCGACCGCATCCGTCCTCAGTTCGGAACTCTAGTCAACGCGGTGTTCGTCGGGGTGTTCATGAACTTGATCTTGAATGAGCAATGGCTCCCTGTTTTCGAAGGGATGATTGTAAATATCGTTTGGCTCACATTCGGCATATTTGTGATGGGCATGGGCGCTGGTCTCTATGTCGCCGTCGGGTACGGTGCCGGTCCACGCGATGGATTGACGCTTGCTTTAGCAGACCGTTTTGCCACATCTGTCCGTGCCATGCGAACCTGGATGGAACTGACCGCTTGTCTCATCGGATGGATGCTCGGCGGACCACTCTTCTTCGGGACCGTCTTATCGATTTTCCTCATCGGTCCGTTCTTCCAGTTTTGGCTAGAACGGTTCCGCCTGTTCATCGCCTACGTCGATCGTCTCAAAGTAAAATTCGCATGAAAAAGAGAGGGGCTGCCCTCTCTTTTTATGTGTTCGGAATTAAGACGATCTTTCCGAACTTACCCGATTGTTTAAAATACGTCTGTGCCTCACGTGCCTCTTCAAGCGGGAACGTCCGGTCAATGACCGGTTTCAGCTTCCCTTCGGCAATCGAGCGCAACATTTCCGCGAACTCATGCCGTGTCCCGAGAACAGACCCGTACATCGCAATATGTTTCAAATACAGTGTCCGAAAATCGAGATGGGTCGTCTGTCCTCCTGCCGAACCAGAGATACAGAACTTCCCTCCTTTTTTCAAGATGTTTAGAGACACATCAAATAGCGCATCCCCCACGACATCGAGTACGGCATCGACCGGTCCACCGTTTGCTGCGATGATGTCATCGGCGAGCGTCTCAGACCGATACGAAAAGACTTCGGTCGCCCCGAACGCTTTCAATTCTTGCTTGTTTTTCAAATCACCGACGATCGCGAATACTTTCGCGCCGAAGACGTTCGCTGCAATCTGAACGTTGAGCGAGCCGACACCTCCACTCGCACCTGTGACGACGATCGTCTCACCAGAACGGATGTGTAACTGCTCATTCATATGCCACGCTGTGAGTCCGCTCACGGAAAAGACCGCACTCTCGACGAAATCATCGAGTGGCATATCAAAACAGAGTTCGGCCGGCCACGCCACGTATTCTGCATAACCCCCGTCATATTCTGAACCGATAAAGGACATATCGTCCGATAAATGTTCTTTCCGTTCAGGTCCGCTCGAGGTGAAAGGGAACAGGACGACGTGTCGTCCCATCATCCCTTGGTCGACCCCGTCCCCTAGCTCCACAACTTCTCCCGTGATATCTGAACCAGGAATACGCGGGAACTGGACACCCTCCGGACGCCAACCCGACTTCTCTCCAGTTCCGTACGCCCCTTCTCGCATCCAAATCTCTGTATTGTTGATGGCACAGGCGCGCACCTTAATCAGTACTTCTCTCGTTTTCGGTGTCGGTTTTGGGATATCAACCACTTGGAGTTGATCGACATCCCCATATCCTACGACTTGTACAGCTTTCATGGTGTATCTTCCTCCTTCTCTTTCGTTCATCCATATGTATTTACCCACGAACCACCCATATCACGCCAGAAAGGCCACCTTTTAGAGGTGACCTTCCGTTTAGAGCTGTTGGCGTTGTAACAGGTTCGTGAAGACGCCGCCTTTTTGGCTAAGTTCTTCGTGCGTCCCATCTTCCACAATTCCTTCTGCCGTCACGACGAGAATGCGATCCGCATTTTTTACCGTCGCTAGGCGGTGGGCGATGATGAGCGTCGTCCGATTCGCCGCCAGTTCATTGAGTGAATCTTGAATGATCGCCTCGGTTTCCGTGTCGAGCGCCGAAGTCGCCTCATCTAAAATCAAGATCGGCGGATTTTTCAAGAACATGCGGGCGATGGCAATCCGTTGTTTCTGTCCACCAGAGAGTTTCAGTCCACGTTCACCGATTTGTGTGTCGAGACCGTGTTCAAGTTCCTCGACAAGTGTGCCGAGATGCGCCTTCTCCACTGCATGCATGATATCTGCATCGGTCGCGTCAAGCTTCCCGTAAGCGATATTCTCCCGTAGCGTACCGGCAAATAAGAAGACGTCCTGTTGAACGATTCCGATTTGGCGACGTAGGCTCTCTTTCGTCATGTCACGGATATCCATGCCGTCAATCGAAATCGCACCTTCTGTCACGTCATAAAAGCGAGGGATGAGTGAACAGATGGTCGTCTTCCCTGCCCCACTCGTTCCGACCAAGGCAACGGTCGTTCCTGCCTCAATCGACAAGTCAATATCCGTCAACACTTGGCGATAATCTGAATAACCGAAGGAGACGTCGTCAAAAGTAATATCGCCTTTCAATGTCTCGACCTCGATGGCATCGGCACGGTTCTCGATGTCTGGCTCTTCATCGAGCAACTGCGTGAATCGTTTAAACCCGGCCATCCCTTTCGGATACATCTCTAGAAGTGCCGTAATCTTCTCAATAGGCTTGATGAGCAAGTTCATATACAAAATGAATCCGACGAGCTGTCCGTATGTCAACTGCCCTTCATACGTTAAGTACGCCCCGTAGACGAGGACGAGTAGTGTCATCAGACGCGTCGTGATGTAAATTCCGGCGAGCGATGTACTCATGACACGATACGCCTCAATTTTTGAGCCACGATAGAAGTTGTTGTCTTTTTGGAAACGCCCGATTTCAAACGCCTCATTCGTAAATGACTGGACGACACGTGCCCCAGAAACGCTGTCTTCGACGCGCGCATTCACTTCCCCGATGTTCGTGTACATTTTTTGCCACGCCTTATTCATATTCTTATTCGCATATGTGATCATGATAATCAGGAACGGCACAGCGACAACGGTGACGAGCGCGAGTTCCGGGTCGATCGAGAACATGATCCCGAACGCACCGAGTAACGTCATGATGGCGATAAAGAAGTCTTCCGGTCCGTGGTGCGCTACTTCCCCGATATCGAACAAGTCGTTCGTGACCCGACTCATCAAATGTCCGGTCTTATGATTATCAAAGAATCGGAACGACTGTTTATGAATATGCGTGAACAACTCTTCCCGCATATCTGTCTCGATGTTAATCCCGAGCTTGTGCCCCCAGTAGTTGACAACGTACTGCATCATCATGGCCAATATGTATAGGATCAATAGACCGATGCTGACGATGATAATTCCAGTTCCATTCCCCACCTGGCAATAAGTCATCGATGAACCATTGAACGGCGAGCGGAAACCCGAGTTCAAGCAGTCCGACGAGAATCGCGAATGAAAAATCGAGCATGAATAACTTTTTATGTGGTCGATAATAACTAAAAAAACGTGAAATCATCCTGTCTCCCCCTTCTCAACACTCTAAGTGTACGCTTTTTTCCGAAAGGTGGAAAACAGGATGCATCCCTTTTTCATTCTTTTTTCAATCGGCGTATAATGAAAATAAGGAGTGATACACATGAATGTACACATTACAGAACGTGCGCTCGAACGAATCGAGTCATTGAAAGGCGAACGTGAAGGACAGATGCACCTCTTCTATGAGACGGAAGGTTGTGGCTGTGGAAACAGCGGAATCTTTGAGATTCGATATGTCACGGAGAAGACTCCAGAAGACGTCGAGATTGACTCGAACCTCGGTCCGATCTTAATCAAAAACTGGACGAAAGTATTTTTAGATGAACAGATGAAAATCGACTTCCTCGAAGACCGTCGCACGCTCGTCTTGAAGAGTGACGGACAAGTGTTCAATTCGAATCTACTCGTCACAGACGGCACGGGTTGCCAGCTGAACGTTCCGAGCCGATGAAACAGGCGTTACGAGAACATCCGATCCTGTGGCTATGGTTCCTCCTAAGCTTCGGACTCGGACTGTTCGGAATCTATCTGGCGTTCACCGATTCGGTTTACACGATGTCCGCAGTTATCGCTTCGCTCTTTGCGTTCGGGTTTGCGTTGCAGCGTACAGCGAAGTATATGCAACGGGATGAAAAAAAGAATTAAGGGAGATATCGTCTTTCATAGACGAATCTTCCTTTTTTATATATAAAAGAAAGGAGGTTCGCATCTGCGAACCTCCTCCTTTCATAAAAATCGTTCTAACGATTTCTTTTTTTATATTACTTTACATCAATGACATAGAAACGAACTAATCCCTCACCTTCAAATTCAGCATATGCCACTTTGCCATCTTTAAAAATTGGCTTGGATAACGTTCCACCGTCATTCGGTAAATACGAAACGGTCTCTTCTTTTAAATCTGCGATGAGCAATCGATTCATCCCTTCACGGAACAAAATGTAATCGTCACGCAAATAACGAAACGCATCGAATGTAATGTTTTTCTGCGAACCGTTATACGTATATTTTACAGGCGACGGAGTCGTGGATAAAAATTCGACTCTTCCTTCTATACCAAGTGAGACAAACTTGCTCCCTCGTTCAAAATCAATCAGTGCACTGACTTCTTCATCAAATGACCCGTCAGTTGTAATTAATCTGCTCGTCAGGTTCCCTTCGTTAAAGATACTTTTATGTAGGATGATTGCTTCCTCACCCGAGCGATAGTCAAAAATATATTCCCCGTCACGCTTTCCCTCTTCTTGGAGCGTGAATGCCTCAATCGTTTGAATCGAATCTGACATCGGTGAGAACTGCATGACAGTCGTCTTCGTATCCGATGCTGACGCTTCATAATTGACCCACGTGACAGCATCTTCAGAAGCTGTTACATATGGAACTGGTGTCTCAAATCGACTAACACCTTCAGCTAATTGCTCAGGCTTTAGTTCGCTCAATGACATCTTAAAAAGCGACCATTCATATGCATACCCTTCCGCTGGTGCATACTCAATCCAAAATACTTCATCTTGAATCCCGACTAGATTCCCTATCGTTTTCGAGGACGTATAGATATTGTCATTTGTATGATGTTCCGTATCGTACACATTAATTTGACTGCTACTTTCTTCAATCAACTCCGTATAGACAATCTGATTGTCCGTGATGTGCTCTGGTGCGATCATCGGTGCTTGATCTGCAAAGAATAGAGATAAGTCATACGATTCGACTTCCCCAATCGATTCGCTCTCTCCCGCACTTTGTAAACGAATGGCTGGTTCCGATGTTTCCTTCGGTTCGGATGTTGCTGGTGCATCCGGTGTCGTTTCTGTATTCGTCTCCGTCTCTTGAACAACCTCTTCAACTTCTGGTACAGCTTCTGTGTCATCCGTACACCCAGATAACATCGTTGCAACTCCTAGACATACCCCTAATGTCAACATATTGATTCGCTTCAACATTTCCCCTACTTTCAAAAATACATTTTATTCCATAATCGTATCATACCCTCATACAAAATTGTCAGAAACATATAAAAAAGGATTCGCCGAGAACGACGAATCCTGTCTGAACCTTATTACTTTTTCTCTTTTACTGCCGTACGAATCGACAACTCTTCAAGTTGTGCGTCCGCGACCGGGCTCGGCGCTTGCGTGAGCAAGTCGCTTGCCGAAGCTGTTTTCGGGAAGGCGATTGTGTCACGAAGGTTCGAACGACCTGCAAGAATCATGACGAGACGGTCAAGACCGAGTGCGATCCCCGCGTGTGGTGGTGTTCCGTATTCGAACGCTTCAAGTAAGAAGCCGAACTGTTCAACTGCTTCTTCTTGCGTGAAGCCGAGCAATTTGAACATGCGCTCCTGGATGTCACGCTCATAAATACGCTGTGAACCGCCACCGAGCTCGTAACCGTTCAAGACGAGGTCATACGCAATCGCGCGTACACTTGCCGGATCCGTCTCGAGAAGGTGAAGGTCTTCGCGGTTTGGCATCGTGAACGGATGGTGGTTCGCGTAGAAACGACCGTCTTCTTCTTCAAACGTCACGAGTGGGAAGTCCGTCACCCAAAGGAAGTTGAACTTCGACTCGTCGATGAGACCGAGGTCGTGACCAAGTTTGACGCGGAGTGCGCCAAGGCTGTCTGCGACGACAGTTGGTTTCGATGCGACGAAGAGGAGAAGGTCACCCGCTTCTGCATTCGTTGCTTCGATTAACTTCTGTGCATACGTTTCGTCAAAGAACTTCGCGATCGGGCCGTTCAAGCCTTCCGCCGTCACTTTGAGCCATGCGAGACCTTTCGCACCGTAAACTGCCGTGAACTCTTGAAGCTTGTCGATGTCTTTACGCGAGAAGTTGTCCGCCTCACCTTTGACGTTGATTGCTTTGACTTGTCCATTTGATTCGAGTGCGGCGTCGAATACTTTGAAGCCGGCACCTTTCACAGCGTCTGCCACGTCGATGAGTTCGAGACCGAAACGTGTGTCCGGTTTATCTGAACCGAAACGACGCATCGCTTCTTCATGAGTCATGCGCTCAAACTTCGCTGGTGTGTCCGTACGACCGAGTGTCGATTCCATCACTTGGCCCATCATCGATTCCATCATCGCCATCAAGTCTTCGATGTCCATGAAGCTCGTCTCGATGTCGACTTGTGTGAATTCAGGCTGACGGTCTGCACGAAGGTCTTCGTCACGGAAGCAGCGCGCGATTTGGAAGTAACGGTCAAATCCTGCGACCATGAGCAACTGTTTGAAGAGCTGTGGCGATTGCGGAAGTGCGTAGAACTCACCACCGTGGACACGGCTCGGGACGAGATAATCACGTGCGCCTTCTGGTGTCGACTTCGTCAAAATTGGTGTCTCGACTTCGAGGAACTCTTGCTCCGTCAAGAAGTTACGGATCGTGTTCGATGTCTTCGAGCGGAGACGGAACGTCTCTTGAAGCGCCGGACGACGAAGGTCGAGGTAACGGTACTTGAGGCGAAGGTCTTCTGAGACGTTTTCTGCTTCGTCACCGATTGGGATTGGTGTCATCTTCGCTGCGTTCAAGATGTTGATTTCTGAAGCGATGACTTCGATGTTTCCTGTCGGCATGTTGGGGTTCTTGTTCTCGCGCTCGAGAACCGTCCCTTTCACGTCGAGAACGAACTCGCTACGAATCGTCTCCGCAAGCTTGTGGACTGCTTCGTTTTCTGGGCGAACGACAACTTGGACGATCCCTGTGCGGTCACGAAGGTCGATGAAGATGAGGCCTCCGAGGTCACGTCGTTTTTGTACCCATCCTTTTAATTGTACTTCTTGGCCGATGAGTGACTCTGTCACGCGGCCGTTCATATGTGTGCGTCCGATCATTGTCCTGCTCCTTCCGATAGTTCACGAATTTTGTCTGCGACGGCCGAGAGCGGCACGTCGACTTGTTCACCAGTCGTCATATCTTTCAAGGCGGCTGCACCGCGTTCGACTTCGTCATCCCCTAAGATGACTGTGAACTTGGCTTTCAGGCGATCCGCCTGTTTGAATTGTCCTTTGAACTTGCGTCCTTGGTAATCACGGTCTGCCTTGAACCCTTCCATGCGAAGGAGTTGTAAGAGACGTGTCGCCGTTAATTCGACTTCTTTCTCACCTTGCGCAACGATGAAGACATCAAGTCCTGTCTCAAGTTCAGGTAAGACTCCTTCATTCTCTAATGCGAGGACGAGGCGCTCCAATCCGATTCCAAACCCGATTCCTGGCATGTCTGGTCCGCCGATATCCTGTACGAGACCGTTGTAGCGTCCGCCGCCACAAAGTGTCGTGATGGCGCCGAATCCTTCTGCCTCGGACATGATTTCAAACGCCGTGTGCGTGTAGTAATCGAGCCCACGGACGAGCGTCGGGTCGACTTCATAGGCGACACCGAGTGCGTCGAGTTGAGCGAGCACTTGATCGAAATAGGCTTTCGACTCTTCATTCAAATATTCAAGGATCGACGGTGCCGTCTTCATCGACGGGTGATCGCGGTCGACTTTACAATCCAAGATGCGAAGCGGATTCTTATACAGGCGTGACTGGCAGTCTTGGCAAAGTTCGCCTGCCACCGGCTCGAAGTGACGGATGAGCGCATCGCGGTGGGCGTTGCGGCTTTCCGCGTCCCCAAGCGAGTTGACGACGACTTTGATTTTTTGAAGGCCAAACGACTTGTAAATCGAGTAGGCGAGACTGATGACCTCTGCGTCAACGGCCGGGTCGCTACTGCCGATCGCTTCGACACCGTATTGGTGAAGCTGACGGAAACGACCTTTTTGCGGACGCTCATAGCGGAACATCGGTCCCATGTAATAGAGCTTCGTCGGTTGGTCCGGATTCCCGAACAGTTTGTTCGTCACGAACGCACGAACGACAGATGCTGTTCCTTCTGGGCGAAGCGTGTACTCGTCTTTCCCTTTCTTCACGAGCGTGAACATCTCTTTTTGTACGATGTCCGTCGTTTCCCCGACACTGCGTGTGAACAAGTTCGTTGTTTCAAAGATTGGTGTGCGGATCTCTTTATAGTTGTAACGGGCGCTCATGTCGCGAAGTTTTTCCTCGACATATTGCCACGTCTCGACCGTGCCCGGAAGCAGGTCTTGTGTACCGCGTGGTGCTTTCATCATCCTTATTTCCCTCCTTAAAAATACAAAAAAGGCCCTCGTCCGCAAAGGGACGAGAGCCTGTGTAAGTTTCCCGTGGTACCACCCTCGTTGCAGAGCCATTACTTGAAACTCTGCCACTCGAAATCGGTTAACGCCCGATGAGACGGCTCCCCCTACTCGTTTTCAAGGGAGCACCTCCAAAGTGTCGTTCGGGTCATCATCCAGTCGATGCTTTCAGCCAAGGCATCGCTCTCTTTGCTGGTGGGTTGACCGTACTCTTCTTTATCGTAGGTGTTTGACTATATGCTTCATGATGCCGAATGAAGCCGGCATCTGTCAAGCGTTTTTTTCGAGCATGAGTGTGACCGGGCCGTCATTGACGAGAGCGACGTCCATCATCGCCCCGAAGCGTCCCGTCTCGACGACGAGTCCGTTTGACCGAAGTCGTTCGTTAAACTTTTCATAGAGTGTCTCAGCCATGTCCGGTTTCGCCGCCTTTGTGAAAGCAGGTCGACGTCCTTTCATCGTATCTCCATACAATGTGAATTGAGAGACAGATAAAATCTGACCGGACACATCTTGAATCGATAAGTTCATCTTTTCTTGATCGTCTTCGAAGACACGAAGCCCGGTCACCTTGTCGGCGAGCCAGTTGACTTCTTCTTCTGTGTCTTCATGTGTCACGCCGACGAGAAGCAAGTATCCGGCGTTGATTGCCCCGACGACTTCTTCCTCGACTGTGACCGATGCTTCTTTCACTCGTTGCAATAATACACGCACGTTCCTCTTCCTTTCGTCACGTCATCATGACTCGGCTGACCGAATACACGTCTGAGATTTGTTTGATGCGCTCGACGACTTTCTGCAAATGATTCACGTTCGGAATCGAAATCGTCATCGAGATGCGGGCTTGTTTGTTTTGGTCGCCACGACCGCTGACGGCCACGATATTCGTATTCGTCGCGGAAACCGCTTGAAGGACGTCGTTTAAGAGACCTGAACGATCATATCCTGTGATTTCGATATCGACGTTATAGTTCTTCTCTTTCGCCTGTCCGACTTCCCATTCGACGTCGAGGAGACGCTCGGGATGTTGTTCGTTGACGATGTTCAAGCAGTCTTTCCGGTGAATCGAGACGCCGCGTCCACGAGTGATGTATCCGACGATCTCATCTCCCGGTACCGGGTTACAGCAACGACTCATGCGAACGAGCATGTTGTCGATCCCTTTGACCGTCACGCCCGCTTCCGTCGTTTTCTTCTTCGGTGCCTGACTGACTTTCAATTCACTGATCGCTTCAGAGAGTTCGAGTTTCGGTTCTTTCCGCTGCTTCTCCGTCAACTTATGTGCGACTTGAGCGGCAGTGATGCCTTGATAACCGACCGCGGCATACATCTCTTCCTCGTTCCCGAAGTTGAATTTCTCGACGACGATACTGAGTGCAGGCTCATCGATTACTTCTTTCGGTTCAAAACCAAGTTTCTTGATTTCCGCCTCGACGAGATCTTTCCCTTTCTCGACGTTCTCTTCACGCTGTTGACGTTTGAACCATTGGCGAATCTTGTTCTTCGCCTGACTCGAAACAGCGAGTTTCAACCAGTCCTTGCTCGGTCCGTAACTATGCTTCGACGTGATGATTTCAATGATGTCACCTGTCTCGAGTTTGTAGTCGAGCGGCACCATCCGACCGTTCACTTTCGCACCTGTCATCCGATGGCCGATTTCCGTATGGATCCGGTAGGCATAGTCGATCGGGACAGAGCCTTTCGGCAACTCGAATACGTCCCCTTTTGGTGTAAAGACGTAGAGCATGTCGCTAAAGAAGTCGACTTTAAGCGACTCCATAAACTCTTCGGCATCTGTCGTATCTTTTTGAAGCTCAAGAATCTCACGAAGATGGGCAATCTTCTCGTCGAACCCGTTCGTCGAGACGTTTTTGCCTTCTTTATATGCCCAGTGTGCCGCAATCCCGAATTCGGCGATGAAATGCATATCTTTCGTCCGAATCTGGACTTCGAGCGGCTCACCCTTCGGACCGATCACTGTCGTATGGAGCGACTGATACATGTTCGGTTTCGGCATGGCGATATAATCTTTGAAGCGTCCTGGCATCGGCTTGTATTGCGTATGGATGATCCCAAGTACCGCATAACAATCACGAATCGAGTCGACGATAATGCGGACCGCCATCAAATCATAAATTTCATTGAATTCTTTTTTATGCTTCACCATCTTGTTGTAGATGGAATAGATATGTTTCGGTCGACCGTTGACGTCGGCATCGATATGCACTTCTTCAAGGACTCCGTTCACTTCCGTGATGACAGAGGTGACGAGTGCTTCTCGTTCCGTTCGTTTTTGTTTCATCATCGAGACGATCTTGTAGTATTGCTGCGGGTTGATATAACGTAACGAAATATCCTCGAGCTCCCACTTGATCGTCGAGATCCCCATGCGGTGGGCGAGCGGCGCAAAGATTTCAAGCGTCTCTTCTGCCTTTTGGACTTGCTTTTCTTTCGGCATATGCTGAAGCGTCCGCATGTTGTGGAGACGGTCCGCGAGCTTGATCAAGATGACGCGCACGTCTTCCGCCATCGCGATAATCATCTTCCGATGGTTCTCTGCGAGTTCTTCTTTTTTCGACTTATATTTGATTTTCCCAAGTTTCGTGACGCCGTCGACGAGCATGGCCACGTCCGGACCAAAATCGTCCGTCAATTGCTGTAACGAAATATCCGTATCTTCGACGACATCATGCAAGAGCGCTCCGATAATCGTCGTGGCATCTAAGCCGATATCAACGAGAATGCCGGCCACTTGGACCGGATGGAGGATATAGGGCTCGCCCGAACGTCGGAACTGACCGGTATGATGAAGTTTTGCGTATTCGTAAGCGCGTTTCACTTCGGCAATATCGTCGTCACCCATATACTCCCCGAGCGCGTCGAGAAGATCCTCAATACTTACGATTTGTTTTTTGGTCATAACATTCGACACCCTTTTTCTTACCGCTCCAATCGACTCAGATTCGTCGCAGCATGGTAGTAGTTTATATTCAAGATTCTATAATTTTTATAACCATTATCGAAAAAATCTGACGACCTGTCAAAGGTTGTAGGTTATTTTCCTCAAAAACTATTCAAAAACGGGAAGCATATGCTTCCCGTTTAAAAATTAGTCTTCGTATCGGATGAGTGAGAAGATGTCATATCCTTCAAGACGCTCACGTCCGCCGAGTCCGTCGAGTTCAATCAAGAACCCGATTCCTGCTACAACTCCACCGAGCTGCTCAATCATTTTGATGGTCGCTTCAATCGTTCCACCTGTCGCGAGCAAGTCATCCAAGATGACGACTTGTTGTCCCGGCTTGATTGAATCTTTGTGCATCGTTAAGATGTCCGTTCCGTACTCGAGACCGTATGATACACGTACTGTCTCACGTGGTAACTTTCCTTCTTTACGAACTGGTACAAATCCGAGCTCGAGTGCGTACGCTGCCGGGCAACCGACGACAAATCCGCGCGCCTCTGGTCCAGCAATCAACTCTGCCCCACGCTCACGTGCATAAGCGACGAGCTCGTCTACTGATTTCTTGTAGACTTCGCCATCTTGCATAAGTGACGTGATATCTTTGAAGCTGATTCCTTCTTTCGGATAATCTGCTACTTCTTTAATATGCTGTTTGAAATCCATTTTATGTGTATGCCTCCTGCATCTTGTTCGATCGCAACGATTGTAACCGCTCTTTGAGCTCTGCCAATGACGCATAAACGAAACGTTCTTCGAGTTGTTGGCGCCCAATCCGGCGTTGATAGCACGGCGCTTCGGTCAAATCGCGTTTCGGTGCTTCTGGATTGACTCCAGGCAGTCCGTCTTCCATTGTAACAAGAAATTCGAGTTCAGAGAATACTTGATGCATAAATTGAATCGTATTTTTTGACCATTTTCGTTCTTTTGACAGACGAATCAGGTTTTCACGTAGATTTTTCCGTTCACATGTCGCCATGTGCACGTAATACGTTCGGAAATCCTCACGTGACGGGAGACGCTCGAAGAACGAGTCACCTTGACCGAAGGCGCAATAGATTCGCTCGACACCCTCGTGAAGTTTTTCTGCAAGAACCTCTTCATCGTCAGGTAGGTCGAGTAAGACGACGAAACGATTGAGTGGTTCATCTCCTTCATGAAGTGGATAATCTTCGGCTGTTCCTTGGAACGACAAGAACGACGTATGTTCTTTCGGCAAGTCTTTCAACTCTTGTACCGACTTTTTCTTCCCGCGGTAATCGAACACCTGGAAGTCATCGACACGTAAATCTTGAATCATGAGCTGAGGTTTTCGCATCCCGTTCCACTCGTTCACTTGAAGACTGCCCATCACCGAGATGTGAGCCATCTGCGAGATTTCAGAGACAACGTGTCCGAACCCGAAGCCGATGCCATCGAGTTCACGCTTGTCTCCAGCGAGCTGTACTTTCAAATGTGTCGCGTCACGTCCGATTTGACGAATATCGCGCAGTTTGGCATCCGCAACGACGACCCGTGGAGACGGGTTCCCCATGCCGAACGGTGCCAGTTTCGCGATCTCGGAGATGAGATCGAGCGAGACGTCATTGACCGTCAGTTTCAAATCGACATTGACCCGTGGCACGAATACATCGTCTGGAATCCCTTCTGCTTGACGATTCAACCGTTCACGCAATTCAGCGACGTTCTCGGACTGAAGCGTCATCCCTGCAGCTGCCGGGTGTCCCCCGAAGTGCGGCAAGATGTCTTCGTTCTTCGAGAGTTCTTTAAACAAGTCAAACCCGTCAATCGACCGGCCTGAACCTTTTGCCTTCCCTGTTTCCGGGTCGTGGCAAAGGAGGATGACCGGACGATAGTACGCCTCGACAAGACGAGAGGCGACGATTCCGACCACACCCGGGTTCCACTTCTCGCTCGCGACGACGAGTACACGGTCCTCGGTCATGGACGCTTCGACGAGTTCCTTCGCTTCAGCGGTGATTGTTTTGACGATATCTTGACGCTCTTTATTTTGCTTATCGAGTTGCTTCGCAAGTTCGAGCGCTTCCTCGACATGTTCGGCAAGGAGCATTTGTAGCGCTGGCATCGCCGAATCGAGACGTCCTGCCGCATTGATCCGCGGACCGAACGCAAAACCGACGGATTCTTCGTTCAACACGCTATCGCCGAGCCCACATACTTCACGTAACGCCAAAATGCCTGGTCGTTTCGAAGCTTCGAGTGCCGCGATTCCTTTTTTTGCGAGCAATCGGTTTTCGCCGTCGAGTGGGACGAGGTCAGCGATTGTTCCGAGGACAGCCAAATCCAGCAATTCCTCTGGCATTCTTCCTAAGACGGCATGTGCCACCTTCAGCGCGACCCCCGCACCGGCGAGCTTATCGTATGGATATCTCGGATCGATGTGCGGATGGATGATCGCATACGCGTCCGGGAGTGTCTCTTTCGGCTCATGGTGGTCGGTAATGATCAAATCGACACCGAGGTCTTTTAAGAGCGTCGCTTCTTCAATCCCTGAAATTCCACAGTCCACTGTGATCACCAAGGTGAAGCCTTCGTTCGCTGCCCATTGGAACGCTTCCTTGTTCGGTCCATACCCTTCTGTGAAGCGGTTCGGGATGTAGCATTCGGCCATGACACCAATCTCGGTCAGAGCGTGCCACATGACCGAAGATGCGCTGACACCATCGACATCGTAGTCTCCATAGATGAGTACCATCTCACCCTCGTCCGCCGCTTGCTTGATGCGGGCTACGACTTTCTCCATCTGCTCGAATAAATACGGGTCATGAAAGACGAGTTCATCCTCGGCATACAAGAATGCCTTGGCCGCTTCTACGTCCTGATGACCTCGCTGAACGAGTAACGTCGCCAGTTGTGCTGATATATTTAATTCGTTTTGTAAACGTGTGACGTCGTCCGGGTTCGTTTCCGGGTAGAGCCACTGTTTCTTCGAATGGTACATGTCCTTCACTCCAATCAATTGTAGATTATAGCAGACCGCGTGAAAGATGTGCCGTCTTGACATTTAAAAAGGTCTCCCGTTTGAAGGGAGACCCACTCGTTACGCCTCTGTGACCGGCGTATCTTTTTTCTTGTTGATGGTCGTACGTTTGATTAACAACCACAAGTATGACGCGATGAAGATAGATGAGTACATCCCCATGAAGAGCCCGATGATCAATGCGAGCGAGAAGCTTCGAATCGATTCGGCACCGAACGCGTACAAGGCAATGGCCGTCACGAGTACCGTGATGACGGTGTTGACCGAACGGACAATCGTATCTTGAATCGATTTATTGATGATTGACTCATACACATCCATCGAACGGATCTTCCGTTCTTTTTCATACGACGTGATATTCTCCCGGACGCGGTCGAACGTAACAATCGTATCGTTGACGGAATAACCGATGATCGTCAGGATTGCTGCGATGAAGTATAGGTTGACCTCAATCCCAAAGAGCGAAAACGCGACGATCATGAAGAACGCATCGTGTAGCATCGCCACCACGGTCGCGACCGCATAAGAGAATTGGAAACGGACCGTGATGTACAAGATGATCCCGATTGAAGCAACGGCTACCGCGTACAAGGCGTTCTTCGCCAAGTCACGACCGACTTGAGCCGACACGGTGCTGATGTTCGGGTCGTTACCGAACTGCTCCGTGAACGCCGTCTTGACGCTCGCGACTTCCTCTTGACCTAGTTGTCCGACGAACGTCACATATGCCAAACGACCTTCGTCGGCATATTGGACGCTCGAGATTTCTTGGTCAATCCCTGCATCATTGAACGCTTGCGTAAACTCTTCTTGTGAGACACGCTCTTCTGTTAATACCTCGACACGTGTTCCTGAAGCGAAGTCGATCCCAAGGTTCAATCCTCGGAAGAACAAGAGACCGATTCCGAGAACGACGATTGCCGTCGAGACTAAGAACATCGTGCGCATATGTTTGACGTAATTCCATTCAGTAAGCTTAAAGTTCACGGATTTCACTCTCCTTCACACCAAACCATCCTTTACGTTTGTCGAACAGACGACTTGAGACAAGGAGGTGCATCAAATAACGTGAGATGAATACGTTCGAGATGAACGTCATCCCGATCGAGATCATGAGCATGACGGCGAATCCTTTGACCGAGCTTTGTCCGAAATAGAACAAGACCGCAGCTGAGATGAGCGTCGTCAAGTTGGCATCGATGATTGTACTGAGCGACCGGCGGTTACCGGCACGGAACGCCGATAAGACTGACTTCCCGGAGCGCAGTTCGTCTTTGATTCGTTCCGCCGTAATGATGTTCGCATCGACGGCCATCCCGACCCCAAGGACGAGTGCTGCAATCCCCGGGAGCGTCAAGACCGCGTTAATCCCATTGAAGAACAGCATGATCAAGTTGATATACAAGACAAGTGTGATGATCGACACGAGTCCTGGTAGACGATAGAAGAACAACATGAAGATGAATACGGCAATGATCCCGATAGAAGCGGCAAACACCGTCTCTTCTAATGCGTCTTGACCGAACTGAGCCGATACCGACGTCGAGTAGATTTCATCGAGTTTAACCGGGAGCGCCCCTGCGTTCAAGATGTCGGCGAGGCGTTGTCCGCTCTCCGCATCGATCCCGCCACCAGAGATGATGGCTTTGTCTGACAAGATCGGTCCATTAACAGAAGCGTCGGATACGATTTTCGAGTTCTCTTTTTGAATCTCTTCCTCGTATGTGTCGCCTTCTTCGTAATCGAGCCAGATGACAAGACGGTTCTCAGGAGCAGGACGTTGCGAGATTTCTGACGTCACTTCACCAAACTGATCGGCTGACTGTAGCGTCAACTCAACGACAGGTTGTCCTTGCTGGTTGTAGCTAAGAGCCGCACCACGTGGCGCCAAATCTTTCCCGTCGAGCAAGACGTTGTCGTTCACGTCACGGAACGTCAATTGCGCCGTAGACGAGATGACTTCGCGCGCTTCGTTTTGGTTCGACACGCCAGCGAGCTGGACACGGATTCGGTTGTTTTCTTCGATTCGAACGTCCGGTTCGGATACCCCGAGGACGTTGATTCGGTTGTTGATGGCGCGAACGGTTGCATTCATCGCCGACTCGTCGATGACGTCGCCGTCTTCGAGCGGTTGTACTTCATACAAAACTTCGAATCCACCTTTTAAGTCGAGTCCGAGGTTCGTGTTCTTGACGACCCAAGGTGTCGAGAACACAGCGAGCAGGATTGTCGCAATCATGATGATTGCAAAAATCGCAATATTGCCTTTTTTGTACATACGACTATTTCCTTTCTAAACCACTGTTCTTGATATAACTTCTCTCGTTAACATTACAAATTTTCTAAACATTTATCAATCATTTTCCTAAAATTGTAACGTCTCTTCACTGAAATACCGCCTTAATTTGCGTATAAGACTAAATGTTGCACAAGGGCAAAACTTCATGTATGATGTAGCTATCATCACAACATCAAAGGAGTCTTACCACATGGACAGCACAATTATTTTTGCGTTCCTCCTCACCTTGTTCGCAGGTCTTGCGACAGGGATCGGGAGTATGATCGCATTCTTTGCGAAACGGACGAACACAGCCTTCTTGTCCATCTCTCTCGGATTTTCTGGAGGCGTCATGATTTACGTATCATTCATCGAGATTTTTCCGAAAGCGCTCGTGGAGCTCGTTGGCGCACACGGGGAATACACCGGAACGATTTACACCGTTCTCGCTTTCTTCGGAGGGATGTTCCTGATTGGAATGATTGATAAGTTCATTCCGAAAATGGAGAATCCACACGAGGTCAAATTCGTCGAATCGATGCAGAATGACCCGTCAACGCAAGAATTGGCGACGACAGCGACAAACGAATCGGCCGCGATCAATCATCCCGAGACACAAAATCGCTTAAAGAAAATGGGAATCTTCATGGCACTCGCCATCGGGATTCACAACTTCCCGGAAGGACTCGCGACGTTCATCTCGGCGCTCGATGACCCAGCCGTAGGTGTAGCCATCGCCATCGCCATCGCGTTGCATAACATTCCAGAAGGGATTGCCGTCTCCGTTCCGATTTATTATGCGACAGGGTCACGGAAGAAGGCGTTCAAGCTTTCCATGTTATCCGGTCTCGCCGAGCCAGCTGGAGCCGCAATTGGATTTTTAATTCTCATGCCGTTCTTGAACGACACGGTCTTCGGGCTGTTGTTTGCAGCAGTCGGCGGGATCATGGTATTCATCTCGCTCGATGAGTTGCTCCCTGCGGCCCGTGAGTATGGGCATGCCCATCATTCGATGTACGGAATGGTCGCCGGGATGATCGTCATGGCGACGAGTCTCATCCTATTAATGTAACGAGCAATGCCCTGACGCCTCGCGTCAGGGCATTTATTATCTCGTTTTAAACACATGGACGACATCTTTTAATTCGGACGACATATGACTCATCGTCTCAGCGATACTATTGATTTCCTGAATGGTCGCGAGTTGCTCCTCGACATTGGCCCCCGCTTCTTCGACACTTCGTTGCGTCGAGACCGCATTCGTAGACATATCCTCGACCGAAACAGCGACTTCTGTTGTATTCGCACTCACTTCTTCCGTCGCCGCTGCAATCTCACTCATCTGACGCGACGTCTCCTCGATGACCGATACGATCTCACGGAACGCTGAGGCGACTTCCCCCATTTGGGATACCCCACTCTCGACATGCACGCTCGATTCTTCGAACGCCGACTCCACTTGTTCCGTGTCACGCTGGATGTCCCGGAC
This sequence comes from Exiguobacterium sp. s59, assembly GCF_018617475.1. NCBI lineage: Bacteria > Bacillati > Bacillota > Bacilli > Caryophanales > Exiguobacterium > Exiguobacterium sp. s59. The sequence goes on along the minus strand of NZ_JACSKG010000001.1, from coordinate 253,457 downwards.
GACAGTCTGAATTTGAATGGCAGATTGCTTCGATTCTTCGGCGAGCTTACGTACCTCAGCCGCGACGACTGCAAATCCTTTTCCATGTTCACCGGCGCGTGCCGCCTCAATGGCCGCATTGAGGGCAAGCAAATTCGTCTGTTCCGTGATGGCGGTGATCGAACGGGTGATCTTTTCAATTTCAAGCGATTGGTTTGAAAGACGGGTCACCATCTGTTGTGTCAGCTCATTGGCACGACGAATCTCCTGCATCCGTTTCTCCGCTAATTGAACGGTCTCAAGTCCACCGTTTGCCGCTTCAAGTGTATGAATCGTCTGTTCGTTCACCCCTTGTGAGGCTGCCGCAATCTGATTCAATCCATCGACCGCTTGATTCACTCCAATCGTCCCTTCCTCTGCTCGTTTAGACGATCCTTGGGCCGCAACGTTCATCTCTTCGAACAGACGTGAGACACCTTGGGTCGTCGTCGCGACATGGTCCGTGCTCGCGTAAAGTTCTTCAGAATAGGCTGTTACTTTATCTGAGGCTTCACCCACTCGACGAATCAATCCGACGAGGTTGTGTTTCATCTCGTTGAATGCCGTGACAAGATCGCCGAGCTCATCGTTCGAGGCGACCTCAATATCCTCTCCTGTCAAATCGCCGCCTGCCATGATTCGCGCTTGACGGCCAAGTCGATTGATCGGTTTCAAGAAGAGACGTTGCAAGGCAAGCAAGGACAGAATGCCAATCACCACGCCTACAACGCTAATGACAAGCATCCAAAGGATTGAACTTTCCGCCTCGGCCTGTACGGCTTTCGTCTCGGACGCGAGGAGTTCTCCTTTGTATTCGACAAGGTCCGTCACCGTCATCCGAACACGGTCCGTCGTCGGGGTCACGCTCGTATTCAATACCGTCTTGTAGCCGATCTCATCTTGTTGTTGGCGAAGTTCGATGGCACGAGTCATCTCACGGTCCAACAGTTCATTAAACTTCTCTAAATCCCCTAACCAAGACAAGACCTTTTCATCTGAAGACGATGCCTTGAGTGCTGACATTAATTCGTCACGCTGTTCCTGGACACTTTGTAGACTGATGAGTGTTTTCGGGTTGGCGACGAGCATATAGTAGTTTAAATAACGTTCTGCATCGGTCACCGCGAGCGACAGATTTTCCGCCAACAGCATCTCTTGCGTCCCTTCGTTCAGGACTCGGTCGTAAGCAGCAGTTGATTGTCTCAACTGGTATGACCCGAGTGCTCCGACGAGAACGAGCGCGATGATCGTCGGAATCAGCGCAATCGACATCCGTCTTCTGAGAGACGAACGCCCCTTCTGTTTGTTGCTATTTCGCTTCCACGTCCACCCTTTCCACTTCTTCATCGGTCGTACAAATCGTTTCACGTCCATGTCATTTGTGCTCCTTCATCTCGAATTTCTTCTCAATTTGACATTAATGCAAACGTTTTCACGATTCAAACCGATTTTTCGAAATGAGGTGGATGAATTATCAGATTGACATACTTTGTCAAAAAACAGACGTTTTCAACTAAAAAAAGCGTCCGACCATAATGGTCAGACGCTTACTTGCTTATTCCTCAAATGAGGCATTCGCTTTTTTCACGACTTCCGCAACTGCGCTTCGGTTGAAACGGAGAAGCGATTGATCGCATTTCAAAACGACATGTGTGTCTTCGATTTGATGAACGACGCCGTGTAAACCGCCGATTGTGACAACGCTGTCGCCACGCTCGAGGGCGTTTTGCATCGCTTGTACTTCTTTTTGGCGTTTCGTCTGTGGACGAATCAACAAGAAGTAAAATACGACGAAAATCAAGATCATTGGTAATAACGCAACGATTGTTTCCATGAGTAACATTCACCCTTTCCTTCAATATCAGGTTCATTATACCGTGAAACTGAAGCATTGTCACACAATGTCCGACACGTTTGCTTAGAAATTCTTCGCGTTCGGCTTGTTGTAGCCGTATTCTTCGAAGAACTCTTCTTTGAAATCGAGCAAACGGTCTTCGCGAATCGCTTGACGAACCTGCTCCATCAACTTCACGAGGAAGTGAAGGTTATGTGTCGTACATAAGTGAAGGCCAAACATCTCGTCCGCACGAATCAAGTGATGGACATACGCACGCGAGTAATTCTTACACGTGTTGCAGTCACACTTCTCATCGATCGGACCGAAGTCTGTCTTATACTTCGCCTGCTTGATCGTGACACGACCTTTTGATGTCATGAGCGTCCCGTTCCGTGCAATCCGTGTCGGGAGGACACAGTCGAACATATCGATCCCACGAATCGATCCTTCAATCAATGCATCCGGTGAACCGACACCCATCAAATAGCGCGGTTTGTTTTCCGGCATGAGCGGCGTCGTGAACTCGAGAGCACGATACATGACGTCTTTCGGTTCACCGACCGAGAGTCCACCGACCGCATATCCTGGGAAATCAAGTGAGACGAGGTCTTGTGCGCTTTGACGACGAAGGTCCTCATATTCGCCACCTTGGATGATGCCGAAGAGGGCTTGGTCTTCTGGACGTTCATGTGCCTCAAGGCAACGTTCTGCCCAGCGGCTCGTACGCTCGACCGATTTTTTCATGTATTCATGTGTCGCCGGGTAAGGCGGGCACTCGTCGAATGCCATCATGATATCCGACCCGAGCGCATTTTGAATCTCCATCGCCTTCTCCGGTGACAAGAACAACTTGTCGCCGTTCAAGTGGTTACGGAAATGGACGCCTTCTTCTTGAATGTTCCGAAGGTCGGCAAGCGAGAACACTTGGAATCCGCCCGAGTCCGTGAGAATCGCACCATCCCAGTTCATGAACTTATGAAGACCACCAGCTTGTTTGATGACCTCATGTCCTGGGCGAACCCACAAATGGTACGTGTTCGACAAGATGATGTTCGCACCCATGTCCTTGACTTGCTCTGGTGCCATCGTCTTGACGCTCGCTTGTGTCCCTACTGGCATAAAGACCGGTGTCTCGAACGACCCGTGCGGCGTATGGACGATTCCGTGCCGCGCTCCCGTCTGTTTACATGTGTGAATGTGTTCGTATGTGACTGCATGTTTTGTCATTTTGTTACTTCCTTCCTCGTGATGAGCATCGCGTCTCCAAAACTGAAGAAGCGGTATCGTTCTGCGACCGCAGTCCGATAAGCGTGTAAGATGATGTCGCGCGTCGCGAATGCCGAGACGAGCATGACGAGCGTCGATTTAGGGAGATGGAAGTTTGTAATCAATCCATCGATCGCCTTCAACTCGACTCCAGGATAAATAAAGATGTCCGTCCAGCCCGATGACTCGACGAAGTCTCCATGGTCTCGCATAATCGTTTCAAGTGTACGTGTTGACGTCGTACCGACCGCAAAGATGCGACCGCCCTTCGTCCGCACATCTCGGAGCGCGGCTGCCGATGCCTCGGACAACTCGAAATATTCACTATGCATCGTATGTTCTTCGATTGAATCAGCCGTCACCGGACGGAACGTACCGAGACCGACGTGAAGCGTGAGCGGGATCAAGCGAACCCCTTTCGCCTTCGCTGCCTCGAGCAGTTCTTCGGTGAAATGAAGACCCGCTGTTGGAGCGGCTGCACTACCTCGTTCACGCGCATAGACCGTCTGATAACGATCTTGGTCGTCAAGTTGCTCGCGGATGTATGGTGGGAGCGGCATCGTTCCGAGCTCGTCTAAAATCTCGTAGAAGATTCCGTCGTAGTCAAACTTGAAACGACGGCCCCCTTCCGGAAGTTCTTCGACACATTCCGCGCGGAGAAGTCCGTCCCCGAACTCGACGATGGAACCGACGCGAACTTTTTTCGCTGGTTTGACGAGTGCTTCCCACACATCGTCCTCCGTCTGCTTCAACAAGAGTAACTCGACTTTCCCGCCTGTTTCTTGTTTCGCTCCGAAAAGACGAGCGGGTAAGACGCGCGAATCGTTGACGACGAGCGCATCTCCCTCGTTCAAGTAATCGAGCACGTCACGGAAATGACGATGCTCGATGTCTCCTGTCTCACGGTCCAATACGAGCAGACGTGAGCTCGTCCGATCGAGCAACGGAACTTGCGCGATCAACTCTTCTGGCAATTCAAAATCATAATCGTTTACGTTCAATTGAATGTCTTGCATACCTTACTCCTCTTCCTCTTCATAACCAAAATGCGACTTGGCAAACTGTGTGATCATCCGTCCTCGCGGCGTACGCTGCAAGAACCCTTGTTGAAGTAAATATGGCTCATAGACGTCCTCGATTGTCTGAGCATCCTCACCGATCGTTGCGGCGAGCGTCTCGAGTCCGACCGGTCCACCCCCGAATCGCTCCACCATGGCTCGAAGCAATCGGTGGTCGACTTCATCGAGCCCGAGCGCATCGACGTGTAGACGGTCGAGCGCATCAGATGCGAGCACAGGGTCGATTTCTTTCGTCCCGGCTACCTGCGCGAAGTCACGGACTCGACGCAAGAGACGGTTTGCAATTCGTGGCGTCCCTCGTGAACGCTTCGCAATCGCGCCGCTCGCTTCAGGTGAAATCGAAAGGCGGAACAGCTGGGCCGTCCGACTGACAATTGCCGCGAGTTCATGCGCCTCATAATATTCGAGCTTCAACGTGACCCCGAAACGGTCCCGAAGCGGCGCCGATAACATCCCGGCACGCGTCGTCGCCCCGACGAGCGTGAACGGTGGCAAGTCGATGCGGACGCTTCGTGCCATCTCTCCTTGTCCGTAGACGATATCGAGACAATAGTCTTCCATCGCCGGATAAAGAATCTCCTCAATCGTCCGGCTCAAGCGGTGAATCTCATCGATAAACAAGACGTCACCTGGCTCAAGAGTCGAGAGAATTGCCGCCAAATCACCCGGTCGCTCAATCGCCGGTCCGGCTGTCGTCTTGATCCCGACACCCATCTCGTTGGCGATGATTTGCGCGAGCGTCGTCTTCCCGAGTCCCGGCGGTCCGTATAACAGGACGTGGTCGAGCGTCTCACTGCGAAGTTTGGCGGCCTGGATGAAGACCGACAAATTGCCTTTCGCCTTTTCTTGCCCGATATATTGCTCGAAGCGCTGCGGACGTAAGCTCCACTCTTCAGAGTCTTCATATTGCTGATGAGATTGTGACAACAATCGTTCGTCCATAGCTTCCTCCTTATTTCAATAACAGCTGTAGCGCGCGTTTTATGTACGCGTCGGTCGTCAAGATCTCTCCGCTCAATGCTTTGCGGACTTTCGCGATCTCTCGTTCAGAATATCCGAGGGCGACGAGCGCCTCACACGCCTCGTCGAGTTCAGACGCACCTTGCGCGAACAACCCTTCGTTCGGCACATAATCCGGTGCAAGCTCGGATAGCTTTCCTTTCAAGTCGAGTGCCATCTGTTTGGCCGTCTTCTTCCCGACTCCCGGGAACTTAGTCAAATACTTCTCGTTCTCGGTTTCAATCGCATCGATCAACGCGTCGATATCACCCGAGGCGACGATGGCGAGTGCCCCTTTTGGTCCGATGCCGCTGACACTAAGGAGTTTATTGAAAAGCTCCCGTTCCCGGCGTGACCGGAAACCGTATAGCGTCTGTTGATCTTCACGGACGTAATGATGCGTAAACACGATTACATGTTCGTCTTGTTCACGATAAAAAAACGGGTTAGGCACATGTACTTTGTAGCCGACGCCCGAGACATCTAACGTTATATATTCCGCACACACATAGGCGACGGGTCCTTTTACGAATTCAATCACGGTGTACTCTCCTTTTCGGTCGGAAAAACTGCATTTATTGTACCATAACGAGCCATATGAAAAAAGGACAGGCGTTTGCCTGTCCTGAAGCGATTAACGTCCGAGCATGCGTTCAAGTGCGCGTTTTGACCATTCTGTCGTATCAGCATCGACACGAATCACGTTGACAGGATCCGTCTCGAGCGACTCGAGCGCCCAAAGCAGATGTTGCAAGTCGATTCGGTTCATCGTCAGACACGGACACATGAACGGGTTCAACGAGACGATATCGAGGTGCGGGTATGTTGCCGCTAACCGGTTCACGAGGTTCATCTCGGTCCCGACCGCCCATTTCGTTCCCGGTGCACTCGCATCAATCTTGTCGATGATATACGACGTCGAGCCGGCCTCATCCGATGCCTGAACGACGTCAAACGTACATTCCGGATGGACGATGATACGACGATCCGGTTCGCGCTCACGGAATGCTTGAATTTGCGACACCGTGAACTTCTCGTGAACGGAGCAGTGTCCTTTCCACAAGATGACCTTCACTTGCTCGTCATCCCCCTCGGCGACCAATTCTTCACGGAGCGGATCCCATACGGCCATCGCCTCGAGCGGGATCCCGAGATCGTATGCCGTATTCCGTCCGAGGTGTTGATCTGGAAGGAACAAGATGCGTTCGCCTGCCTCAAGCGCCCAACGGACGATTTCATGTGCATTGGACGATGTGACGGTCGCCCCGCCGTGACGCCCGACGAACGCTTTGATGGCCGCCGTTGAATTGACATATGTGATTGGGATGATCCCATCCCCGAATCGTTCCGTCAGTTCTTCCCACGCAATCTCTGTCTGATCGATATCGGCCATGTCTGCCATTGAACAGCCGGCGCGCATGTCGGGCAAAACAACAATTTGGTCATCCCGTGTCAACATGTCTGCCGTCTCTGCCATGAAATGCACACCACAGAAGACGATGAATTCCGCTTCGCTCATCTGTTCCGCGAGCCGTGCGAGCTGGAGCGAATCTCCTGTCGCGTCCGCGAACTGGACGACCTCGTCTTTTTGATAATGATGCGCCGGTAAGAAGAGACGTGTCCCGAGTCGATCTTTGACCGCCTGAATCCGTGTCTCCATTTCCTCCACCGACAGATTAGCGTACGTCGGTGGGAGTGTTCCGAGTAGTTGCATATTTCATTCCTCCTTGTAAGTTCATACTACAGTCGAGCGCTCGCACTGAATGGGTCAATTGACCGAGCGAGATGACATCAATCCGAATCCCTCGATAGTCGGCAATCGTGTCGAGCGTGATGCCGCCGGATACTTCGATCGTGATATGGTTCGGGATATGACGCACCCATTCTCGTAATTCATCTGGTGTCCGATTATCGAGCATTACAATATTCGGATTCACTTGAATCGCTTGTACGAGTTGGTCGAACGATTCGACCTCGACCTCGATCGGCGTCGTATGCCCTACTTTCGAGCGCGCCGCGTGAACGGCTTCTGCCACACCGCCGAGGGCGACGATATGATTGTCTTTGATCATGACGGCATCGTCGAGCCGAAGCCGATGGTTATAACCCCCGCCGACACGAACCGCATATTTCTCAAGCATCCGAAGTCCCGGTGTCGTCTTGCGTGTATCCGTGACATGAATCGAGTCGTCACCGAGCGCATCGACGCACTGCCGGGTCATCGTCGCAATCCCGCTCATCCGCTGAATCACATTCAATAGGACGCGTTCTGTCTCTAAAAGGACACGGGTCTTTCCTTTCAAGACGATGAGTACATCGCCTGGTGCAATTCGACTTCCGTCTTCTTGACAAGCCACTAAGTCGAGTTGCTGCATGATCGCGAGTTCACGGACGATCGGTTTTCCGCAGAAAACGCCATGCTCTTTCGCGATGACAGTCGCGACTGACTCGTCCCGTTCATCGATCAGTTCACTCGACAAATCACCATATCCGATATCCTCAATCAGAAACTGTCGCAGCTGTTCGCGTAGATAAATCGTGTTCATCGTACCTCTCCATTTCGAGGATGCTTTGCGCGAGAAGGCGCGCCGCATCGAGTTGTAAAGTTTGTTCACTTAATTGTCTTGTCACGTGTTTCGTCAAGGTCAACGTTTGGGTATTTTGTAAGAAACATTTCATTTCATCCAAGTTCGGTGAAATCGTCAACCATTTGCCGATTTGATGACGAAACGCCTGAAACGTTTTAGGTGAGATGTCATACACCATCACATCGCTCGTCGCTAAGGATGCATCGTTCACCTGAATCGCCTCGGCGACACGTTTTCCGAACACCCAACATTCCAAGAGTGAGTTCGATGCCAGTCGATTCGTTCCGTGTACACCCGTATCCGCCACTTCCCCGACGGCGTATAGGCCATCGACGTCCGTTCGACCCGATTCATCCACTTCGATTCCACCCATATGAAAATGAAGCCCTGGGCGAACGGGGATTTGTCGAAGGTCGATTCCTAGCTTGTCACACGTCGCAACGAGTTTTGGGAAGCGGTCACGCAGTCGCTTCACCTTTGTCGTATCGAGAAAGACGAGTCCGACATGGTCTGTCAGGACGCGCGCCACCACATCGCGAGGAGCGAGACTTCCGAGTGGGTCATGCGCCATCACGTGGTTACCGGATGCATCGACAAGCTTGGCACCGGCACCACGGAGCGCTTCGGTGACGAGATGTGGTTCCTCGGCAGCAAGTAATGTCGGATGAAATTGAATCCGTTGTAAGTGCGTCAGCTTCGCCCCGCATCGGTTCGCCAAGACAAGCCCGTCACCGGTCACCGTCTTGGCGTTCGAGGTCCAATCGATCAGACCACCAATTCCACCTGTAGCGAGAATGACTGCACCGGCCTCCAACTGGAGCATTTCCTCATGGTGAAAGGCTAGCGCACCGACAACACGCCCTTCCTTCATCACAAGGTCATGGACGAGAACATGCTCTAGAATGCTGACATTGTCCGGTAACGACCGACGTAACTGTCGCATCACATGTCGACCCGTCTCGTCACCCCCGGCATGAAAGATGCGATGCAACTGGTGTGCCCCTTCTCGTCCTAGGGCATATCCGTCTTCGTCACGATCGAAGCGGACACCGAACCGTTCCATCTCTTCAATCGCTCGACGACCTTCTTTTACGAGAATGTCGACACGTTCTGAGCACGATGTCCTGTTCGAAGCAAGCATCGTGTCTTCTTTATGTGCCTCACTCGTCTCCTCTAGATACGAGCTCGCAATGCCTCCTTGTGCCAAATCAGAGTTCGTCGACGTCACCTCACCCTTTGAGACGAGGAGAACAGACAACGAGGATGGCACATGAAGCGCCGTCGCGACGGCAGCAAGTCCTGTTCCGATAATCAAAATGTCGGTTTTCTTTATCTGTAAAGACACTTGTATATCACCTGTTTTTCATATGTAATGTTGACTTGTAAACTAGTTTCGCATAATTTTGTGTAGAAGACAACATGAGAAAAGGGGAGTCCATGATGAACCGCTACTTCGACTACGCCGCTACACATCCTATGACACATGCAGCATTAGACCATTACGTGGCTATGGCCAAAAACGTTTATGGAAACCCATCATCACTCCACGCACACGGATATATGGCTGAAGACTATTTGACAGAGGCACGACGTTTGATCAAACAGGCGCTCGGGCTTGATATGTTACGAGGGAAATTATTATTCACCGGAAGTGGCTCGGAGAGTAATTACATCGCACTGACGAGCTTACGGAAACGAATGAAAGGGAAAGAAGTGATCACGTCCTGGCACGAACATGATTCGGTTGCCCTCTTACTTGAAGAATGGGAACGAGAAGGGGTCATCGTCCATCGGTTGAAACTGAAGGACGGAAAGTTTGATATGGATACGTTCACGCACTTACTTGACCGTGATATCGGACTCGTCACGCTTCAGCACGTCAATTCCGACACAGGTTGGGTGTTACCGCTCCACCATATCCAATGTCTTCTCAAATATAAGAAGATTCTCTTTCACGTGGACGGCGTACAGGCACTTGGGAAAATTCCCATCTCTGTGGAAGGAATCGATGCTTATTCGTTCAGTGCCCATAAGGTTGGGGGGCCAAAAGGAATCGGTGCCCTCTATATGGAACGCTTGATTCCACCACCTTACTACCCAGGTCATCATCAATATGGGATTCGCCCAGGTACGATCGATGTTCCCGGAATCAGCGCCTTCGTCAAAGCGCTCGGGGAACGTCAGGAGCAATTGACACGTTTTCAGAGAAATTTCATGGCATTTCGTGCTATCTTGAAAGAGAAGACGTCAGCGTATGTCCATTGGCTCGAGTTTGACGAACAAAGTCCCGCTATCTTCTCCTTCGTATCTCATCAACGCGATGGACAATGGTGGATGACCGAGCTCGACGATCTCGGGTTCCAAGTATCAGCCGGGTCCGCATGCCGCGCCGGTCAGAATGGACCGAACCGCATGCTTGAAGCACTCGGATATGAGACGAGCGCATGCCACGGACTCGTCCGCATTTCCTTCGGCGCGCAAACGACCGTCGAAGACACATCGGCCCTCGCCGATGCCATCGTCACTTTAGCAAGGAGAGTCGAACATCATGAACAAACGTTTAGCCGGTGAAGAACGCCGTCGCACTTTACTTCAATTGATCGAATCGAGCAATGAACCGATCACAGGATCTGAACTGGCGAGGCACGTATCTGTCAGTCGCCAAGTCATCGTCCAAGACTTGTCGCTCTTAAAAGCAAAAGGTCACCAAATCGTCGCGACCGCTCGAGGTTACGTCTATTTGCAGGGTGACCTCACCCCGTCTACTTATTCGAAAAAGGTGGCTTGTCGCCATACGGCAGAGGAGATGGAGGCAGAAATGAATGCTATCGTCGATGAAGGGGTCACCATCAAAGACGTCATCATCGATCACCCTGTTTACGGATCCATCACCGGACAACTCATGGTGAAGAGCCGACGTGACGTCCGTGCCTTCCTCGAGCGGGTTAAGGCGCACGGTGCCTCTCCGCTTTCTCAACTGACCGGAGGATTACACGTCCATACACTTGAAGCCGATCATCAAGAAGCAATCGATGCCGCCGTGAAAGAGCTCGACCGGCTCGGTATCCTCGTATCTGAATTAGATTGAAGAGACGTCACGAATATGTGACATCTCTTCTTTTTCTTTTCACTCATGTCCGTTATACTGATGGATGGAACAACTTTCCTGAAATCAACTCGAAAGGAGGACTCGTCATGAACGTCCTCGAGCACATGCTCGCCGTATGCGGTGTTTTCAGCATTCCCATTGGTATCTTCATTCAATTCATCCCGAACGAACTCGTTCTCGCATATGGTGGCTTTCTCGTCGATTCACATGACGCGTCCTTCTTCCTAACGTTCCTACTGGCGTGGTTCTCTTTCACGCTCAGTCAGATTGGTCTTTACTGGATTGGTCGATACGGCGGACGTCCCGTCGCCTTGAAGCTGTATGGATATTTCCGGATTCGCCAAGACAAGCAGCTTCGTGCCGAGCGCTGGTTTGAGAAATACGGGGCATGGATTGTCTGCCTCAGTCTCTTCTGGCGCCAACTGTTCGCCGTGAGTGCGGGCGTGATGCGCCTGTCGTTCCGAAAATTCTTGTCGGTGACGACACTCATTTTCGCCGTCTGGTCATTCGTCTTCATTCATGTCGGGATGATGCTCGGCAACAACTGGCGCATGATCGGTCATTTCATGGACGACATCCTGCCCTTCCTGGCACTGGCCATCGGAATCGTTCTCGTCGTCCGCCATCTTCGCCAGCAACCAAAACATGTGAAAGGATCAGCGTAACCAGCGCTGATTCTTTTTTTGTTGCAAAGGGAAACGCTCACATCTGTCGAATAAGAACTATGTAAGCGAATCGCGGTCACACATACAGGACACCGCACAACGAAAAAGGAGGAATCACCATGTTCCATCGCCGTAAAACGTATACGATTCGACCTGAACGCCTGCAAGAATTCACCGACTTCTTCCATACATACATCTATCCGATTCAAGCGTCCCATGGCGCTCGCCTCGTCGGACGCTGGGTGACCGAAGACAAATCCGAGGTCATGGCATTATGGGAATATCGGGACCGTGAACACTATGAGCAAGTCGAGCGAGATTATCGCGGCAGCGCGTTAAGACGGGATGCCATGAAAAAACGGGCCCGCCTCGGAAAAGACTTGTATATCAAGTCAAGCGAAGAGTTCATGATGCCGACCGGTCACTATACGCCGCCGCGTGCCATCGTTTGTGTAACGGCTTATATTACGAACGAAGCGGGTGAGGTCCTCCTTGTCAAAAACATGCATCGGAACGACTCGTTCGAGATGCCGGGCGGACAGGTCGAAGAACATGAATCGCTCGTCGACGCGATCCACCGCGAAGTGGACGAAGAGACAGGTGTGAAAATCGAAGTGGAAGGCATCACCGGGATTTATCAAAACGTATCGTCCCGTGTCCTCTGCGTCACGTTCCGTGCGAAATATGTGTCTGGAGAACTTCGACCACAAGCCGGTGAAACGCAAGAAGTCGGATTCCACAAAGTCGATGCTCATAATGTCGGCGACTATATCAAACGGGAGCACTTCCAGATGCGCTTCCTCGATGCGATTGATCCCGTCTATATGCCATACGCCATCTATAAAGTACGTCCATACGAATTGATTGAGCGCATCGAGCGCCAATCGGTCTAACGCAAAAAAGGGATGATTCGCTCGTGGCGAATCATCCCTTTTCTTTATGCTTCTTCTTGCATGTCTTCTTGCTGTGATTGTCCAGTCTCCACTAACAGTTTCCGGACACGGCGTTTTTCCACGTGGAGAACGGTGAACGTCAAGTCTTGATACGTCACTTGCGCACCTTTCTCCGGGATGTCGCCGAGTAATTCTACGAACCAACCGCCCATCGTGTTGGAATCGACGTCTGGTTCCGCAATCCCCATCTCTTCGGCGAATTCATCGACGTTCATGTCAGCCATACACTCATATACGCCTTCACGGAGACGTCTGAGATAGACGACAGATTCGTCGTGCTCATCCCAGATGTCGCCGACGAGCTCCTCGAGCATGTCTTCTAACGTGATCAGACCCGCCGTGCCCCCAAATTCATCGAGGACGACAGCCATGTGAGATTGTTTCTGTTGGAGAATCGGAAGTAGTTCAATCAATTTCGTCTGCGGTGACACATACGTGAGCGGTCGAATGAGCGAACGGACATCCGTCACTTCATCCTTCATCATCGAACGCAAGAAGTCACGTTCTGACAAGACACCGATGACGTTGTCAATCGAGTCTTTGTAGACCGGCAAACGTGAATGTCCACCACTGAAAATCGTGTCTTTGATTTCATCGAGCGAATCGTCGATGTCGACTGCCAAAATATCGATTCGCGGCGTCAAGACGTCATCGACGGTAATATCGTTGAAGGCGAAGGCGCTATGGACGAGCTCAGCTTCCGTCTCACCAAGCACACCTTCTTCTTCTCCCATATCGACGAGCACTTTCAACTCTTCTTCCGTGACTGACGGCTCCTTGGCTTTCATCCCAATCATCCGAAGCGTCAACTTCTTCAAGCCAGTGAAGATCATCGTCACCGGTTTGAGGACTTTGACGAGGAACACGAGAATCCCGCTGATGAGAAGCGAATACTTCTCCGCAAATTCTTTGGCGAGCGATTTCGGTAAGATCTCACCGAAGATTAAGATGATGACCGTCGTCGCGAACGTCGACACGAGAAGACCCGTACCGCCACTGAAAATCGATGTGGCGATGGCGGTCGATACCGTCGCCGAACCGATATTGACGATGTTGTTCCCGACGAGGATCGTCGAGAGCGTATCGTCAAAGCGGTCGACGAGACTGAGGACGCGTTTAGCGGCTTTGTCGCCGTCTTCTGCCATCCGAATCATCCGAACACGGTTTACACTTGAAAGCGCCGTTTCTGCTGATGAGAAAAACGCTGACAACATGATGAGAACTACATATAGAATTAAACTTGACGAGGGCACAGGGTCCACGTTAGCTTCACACTCCGTTTCTTCTTAACAAATAATTTTTTTCTTACTCCACGAACTCGAATTCGAAGTCGAGAATCGCAACGACGCTGCCGTCTTCGGCACCAAGCTTACGAAGATCATCATCGACGCCCATCTGACGCATTTGACGAGCGAATCGTTTGATTGACTCATCATGGTCAAAGTTCGTCATCTTGAAGAGCTTCTCGATACGTGGCCCCGTGATGACGAAGCGATCGTACTCATCGATGTGGATCTGATAGCCTTTCTCTTCCTTCTCATAACGATACACGACACGAGGCGTCGCTGTCTTCTCTTCAAGCTCATCGAGTGGGAATTCAGGTGTCGTATCGACAAAGTTCGCCACTTCGATCAACAAGTTGCGAAGACCATCTTGTGCGAGAGCAGAGATTGGGAAGACTTTGACATCGTCTCCTACCTTCTTCTTGAACTCTTCGAGATGTTCCTCTGCGTCCGGCATATCCATTTTGTTCGCAACGACGACTTGCGGACGCTCGAGGAGGCGTAGGTTATACGACTCGAGCTCACGGTTGATCGTCGTGTAATCTTCGAACGGATCGCGTCCTTCCATCCCACTCATATCGATCATGTGAACGATCACTTTCGTCCGTTCGATATGACGAAGGAATTGGTGACCGAGCCCAACGCCTTGGCTAGCCCCTTCGATGAGTCCTGGAAGGTCGGCCATGACGAAACTGCGGTCGTCCGCTGTCTTGACGACACCGAGGTTCGGTGTGATCGTCGTGAAGTGGTACGCCCCGATTTTTGGACGTGCCGAAGAGACGACCGACAGAAGCGTTGATTTCCCGACAGACGGGAATCCGACGAGTCCGACGTCTGCGAGAAGTTTCAACTCAAGACGCAACTCACGCTCTTGACCTGGTTCACCGTTCTCAGCGATTTCTGGAGCCGGGTTGGCAGGTGTCGCGAAACGACAGTTCCCGCGTCCGCCACGTCCGCCTTTGGCGATCGTCGCTTGTTGTCCGTGCTCCGTCAAGTCGGCGATGACCGTATCCGTCTCTGCGTCGAATACGATTGTGCCAGGTGGGACTTTGACGATGAGCGGCTTCGCTTTACGTCCGTGCATCCCTTTTGACATTCCTTTTTCGCCATCATGGGCGATAAACTTCTTCGAATAACGGAAATCAACGAGTGTGCGCAATCCTTCTTCTACTTCGAAGACGACGTCTCCACCGTGACCACCGTCACCACCTGCAGGTCCACCATCTGGGACATACTTTTCGCGGCGGAAGGCAACCATTCCTTTACCACCGTCTCCAGCTTTTACAAAAATATTAACCTGATCGACAAACATTTATTTCCCCTCCTTTATGTGAAACGTAGTCATCGCTACGTTCTGTTCGTACACATCGGCTGACGTGAGCACGTCTTCCGGGACATCTCCCGTGACGCGAACCATCAGTCCGTCCGTGAACGTCACATGAATCGGCCCGTCCGTGTTTTCTAACAATCGGACAAGCATCTCTGCCACTCGCGCATCATCGATGGCGAGTTGGTCGGTCGAAATCGTATACGTCATCCGTCCTTCCCAATTCGCTTGAATCACGACAAGGCTCGTCTGTGGCACGTTCAGGCGAACGAGCGCACTCTCCTCGTCGGCCTGTTTCCGATAGCGTTCGTAAAGTTCCTCTAGCTTAGTCGGATCGAGTGCCGCATAGAGCGAGATCAATTGAAGCCGATTCATCCATTCGTGACGGACGGTCGATAAGAGCTCGAGTGTCTGTTCTGAATCCATTTGATCCTCTCCTAGAAAAAAAGACTCTAACCAAAAAAGTGGCTAGAGTCTTCTGCGTCGTTCAACTTACGCGACTGGGTAAACGCTCACTTGTTTCTTGTCGCGACCAAGACGCTCATAGCGTACTACGCCGTCAACTTTCGCAAACAAAGTGTCGTCGCCACCACGGCCAACGTTTTCACCTGGGTGAATCTTTGTACCGCGTTGGCGGTAAAGGATTGATCCAGCTGAAACTGTTTGTCCGTCAGCGCGTTTTGCACCGAGACGTTTCGAAATTGAGTCACGACCGTTTTTAGTCGAACCAACTCCCTTTTTCGAAGCGAAGAACTGAAGGTTCAATTGTAACATGAGGTCCACCTCCTATTGTTCAATTTGGATATATTCACCGTAGCTTTGGGCGATCGTGTCTAACTGCACGAGCATCCCTTCTAATAACAGTTGGGTGCGTTCCATATCCTGCGGTGATAAGTCAGGATACGTCTCGACATAAAAGTAACCACCCTCTGTTTGATCTGCCATTTCTACAAGAAGCGATTGACCCGCAAGCGTTTCGACGGCGTTATAGGCACCAAATATGATGGCTGAAACACCGGCGCACACCAAGTCAGAACCAGGTTCTGCAAAATTGGCATGACCAGTCACTTCGACGGAGCGAATCGACTTCGCCTCGTCTCGTCTTACCTTGACCCGAATCATAGCTTACGCTTCGATTTTCTCGATGCGAACTTTCGTGTAAGGCTGACGGTGACCTTGCTTACGACGGTAGTTTTTCTTAGCTTTCATTTTGAAGACAGTGATCTTCTTAGCGCGGCCGTGTTTTACCACAGTACCGACAACTTTAGCGCCTTCTACGAGTGGAGCGCCGACTTTAACATCGTCACCACCAACGAAAAGAACCTCACCGAATTCTACAGTACCTTCGACATCAGCATCGAGTTTTTCGATGTAGATCTCTTGACCTGCTTCAACTTTGATTTGCTTACCACCAGTTTTGATGATTGCGTACATATACGTGCACCTCCTTGTTAAACTCAGACTCGCCATCCTGGGCAGGGCAAATACCTTTAAAACCCGTTCTGTGCGGTTGTAGCCATTTGGGTGCTTCCAAACGAACTAACGTTATAGATAATACCACTCTCAATTATTCATTGTCAACGGCGAGATAAGAAATTCTGACATTCTGCAGACGTCCCGTAAAAGGCAAACTCCGGATCCCCTTCGACGAGATGGACGTCGATGTCAAATTCAAGCCAGGAAGCGTCGTGCCACTTTTTCGGTAGCGAGAGGACGACCGCCTCGTATTGCCCGCTGAGATCGAGGAGCGCGCGTTCAAACTGCGAGAAAACGGCTAGCTTCGACGGCTTGCCCGCATAGGTCATCCGGTCTTGAATCGAGCGTCCGGTCCGCTCCCTCGACATTTCAAACAATCCCATCCGTGTGAATCCGTACACTTCGACACGACGTGGGTCGCGTGCCCCGAGTTCTTTCATTTTCTTGAGCAGTCGGGTCTGCCCTTCTTTCGAACCACGGAGGAAGTCGATGACGATCATCCCGCCGATATTACGTAAGCGCAACTGTTCCATAATTGTATAGAGTGCCGCTTCATTGATCGTATCGGCCGCACGTCCTTTATCTTTGACGGCGACGTTCTTCCCGCTGTTGACGTCGATAACGGTCATCGTCTCGACTTGTTCGATCAAGACGAACGCCCCTCCATCCAACCAGACGGCACGACTTTCGAGCTTTTCAATCATCCCATCGAGACGTTTCGCCTCCGGGATTCGTCCTTTGCCGATATGACGTTTCACAGGGACGTCGAGTCGCTCAATGCGCGCCTGTCCTTCCTTGTCGTTCAAAAGGACTGATTCGACCGCATGACGGCGTACGAAATGTTCACATAATAGCTCGTCTTGACCGTAGCGCTGTTCAATCACGGTTTTCGCACGATCTCGAAGCAAGTCGAGTTCTTCCTGTAAGGCGTCTGGTGCCACTTGGCCGGCCTCCGTCCGAAACAGGACCCCTTCCTCTTCTGAAAGGGCGAGCGACTTCGAGAGGCGGTCCTGCGTGACGAGGTCGAGCTTTCGACTGAACAACTTCCGACGACCGTATGGGAAGTAGACGAGATAGCGTCCACCGAACCGAATGTTTTCTGTCACCTTATGATGCTTGCCGTTGATGCCTTCTTTCGTCACTTGCACGAGTCGTTTTTCCCCGACGACAGCCGCTTGTCCGATCGCTGGCACGTCCGGATACGAGGCGAGCGCGCGAAGCGTCTCCGCAATCGGTAAAAAGAACGTCGTCTCCCCGTCCGTCAAAAAAGCCGCCCCGAGTGACGGATGAATCCGTTCAATCGCAGCCTCGACGATCGTACCGACCGACAACTGGTCGACGAAGCGTTCCTCGACTTCGAGCAAACGTTCCCCGTCTACGAGCATCGCCCGTTCGATGGAAGGTGTTCGTTCGTAGATTAACTTCATGTGCACCTCTCCTTTCGACAGAAAAAGGCAACTTTCGTTGCCTTTACGCTTTTTTCATTCCAAATTTCATCATGAGTCGTGCCCAGAAGCCGACCGGTGCCGTCTCCGTCTGAATCGACATGAGCGGGACCGATTCACCGAGGATGCGGCGCGTGATGTTGCGGTACGCTTGTCCGGCATTGTTGTCCGGGTTCATCGTGACCGGTACCCCACGGTTCGCAGCGGCAATGACTTCCTCATCATCGATGACGACGCCAAGGAGGTCAATCGACAAGATGCGCATGATATCATCGATGTCGAGCATATCCCCTGATTCGACGAGGTGATTTTTCACCCGGTTGACGATCAGCTTCGGCGCTTCGATGTGATTCGCTTGTTCGAGCATCCCGATGATGCGGTCCGCGTCTTGGACGGCCGCCTTCTCTGGCGTCGTGACGACGATTGCCTCATCCGCCCCAGCGATCGCGTTCATGAATCCTTGCTCGATCCCCGCAGGGCAGTCAATCAAGACGAAATCATATTCCGTCTTCAATTGGTCGACAATCTCTTTCACTTGCTCAGGATTGACCGACGTCTTGTCTTTTGACTGTGCGGCCGGAAGCAAGTACATCTCTTCGAACCGTTTGTCGCGAACGAGCGCCTGGTTCAATTTACATTGTCCTGTAATGACGTCGACGAGGTTATAGATGCTCCGGTTGTCGAGTCCGAGAATGATATCGAGGTTCCGCAACCCGATATCCGTATCGACGAGACAGACCGAGTGTCCAGACAAGGCGAGCCCCGTCCCGATGTTGGCGGTCGTCGTCGTCTTGCCGACACCCCCTTTTCCTGATGTCACGACGATGGCTCTGCCGTTTTTCACTTCTTTTTCTGTATGTACAGGCTCCACTACTTGCTCCATTCCACTCACCCTCTCTGTAATTCCATTGCATATGCGTCTTTCAGACCGGTCATGACGTGGCGGAGACGTGTCATCTCGATCCCGTCATTCGTCTGGTACGCACAACCCATCTCAATCTCAGGAAGTTCTTCTTCATCGTCGGACGTGAGAACGTGTTCGCCGATTGCCAAAAACTTCGGATGGAGTAGGCTCGCGGTGATGACCGCTTCTTCCCATCCTTCGACACCCGCACGCACATTTCCTCGTATCGTGCCTAAACAATAAATACTTCCCGTCGCCCGGACCTCTGAGCCAGGGTTGATATCCCCGATCACAAGTACCGAACCATCAAACGTGAGGACCTGTCCACTGCGAATCGTCCCGCTATGATAGTGGAACGTCTTTCTGCCGTACGTTGCTTTCGCTTCTTCCGTCAACATGACATCGCTCGACAAGTCTTCAATATAAAAAACGCCATGACGAGCGACGACCTCACGAATTTGACGTGTCAGCTCCTCGTCAAGATAACGAGTACCCGCGTGCAACTTCAGGGCAATCTTACCGGACGGCGGCTCCATTTCTTGTAATGTCGCTTCAAAGTCCGTAAGCACCTCGTCGATGCCACTCTTCGGATTGAAGTGGATGGCAATTCCGTTGCGATGTCCTTTAATCGTAATGTGTCGTTTACGCTCCATCATGGCTACCCTCTTTTCACAACAGGTCGGATCGTCACATACCGCATCATCGGATAATAAAGAATCACGATGGCGATGGCATTGACGAGCACGGTCCCTGGAATCTGTTCAATCAATAGTGTTTGAATCGTCATCAACGTCCCACCGATCGCCGCCATGATCCCGTATATCGCAACTGTGAATACGACAATCATGAACGTAAAGGTGATGGTGACGGAGAAGAAGTTCTCACCTATATATTTTAACACGAAGCTGGCTAAGAGAGGAATGAGTGAAAAAGTAAATACATAAATTCCAAGCAAGTCGGTATAGACGATATCATACAGCAACCCGAATACAAGACCGAACCCGAGCGCCGTCTCCCATCTGCCATACAGACTGACGAACATCAGCCCAATCAACGTCAATAAGAGATAGGGCGTGGCATAGTGCCACGAGAAAATCGATGCCCATGTTCCTTCAATAAGAAAAAGGAGGAACAGGGCGATGAACACTTTCATGTTACTCACCCGCTGCTCCTCCTTCCTCGGGACCCGTTAGAAACGGTTCGTCTAGTGTCCGATCAATCACGTACATTTGTGAGAACTCATTGAAGTCGGCCTCCGGTTTGATTCGGGCGACTTGCGAGACGCCATATTCATCCGTCTCGATCGACTCGATCGTACCGATGACGAGTCCGGCCGGGTAACGTCCCCCGAGTCCAGAGGTCGATACGATTTCTCCTTCTTTCAACTTGACGCTATTCGATACTTTCGTAAAGAACAACTCGTTCGTCTCCGTATCGAACCCGTCAATCGTCCCATATGTCGCTTTGCCGTCCGCATCTTTGACGACAGCCGAGACGTTGTTCGTCCGGTTGTTGTCGCTGAGCAGTTGCACTTGTGACGTATAGGCACTCGTTTGAATGACACGACCGACCATTCCGCTCGCTGCGGTCACGGCCATGCCTTTCTCAACGCCGCGTTCAGAACCGACGTTGATGGTGACGTAGCGTTGCCAATCGTTCGGTGTCCGACCGATGACCTCCGCAGGAATGAGGTCGAAGTCGCGTAACGACTTGTCTTTCGCTTCGACCATTTTTCGAAGCTCCTCATTCTCACGGCGCAAGTCATCTGCCTCAACCGATACCTCGGCGTACTTCGCCAAATGTTCTTTTAGTTGGCGGTTCTCTTCGTAGATGTCGCGGACGTCCGAGATGGATGAGACCGTCGAGTCCATCCATCCGATTGGTACCGCGAACACTCGCTGGAACGTGCCGACCACATCACGCGTGACGTCTTGGTACCAGGCTGATTCCGATCGTCCTCGAATCGAAACCCCTAAAATGACGAAAAACAAGATCAGTACAATTAGCGTGATGATGAGCTTTTTATTGCGTACGAATCGGCTCATCGTGTCTCACCTCTCATCGACGTGACGAGATGCCTGATTTCGAACGGAGGACGTCCATCATTTCAAGAGATTTTCCTGTACCGACTGCTACACAGTCGAGTGGCTCATCCGCAACGAGTGTCGGGATGTGCGTCTCGTCTGAGATGACGTCGTCCAAGTTTTTGAGGAGCGCGCCGCCGCCTGTCAAGACGATTCCACGGTCCATTACGTCAGCCGCGAGTTCTGGTGGTGTTTGTTCAAGCGTCTGCTTGACACCTGCCAAGATGGCTTCGACTGTATCCGAGAGTGCTTCGCATACTTCTGTAGACGACACTTCGATTTGTTTCGGAAGTCCCGTCACGAGGTCGCGACCACGGATTTCCATCTTCTCCGCCTCGTTCGATGCGTCGATGCGCGCCGAACCGACTTCCATTTTGAGCGTCTCGGCCGTACGTTCCCCGATCATGAGGTTGTACTTGTTTTTGATGTAACGAATAATGGCGTCATCCATTTCGTCACCACCGACACGAATCGATTGGCTTGTCACGATGCCGCCGAGTGAGATCACTGCGACTTCGGTCGTACCGCCACCGATATCCACGACCATCGAGCCAGTCGGTTCCCAAACCGGGAGACCTGCGCCGATTGCTGCCGCGAACGGTTCTTCGATTGTGTATGCTTCACGAGCCCCTGCTTGTTTCGCAGCGTCTTCGACAGCACGTTTTTCAACAGACGTGATACCACTTGGCACACAAATCATGACGTTCGTCTTCGATGAGAACAAACCGCCTTTTGATTTTTGAGCTTGCTCCATGAAGTATTTGATCATCGTTGCTGTCGTTTCAAAGTCAGCGATAACGCCGTCTTTCATCGGACGACGAGCAGAGACGTTCCCTGGCGTACGTCCAATCATATCTTTGGCCTGGTTACCAACGGCCTCAATTCTACCTGTATCTGTACGGAACGCCACAACGGACGGTTCACGAACAACAATTCCTTGACCCTTTACGTAAACGAGCGTGTTAGCCGTTCCAAGGTCGATTCCGATTTCTCGGTTAAAACTACGAAACATAGGTGTTGCTCCTCTCTTCGTTACACTATTTTTTATTATAACGGAAAAATCATGTTTGAAAACGTTCATTCGATTACAGGTTATTTACAATAACCGCATCTCAGTCCTGTCTCACCGTCTACTAGTTTGCCTTCTTTTGAGGAAAAAGGCAAATCAAAAAAAGCAGACGCGAGTAAGCGTCTGCCTAAGAGAGAACGGTTACAAACCTGGTTGGAGCGGGAGGAGTAACATCGCGCCGTAGAAGAAGACAGAGAAGATCAGCACCGGTCGAAAGAAGCGGGACGGTTTCACACGCGTCGCTCCGGCTAAAAAGCTTGTCGTCGTCATCACGAATATGTAGATTCCAACATACATGAGAAGTAAGCGGACGAGCACCGTCCACATGCCAAGTTGATCGAGTTCATTGAAAGAGACCATAACAAGACCAAGATAGGCGATGAGTGATAGAATTCCTACCCCGACACCGACGATTGGTGAGACACGGTCGAGCCAGTGGTCCTCGTCGAACCGAAGGAATAGCGCCGTACTCACAAATAAAAATAGGACGAACAGGACGAGCGAGAAGATGGTCGCGTCTAGTTGGACGTAGCTCACGAGGAGCGATACACCAAGCATGAACAACCAGATGATTTTTTCCATGTTGAACACCTCACCTGATATTTTATCAAAGTCCACGAGTCAATTGGAGGAAATTGTATATTCTTTCTCCCTCGTCACAATCTCTTCAATAAATGAAGGATAGATTGTTGTAGGGAGATGTAGAGATGTTTTCAAACGAGATTAAGTTTACGTAATCAGTATTTCATTTCCTCCTACCAAGTTATCTCTTCCTAAATTTTTCTTTAGAAGTGAATTGATATATAAATATATGTATAATTTGAAATTTCGACACCAATTTTATATTATTGTCGAATGATTCCTAAATAAAGTTTCACAATTATTAAATTTACCAAGATAATAAAAGCTATAATAATATTACATTTTGATTATTTTTAGGAGGCCATTATTATAATGAAGTTTTATGAAAAGACATGGTTTACTGTAATTATGTTGCTTTTGTTTTTCCCAGTTGGATTGTTCTTGATGTGGAAATATCAGAAATTTAACAAAATAGCGCGCATTATCATTAGTATTTTCTTTGGTTTTCTAATTATCGGTAACCTATTCGGTGAGTCTGATACAAATCAGTCTGGTACAACCGCAGTTAAAGAAACCGAAACTATTACTGTCGAGGCGGAAGATAAAACGGAAGAGCCAACTGCTGAAGACGTTGTTGCGACTAAAGAAGCAGCTAAAAAAGAGCAAGAAAAAGCGGACGCGGCTGCTAAGAAAGCAGAAGAGGAAGAAGCGGCTCGTAAAGCTGAAGAAGAAATGAGGAAAAAAGAAGACGCTGAACAAGCAAAGGCTGAAGCACTCGAGCTAGAAGAAATGCTTTTCGATGCCGATCTCCAAAGTCAGGTTAACGAATTAGGAAATGGTTTAGGATTAATTGGCGAACTCTTTATACTGTTATCTAGTGATCCCATGGCAGGACAAAGCGAAGAGTTTGAATACGCCTCAGGAGAAATCTATAAAATGCTGGATAGAATGATGGAAAATGCTAATGAGTTAGATGCACCACCTACACGTGAGCAAGCAAAAACTGATTACATACAAATCATTGAAAAAACACAACAAGCATCTGATGCAGGGATTAATGGAGTCAAAGCTCTTGATACAAATCAAATTACCGAAGGTGGAATTTTGATGAATGAAGTTAATCAAATGTTAGAGGAATTTTTAGCGACACATTATTGAGCTCTATTATCGTAACGCAATACAAATAAAAACCACCTATTTTGAACTACCCTTAGAAGTTAGATTTTCTGTCTAACTTTACTTGAACAGTTCAATTGAGGTGGTTTTTATCTAGTTTCTTTGCACTTTAGTTTCAATATTATCCGTTAATAAAACGACAAATTCAACAGAATCATTCAAATAATCCAGTTCTGATGTGAGTGATCTTTTTTCAAAGATAAGAGACAGGTAATCCAATCATCTCACCCATTCATATATCCCCGCTGCTTCATACTGACATAGTGGTCTTCCCCGATGATGACGTGATCGAGACACGCGATGCCGACGATGTTACCCGCTTCGACCAACCGCTCAGACACTTCGATGTCTTCCCGACTCGGCGTCGCGTCCCCGCTCGGATGGTTGTGCACGGCGATAAAGCACGCCGCAGACAATTTGAGCGCTTCGCGGAATACGTCGCGCGGATGCACAATCGACGAATTGAGCCCACCGACAAAAAGCGTCTTCCGGGCGATCAGTTGATTCTTCGTATTCAAATACAGACAGACGAAATGCTCCTGATTCAAGAGCCGCAACTCATCCCGCAACAACTCATACGCATCCTGTGGCGACCGAATCGTCGGCATACTCACTTTCGGTTCTTCGACGTAGCGAATCCCGATTGTGAACGCGGCGAGGAGTTGCTCCGCTTTCTTCTTCGTCATCCCTTCGATTTTGCACAAATCATGAACGGACGCCTGCGACAGCGCCCGTAGCGTTGGATACACGTCCGAGATGCGGCGCGCCGTCTCCATCGGGTCGGGTCCCCGTCCTCCGATTTGAAGCAATCTGGCGATGGCGGTCTCTACACTACGGTCAAGCACCATGGTCATTCCTTCACCTACTTTCAAGGCATTCACAGGAAGCGAGGCGTCACCCCATGCCGGTCGAGCGTCTTGACGAGCGGATGGATCGGTAAGCCGACGACG
Source organism: Exiguobacterium sp. s59 (assembly GCF_018617475.1). Lineage (NCBI taxonomy): Bacteria > Bacillati > Bacillota > Bacilli > Caryophanales > Exiguobacterium > Exiguobacterium sp. s59. The sequence continues at coordinate 228,647 of NZ_JACSKG010000001.1, read as the reverse complement.
TTATAAAAATCACCTTCGATTTTCTCAACGAAAAGACCACCCGACCCTTGGATGCCATAGGCACCTGCCTTATCATACGGCTCTTCTGAATCGAGGTAGTCTTCCATCCAACTCTCGGGAATCACATCGAACGTTACATGCGTCGTCGTAACGAACAAGTCTTGGGTCGCACCGATGATGCTCACACCGGTGAGCACTTCATGAGTCGAGCCGGATAAGCGTTCAAGCATCCGTTTCGCATCCTCACGGTCAGTTGGTTTTTCCAAAATGACACCGTCTAAAACGACGACGGTATCTGCACCGACCACAATGGCATCTCGATGATCACGCGCCACGTCCAACGCTTTTTCGCGGGCGAGACGCCCAACATACTCACTCGGTGATTCCTTACCGTCCGTACCTTCCGTCACGTTCGATGGGATAACTTCATGCTCGATGCCCGCTTTCCTGAGTAACTCGGTGCGTCGTGGTGACATCGAGGCGAGGATGACACGCTTCTGTGTTGTATTCATTGTATCGACTCCTTCTCTTCTTCTGAAACGGGCTTCCTTGCCGTTTCTCACTTCTCTGTTGATTGTAGGCAACACGCGTCATAAACACAATCACTCGGGTCGAAAAAACGCCCCTTCATTTTGTGAAGGGACGTGTCGATTCATGGTGTCGTGTAATCATAGACCGGGATATCCTTTTGCTCGAACGCCGGTTCTGGGATGTAGCGATCTGGAACGAGCTGATCGAGGTCCTGGCGATAGAAAGCATCCAGCTCGACCGTAAAATCAAGCGCCTGTACTTCTTCGACCGTATTCGGTCCCGTCTCGGCAGGTCCTGTGAACTGGACCGTTCGCAACACATGGATGCGGTTCATCGACTCGATCGATTCTAAGAACGAGACGAGGGCATCGTACGTCTCGGCCTGAAGGGTCACGGTTGAACGAACGGTCGAAGCATTGACCGGTGCAACGTCTGTCGGTTCAGCCGGTTCGTTCGTCTCACTGACGTCAGCCGGATTGAACGGTTCGACCGTCTCGGGTACTTCCGACTCAGCCACCAAACCGTCCGCGAAGGCGATGCTTGTCACATCAACACCAGCGAGCAGGCTCGCCTGAGACAACGCCTCGACGACCGTGTCGAGTGCAGGGGCTGTCGGAACTCGTGTCTGGAGCGTTTGTGAGTCCGCTACATCAACGGCTTTGCCTTCCTGACGCAACAGTTCAAGTTTCGTCCGTTCAAGCGAGAGGTCGCGTTCAAGCGCCTCGACTTCACCTTGTTTGATGAAATACGTATATCCGAAGTAAGCCGGTGCTACGATGGCTATGAGGAGGCAAATCGCAAATAACGCATAAATTGTCGAACGTTTCATTGACTCACCACCTCCGCATCTGCTTCCTCTTCTTCAGTCAATTCTTCCTCCACGTCTTGGAACATGAACGTGAACTCTCCAATATAACGTGGAAGTGGATCTTCTTCGAATGAGTTCTCCTCTTCCTCTTCTGCCGCCTTCAACTCGGTCGTCACGCCGAGGAGCTTCACGTCAAGGAAGCGTTCATCGGTCATGAGCGAACGTTGGAAAGCGTTCAGATCCTCAAGCGTCTCAAACTGAGTCCGCACGCTCATAATCGAGCCGTCCTCGTAGTTATACGTCAAGACGTATCCCGTCGGAGGCAATTGTTCCGTCAACGCCCGTAGTGCCGGTACCGCATCCTTCTCCATATCCGTCAACGCCGTCACGGTCTGGTCGAGGGCGAGCACTTGTTGCGCCTTCGAGTTCACCTGTTCCGTTTGATAAATCTCCACGAGCTGAAGTTCTTCTTCGATACGTGCCTGATCCGCTTCCAATTGACCGACCTCATAGTACAGATAACCGGCCGCCCCTCCACCGAGGAGTAATGCGACGAGTCCCGTCACGATCGGCCAGCGGAGCGTCACATCGGTCGAGTTGATGAAGTTCGTATCTTGGTCACGTTGCAGGGTCGCCATCCCGAGTAGTGGGAGCATCTGATGCGAGAGCGGCGTCCCGTGCGCAATCGCGAGCGGTTGTTCGACCCGTGTCACGGGAACAAGAGATTCAGTTTGAATCATGCGGACCAAGTCGTCCACTTCAGGTACCGTACCTGAGACGTACAAGTGGTCGATGGCACGACCATCAGTCCGTAGCGAATAACGGTAGAAGTCGAGGAAGCGGGCGAGTTCGTTCAACCAGTCGTCCATCTGGTTCGCTTTCATCTCATCTGTCCCATTGTATGTATACGTCACGACGCCATCTTTCGTCCCGACTTGGTACGGGAGGTCCGACTCGATGGAACGAATGAAGCGAATCTGCCCCTCTTCAAGTACGAGCAATTGATGCGAGAACGGGGTCACATGCCAAATCAGTGTCGACTGAAGTGAATCGATCTCCGATAAACGCATGACACCATTCGCGACCGCGACCGAGCGTGGCGTAATCTTCTTCAAAGCGAGACCACGTTTTTTCATGTACGAGCGGAGCGACTTCGTCAGCTCAATCGATACGGCATGAAGCATAACGTCCGTCTTGACCCCGTCTTCACCTAACACTTCATAATCGAACGACACATCATCGAACGGCAAGATGATGGAACTACCGATTTCCATGAACAAGTACCCACGAATTTCGTCTTTCGGAATCGTAGAAGGAATCTCGACTTTCCGTGACAACACTTCGGTCTCGTCCAATGCGACCGCACACGTCATGCCACGTCGGACTTTCAACTTACGACAAAGTTCGTCGAAGGCGAGACTGAACGCGGTCTCGTCGAGGATTTTTCCTTCTCCATACGCATCTTTCGCCAACTGAACCGAGGCGCTTCGCTTGAACACACCTTGCTTGATGACGGCACCGTGGATGCTGAGTGCATCAAACGAAAAATAGGTGACCGTCCCTTTCTCTATCCCACGACTCATGATCGTTTTCCCCCTACATCAACTCAAAATACCAATCAAAAAAGCTTTCACTAAACCAAAACGTCAACATCGTCCCGAGCGCGATCGATGGCACGAACGGAATCGGTTGTTTTCGTCCAATTTTCTTTGAGGCGATCAAGGCCACTCCGACAACCGCTCCAATCAAACTCGACAAGAACAAAGCGACGAGTACATCACGAGGACCGAGCACAAGACCAATCATAGTAAACAATTTGACGTCCCCTGCCCCAAGTCCCCCTTTCGAGACGAAAAAGACGGTCGCTAAAAGAGAAAATCCAAGAAATGCCCCAGCAAGCGGTGACCACCACGTGGCCCCTGCCACATAGGTAAGGACGAGTAATACCGGTGCCGTGATACGCAAGATGACGTTCGGCACGAGCATCGTCGATAAATCAGATACTGCGAGCGCCAACAACGTCGATAAGAAGGCGAACGCGAGGAGCGTCGTCATGCTAAATCCGTAAAGCGTATAGCTATAGCCATATCCGATGGCTCCGAGTAACTCAAAGATCGGATACGTCGGCGCGATCCGCTCGCCACACCCACGACATCTCCCACGAAGAGCGAGATAGCCGAAAATCGGGATGAGTTCCCACGGTGACAATTCATGACCGCAAGACGGACAATGTGACCCCGGCGTCACGATGGATTGTTGGCGTGGCACGCGGAGCCCGACGACGTTGGTGAACGACGTGATGACCGCCCCGAGGACGATGCTATATAAGAATCCAATCAGTTCAATCAAGGGAGGATCCTCCTTTTTGTCAGTATATGCCAAAAACAGAAAACCGGCTAGGCTGAGCGAGTGCCCAGCGCCAGCCGGAAAATATTAGTTCACAAGTTTTTTATCAAGTTTTTTCTCTGCTACTTTTTTATTAGTTCCATCTAATAGTTCTTTATCACCTTTTAAAGTTACTTCATATGAATACTGACCGCCGCTCTCAGTGATATAAACGACTGCATCATCGTAAGTATTTGCTGTATCAAATGGATCTTTTAATTCTGAGACGTATGAAGAACCATCAGAACCAGTAATCGTACTAGATTCAAAAACTAGCGTATCAGTTCCACCAGAATCAAGTGGATTCGATGCAGTATACAACTTCGCTGCACTTACCATCTGCTTCGCATCGGCAACCATTGCATCCTTCTTCGAGTTCTCAATAATCCCACCAATCGCAACGACTGCGATGGCTGCGATAATTCCTAAAATAACGACGACGACGAGCAACTCGACGAGTGTGAGTCCACGCTCATCTTTTAATTGTTTGGAATCTTGCCAAATCATTTTCAACTTCTCTACCATGATTCATTCTCCCCTTTTGTGTGTTGTGCTGCATGTAAGCTAGATTCATTACGAAAGACCTAAACTAGAAGTAGAACAATTTTACTATACCTTCTAAATTTAGTATTGAAAAGGTATATTTTCAATACTTTGCATATTCATTTTATTGATTTTGAATATCGCCATAGATTTGGAACATCGGGACCACGATGGAGATGACAATCACCCCGACGACACTCGCGAGAACAACGATAAGAAGCGGTTCGATGATGGACTTCAGTCGGTCCGTTGTCGTCTCAACTTCGGTCTCATAAAACTCGGCGACTTCGTTCAACATCGAGTCCAAATCCCCACTCTCTTCCCCGACCGCAATCATCTGTGTCATGAGCGGAGGAAAGTTCGAGTTACGCATGAGCGGCTCGTGGAGCGGGATCCCTTGTGCCATCATTTCACGTGCCTCCGTCAATCCCTTGCGGATAACGCGATTCGACACGATACGTTCCGTGATTTCGATGGCCGTCAAAATCGGGACCGCTGCCTGTAACAAAACGGCTAAACTTCGCGTGAGTAACGCGATTTGCGACTTCGTCACGATTGGTCCAAAAATCGGCATCTTGAGCAACAATCGGTCAATGACGAATCGTTCTCGGTCCCGCTTCAACATCCACGTGAACACAAGCACCCCTAGCACCGCAATCGCGAGTAAGAGCCACCAGAACGCTGCGATAAAGTCCGAAACGGCGACGACAATTCTTGTGATGAGCGGAAGCTCACCGCCAAGTTGCCCGAAGATGCTTGCGAACGTCGGGACGACGTTCACCATCAAGAACGCGACCACGCCGATGGCGACGATTGAGACGACCAACGGATACGTGAGCGCAGAAATGACTTTCCGCTTTACATCATACTGCTTCTGGAGTTGGAGACCGATTTGGTCGAGCGCCTCCTCCAAGTTCCCGCTCGTCTCCCCGGCGAGTGCCATCGAACTAAAGAAGTTCGAAAAGACGCGCGGATGTTTCTTGATCGCCTCAGAGTAGGCAATCCCTTCTTTCAAATCGTCCTCAACCTGACTGAGCGTCTTCTTCAATACTTTCGATTCGGTTTGGACTCTTAGAATCGAAGTCGCACGTACAATGGGTACCCCTGCACGGATCAGCGTCGCAAACTGTCTCACGTACATGATCAGATGTTCAATCTTGACGCGTTCTGGCAGGATGTTGACCTCTTTGTTCAGTCCGGTCGACTCGAGCTCGGACAAGTCCGTCACGAGAATCGATTCTTGTCGTAATTTATCTTTCGCCTCCCGAAGCGAGACGGCCGTGATGCGACCTTTCTTACGCTTCCCGTTCAGGAGCTTGCCTTCATACTGAAATATCGCCATCACTCATCACCTCATCTCTTCTGTCGGGACGGCGTTCGGATTGATGATCCCTTGCCGAACGAGCTGTTCGATCGCGGCATCCATCGACTGCATGCCATGCTGTCGACTCGTCTGGATGACGGTCGGAAGCTGGAACTCTTTTTCATTTCGGATCAAGTTGGCGACAGCCGGGTTCCCTAACATAATCTCCATGGCAGCGACACGACCTTTCGGCACATCGATCCGTGGGAACAATCGTTGACTGACGACGCCAATCAATACGTTCGCAAGTTGCGTCCGAATTTGGTCTTGCTGCTCCGCCGGAAACGCATCGATGATCCGGCTCACGGTCGACATCGCACTCGACGTGTGGAGCGTCGCCATGACGAGGTGCCCCGTCTCGGCTGCTGTCATCGCCGTCGAAATCGTTTCCAAGTCACGCATCTCCCCGAGCAAAATGACGTCCGGATCTTGTCGTAAAGCGGCTCTTAGACCGCTCACGAACTTCATGACGTCCGAACCAATTTCGCGTTGGTCGACGATGCTTTGATCATGTGAATGCAAATACTCGATCGGATCTTCTAACGTGATGATCCGCTTTCGTTGCGTCCGATTGATCTCATGAATCATCGCCGCAAGTGTCGTCGATTTCCCAGAACCGGTCGGCCCTGTCACGAGGATGAGACCATGTGGCTTCTCAATCAATCGCTTCAACACCGTCGGCAAGTTGAGTTCATTTAATGTCGGGATTTCCCCAGAAATCGAACGGAATGCAATCGCAATCGTTCCCCTTTGATAGTAGGCGTTGACACGGAAGCGTGAGACACGCGGCACCCCGAACGAGAAGTCGAGATCACGCTCATGTTCGAGACGTTCACGCATATCATCCGTCATAATTTCTTTTAAAAACCCTTCAAGATGATGAGGCAGCACTTTCTCCTCGCCCATCGTGATCAGACTCCCATCTACCCGAATGATCGGTGGAGAACCCGCCGTCAAATGAATGTCTGAGGCGCGTCGCTCGACCGCATTCGTCAAGATGACTTCAATCGATTGATTAATCATAAGCACTCTCCGTAATGACCGTTCGTAATATTTCTTCCGTCGTCGTCAACCCGGCTGCGACTTTTTCTAATCCGTCAGCCAGTAAGAACGTCGCGCCTTGCGACTTCGCATATTCCACCATCTCAGACTCGGTCGCCTGGTTCATGATCATCCGTCGTAACCCTTCGTTGATTGGAATCACTTCATGAATGGCGAGACGCCCACGATATCCTGTCGAGTTGCACGAGGCGCATCCTTTCCCGCGAACAATTCGGTCAATGTGAATGCCTTCTGCCTCGAAGAGACGTTGCTCACTTTTCGAGACCGGTTCTGCCTGACCACAGTCACGACAGACGCGTCGTACGAGACGCTGCGCGACGAGTCCGGTCGTCGAAGCAGCGACGAGGAACGGTTCAACTCCCATGTCGACGAGACGGGTGATCGAACTAATGGCCGAGTTTGTATGTAGTGTCGATAGGACGAGGTGTCCCGTAAGTGAGGCTCGAATGGCAATCTCGGCTGTTTCGGTGTCTCGAATCTCCCCGACCATGACGATGTTCGGGTCTTGTCGTAAGATCGAACGAAGACCGGATGCAAACGTCAAGCCGACTTTCGAGTTGACCTGAACTTGGTTGATGCCATCTAGCTGATACTCGACCGGATCTTCTACCGTGATGATGTTTTTCGTCTCGTCATTCAACTCTACTAGTGAGGCATAGAGAGTCGACGACTTCCCTGAACCGGTCGGACCGGTGATGAGAATAATGCCGTTTGGACGTTTGAGCATCTCGCGATATGCTTGCTCGTTACGTTCCCCGAACCCTAGTTTCGTCAAATCCGTAAGTCCTTGCGACGAGTCGAGCACTCGAATTACAATCTTCTCCCCGTACATCGTCGGAAGCGTCGACACACGGAAGTCATAGGCGCGATTGCGTAACGTATATTTGATTCGTCCGTCTTGCGGTAAGCGACTTTCCGTGATGTCGAGGTTACTCATCACTTTAAGGCGCGTCAGCATGACACTTTGAATTTTCTTCGGATAAATCGTTTCCGTACGCAAATCTCCATCAATCCGAAAGCGGACATGAAGTTGTTTCTCGTGCGGGTCGAAATGGATATCTGATGCTCGTTGATCGATTGCGCTTAAAAAGATTTGGTTCACGAGGCGAATGATTGGGGCATCGTCCCGATTCATCGTTTCTTGTCGATCCATCTCCGGTGCATCTTCTTTTAAAATCTCGACGAGTGAATGATCCATCTCATAATAACGACTGATTGTCTTTCGAATTTGTTCACGTGTCGAAATGCCAATCTCGATATTCATCCCAGTCTGCAAACGGACGTCATCGATCGCAATCAAATCGAGTGGGTCGGCTGTCGCAATATGAAGCGTGTTTCCAATCAACTGATACGGCATGACGTCATGTTTTTGCGCCAATGCTTTCGGTACGAGCTTCGTCACCGTCACGTTGATATCCTGAGCATACAGCTCGATAATCGGTACATGTAGTTGTTCATGAATCATCTGAATCAATTGCGTTTCGGTAATGTGATTCAACCGAATAAGTGTATCCCCCAGTTTTTCACCAGGCCGTTTTTGTTCGAGCGCCTCATCGAGCTGACTCGTCGTAATGAGTCCCGCCTCGATGAGCATCTCGCCGAGTCTTCGTTTCGTTCGTCTCACGTTACTTCACCATCCTTTGAGGAGCCTCCTCTTGCTCGACTTCCCTCTCTTCGACGAAAGTACTAGCGGTCACTCCACCAATCAATATGACAACGAGTATGAACCACGCCCACCAGGCTTGAGTCAATGACTCCGTCACCATATAGTAAATCCCTGCCGAAAGAAGTGCCGTCCATAAACTGATGAGCAGTTTCGTTTCACGCTTTTTCATCGATGGGACAGACAAGGCGAACAACGTCAATGTGGCCAATACCCAAAAGCCAAGTAAAATCATATAACCAATCATCCGACTGCCTCCTGATCTGCAGGGTCTTCTTCAAATACGGGTGGTTCTTCAAAGTTGTCATCTACTTCATCGTCAAAAATCGGGTCTTCTTCCACCTCTTCATCTGGGAATGTTGGAATGATCGGTTCGACCGGTTCAGGTGGCGGAAGTGGTACCGAGCTCTTCGTCACGATTTCCGGTGTCGGTGCATAAAAATCAAATCCGAGCAATTCCATCATTTCTCCTTCTTCGGTCACTTTGACACGGTACAACTTGCCTGACTGGCCACTTTGCCCGGATTGTGTGACAGAGGAGCTGCCTGATGGTAGTGACGAAGAGAAACGGACGACTTTTTGATAAGGAACCGAAGTCACTTCTTCCACACGTGCCTCGTAAGCCGATTCAAATGGTTGACCTAATAATTGGACGGTCACCGCATTCCCTTCATTCAAAACGAGAATGGCGTATGACGACTCCTCACGGTTTTGGACCGCAAAGTTCGAGCGGGCGTCCACTTTCGTGTCATATCCGAGTTCGACACCAGACGGGAGCGTCTCATGCGGCACACGTTCAAGAATAGCGAACGGCGTGGCAGCGAACATGCGATAAAACGAAGAGCCGAGCGTCGTGAGCGCCTCAAAGTCTTCCCCGAACGATTTGAGGCTAAAGATATCACCTGCTGCCATCTCGAATCCGTTCATTCGATCGAGCGTGGACTGCATCGCCGGAGTCGGGCTCACGGTAAATGAAGCAACGACTTCACTCTCTGCCGCGACTTGTTCCAATGCGACCGTTGACTCAAGCATCGATGCCGCTTCCATCAATGCCGGGGCAATCATCGTCATCGTTACAGGTTGACCATCGAGATATGGTTCGACTTTTGACTCATCGATTGCGGTCAACAGTGGGTATTCACCCTCATCCGTGATGGAATCGAGCGTGTTCGGTACGTCAAACGTCACGACTTCTTTTCCGATCTCAATGGCGGTGCCGTCCATAAGATTGACCGAAAACGGCATCGTGTTGAAATCTTTGATGGCGTTATCGAGACGAACGTCAGCCTCTTCCTTCGTCATTCCCGAAACATCGACGCCCGCGACTGTTGTTTCTGTATATGTAGTACTTGACTCGGCGGACGCATCTAAGTAATTGACGAGTCCGATGGTCGGCAACGTCACGAGTGCGACGAGTCCGATCAGAATGAAAAGATGCATCCCATACCGCTTCATTTAAAAATCCCCCTATGTCTTATATGTCCACTATTCTTTGTATCCGTTCAGTGTGTAACTTTAGTATAATATGTATTGTACAAAAAATAACAATTTATTCATTATTCCATACGTTATTTACCGATTGTTTTACTTTTTTTGAATAGGAGGTCAACGTTTTGTCGCATAACGAAAAAGGTTTTACGCTCGTCGAAGTACTCGTCTCCATCGTCGTTCTCTCGATTGTCTCATTTTCCCTACTTACCATTTTCACTCAAAGTCTGAAGACGACCCACGACAGTCTCAATCAGACGATTGCCAACCAAGTGGCTCAAAACACCTTACATACATTGAACCGTAGGGCCGCAACGATCGAGCAACCGCTCGAATTACGTCAATTGCTGAATCGGGACGGGATCAGTTCGACATGCGATTTTTGTGAAGACACACGGATTCATGGGGATACGTACGTCGCAGCGATTCAATCGTTGTCTACCGTACCCGGGCACACAATCGAGGTCGAAATCTCGGTGACGACCGACCGGCTTCAAACGCCTGTCACCTTGAAAGGAGTCATATCGAATGCGACATTACGCGAACCGTTCCCTGAGACGGCTGTACCGACAACTGACTGATCAAACAAAACGTGAAGACGGCTTCACGCTCGTTGAGTTACTCGTCACGGTCGTCGTCGCATCGATTTTAAGCGGGGTCATCATCACGGCCTTCATTACAGGAACGCTCGGCTTTCAGATGACGAACGAAACGAGTGAACTTCGGAGTGAGGCGGATTATTTGATCGCATCGGTCCTCTCTGACGTGAACCGAACTGAATTTGACGCGGTGACGGAAGTCGATGGGACATTCCAATTTTATCGTTTGTCCACGCCAGGCATCTCCGATGCCGGAATGATTTACCGAGAGGCTGGATACGTCCCGAGCGAGTTGGTGCTGTCACCCGATTCATTCACTCCGTCTAATCCCCAAATCATTGTGGAACGGATGACCATTGAATTGAAGGACCCTATCTTTGACCCAAGACGCCCGACATATATGACTGGAGGATTGATTGAAATCGAGATGGACTTGAGTCAGACGAATGACCCAGATTCGGTGACCACGTTCGAAAGTTCGATCCCATTTTAAGAAAAGGAGGTATCTTGATGCGAAAATGTGAAGACGGTTACGTCCTCGTGCTTGTGCTCGTAACGATGGCAGCTCTAGCTGTTCTGTCACTAGCTGCCATGCAAGTCAACTTGGCGACAAACAAACTGACGGTCATCCGAACGGAAGACACACAATTGAATGAAGATGCGAAAAGTGCACTTCGACTCATTGCCGATGAGATTCGGACTCAATTCCCGCTTCATGGCGATATGGAGGTCCCAGCTCATATGGAGTCCGAAACAGCTTTTAATAGCAAAGTGCAATCTCTCATTGTCGACGATGAACCATTCACCGCATTGACGACAGATAGTGAAGTTCGCTACTCGATCGAACTGAAGCGAGATGCAACCGAAACTGCGGTACAGACGGCACCATTCACCACCATCTTGCAAGTGAACGTCACGGCGTCTCGACAAGTGAATCCGGAACAGCCTGAGCTTTCGGTCGAATATACACAAGACCTGTATTTGACGGCACTCCCGTCCTTCCTATACTACGTCCTCGGGTCTGACGAACAGTTAGACGTGAACGGTATGCCGACGATTCAAGGAAATATCTATTCAGGTGGTCCCCTCGCTTTCATGCGTCAAGCGAACTTCCAATTGGATGGTGTGGCGAAGCAGATTGAAAATGTCGATTCCAGTCGCCTTCACTTGAATGGCCGAATCGATTTAGTCGAATTGAGCGATTGCTTGAGTTGCCAGCAAGAGAACTACTTCACGGTAGGTACGGAACAAGCTGGCGAAAAGGCGGACGCCGGGGTATCCCCGAGTCGTTTCTCTCTATTCCAATACGACTACTCGATCATCGAATTTTTAAATCGACGACTCGACACACCGCTCGCCTACACCAACAATGTCGACTCAAAAATCTTTGGAGAAGGTCTGATTCGCTCGACCAATCAAGTATTCGAACTCGAAAAGGTTTTATCGGAAGATGGGACCTCGATTATCGAACGCCCGACTTCGTATTTACGGGCGGATGCTTATAACGCACTCACTGACCCGACCATCGTGACATTACCAGATGCCATTTCGGATCGTGCTATGTATGTCACGGAATCCATCACCGAGTCGAATGCCCCTCTTCTTTTCGAGGGGGATGTCGTCATTGAATCACTTGAGAAGTTGACGATTGCACGGCCACTGATTGTACGTGGTGACTTGACCATTAAAGGAGACGTCTCCTTCAGTTCGACGGTCTACACGCTCGGCGATACGTTCATCGACCGTGCCAATATTCTTCCGATTGATGCAGACAAAGGGAACTCGCTCATTCTCTTATCTAAAGGGAAAATCCTGTTGAACCGAATCAACGAGTTTGACGACACACCGACGACGCTCCAGGCATTCATGTATAGTGACTCGAACGAACCGACCTATGTGTATGCGGTCGGATCCATTCTCGAGGTCAACGGAGGTCTGTACAGTAAAGGTCCACTCGAAGTGAACGTCTTCCGCGGGACGTTTAACGGAGGGGAAGGCGTAAGCCCAGCTGAGAACTTCGATCGTCAAGTTCCGGCTCACGAGGCCGAAAAGTCTCGCTTAAAACTGACGTATAACGATTCCGTGTTTAATCAACTCGAAACATTACCGATCACGAATCAGCTGCAATTCTTCGTCAGTCACCCCGTTCAATTGAAATGAATTCAAAAAATCGGCTTCCTCTCTGGTTGAGAAGAAGCCGATTTTTTTAGTTCCTCATCTTTAGAATGAGGTCCGAGTTGTAGTCTTTGGCCGTCTGTTCCATTTTCTTCGTCCATTGCGCGCCGTTGTCGAGAAGCAGCTGCGTCAACTCGACCTGATTATGACGGACCGGCTGCAATAACACCGATTCGGTATCTTGAATCGTATAGCCTTGCCCGAGGAGTTCTTTGACCGCATCGAGGTTCAACGAGTCGACCGCAATCCCAAGAAGTCGTTCGTCTTCAACGTAACGCATCGCCAGCTTCCATTGATCCGGACTGCCGTTCGCACTGAACAATGGTGCGATGACGGGCATCCCTTCCACTTCTTCGAATGGGTCAAGTCCTTGCTCGAAGTATGCTTCAATTACGTCTAGGGGTGCAATCGTCACTGCTGTGGCGAATTGATCAGCTGTCGGGACAACTTTTTGATTTTCTAAAACAAATCGGACGGCCTCCCATTCCTCTCTTGCCTGTAAATCTGTCAATTCTTCCTCTGTCATCGAAGAGCGTTGACTCACTTCTTTTACTAAATTCTCACCGGATAACTGCGAGAGCTCGGCTTGAGATTGACTCCAGTACAGGAACCATCCCAATCCGATGAGGAGAATCAATCCGGTGATGCCAATCATCATTCGCTTGCGATTCATCATTCGCCAACTTTCTGCCATTCACTTAATAACGGTCATCATCCTGTCCTGAGGCATTCGTTTGGATGATACGTACATAAAACGTGTCCTTCACGGTTTCAAACGGTTTTCCAGTCGGAAGCGTCGTGTAGACTTCCACTTTCGCCACACCCGGCTTCACTGGAATCAACTCTTTTCCTGATCCACTCACTTGAACATATTCTTCGCCGGATACAATCTCCATGCGATAGTCACGCCAAGTCGAAGTCGTAGGCCAGTACTCAAGGAGCGGTGGTCGTGGTGCCGTCCCTTCCCCAATATTGATCGTCATATCTTTTGACATCAATTGGTTCGGGTATTCGTTGACGCGGACAACCGATGTGTTAGAACGAATGTTTCGTAACGCATTGTCATCGAATGTCGTCTGAATCGGAATGTCTGTCACGACACCATTATTTCCGTAGCCATGGTTGGCACGTAATTCATATCCTGTCGCACTTTGTGTCACCGTCAGAGCGGTTTGGATGGACCCGATTCGTTCAAACGGAATGGATACGGTTGGTGTTGAGGTCACTAGAATCGAGGCGACTTCATTCACGCGTTGTTCTTCGTTTAAACTATCCCATACCCAAAGGTCGAGTTGGCTCGGCGTTTGAATCAAGGATGGCGCCTTGACTTGGATGGTAAAGACGGTGCTCGGTGTAGCGATATTCAATCCACCGAAGAGGTCACCGACATCCACAGTCGCCTTAAATTGAGTCGTACCCGGTTTCAGTCCGATGATGTTCAAGTTATTTCCAACTTGTTCAAACTTCACACTATCCCCAGATTCGACGACATAGCGAACCGACTTGTATTGGGCCGTTTCGGGCATAACTTTTGGTGTGACGGTAGTCTTTTGACCGACATATAGCTCTGTCGACGGGATAGTGAGTTGCTCAGGCGGACTGATGACATTGACTTTCGACTCTGCTACGACAAGGGGTTTCTTATCGCCCGGATCGATTGTCAAGCGCAGTTTCGCAGTTCCTGTTTTCAAACCGGTCACAATCGCATTATTTCCTTGGGTGACGAGTCTCGCGACACCGTTCGCATCAATGATTTCCCACTTCAAGCTACTCCACTTCGGGTTCGTAAAGGTGTTGCCTTTCGCATCCGTGATGGTCGGACTCACAATCTGCTGTGCCCCGATTTGTAAGGTGACGTCAGGAATTTTCGCTTCGTACGCATACGGCGCCCCGATATTGATCAGCAAGTCTGGGAATGAGGATTGAACCGTCAGTTCTTTATCCCAGTCATTGTGCTTATCTAAAATGTGATCTTGCTTCTTCGAATACTCAATCAACGTCGTTAATTGGTTATCCGCTTTTTTCAATTGGATGAGTGAAGCAGAAGGCTCGATGGCTCGAACGACTACTTCAAACTTCACGGTTCGATTTCCACTATCGTTCGGGAGGAAAATGTTCGTGTTCCCGTTTCTTTCATAGTACAAGTCTGGTTTCAGCTGTAACTTGATTTCATTCGGGTTCGTGACAGGATATTCGTTTCCGTTTGCATCACGAATCGCCACCACTTCGAGTTGGCTTGGTAGTTTTTCTGTGAAGGTCGTTAAATCAACTCGTATAAACTTATCTCCCAACTGATTCGGTAATCGGTCGAAACGTTCCGGATATTGAACCTGATATTGAATTGTCCCCGTTTCATACAAGTTGATGGTCGACGGATTTATCGAACGAGACACTTGAATCAAGTCGGAAACATTCTCCGCACGCTTGACGTTGATAGTGAACGTGTCGATTACCTTCGCATTCCGTTGATCGGACGTCTCGATTTTCACTTCAATCGGTCGGTCTGCGACCACATCCGCTGCCGGAATCGTAAACTCTTTGACTTCATAGTTGCGTAAGCTTTCGAATGTGACCTGCTTCCCATTAAACGTGATTGTTGAATTGAGAAACAAATCTTGGAAGTCATAATCGCTTGGCCGCCACATCAATTTAACGTCTTGTCCAGCAGTCACTTCAACAGTCCCAGCTTTTAAATCAGCAGAGGTATAAAACCGGTTTGAATCACTGACGGACTCGATCACGTTGTAAGGTTTATGATTCGCTCCGATAAAAGCGCGATACATCGTATTGATGAAGATTTTCTTCTCATCTTCTACTGAGAACTTGTTCGTGTGCCCTGCACCGGAGTAGGTAAAGTTGTTTTTTGTATACGTGTAGTAATGGTTGCTTGCATCTCCGTATACACGATTTCCACCAGTTGAATACAGGTTGTACCAAGGCGTCACATCCGGATCGTTCAAATCGAGTGTGAAATATTGGTTATGGGTATTTGAGATATTTTTTACTGCATCATCCAGACGATACGGATAAGATGTAAAAATCCCATCCTGTACCTTGACTGCCTTATTGGTTGTTTCAGGAGCACCAAATCCCATGTTCGTGTACATTTTTTGCCCTGAGATATTCAGTGAAGGGTTGGCATTCACGAATTGACGTTCCCACTCGGAAGTAGGTGAGGATGAACTATTCGTACGGAAAATCGTATCGTGCGTCAACATGACGCCTTGTCCTGTTTCACTGAAACGTTTGACTTTGGCAGTAGCCGCGGCGTTCATACTTCCATAAACGTTGTACGAATCCTGGAACCCAAAAATCAGCATATCGTAGTCGTTTTTGAGTAATGCCTGGTCATAAGTCCCACCCTCAAACTGACTCGTTGTACCGTCCGTTAAATTGAACTCATAATTCCCAGCTGGGTCTACTAACATGTTAGATAAATAGCTTGAAATTCTTCCGTTCGTACCAGACCCAGCTGTGAGCTGCAAAATGTTCGCTTTCACTTTTTCATCGAGGTAGAGAATACTCCCCTTACGGTAGTCTGCTCGACCCGTCAATGAATCCTTGACGACGAGCATCCAGTTTTTCGGTCCGCTAAACGTCGGACGCGATAATGTGAAATTAAGCGTTCCCGATTCTTTCGCCTGTTGCTCAATGACTTTTTCATCCGCATCAAATCGGTCATTGTGATCGTAATCGATATACAATTCTACAAATGCTGAAGAAGTTGGTAGTTGCGATAACGTATAGGCGAAGTTAATCGGATAACGGACGCCATCTTTTATTTGAATCGTCTGATTGCTAATGGACTGATTGTTATACGTCACTTCAGTTGATTTGAATCTCGGGCGAGAAACAGTGAGTTGATTCAACTGCTGTGCCATCTCACGATCGACATTCTGTTGATCATTTTGATTAAAGATTTTCACGTTTGTATAATCATGTTGATAGGATGCCAAACGCTTCAACTGTGCATCACCATTTGCAGCATCTTCATGCATAAAAAGGGGCAAACCAACACGGATAACCGTATTGAAAAGCTCCGTCGCCTTCAGTTCGGTCAAATCATTCAATTGATTCGTCGTGTCATGATTTTTCGAGTTGACAACAAGCGTCCCATTTTTATATTTCTCAGTTAATAGACTACTCCCAATCATGACCGCATCGAATGCACCCGTCATCGGGAAACGGGATGCATTAAATTGTTTAATTGTCATGAACTGCGCATTCACTTTCGCAGCACTTAAATTCAGTGAATCACGATACGTTTTCACAGCGTTATTGTATTCAGTCACTGTAAGTACTTTCGAAGAAGTAAAAGCATCACGTAGAATCAATACGTTTAATATGGGTTGATTGGTCTCCGCAACTGCTCTCTGTGGAATAATGGATATGATTAATACGAGAACCGCTATGTATTGCATGAGTTTACGCAATGTATAGTCCTCCCTATTTTTAGTCTTCACTACTAATTATCCCACCCACTTGAAAAAATATACATCTATTTCTTTGACATCAGGTAAGTGTTTTAACTTAGAAAACGTCTTACTTCACTAATGAAATACAGAGACCCAGTCACAATCAACGTTTCACTCGTCGGTGCTCCCATCCAATCGTTGAGCCACTCTCGCCATTCGACAAAGCGCGCTCCATCTTCTATTAATCGTTCTTTCGTTCTCGCACGTGGAAAGTCGAACGTCGTCTCATATACGTCGCCAATCCTTTGAAGCGCATCAATCATCGTATCGCGGTCTTTGTCTTCTAAAATGGCTGTCAGCACCGTCACGTCTGTCTCGTGTTTGGCTTGCAGAACTAATGCCTCGATGCCTTCCGGATTATGCGCCCCGTCCAAAATCACCCGTGGTCGTTTGGAGACGAGTTCATATCGCCCCGGATGTTGCGCCCGCTCAAGACCCGACCGAATCGCCTCTTCCTTCCAACCGAGATGACGAGCTACCGCGACGGCACATGCCCCGTTATAAGCTTGATGATGACCCGTCAACCCGAGTACGACATGTGGCATTCCCTCATACGTCACGACTGTCTCAGCACCGTCCTCGATCTCTGTCACAAGCGTTCGTACGTCATGAATGGAAGCACCCATGTCGTCTCCTTTTTGTAGCAACAGCTCGACCAAATTCTCCTCACTGATACTATGGAACATCGGCACGTCACGTTTCATGATGCCGAATTTTTCAAGCGCAATCTCTTCCAGCGTATCGCCAAGAATCCCTTGATGGTCATGTCCGATCGATGTCACCACCGTCGCGAGCGGATGTGCCAACACGTTCGTCGAGTCCAGTCGTCCCCCGAGACCGACTTCCCAAATGATCACATCAGGACGTGTGTCATCAAAATAGCACCATGCCATCATCGTCAATAGCTCGAATTCCGTCAATGTCTCGGGCGCCTTGTCCGCACACGCTTTGACTCGGTGCGCAACGTCGACAAGCGCATCTTCGTGAATCGGTTCTCCGTTCAACATGATCCGTTCCTCGAACTGAATAATATAAGGAGACGTGAACGTCCCGACGGATAAACCATTCTCCATCGCCATCGCCCTTAAAAACGCAACGGTCGACCCTTTTCCGTTCGTGCCCGCTACATGAATAGATGGACGTTCTTCTAACCTTAACTGCTCAATCATCCAACTCATCCGCTCAAGACCTGGCTTGATCCCGAAGCGAAGCTGCCCACTCAACCAATCGAATACATCTTGTCTCGTCTTCATCTTCCACTCTCCTACTGTTTACACTTCTATTTCATCTTATCAAAATTCACGACAGCCGTTATGGAAAACAGTCTGTGCTATACTCGAAGCGAAGAAGGAGGCATGCGCCATGACAACTGACTGGAACTTCGAGGCGACGTACCTCGAATTACGTGACATCTTTTACGACCGTGGTCCCATCCATCCGGTCGACAATCCGACACTCGTCTTGTTTAACGATACATTAGCCGCTACACTCGGGCTTGATGCGCAAAGA
The DNA here is from genome assembly GCF_018617475.1 of Exiguobacterium sp. s59. NCBI lineage: Bacteria > Bacillati > Bacillota > Bacilli > Caryophanales > Exiguobacterium > Exiguobacterium sp. s59. Next base: position 210,046 of record NZ_JACSKG010000001.1, on the reverse strand, counting down.
CTCAAACAAGATACCGATTTACTTGCCGGCAATCGTCAAACGGAGACATCGTTCTCTCAAGCATACGCCGGACATCAATTCGGTAATTTGACGATGCTCGGGGACGGTCGTGCCCTCATGCTCGGGGAACACGTGACTCCGAACGGGAAACGTGTCGATGTCCAGCTGAAAGGTTCTGGACCGACGGAATACTCTAGAGGGGGCGACGGTCGGGCCGCACTCGGTCCGATGGTACGAGAGTTTATCATCAGCGAGGCGATGCACGCGCTCGGCATCCCGACGAACCGGGCACTCGCCGTCGTTCAGACGGGAGAAGCGATCATGCGACAAGGTCCAAAGCACGGAGCCATCCTGACCCGGGTCGCCTCGAGTCACCTGCGTGTCGGAACGTTCCAATTTGCGGCTGGCGCTGGTTCCATCGATGACGTCATCGCACTCACGGAATATGCGATCAAACGACATGACCCAGACCTAATCGATGCACCCGATCGCTACGAACAGTTCCTCGGACGCGTCGTCGAAAGACAGGCGAGACTCATCGCCAACTGGCAACTCGTCGGGTTCATTCATGGGGTGATGAATACGGACAATATGTTCATCAGCGGAGAGGGTCTCGATTACGGACCTTGCGCGTTCATGGATACGTATCACCCGGAGACCGTCTTCAGCTCGATTGACCGGGAAGGACGCTATGCCTACGGAAATCAACCGTACATCGGGTCTTGGAATCTCGCCCGACTTGCGGAGACATTGCTGCCGCTTCTTGGTGAGACGAAAGAAGAGGCAGTCGATGTGGCGAACAAGCAACTCACCCGCTATACCGAACTGTATAAAGAGGCATACTTTACCGGTCTTGCACATAAGATCGGGCTCTACGTCCGAAAAGACGGTGACGATGCGATCGCGGATGAATTGCTCCGCTTGATGATGGAGACGGAGGCCGATTACACGAATACGTTCCGCGCGTTGACGCTCGGTGAAATCGAGTCGCTTCCATTCGCTACTCGAGATGATGGGAAGGCATGGCTCGACGCTTGGCAGAAACGCCTGAGCGAGCAAGGTCTTCCGAATGAGGACGTAGGTCGAATCATGCGTCAATATAACCCGTCCGTTATTCCACGTAATCATCATGTCGAAAAAGCCATCCAAGCAGCAGAACGAGGCGACTTCGGCCCGACCGAGGCGCTACTCGAGATTTTGCGTGACCCTTATAACGACGACCAACCGGCTGAGTACGTGTCGGCAGGTCCACCGCGGACGTATCCGTATCAAACGTTTTGTGGCACATGAACCATTTCGCATTCGCGGGATGGTTTTTTTGAAACATATTCCAATCTTCGAACGTAAGATAAGGTATCACAAAATGGAGGTATCCATACATGCGCTTACTCACCTCGCTCGTCTCGTTAGGGTTTGCTTGTTTACTCGCACTCGAACTTTGGCAAGCCCCATACTTAAGCAATATCGTTTGGGCGATGCCCGTCTTTTTCTTGAGCGTGTCGTTCGTCCAGTACATGAAACATCTGAATGAGTCGGAATGGAGTGATACAAAATGAAATGGCTCATTCCGCTCATGATCCTCATCACCGCTTCAGCATCTTATGTAGTTTATAGTCTTTATTTAACTTTAGTCGGCCAACCGATTCAGCCACATTTGACCGGTTTGGCAATCGGTGCACTCTTCACGTCTTCGTACTACATCACAACGGGTCGCTTGCCATTTTGGAGTGAGGAGGAAGAAGCATGAAACGCATCTATATCGCTCTTTTGGTTATTGGTGTGGCTCTATATTCCACGTATATCATCCATCTATTTCGAATCGGTTTCACCACCCCACTGTATACTCAACTCCCGATGCTATTGGGGATTGGAGTCATCGTCTGGTGGCTCGTACAAACAAGACCCGAACGTCGCACTTGACGCTCGGGTGTTCGCATTATTCCGATTCGCGGAAAGGAAACGATCCTGATGAAGGTTCGGGTAAAGAATCGACCAGCTTCAACAACTCCGCTTCCGAGATATTTCCCGTTACGATAATCAATTTACCTTGTGATAAGTAATATAAGCCGTTCCCATATGATTGCTCCATCACATATGGTTTTGGCTGATCCGACACCTCCCCTTCGATTTCAGTGAAATCGTCCGTCGCAATGATACTGATGAGGCGTGTTTCATCGTATAACGTCCAAAGCGTCACGGGCCAATCGTTACCTGAATAGTCAGAGCTGATCACTTCCATCTCTTTGACTGGAAGATCTAATCCATGAGTAGACGCACTGGACGTCTCCGGTATCCCGAAGCGTTGCATCCCGCGTTGCGCCCATCCCTTCTTACCATCATGAATGAATACGCCAAACGGGTTTTCACGGTCAGGGACGGTCATCGCAACTAATCCGATTCCCCCGACCATCGTCTCCGTTAAAATGTGATCCTTCGACAACTGTCCTGTCGAGCCATCTTCATATTGTAGGGTGATTTGTGACAAGACCGCTTCCGAGACCCGTTCTGTGCCTGGTGGTACTTCGGCAATCATCGTCCCTGTCACTGCTACGTCGGGAAATTGCGATTCATCAATCACTTCTACTTTCTCTACTTTTTCCACATCAATCGTCTCCACAGACTTCGTCTCTTTTAGAGTCATACACCCCGCTAGTCCCAATGTAAGAACACATAATAACGCGATTCGCTTCATCTCATATCCCCTTTTCCATCTCTACCTCTCCAAATTCTACCAGAACACAAAAAAACCTTCTTCAGAGAATCGATCTCCATCGAAGGGAACTTTATAATAGCTTCCAGATTGCGTAGAACGCTTCATCAAAGACCTTTATTCATTTTCATAGAAGGGATTTATAGTAACCTGTTCCCGTGCCCTCAAACCCCATCTTTTTGTAGAACTCATGAGATTCCACTCGTCGGTTTCCTGTATTGACAGCTATTTTCTTAATATCGTGTTGATATGCCCACTCTTGAACGTGATTCACTAATGTAGCTCCAACCCCGTTTTTTCGACGGAATGACTTCACAACTAGAGCAATGATTCGTAAGTAGGGCTCATCTTTTTCGTATGACAGTCCTCTAAAGCATCCAATCATCCCCACAATCTCTTGACCATCCACGGCTACAAATGTGTGATAATTTGAATCTTTTAGGATGTTCATAAAACGTGTTGCCATCTGTTCTTCTGTAGTCGGATATCCTAACTCCCCCATTAATTCTGCCAGTACAGCTATATCCCGATGTTCAGCAGTTCGAATTCGAACAATCGTTTCTTGTTGATTGAACATGATGATTCCCCCTTTCCATTATTTCACTAGTCTACCTATTCAAGAATCAAAAACAAAACCCCTTCTCTAGAGAAAGAATCTCTAAAGAAGGGGTTCATCATCATTACTTACGCAACTCTTCCAAACGGGCGCGGACCGCGTCACGCTTGTCGAGGTAATCTTTTTCTTTTGCTTTTTCTTCGTCGATGACGTGAGCCGGTGCCTTGGCGATGAAGCCTTGGTTTCCGAGTTTCTTCTGCACGCGCTCGACTTCTTTCTCATACTTCGCCACTTCTTTTTCAAGACGTGCGATTTCTTCTTCGAAGTTGATGAGGTCTGCGAGCGGGATGAAGAGCTCAGCACCCGTCATGATCGCTGACATCGACTTGTCCGGAGCCGTGAGACCACGTCCGATTTCAAGCTCTGTCGCGTTCGTGAACTTGCCGATTGTCATTTCGTTCGCGCTCAAGTAACCTTGTGTCGCATCGTCGCTCGTCGAGATGAAGAGCTGGATCGGTTTTGACATCGGTGCATTCACTTCGGCACGGATGTTACGAACCGAGCGGATGACGTTCATCACAGCTTCAAACGCTGGAACCGAATCTGCGAAGTGAAGGTCGTCACGACGCGTCGGGTAGCTTGCACGAACGATTGAATCGCCTTCGTGCGGCAAGTGTTGCCAGATTTCTTCTGTGAGGAACGGCATGAACGGATGCATGAGACGCATGATCGAATCGAGCGTATGTGCGAGGACCGAACGTGTCGTGTGCTTCGCTGCTTCGTCCTCACCGTAGAGCGTGAGTTTCGCCATCTCGATGTACCAGTTACAGAACTCTTCCCAGATGAAGTTGTACAGGTAACGACCTGCTTCACCGAACTCGTACTTGTCGACGAGGCGTGTCACTTGATCAATTGTGTCGTTCAAGCGTGTCAAGATCCACTTGTCCGCAAGCGTCTTCTCGCCCGTGAGGTCGATGTCTTCGACTTTGAGTCCGTCCATGTTCATGAGTGCGAAACGGCTTGCGTTCCAAATCTTGTTCGAGAAGTTCCATGTCGACTCGATCTTCTCCCAATAGAAACGAAGGTCGTTCCCTGGTGTCGACCCCGTGAGGAGGAACCAACGGAGGGAATCCGCTCCGTACTGGTCGATGACTTCCATCGGGTCAACGCCGTTACCGAGAGATTTCGACATCTTGCGTCCTTCCGAGTCACGGATGAGACCGTGGATGAGAACATCGTTGAACGGTTGCTTCCCTGTGAACTCGAGTGATTGGAAAATCATACGTGATACCCAGAAGAAGATGATGTCGTATCCCGTGACGAGTGCGCTCGTTGGGAAGTAACGGTTGAAGTCTGGTGCGTCCGTATCCGGCCAGCCCATCGTTGAGAACGGCCAGAGTGCTGACGAGAACCATGTGTCGAGAACGTCTTCGTCTTGTGTCCAGTTCTCACTGTCCGCTGGCGCCTCTTTCCCTACATATACTTCTCCTGTCTCGTTATGGTACCAAGCCGGGATACGGTGGCCCCACCAAAGTTGACGGCTGATACACCAGTCGCGGATGTTCTCCATCCAACGAAGGTATGTGCCTTCGAAGCGTTCTGGGACGAAGTTGACTTTCGTGTCGGCGTTTCCTTGTGCTTCAAGTGCCGCTTTTGAGAGTGGCTCCATGTCAACGAACCATTGTTTCGAAAGATATGGCTCGATGACCGCGCCTGAACGTTCTGAGTGACCGACCGAGTGCGTGTGCGGCTCAATCTTCACAAGTGTGCCGTCTGCCTCTAGGTCTTTGACGAGTTGCTTCCGGCATTCGAAGCGGTCGAGCCCTTCGTACTTGCCAGCGTTCTCGTTCATCTTCCCGCCTTCGTCCATGACGAGGATGCGTGGAAGCTCGTGACGGTTCCCGATTTCAAAGTCGTTCGGGTCGTGTGCTGGCGTGATCTTCACGCAACCTGTACCGAACTCCATGTCGACGTAGTCGTCCGCAACGATCGGAATCTCGCGGTTCATGACCGGAAGCATGATCGTCTTGCCGATGAGGTGCGCGTAACGCTCGTCTTTCGGGTTCACGGCAACCGCTGTATCGCCGAGCATCGTCTCTGGACGTGTCGTAGCGATCTCGATGTGACCTGAGCCGTCAGCGAGTGGGTATTTCATGTGATAGAACGCACCCTCGACTTCTTGGTAAATAACCTCGATATCCGAAACGGCCGTCTTTTGTGCCGGGTCCCAGTTGACGATGTATTCGCCGCGGTAGATCAAGCCTTTTTCATATAAACGAACGAATACTTCTTGAACGGCTTTTGAGAGCCCTTCGTCGAGTGTGAAACGCTCACGTGAGTAGTCGAGGCCAAGACCGAGTTTTGACCATTGGTCGCGGATCGTCTTCGCGTACTCGTCTTTCCACTCCCACGTCTTCTCGAGGAACTTCTCACGTCCGAGGTCGTAGCGCATGATGCCTTCTTCACGGAGCTTTTGTTCGACTTTCGCTTGTGTCGCGATGCCGGCATGGTCCATCCCTGGGAGCCAGAGTACGTCATATCCTTGCATGCGCTTGAGGCGTGTCAATAAATCTTGGAGCGTCGTGTCCCAAGCGTGACCGAGGTGAAGTTTCCCCGTAACGTTCGGTGGTGGGATGACGATCGTGTACGGTTGTTTCGAATCGTCCTCATCTGCTTTAAATACATCGTTTTCTAACCAGTAGTCGTACCATTTTGACTCCGTCGCACTTGGGTCGTACTTCGTCGGCATGGTAATTTCATTTGTCTCATGGGCCATGTGTGGCGCCTCCTCTATATGTTAATGAACACAAAAACGGCTTCTCTCGTCCTATACGCTAAGGACGAAAGAAGCCGTGATCTTCCGCGGTACCACCTTAGTTCGCCAACAAAGTGGCGCACTCAAAATCGAATAACGGTCGATGGACCGAACTTTCCTACTCCATTCAGAAAGTCAGCTCCGAGGCGACTTCCGCGTCCATCCCTCGCAACCTTTCACCAAGCGGTCGCGTCTCTAAAAGGAATGAATGATGCGTACTACTCCTCATCAAAGCCATTCATCGTATCTGTTAGATAATTGTAGCGACAGAAACGTCAGCAGTCAAGATTAGAGCGAAAACTCTTCTTGAAGCTCTTTAAAAGTCGCTTCGACCGCTGCGATCGTCTTCTCGATATCCTCATCCGTATGAGCCGTCGAGAGGAACAATCCTTCGAACTGTGACGGTGGCAAGAATACGCCGCGCGCAGCCATCTTCTGATAGTACGAACGGAACATCTCGAGGTTCGCTGATTTCGCTTTCTCGAAGTTCGTCACTTTCTCGTTCGTGAAGAAGAAACCGAACATCGAGCCGGCACGGTTCGTGTCGTGCGGGATGTTGTATGTCTCACCGGCCTGCGTGAATCCTTCCGCGAGACGGTCTGCTTTACGCTCAAACTCCGCGTAATGCTCAGGCTTCAGTTGCGAGAGCGTCGTGTAACCGGCAATCATCGCGAGCGGGTTACCCGAGAGCGTCCCTGCTTGATAGATCGGACCTTGCGGCGCAATCTGTTCCATGATTTCGCGTTTCCCTCCGTAAGCACCGACCGGAAGTCCGCCGCCGATGACCTTACCGAGACATGTGAGGTCCGGTGTGACACCGAAGTATCCTTGGGCACAGTTATATCCGACACGGAAGCCCGTCATGACCTCATCAAAGATAAGGAGCGCACCGTTTTGTTCCGTGATCTCACGAAGTCCTTCGAGGAACCCTGGTTGTGGTGGCACGAAGCCCATGTTTCCTGCTGCTGGTTCGACGATAACGCCGGCGAGATCGTCGCCGTATTTCTCAAACGCGACACGGACCGCGTCCAAGTCATTGTAAGGCACCGTGAGTGTATGGCTCGCGAGCTCTTTCGGTACACCTGGTGAGTCTGGGAGACCAAGTGTCGCGACACCAGATCCTGCTTTGATGAGAAGCGAGTCCCCGTGTCCGTGATAACATCCTTCGAACTTCAAGATCTTCGTCTTCCCTGTATAGCCTCGTGCGAGGCGAAGTGCCGCCATCGTCGCTTCCGTACCCGAGTTGACCATGCGAACCATCTCGATCGATGGGACGCGGTCGATGACGAGTTCTGCCATCTTCGTCTCAAGCTCGGTCGGCGTCCCGAACGTCCAACCTTTTTCAGCTTGTTCTTGAATCGCCTTCGTGACGACAGGGTCACGGTGACCGAGGATGAGCGGTCCCCATGAGAGGACGTAATCGATATACTCGTTGCCGTCGATGTCGTAGACGCGTGAACCTTCACCACGTTCTGCGAAAATTGGCGTCATGCCGACCGATTTATAGGCACGGACCGGACTGTTGACACCGCCTGGCATGAGCGGGCGGGCTTGTTCGAACGCTTCTTGTGAGCGCGTTTGGTTGTATGTCATGCGTAGTCTCCTTCCAAATAGCGACAGACGTCTTTTGCGAAATACGTGACGATGAGATCGGCACCGGCACGTTTGAATCCGACCATCGTCTCCATGACGATGCGTTCTTCGTCGACCCAGTCATTGAGTGACGCAGCTTTAATCATCGCGTACTCTCCGCTCACGTTATACGCCACGATCGGCATATCGAGTGAGTCGCGCATGTCACGGATGATGTCCATGAATGCGAGAGCCGGTTTGACGATCATGAAGTCGGCACCTTGCTCCACGTCCGATTGTGACTCGCGGAACGCCTCGCGACGGTTCGCAGGATCCATCTGATAACCTTTACGGTCGCCTTCACCTGGAGCCGATTGGGCTGCGTCACGGAACGGTCCGTAATAAGCAGACGCATATTTGACCCCGTAGCTCATGATTGGGATATGGCTGAATCCGTTTTGGTCGAGACCTTCACGGATGGCTGCGACGAATCCGTCCATCATCGAGCTCGGTGCGATGATATCGGCACCCGCTTGTGCTTGCGTGATCGCCGTCTGAACGTGAAGTGGAAGCGACGCGTCGTTATCGACGTCCCCGTCCTTCACAAGGCCACAGTGACCAGTCGATGTGTATTCACAAAGGCACGTATCGGCGATGACCGTGAGCTGTGGCGCCCACTCTTTCACTTTACGGATTGCTTCTTGGACGATGCCGTGGTCATGATACGCTTCACTGCCTTCTGGGTCTTTATGTTCCGGTACACCGAACAAGAGGACAGATTGAAGACCGAGGTCGACAATTTCTTTGATCTCTTCTTCGAGTCGGTCAAGCGAATAATTAAAGACGCCCGGCATCGAGCTGACTTCACGTTTAATGTTTGTCCCTTCAATGATGAAGAGCGGGTAAATCAAATCTTCTTTCCGAACATGATTTTCACGTACGAGGGCACGCATCGACTTCGATGAGCGAAGACGACGGTGACGGTCAAACTGGTTCATGAAAAATCCTCCCCTACACACTGTATTAATGCATCCATAGTATAACATTCTGGCACTCGTACCGGTAATGACGACACTTGTCGGATGGCACGTTCGGTCACTTCGCCGATGGCATACCACGTCCCTTTGAAGCGGGACAAGTGTGGTATGAGCGCCTCGACGGCCGACGGGCTCAAGACGAGCAGTGCCTTCACGGTCTCGAGTTGTTGCTTTTGCGCCGGTGTCAATGGCACCGAAATCGTCTCGTAGACGACCCAGTCCTCCACGTGAGAGAGCATCGTCATGTGCGACGTATTCGCCAAATTACCACGCGCGAACAAGACGGTCTCGTCAGGCGACACGACGTTACGCAACTGTTGAAAGAGCGCCTCGCCCGTATACGTCTCCGGCATGAGCGAGACGGTAAACCCTTCCGCTTCAAGCGCCCGTTTCGTCTTCTCTCCGACAGCAGCGACTTTGACGTCACGCGCCAGATTCCGAAGCGCGGGTACCGCGTTTTGACTCGTGACGACGAGCCAGTCGAATCGTTCCACGGGCGGCGGTGCGTGCGTCTCTCTCGTCTGAATGAGCGGGACATGATGAACGGAAAGACCGCTCGCCTCGAGCATTGCCCGTTGCGAAGCGGTCATTCGTTTCGTTCCCGTGTACCAGACGTCACTCATTGACCGAGGCGAGGATTTCACGCCCGCCACGTCCGAGCAAATCTTCTGCGACGTCTTGGCCGAGTGCGACGCCGTCCGTTGACGTTTTCGTCACACGAAGCACTTCTTTCCCGTCTACTGACGCGATGAGGCCCGTGAGCGTCACTTCGTCACCTTCGACCGTCGCATAACCGCCGACCGGTACGTGACAGCTTCCTTCGATCGCTTTTAAGAAGGTCCGTTCCGCCGTCGCGGCTTTCGCCGTCACGTCATCATGCAACAACTGAAGCACGGCTGTCACTTCCGCATCGTCTTTACGGCTCTCGATGGCGAGTACACCCTGTCCGACAGCGGGAATCATGACATCTGGGTCAAGCGCTTCGAAGTCGACGCGGTCTGTCCAACCCATGCGTTCGAGCCCGGCTTTCGCGAGCAAGATGGCGTTGTAGTTCTCTGAGTCCAACTTCTTCAGACGCGTGTCGATGTTTCCACGAATCCATTGAATCTCAAGGTCAGGACGTGCCGCTAAAATTTGTGCCCCGCGACGGAGTGAGCTCGTACCGACGATCGAACCTTTCGGAAGTGTCTCGAACGTGTAGCCGTTCTCACAGATGAGGACGTCACGTGCGTCGACACGTTTCGGCATACAGCTGATATAGAGCTCTTCCGGGAGTTCAGCCGGAACGTCTTTCATGCTGTGTACGGCGAAGTCAATATCCCCGTCGAGCATCTGTTGTTGAATCTCTTTGACGAATAGACCTTTCCCACCGACTTTTGACAATTGCACGTCAACGATTTGGTCGCCTTTCGTCACGATTTCTTTAATCTCGAACTCGTTTTGTGCTCCGGCTTGTTTCAATTGCTCGATGACCCATTTCGTTTGAGTCATGGCGAGTTGGGAACGGCGTGAGCCGACGATAATTTTTCGCATGTTGAGTCTCTCCTTCATAGAAAAAGGCGACAGACGTCGCCTTTTTAATCTTGTTAGCGCATCAATGCGCGAAGTGGTGCTTTGGCAGAAGTAGCATCCGTTTCTTCCACTTCGTCTACCGGCTGTTCTGGTAACTCGACATCGAGTCCGAACGTCTCGACAAACTGGGCAATCCGAACGTTTGCGTCTGGCTGAGCCGCTGCGTCCTTAATATAGTCGATTGGGTCACGAAGCATTTGGTTGATGATCGACTTCATATGCTTCCCGATGACTTTCTTGTCGCGCGCCGACAAGTGGTCGAGCTTACGCTCTAAACTCGTCATCGTGTCTTCTTGAATATCAAGGGCACGCGCACGTAACTCATTCATGATCGGCACGACACCAAGTGTGACGAGCCATGTTTGGAACTCTTGAATCGCTTCATCGATTTTCATCTCAATCTTCTCAGCCTCAACGAGACGAGCCTCGAGATTCTTGTTGACGATTCCATTCAAATCATCGACATCGAATAAGTGAACACCCGGAAGTGTCGCGACCGCTGGATCGATATCTCGCGGCACAGCGATGTCAATGAGAAGGAGTGGACGTTCACGGCGCAATAGTTGAGCCGCTGCCACATCGTCATATCCGATGACGGCGTCTTTCGCTCCGGTCGAACTGATTAAAATATCAGCATCTAATAAACCGCATGCGATTTCACGAATCGAATGGGCACGACCTTTGAACTTATCCGCAACGGCCTTCGCCTTGCTCTCCGTCCGGTTAAAGACAGCGATTTGCTTGGCTCCTGCCTCGAACAAGTTGAGTGTTGTCAATTCGCCCGTCTCTCCGGCTCCGACAACGACGACTTGTTTATCTTCGAGCTGTTGGTACATCTCTTGTGCGAGCGTCACGGCAGCCGCACTGACCGATACAGACATTTCCCCAATTTGCGTGTCCGTATGGGCGCGCTTGGCGAGTGTGACCGCTTCTTTAAATAATTTGTTGAAGACCGTTCCTGTCGTTCCATGCTCTTGGGCACGGAAGAAACTCGTCTTCACTTGACCTAAAATTTGTGTTTCCCCGATGATCATCGAGTCGAGGCCCGATGTGACACGGAACAAGTGGCGAATCGCCTCTTCCCCTTCTCGAATCGACAAGTATGGTGTGAACTGCTCCATCTCTAAGTTGAACCAGTTCGCCAAGAAACGTTTCGTGTAATAACGTCCAGTATGGAGTTGATCTGTCACGACGTACAGCTCCGTCCGGTTACACGTAGACAAAATAACCGACTCGAAAATGCTCTTCTCTTCGCGAAGTGCAATCATCGCATCCACGATTTCTTGCTCCCCAAACGAGAACTGCTCCCGAATCGCGACAGGGGCTGTCTTGTTATTTAGTCCAACGACGACAATATGCATGTATCTCTTCCCCTCATCTAAAATCCACCGACGGTTGTCTCTTCTTTTTTTCAATCTCTACCGTACATTATAACAGTTCTTATCTGGTAACTATAATCTTCTGTTTGATTTTCCTGAAATAAAATAAGAACTTTTTGTGACAAAAAGAAGTAGAAATGGAGAAACCCCATTCCTACCCTCTTCTTTATGAATTTGTCGAGTTCGGGTCCGTGATAATGGAGCTTTCCGTCTCTTCTTTGTCTAAATATTGTTTGCGTTCCCTTAGTTTATAGATGCGAACGATATTCTGGACAACCGTTTTGGCGACCGCATAGAACGGTACGGCGATGAGCATCCCGATAATCCCAGCCAAGTTCCCAGCCACGAGCAAGACGATGATAATCGTGAGCGGGTGGACTTTCAACGATTTTCCTTGAATGAGCGGTGAGATGACGTTCGACTCGATCTGCTGAACGATGATGATGACGACGATGACCCAAACGACTTTGATCGGATCTTGAATGAACGCCACGATGACAGCCGGGACGGCCCCTAAGAACGGTCCGACATATGGGATGATGTTTGTCACCATCATGAAGAGCGCGAGCAAGATGGCGTAATCCACTCCGACGATCCAAAGACCGATGAGCGACGTGATCCCGACGAAGAACGCGACGAGCAACTGTGCGTTGACGTAGCTGCGTACCGTCTCGTGCATGTCATGCAAGATGTGACGCGTCTCTTTCTCATAGCTCGATGGGAGCAATTTGACGATGGCGTCCGGGAGACGCTTCCCGTCGAGCAACATGTACAAAAGCATGAACGGGATGACGACGATCGTGATGACCGCTGACGTCACGAATCCGACGACTTGACCGAATGACGATGCGATGTTTCCGAACAAATCGCCCAAATACGACGTGATGTTCGTCGTCAAGTTTCGGAACATCTCATCATTTTGTGCCATGAAGCGTGACAAGAACTCATTTTGCATCAATGTATCACGGACAGCGAACGCCTGTTGTTGCAGTTCTTTCGCGATACTCGGCATCGCATTGATGAGCGACGTGACCTGCTCAGCAAGGACCGGACCGAGAATACTGAAGACGATCGTAAAGATCAGAACAAGACCAATCAATGTAATCGCGACGGCAAGGGGACGTTTCCCTTTCAACCGTTTTTCTAAAAAGTCGACAATCCCGACCAAGAAATAAAAGAACAGCCCGGCCACAATGAGTGGGACCGTGACGAGTGCCAAAATGACTTGAACCGGTTCAAACACGAATGAAATCTGTGTTCCGACCCAAATGACTAAAAAGATGGTCAGCGTCCAGAAGAGGGCGCGGTACCATTTACTTTCAAACATACGTTGCATTTCTCCACCTCGTTTACGATTATGACTATGTACTAACTATGATTATACGATAATTACCCGCTTGCGGGATGAGAAAAACAAAAAGGCGAAGGAATCCCTTCGCCCATTCTTCATTCGCCCTCAGTGATGAGTGCATAAATTGCTTTCCATGCGTCGTCTTTTCCTTCCGCCGTCTCGGCTGAGAAGGCGACGAAACGATCTGACGGATCGAACTGAAGCTTGCGTTTCACTGCTGCCTCGTGCTTTTGACGCTGGCTCTTCTTGATCTTATCGAGCTTCGTCGCTACCACGATGACAGGAATGTCATAATGCTTCAAGAAGTTATACATCGTCACATCGTCACCCGTCGGTTCATGACGGATATCGACGAGTAGTACGACGCCGCGAAGCGCCTCTTGGCTCGTCAAATATTGCTCCATCATGACGCCCCACTTCTCACGTTCCGTCTTCGATACTTTCGCATAACCGTATCCTGGAACGTCAACGAACATGATTTCATCATTGATGTTGAAGAAGTTGAGGGTCTGAGTCTTTCCTGGTTTTGAAGACGTCCGTGCGAGCGCCTTCCGTTGGCAAATCTTATTGATGAACGACGATTTCCCGACGTTCGACCGTCCGGCAAGTGCCACTTCCGGCAACTCATGGACCGGATAATGGTCTGGCGCGACGGCACTCGTCACGAATTCTGCTTTGTTGATCTTCATTTAATTTCCTCCAAATGCTACATCTAGTACTTCATCGAGTGTCGTAACGGGAACGAACGTCAATTTCTCACGCACCGTCTCTTGAATGTCATCGATGTCTCGCTCATTATCTTTCGGAATGACGATGGTCGTCAACCCGGCCCGATGAGCAGCGAGCGCTTTTTCTTTCAATCCACCAATCGGCAAGACGCGTCCACGGAGCGTAATCTCGCCTGTCATTCCGACATCGCGATGGACTTTCTTGCCGGTCAACGCGGAAATGAGTGCGGTCGCAATCGTAATTCCGGCCGATGGTCCATCTTTCGGGACGGCCCCTTCCGGAACGTGAATATGGATATCTTGTCGCTCATAGAACGTCGGGTCAATTCCAAACCGTTCCGCATTCGCACGGACATAGCTGTACGCCGTCTGTGCCGACTCCTGCATCACATCACCAAGTTTACCCGTCAACTGAAGTTTGCCTTTCCCTGGGGCGAGCGCCACTTCAATCGTGAGCGTGTCTCCACCGAATGCCGTGTAGGCGAGGCCCGTCACTGCACCGATCGAGTCTTCGGTCTCCCCTTTTCCGTAGCGATACTTCGGTTTTCCGAGATACGTGATGATGGCTTTTTTCGAAATCGTGACCCGTTTCTTCTCACCGATTGCGATTTGTTTCGCTGCTTTTCGGCAGAGCGAACCGATGACACGTTCTAAGTTCCGGACACCCGCCTCACGTGTGTAGCGGCGCACGACTTCGTAGAGCGCGTCTTCTTTGATCGTCAACTGGCTCTTCTTCAGTCCATGCTCTTTTAACTGTTTCGGCACTAAATGACGCTTCGCAATCTCGACTTTCTCAAGCTCCGTATATCCACCGATTTGGATGAGTTCCATTCGGTCAAGGAGCGGTGCTGGGATTTGCGAGACATCGTTCGCTGTCGCGATAAAGAGGACGTTCGACAAGTCGAACGGTTCTTCGATGTAGTGGTCCGAGAACGAGACGTTTTGCTCTGGGTCGAGCACTTCGAGCATCGCCGACGCCGGGTCTCCTCTAAAGTCAGAAGCCATCTTGTCGATCTCATCGAGTAAGAAGACCGGGTTTTTACTTTCTGCTTGCTTCAACCCACGGATGACACGTCCTGGCATCGCGCCGATATACGTCCGGCGGTGACCACGAATTTCTGCCTCATCACGCACTCCACCGAGCGAGACACGAACGAAGTGACGTTCAAGTGCCGACGCAATGGAACGGGCGAGCGAAGTCTTCCCGACCCCTGGAGGTCCGGCAAGACAGAGGATTGGTCCCCGAAGCGAGTTCGTCAACTGACGGACGGCCAAATATTCGAGGATTCGGTCTTTCACCGACTCCAAGCCGTAATGGTCATCGTCGAGGACGTCCGCCGCATGTTTCACATCGAGCTTGTCCTCTGTCTCAATGCCCCATGGAAGCGACGCGACCCAGTCGAGATAGTTACGGATGACCGCATACTCCGGTGACGTTTGTGGCACGACGTTCAATCGTTCGGCTTCACGCATGACGTTTTTCCGAGTCGTCTCTGGCAAGTCGAGCGCCTCTAACTTCTCACGAAGGCGGTTCGGCTCAGACTCTTGCGTCTGGTCACCAAGCTCTTGCTGAATCGTCTTCATCTGTTCGCGTAAGTAGTACTCGCGCTGTGACTGCTCAATCGATTTCTTCGTCCGCTCGCGCATCTCTTGTTCGAGCTCGATCACTTCGACTTCATGGGCGATAATCTCAAGCAGTTCAAGTCCTCGTTTGACCGCATCCGCTTCTTCGAGCATCGCTTGGCGAAGTTCGACGTCGACATCTAGTTTCGAAGTGATATAGTCCGTGAGCGATTCGAGTCGCTCGTACATCTCGAAGCGACGACGTTCGTCCGGTGACATCCCTTTGATGTTCGCGACGAGTTTTCCGAACTGTTCTTTCAACAGACGGACGAGTGCCGTGCGTTCGACCTCTTCCCCTTCTACGAGTTCGACCGGTTCGATGTTTGCGAACCAACCTTCATCCGTCGATTCGACCGAATCGACGCGGACGCGCTCTTTCCCGACGATCCGAACCCGAATCGTCTCGTTCGACAATTCGCTCATCTTCGCGATGTGGACACGTGTTCCGATCGTGTACAAGTCTTCCGGTTCTGGCGACTCGTTCCCAGTTTCTTTTTGAGTCACGACAATTAAATCTGTCTCATGCTCCTTTGCAGCAAGGAGCGCCCGAAGTGATAACGGGCGTCCGACATCGATTGTCACACCGATGAGCGGATATACGACGACTCCTCGCAACGGAAGGATTGGTAATTTTTCCATCTACAACGCCTCCTGTGCAAAAAGGCCCAAAACTCGGATTGTGCCGAGTGTTTGAGCCTTCTTCGTTAACAAATTATGCTGTCTCTTTGTTGTCCCCTGTCTGTTCGACAGTACCATCACGAAGGACGTATTTCGGACCGGCAAGACCCGTAATCGTTTCATCTGTGATGATGACTTTCTCGATATCGTCACGCGATGGGACGGTGAACATCACATCGAGCATCATTTCTTCGATAATCGAGCGGAGACCACGTGCGCCAGTCTTACGTTTGATCGCAAGTTTGGCGATTTCGATCAATGCCTCGTCTGTGAATGTCAATTCGACATCGTCAAGCTCGAGCATTTTCTCGTACTGACGAACGAGTGCATTTTTCGGCTTCGTCAAGATTTCAACGAGCGCCTCCTCATCGAGTGTCGTAAGTGTCGCCATGACTGGCAAACGACCGATGAACTCTGGAATCAAACCGAATTTTTGAAGGTCTTCAGGTAGTGCGCGAGCGAGCAAGTCTTCTTGCGTCAACTCACGGTTCTCTTGATCGTTTCCGAAACCGATGACTTTCTTCCCGATTCGGCGTTTGACGACCGATTCGATGCCGGCGAATGCGCCGCCGACGATGAAGAGAATGTTTGTCGTATCGATTTGGATGAATTCTTGATGCGGATGCTTACGTCCACCTTGTGGCGGTACGCTTGCTGTCGTGCCTTCAAGAATTTTAAGGAGTGCCTGCTGAACCCCTTCACCGGATACGTCGCGAGTAATCGATGGGTTTTCAGACTTACGAGCAATCTTATCGATCTCATCGATGTAGATGATTCCTTTTTCAGCCTTCTCGACATCGTAGTCAGCCGATTGGATCAATTTGAGCAAGATATTCTCAACGTCTTCACCGACATAACCCGCTTCTGTTAAGCTCGTCGCATCCGCGATTGCGAATGGGACGTTCAAGACGCGAGCCATTGTCTGGGCGAGAAGTGTTTTCCCGCTACCTGTTGGTCCGATCATGACGATGTTTGACTTCGCAAGTTCGACATCATCTGAACGACCGCCGGCGTTGATGCGTTTATAGTGGTTATAGACAGCTACTGAAAGCGCACGTTTCGCGCGGTCTTGTCCAATGACGTAGTCGTCTAGGATGTTACGAATCTCTTGTGGTTTTGGAATGTCTTTGAATTCGACTTCTTCCTCTACACCGAGCTCTTCCTCAACGATTTCATTGCAAAGTTCGATACATTCATCGCAAATGTATACGCCTGGTCCGGCGACTAACTTACGAACTTGTTCTTGCGATTTTCCGCAAAACGAGCACTTGAGTTGCCCCTTTTCCTCGTTAAATTTGAACATTCGATACACCCCTTCTGTGGTGAAAATGGATGTAAGTGCGATAAATCGCGATTTGTATTTTCTGGTGCGATGCACCGTGAAAAGACATTTTACATCTCTGCGTTGAAATAATTGTAGCATGAACATATTGCGACTTCAAAGAATTACACATGCAAAGTGTTGTGACAGAAAAAAGGACGACCGCTAAGCAGTCGTCCCACTAAAAATCAACTTACTTCGCTTTACCGTTTTCAACGAGGATGTCGATCGCTTTACGGAATTTGAGGTCACCTTTAAGTGTCTCAAGACCGCCTTGTGGAGCGAGCATCGTACGGAGTTGGTCCGGTGCGATGTTGTAAAGTTTAGACATTTCTTCAAGCTCTTTCTCAGCATCTTCGTCAGATACTTCGATTGCTTCTTTGTCAGCGATTGCTTTCAAGACGAGACGAGCTTTTACGCGCTCTTCAGCTTGCTCTTTCATCTCTTCACGCATTGCTTCTTCAGAAGTACCAGTGAGTTCGAAGTACATGTTAAGGTCGATTCCTTGTGAAGATACACGTGAACCGAACTCTTGTACCATGCGGTCTACTTCTTGGTCAACGAGAACTTGTGGTACATCGATTGTCGCGTTAGCAGTTGCCTGCTCAACGAGTTGGTCGCGCATTGTACCTTCAGCTTCTTGTTTCTTACCAGCTTCTAAACGCTCACGGATGCTCGCTTTCAACTCGTCGAGTGTTGAAACAGACTCGTCGATGTCTTTTGCGAACTCGTCGTCGAGTTCAGGAACTTGTTTTGTTTTAACTTCGTGAAGTTTGACTTTGAATGTCGCTGGTTTACCCGCTAAGTTTTCAGCGTGGTACTCTTCAGGGAATGTTACTTCAACGTCTTTTTCTTCACCAGCAGTCATGCCGATCATTTGCTCTTCGAATCCTGGGATGAATTGACCAGAACCGATTTCGAGTGTGTAGTTCTCAGCTGTGCCGCCTTCGAACTGCTCACCGTCAGCGAAACCTGCGAAATCAAATACAGCTGTATCGCCGTTTTCGATTGCACCTTCTTTAACAGCGAGTTCTGCGCCTTGCTGTTGAAGTGCTTCAAGTTCTGCTGTTACTTCGTCTTCTGTTACTTCAGTTGAAACAGCTTCGTACTCGAGGCCTTTGTATTCGCCAAGCTCAGCTTCTGGCTCAACCACGAATGTCACTTTGAAAGCGACTGGTTTGCCTTTCTCGAGCGTGCCGTCTACATCGATGTTTTCGAGCGCGATTGGTTCGAAACCAGCTTCTTCAACCGCACCTTGGATTGTGTCGCGGTAGAGAATGTCGAGCGCATCTTGATAGAGTGCTTCTTCTCCATACATTTTGTTGAACATTGGGCGTGGCAATTTCCCTTTACGGAAGCCAGGCACGTTCAAGTCTTTGACGACTGTTTTAAATGCGGCGTCAACTGCTTTATCAAAAGCTTCTGCAGGAGCTTCGTACGTGAGTACGCCTTGGCTACCTGATGTTTTTTCCCATTTTGCTGTCATGCTAAGTCCCTCCAACAATTCGTTTATACCGTACAAAAATGTACAACAATCCGTATTATAGCATAAATCCTCGGTAAGCACACAAGGATTTAGTCTAATAACGCCTGTGTGAAGCGCAGATCCGCCTCTAAAATCGAAGCTGCCAAACCGTCGACTGCCTCGTCATGCAAAATCGCTTGTTTCGCCTGTACAAGTGCCTGTTCCACGTCCGCTTTTTCTGCCGGCACATACGGATAATGCGTATACATATAATTCATCAAGAGTTGCGTTCCGATCTCATCGCCCTCTACCGATTTTTGGAGCGATAGGACGGTTTTCTCCCACGTCTCGATGTGCGATGTCGCCTCCATTTGCGACATCTCATTTGTCGAATCCCCATCTGTCCATTTGATGACCGATAGTTCAACGAACGCCTTTTCTAACACGATCAGTTTGATCAGTTTCGGTCGGTTTGATACGAGTAGCTCATGGAGCACATTGTCGAGCACCGCATCGATATTGAAGTGAACATGTTGCAGCGCTTCGATTTGTTCCCCTGTACTGCCGCGCGTCAACGTCCGCTTCAATTTGGCGATTGCCGCCGGAAACTCGGTCATCTTCAACACTTGGAGCACCTGGAGTGCTTGCGTGTTGACCGTGTCTTTTTTGTCTTGCCATTCGAGATACTGGTTGATCCAGTGCGCCGCTTCAAACGGTTGGTCCCGCATGATGTAATACTGTGCGATTTGTAATCCGCCCGAAGCTGGTTCTTCTGCTTCTGCCATCTGAATGGCGACGAGTTCCTGCAACTTTTCGAGCGTTTCCGGGTCGTCCGGTTTTTCCATCGCACATTGGAAGATTTCCATGAAAATAAACGGGTCACCCGGAATCGCCTGATACCAATCCCATAAAATCGGTTCGATCCGCTGTCGTTCCCCAGAGGCATCCGCCTCTTGAATCATCTTATGCAGACGCGACCAATTCCCGGGGAACGGATACTCCTGATCCTTTTCCTTCTCCATCTTCCCTCACCCTCTCTTCCATTCCCTTTCATCTTCCGTTAGGACGCGATTCCTTGTCAATCGATTTCCTGGAAAATGAAAAAAGAGACGTTCTCCGTAGAGAGCGTCTCTATTTTAATGGAAGCGTCCCAAGAGGGATTCGAACCCCCGACCGACGGCTTAGAAGGCCGTTGCTCTATCCTGCTGAGCTATTGGGACATTGACATGAAAACTATAATAGAAAAATGGTTTCCTGTCAATCGATTTCCCATTCGAAACTCATAGTTTTCCTGAGATGTCTAAATCTTCAACGTGAGAACCGTCTTCTGAGCGATAAAAACGCACCGCCGCTTCCCCGTTTTCTAGGTCAAGAAGCGCATATGTTTTGTCCGCTCGTCCCCGTGGCATACGGATCGAACCTGGGTTGATGTAGACGACTCCGTCTTCGATCAAGGCACCCGCCACGTGCGAGTGGCCGAACAAGACGACGTTCGCACCGACCTCTTCAGCCCGATATCGCAACCGATTCAAATCGAATTTGACGTCGTGATGGTGCCCATGGACGATGAGAATCGTACCTGCATCTGTCGTCTCGATCCGTTCGAGTGGAAGGTCTCCCCCAAAATCACAGTTCCCACGGACCGTCCGATACGGTAATAAATGTTCATCGACTAAAGCGAGTTGAGAGTCGCCGCAATGATAGGCGTCATCAATCTCTGTCTCGTGTCGCTCAAAAATCGTTGTCAATTCCTCGGTCAGACCATGACTATCACTCACTATTAGAAAACGCATAAGCTTCATCCTTTCATGAATGGAATGATTTCTGCCTCCAGTTTTCGTAATGCTTGTCCACGGTGACTGACGACCGCTTTCTCTTCACGTTCTAGTTCGGCTGCCGTCTTGTGGAGCGATGGGACGATAAAGAGTGGATCGTACCCGAAACCGTTCTCGCCTCGTGGTGAGTAACCGATCGTCCCTTCAATCGTTCCACGAACGGTCAACGTTTCCCCGGTCGGTTTCGCCAGACAGAGCGCACAGACGAAACGCGCCGCGCGGTTCGTTTGCCCGTTCAACTTTTCAAGAAGAAGCGCATTGTTCGCCTCATCCGACTTCTCAGGACCGGCGAAGCGGGCCGAATACACCCCAGGGGCCCCGTCGAGTGCATCGACTTCAAGACCTGAGTCGTCCGCGAGTACGGCATGCCCGAAATAGGCAGCCGCTTCCGTCGCTTTCAACGCCGCATTTTCTTCAAATGTCGTCCCCGTCTCATCTGTTTCCGGTGCATCCGGATAGTCGAGCAACGATTTGACCTCGAATCCGAGCGGTGTCAACATCCCTTCCAGTTCTTTCACTTTTCCAGGATTGTGTGTCGCAATGATCAACTTCATAATGTCTCCTCCGAACGTTCTCCGACGTACCACCAAGAAGCACCGAGCGCCTCTTCTGCCGTCTTGAATAATGATTCGATTCCATGTTGCGCGAGCGCGAGCATCTCGTTCATCTCTTGAAGGGTGAACGTCGCCTCTTCTCCTGTACCCTGTACCTCGACGAAACGACCGCTCGCCGTCATGACGACGTTCATATCGACCTCAGCCGCAGCGTCTTCCATGTAGTCCAAGTCTAGGACAAGTTCATCGGTCCGTCCGACAGAGATTGCCGCGACGCCTTCTTTGATTGGGGTGTCGTCGAGCTTCCCTTGACGAATCAAGCGGTCAACAGCGAGGACGAGAGCACAGAACCCACCGGTGATGGACGCTGTACGCGTACCACCGTCCGCTTGAATGACGTCACAGTCAATCCAGATTGTTCGCTCGCCGAGGCGCTCTAGGTCAACGACCGACCGGAGCGACCGCGCGATGAGACGTTGAATCTCCATCGTACGACCTGATTGTTTCCCACGTACCGATTCGCGGACGGTCCGGTCACCGGTCGCACGTGGCAACATCGCATACTCTGCGTTGATCCAGCCTTGTTTCTTTCCGCGAAGGAAGTTCGGGACGCGCTCTTCGACAGTCGCCGTACAAATCACTTTCGTATCACCAATCGAAATGAGGACAGACCCTTCCGCATGTTTGTTCACATGAGGAACGATTTCTACCGTTCGTAGTTCATCAAAACGTCTTGTATCACGCAATGCCTGTCACCTCTACTTTCTCCGCCTGGACCGGACGACCGAGCCATTCGCTCGCCAATCGGTCGAACAGTTCAATGTCACCCGTCGCATAAAAGGCATGGGATAGGACAGTATCTAATCCGTTCTCCAACTCTTGATAGTCAAGGATCGCTGCGACTTCGAGCGCCGTCTCATCACCTGACGAAATCAGATGCACGTTCGGCCCGACCACGTCCTGAATGACGGGAGCGAGGATCGGATAATGCGTGCAACCGAGAATGAGCGTATCCATCTCGGAAGATTGTAGCGGCCGTAGCGTCTCCTCCACGATCTGGTGGACGCGGTCTCCCGACACGTCCCCTGCCTCTACGAGCGGGACAAAAGGTGGACAAGCGAGTGAGTATACATCGACCTCACCGGCTACATGGCGAAGCGCCTTTTCATACGAACCGCTCTCAATCGTCATCTTCGTGCCGATGACTCCGATATGTTTGTTACGCGTGCCTTTGACGGCCGCACGGGCACCTGGGTCAATGACACCGATGACCGGGATGTCGAGACGTTTCCGCGCCTCTTTCAAAACGACCGCCGTCGCCGTGTTACACGCGATGACAATCATTTTGACGTCTTTCTTCAATAGAAACTCAATGAGTTCCCATGTATAAGCTTCAATCTCATCGTGCGGACGCGGCCCATATGGACAGCGTTCCGTATCCCCGATATAGATGATTTCTTCCTTAGGGAGTTGGCGCATCAATTCTTTGACTACCGTCAACCCACCGACTCCTGAATCGAGGACTCCAATCGCTCGTTTCATTTTGCATCACTTCCATTCTCACCTATCTTACCAAAAAACATCGGACGGAAAAAGAAACGTTCCCATGACAAAAAAAGACGAGGTCGCCAGTGGCGCCTCGTCCGTTACCCGAATTACTGAGCAAGACCTTCGCTAGTGAGCATGTCAGAAAGCGTGTTGATCGCTTCTTCTGCATCTTCACCTTCAGCAGTGATCTTGATTGTAGAATCTTTTGCGATACCGAGTGAAAGTACACCCATGATCGACTTCAAGTTAACTGTTTTACCATTGTACTCGAGGTTGATGTCTGATTGGAACTTAGAAGCTGTGTTAACCAACTGAGTAGCTGGACGAGCGTGAATTCCTGAATCAGCAACGACTGTGAACGTTTTTTCCATGAGATGATGGTCTCCCTTCAAAATTCAATTCTACAGGCGAACCGGCAGAATATTTTTTGTTTGTGAACTCATTATCAAATGATAGCGGATTCGCAAAAATTCTGCAAGCGGTTTTTATATTCCGGAGTCCATTCCGTTGGACGACCTTCCTTCGTCAAATGAACGAGGCTTGTCCGTCCCGCGAATAGGAGTTGATCTCCGTCATATGCCCCGTAATGAATATCACATGAAGTGTTTCCGACCGTCAAGATATTGGCATGCACAGTCAGCTGTTGACGTGGCATGACTTGTCGAACATAGTCACATTGCGCATCGGCGACGACGACAAATCCGTCCTTTAAGGAGAATCCTGTCGCTTCTAACAATTCGATTCGCGCATCTTCGAAGTAGATGAATGGAATCGTATTGTTCATGTGACCGTACGGGTCGCACTCCGAAAATCGGACTTTCACATCGAGCGCGACCCCTGCTTTGACACGTGTTTCCCAACCTGGCTCTCGAAAGTACTTGGTCATCGGCTCGCTTACGCCTCGACCGCAGAACCGGTGCGACCTTTGTCACTACCGAAGAACTGTTTGAACGAGTGAAGCGTCGTTTGACGGTTCATCGAAGCGATAGACGTCGTGAGCGGGATGCCTTTCGGACAAACTTCGACACAGTTTTGTGCGTTTCCGCACTGCATGATCCCACCGTCTTCCATGAGCGCTTCGAGGCGATCTTCCGCGTGGAAGGCACCTGTCGGATGCGAGTTGAAGAGACGGACTTGCGAGATAGCAGCTGGACCGATGAAGTCTGATTTGTCGTTCACGTTTGGACACGCTTCGAGACAAACCCCACATGTCATACATTTCGAAAGTTCGTACGCCCACTGACGTTTGTTCTCTGGCATACGTGGTCCTGGACCGAGGTCATACGTTCCATCGATCGGAACCCATGCCTTCACTTTTTTCAACGCGTCGAACATGCGTTGACGGTCGACTTGAAGGTCACGGATGACCGGGAACGTTTTCATCGGTGCGAGGCGGATCGGCTGCTCGAGTTTATCGACGAGCGCTGTACACGACTGGCGTGGCTTCCCGTTGATGATCATCGAGCAGGCACCACACACTTCCTCGAGACAGTTCATGTCCCAGTTGATTGGTGTCGTTTTGTCCCCGTTCGCATTGACCGGGTTACGGCGGATTTCCATCAGTGCCGAGATCACGTTCATGTTCGGACGGTACGGCACCGTGAATTCTTCTGTATACGTTGCTTGATCCGGTCCATCTTGACGTTCGATGATGAAGCGGATGTCTTTTTGTTCAGATTGCATTGGCGTCGTCATTTCGTCTTCGCCCCTTTCTTCGAGTAATCCCGTTTACGTGGCGGGATTAACGAAACATCGATGTCTTCATACGAGATATCGACTTCCCCATTTTTGTAACGTGCCATCGTCGTCTTCATGAACTGCTCGTCATTACGTTCCGGGAATTCCGGTTTGTAATGGGCACCACGACTCTCGTCCCGTTTGAGTGCGCCAAGTGTGATGACGCGTGCGAGGTCGAGCATGTGGTCGAGCTGTCGGATGAACGATGCCCCTTGGTTGCTCCAACGTGCCGTATCCGTAGCTGAGATGTTATGGAAACGTTCACGCAATTCTTGGATTTTCTTGTCCGTCGCTTCGAGCTTGTCGTTATAGCGAACGACCGTGACGTTGTCCGTCATGAGTTCACCGAGTTCACGGTGAATTTGATACGCATTCTCTGTCCCGTCCATCGCAAGGATGTTGTTGAAGCGTTCAATCTCTTCACGCTCGTTGAAGTTGAAGAGTGCTTCTGAGACGCTTTCTGTCGCTTGGTCGAGACCACGCATGTAGTTGACCGCCGCTGGCCCCGCTTCCATTCCGCCATGAACAGCTGAAAGAAGTGAGTTTGCGCCGAGACGGTTCGCACCGTGCATCGAATAGTCACATTCGCCGGCTGCAAAGAGTCCCGGGATGTTCGTCATTTGATCGTAATCGACCCATAGTCCGCCCATCGAGTAGTGGACTGCCGGGAAGATTTTCATCGGTACTTTACGCGGGTCGTCTCCTACGAACTTCTCATAGATTTCAAGGATTCCACCGAGTTTGATGTCGAGTTCTTTCGAATCTTTATGAGACAAGTCGAGGTAGACCATGTTCTCGCCGTTGACGCCGAGTTTTTGGTTAACACATACATCAAAGATCTCACGTGTCGCGATGTCACGCGGTACGAGGTTTCCGTAAGCTGGATATTTCTCTTCGAGGAAGTACCATGGCTTCCCGTCTTTGTATGTCCAGACACGTCCACCTTCACCACGAGCCGATTCACTCATGAGACGAAGTTTGTCGTCCCCAGGAATCGCAGTCGGGTGAATTTGGATGAACTCCCCGTTCGCGTAGACCGCACCTTGGCGGTAAACCGCTGCCGCTGCTTGTCCTGTGTTGATGACCGAGTTTGTCGACTTCCCGAAGATGACCCCTGGGCCACCTGTCGCTAAGATCACCGCATCCGATGGGAACGCTTTAATTTCCATCGAGCGCAAATCCTGGCAGACCGCACCGCGGCAGATGCCTTCTTCATCGATGACGGCACGAAGGAATTCCCATCCTTCATATTTCTCGACGAGACCTTGCGCTTCGTAACGACGAACCTGCTCATCAAGTGCGTAAAGAAGTTGTTGTCCTGTTGTCGCTCCAGCATATGCCGTACGGTGGTGAAGCGTTCCACCGAAACGACGGAAGTCTAAGAGACCCTCTGGCGTACGGTTGAACATAACCCCCATCCGGTCGAACATGTGGATGATTTTCGGCGCATTTTCCGCCATCTTTTGTACAGGTGGTTGGTTGGCGAGGAAGTCGCCTCCGTAGACCGTGTCATCAAAGTGTTGCCAAGGAGAATCACCTTCCCCTTTCGTGTTGACAGCCCCGTTAATCCCACCTTGGGCACAAACTGAATGTGAACGCTTGACCGGTACAAGCGAGAATAGTTTTACCGGAACACCCATCTCTGCCGACTTGATGGTCGCCATGAGTCCAGCTAGACCGCCACCGATGACGATCAAACTTTGATTTGCCATGTAAAATTCCCCCTAATTACAAGATGCCTGCAAACGTCAAAATCGAACGGATGCCGACAAAAGATAGTGCCAAGAACACGACACCTGATACGTAGCTCATGAGACGTTGCGAACGAGGTGACTGTGTGATTCCCCACGTGATCGAGAACGACCAAAGACCGTTCGCGAAGTGGAACGTAGCCGAAAGGATTCCGACTATGTAGAAGATCAACATGAGCGGATTGTCGACGATGTTTTGCATCATCTCCGCATTGACTTCGACCCCGCGCAATTTCGCTAGACGCGTTTCCCAAACGTGCCACGCGATGAAGATCACGAGGAAGACTCCTGTGAAGCGTTGGAAGAGATACAACCAGTTGCGTGCGTATGAATAACGGTTCGAGTTGATCGACCCGAGAAACGCATAGTACACGCCGTACACTCCGTGGAAGATCATCGGCAATGCGATAATCGTCACTTCAAGGAAGTACAAGTACGGTAAGTTCTCCATGAATTTTGCTGCTTTGTTGAATGACTCCACCCCATCGACGATGTAGTAGTTGACCGACAAGTGAACGATCAAAAACAAACCGATTGGAATGACCCCAAGTAGCGAATGGACTTTACGACTGAAGTAGTCACGATGCGCTGCCATTCTAGTTCCCCCTTTTCACGAGCATTGGCTCGTATTGTCAATAAAAGCGTTTTCAAATGCAGATATAGCTTTCTGTCTCCTATTCTACTCTTGTGAAAATTGTATGACAAGACAACCTAACCGATTTGTGCCACATTCTTTTCAAAAATACAGGATGACCAAATTCCGATTGGTCGTTATAATGATATAGAGAGATTGGAGTGATGGGATAGAATGGAAACGATGAGCCAACCAATTTTCGCGATTGAACTTCTTCGCGACTATGTGTTGACGGACTTGCTTGGTGAAGATTACGCCCAAGTCATCTATTGGTCAGGAAAGCGGGTCGCCCGAAAATTCCCGACGATGTCTGACGATGAACTGACTGCATTCTTCGATGAGGCAGGTTGGGGAGCGTTGACGCTCAAAAAGGAACGTGGGAGTAAATTTACATACGAACTCACCCCACCACCTGCGACCCAAGCCAAAACGACAGGTTACTATCAGCTTGAAGCTGGATTTTTAGCCGAACAGATTGCAGGTCGTTTCCAGTGCGTCGCGGAAGGGTATGCCGATCCCGCCCGAAGAACTGTCCAAATCACCGTCCAACTAGACCGGAAAGACGATTACGAATAAGAGTCGATGCCAAATGCATCGACTCTTATTTTTGTTTACTGTGAAGTTGTTGACGCATGTACCGACGGAATTCATCTAGTTCGTGCCGATCAAACGCCACATTTTCCCCTTCATTGCTCCGCGTCGCCTTACGGACGACCGACACGATATTTCCCGGAAAATGTCCTTTCTCTAACAGCTAACGAAGTATTCCCTATGTCATGTCATTCATCCGTGTCCTCGTGCACGTATTGCAGGACGGTCTCTGCTAATTTTTCAGGTAGTCCAGCTTCCTTCAATTGTTCGAGCGAGGCCAGACGAATCTGTTTCATCGACCCGAAATGACGGATGAGCTGTTGACGACGTTTCGGACCGACTCCCGGAATCTCATCTAGAATCGACTTCGTCATTTTCTTCGTCCGCAAGCTGCGATGGAAAGTGATGGCGAAACGGTGGACCTCATCTTGCATCCGTTGCAACAAATAAAACGCACTTGATCGTGGATGGAGTTCGACGACAGCACCATGTTCTCCAAACAAGAGTTGGCTCGTCCGATGTCGGTCATCCTTTTTGAGTGAGCCGACCGGTAAGTCGAGTCCAAACTCGTTTTGGATGACGTCGAGCGCCGCATTCAATTGACCAATCCCTCCGTCAATCAATAGGAGATCAGGTAGTCGCTTATCTTCCGTCAACAGGCGGCGGAACCGGCGACGCACGACTTCGCGCATCGTCTCGTAATCATCTGGTCCTTGGACGGTCCGAATCTTATATTTCCGATATTCCTTTTTGAGCGGCTTCCCGTCTTCAAAGACGACGAGTGCCGATACAGCGTCCGCTCCTTGGATGTTCGCGTTATCGATGATGTCAACGCGTGATAAATGCGGGATCCCGATGGCTTCCCCGAGTTCACGCATCGCGAGTAACGTCCGCTCTTCGTCCC
The DNA here is from genome assembly GCF_018617475.1 of Exiguobacterium sp. s59. NCBI lineage: Bacteria > Bacillati > Bacillota > Bacilli > Caryophanales > Exiguobacterium > Exiguobacterium sp. s59. Next base: position 181,685 of record NZ_JACSKG010000001.1, on the reverse strand, counting down.
GGGCGAGCAATTCGAACTTCTCGTTCAAGGCGATTGTCGCATTCTTCGCCGCCAAATCGAGTAGCTGTTTCTTTGCCCCACGTTTCGGTTGCATCACTCTCGTGCCGATGGCGTCATTCAACAAGTCGAGCCGGACCGTCTCCGGTACGAGGATCTCTTTCGGCACGACGTTTTGTTCGTAGAACTGGACGATGAAACTTTCGAGCTCTTCCGAAGGCTCACCGTGCATCGGGAAGAGGGAGACGTCTCGCTCGATCATTTTGCCGCCTCGCATATAAAAGACTTGGACGCACATCCAACCTCGGTCGAGTGTATAACCGAAAACGTCACGTGCCGTCGGGTCGGCCGTAATCATATTTTGTTTGTTCATGATCGATTCGACTGCTCGAATCTGGTCACGCAGTTCAGCCGCCCGTTCGAATTGCATGTCTTCGGCGGCACGCCCCATCTCGACGTTCAATTTCGCGAGCGTCTCAGCTGTCTCCCCATTCAAGAAGCGACGAATCTCATTGACGATCTCTTTTTGCGAATCCGTATCGACCGCCAGTTCACAAGGTCCTAGACATTGCCCGATGTGATAATAAAGACAAAGTTTCTTCGGCATCGGCTGACATTTCCGGAGCGGGTATAGCTTATCGAGCAGACGTTTCGTCTCGTTCGCCGCGTAAGCGTTCGGATACGGTCCGAAATAATGTCCGCCGTCTTTCTTCAGCTTACGTGTCGTCAAAAGTCGCGGATACGGTTCGTTCGTGATTTTGATGTACGGATACGTCTTGTCATCTTTCAGGCGAATGTTGTATTTCGGGTCGTGCTTTTTGATGAGTGTCATCTCCAGGAGCAACGCCTCGAGTTCACTCGCTGTCACGATATACTCGAAGTCACGAATCTCCGCGACGAGGCGCATCGTCTTGATGTCGTGTGCTCCCGTAAAATATGAGCGGACCCGATTCTTCAGATTTTTCGCCTTCCCTACATAGATGACCTCTCCATATTCGTTTTTATGCAAATAGCAGCCCGGCTCGTCCGGGAGCAGCGCTAATTTATGTTTAATGTGGTCGGTATGACTCAATTCCATTCACCTCAGTTTAGCTTCCTCCTAGACGGGAAAAAGAGTGTGATATCTCGTCAGAGGAGGATTTTATATTATGAAACGATACGATGTCATCATTGTCGGTAGCGGGTCTGCCGCTAGCCAAGCCGCCACGATTTTACGTGACGCCGGTAAAGAAATCGCCATCATTGAAAATTGGACGTTCGGAGGAACGTGCCCCCAACGCGGATGTGACCCGAAAAAAATGCTCGCCGAAGGTGCCGAGCTACTTGCCCGGACCGAGCGCATGCGCGAGCTCGGCGTCGAAGGAAGCCTGTCACTCGATTGGCAGGCCTTTAAAAAGCGGATTGATGAATATCGCTTCTCGATTCCCACGTCAAAAACACAACATTGGAACGAGATGAACATTGATTTATATCAGGGAGAACCTCACTTTATCGATGAGGATTCCATTGTCATCGAAGGTCACGAGCTATCGGCCCCTCAATTTTTGATTGCGACCGGTCAAACGCCACGCCCTCTTGATATCCCAGGTGGCGATCAGGCCATCACGAGCGATGACGTTTTCGACCTCGACGCCTTACCGGAATCGATTCACATCGTCGGTGCCGGCTATATCGCCTTTGAATTCGCCCATATCTTTCGACGTTTCGGAAGTGACGTGACACTCCTCATCCGTTCACAGGCACTAAAAGCATTCGACCCGAACGTCGTCCATCGACTCGTCGAGGAATCGAAGCGCATCGGCATCAGCGTCCGACACGACGTCGAGCCGACACGAATCGATGGGAACGTCTTAACGTTATCAGATGACTCTACCCTTGAAGGAGTTGTCCTTAACGCTACCGGACGAATTCCAAGCGTCGAGCGACTCCATCTCGATGCAGCCGGGGTCAAGTCAGACCGTCAAGGCATCCATGTGAACGAATACCTACAGACGAGTAACCCCGCTATTTATGCCGCCGGAGATGTCGCGTACAGTCCAAATCCTGCCCTCACCCCGTTCGCCGGTCAGGAAGGACGCCTCGCTGCGTTGAACATGCTTCACGGAAACACGCGGGTACTCCCCGAACGCCCGGCGCCGACAATCGTCTATGCGACCCCACCGATTGCCAAAGTCGGTCTCACCGTGGAAGAGGCTGAGGCAGAAGGAATCGACTTCGACGTGAAAGAGACGGACATGTCACACTTCCTCACCTATTCACGGATCAATGACGCGACCGCCTATTCGAAAGTATTGTTGAGTGAGGAAGGTCACGTCATCGGGGCACATTTGATTGGACACCATGCCCCAGAACTCATCAATCTGTTCTCTTTCATTATACAGAACAAACTGTCGCATCAACACGTGAAGCACTTAGAAGTCGCCTATCCGACCGCTGCTTCCGACCTGACTTACCTGATCTAAACAAAAGACGGGATTCGCACCGAGGCGAATCCCGTCTTTCTTTCATTCGATTCCTTTATCCTTGTCTTCTTTCAATGCGTCTTGTAACGACTTCTCCCAAAGCGGGACCCCTTTTGAGTGCGCTGCACGTGAAATGAGGTGACCACCAACTGGAGCTGTCAAAAGGACGAAGAAGAGACCGAGCAAGAGTCTTGCGTCAAATACCCGTTCATCGACATAGACGTGAAGGACGGCCGCAAAGAGGACGAACATGACACCGAGTGTCGCACTCTTCGAGGCTGCATGTGTTCGCGAATAAATATCTGGGAGACGGATGAGACCAATCGCGGCGACGACCGTGAAGAAGACGCCGATGATCGTGAAGATGCCGGTAATGAGATCAAAGATCATTGTCGCGGTCATGTTGGATAATCTCTCCCCTCTCTAAGAATTTCGAGAACGCCACCGTTCCGATGAAGGCCAAAATACTGAGTAGCAAGATGACTTCAAAATATAACGTCGTATCGAGCAGGATCGATAGCAACGCGACGACCGAGATGAGCGCGATCCCAATGGAGTCGAGCGCGATGACTCGGTCAGCCGTCGTCGGTCCTTTGACGACGCGATACAACATCATCAACATCGCAAGCAAAAGAATGGCGAGCGAGATGTAGATGAGAATGTCTAGTAAATCCATCACTCTGTCGCCTCCTTAATGCTTGATTCAAAGTTATCATAAATGTCTTTTCGCAATGCTTCCTTATCCGGCATGTTGAGTGCGTGGATATAAAGCACGGAATTGTCTTTTGACACCTGAACGACGAGCGTCCCCGGTGTGAGCGTGATCAGCATCGAGAGCAAGCTGACTTGCCATCCTTTGTCGAGGGACGTGTCATACCGGAAGATCCCCGGTTGAATCTTCAGCTTTGGACTGAGGACGAGACGTAACACCTCGAAGTTCGCGAGGAACAGTTCCCGGATGAAGATGAGGAGCAGTTTAAACAGACGCCAGACGCGTGTGAAGTAAAAACTGCCGCCACCAGCTTTAAAGAATCGGCGCATCATGAACAAGATGAGCAATCCGAGTAAATACCCGACGAAGAATCCGCTCGATGTGAACGATCCCGTGAGGAACATCCAGATGAACGCCAAGAAAAAGTTAATCAATAGTTGATAAGCCATCTGTATTTCACTCCTTTATCACGGCATCGATATAGATTTCTGGATTGACGAGTGGCTCGATCGCCTGCGTGATATACGGATGGATGGCTTCTGCCCCGAATCCGTATGCGACCGCAATGATGAGCAACAAGAAGACCGGCACAATCAGACGTTTCGTATACGGTACGAGCGGTCCGTCATACTCGCGCTTCGCTTCTCCCCAGAATCCGTTCAAGAAGATCTTCATGACCGAATAGAGGACGAACAGACTCGACAAGAGAACGAGAAGTGGTCCGAACAGCTCTCCTTCGTCCATCCCACCTGAGACGATCAATAACTTCCCGAAGAATCCACTGAGTGGTGGAATCCCTGCGAGCGAGAGCGCTGCGACGAAGAATGTCCATCCGAACAGCGGGAAGCGGGTGATGAGTCCACCCATATCGCGTAGTTGACCGGATTTGGTGATCCCGATCATCATCCCGACGAGCATGAAGAGAACCGCCTTGATGATCATATCGTGAATCAAGTAGTAGAGCGACCCTTCAAGAGACGTCTGCGTGTTGACGGAGATCCCGTACAAAATGACCCCGACCGCGATCATGATGTTGTAGATGATGATCAACTTCACGTCGTTATAGGCGATCGCTCCCGTCATCCCGATGAAGATGGTGAGGACAGCGAGCACCATGAGGAACGTCTGTAAAAATTCACCGTTTCCGTCAAAGAGCAACGTGTACGTTCGTAAAATCGAGTAGACCCCTACTTTCGTCAAGAGTGCCCCGAACATCGCGAGAATCGGAGTCGGTGCGACCACATACGCTCCAGGGAGCCAGTAATGAAGTGGGACGAGCGCCCCTTTCATCCCGAAGACGATGACGAACATCACACCGATGACGGTGATGACATCCGGGTTGTCGACGAGCGGGATTTTCATTGCCAAGTCCGCTAAGTTGAGGGTACCTGTGACGCCGTAAAGCAAGGCGACCGACATGACGAAGAGTGCCGAGGCGATGATGTTCACGAGCAAGTACTTGATGGACTCTCGTAATTGGACGCCTCGTCCACCGAGTACAATCAATACGTATGAGGACATCAAGAAGACCTCGAAGAAAACGAACAAGTTGAAGATATCACCTGTCGTGAAGGCACCGTTCACCCCGACGAGCAAGAAGAGCATCGAGATGTACAAGTAGTTGCCTTCATATGAATCTGAGAAGTAGTGGACGGCGAACCACACGATGAAGAGCGTGAGGAGAGTCGACGTCGTCACAAGTAGGGCTGACAGCATATCCGATACGAGTGTGATCCCGAACGGCGCTTGCCAGTTCCCGAGGTTGAGGGTTTGAATCCCCTCCGTGGAGACCGTGTGCACGAGAAAGAGTGACACGATCGCCGTCATGGCTAAAGCTCCAAGAGCCATCCCACGCTGCAGCTGGACCCGTTTTGGCATGAACATCATGATGATGGCCGCAAGCGCAGGAATGACGATTGGAAAGACCGGTAAGTTAATCATACGATTCTGTTCCTTTCATTTCTTCCATATTGTCCGTGCTGAGCTCCTGATACGTGCGGTAGGCAAGTACGAGGAAGAACGCCGTCACCCCGAAACTGATGACGATTGCCGTCAAGACGAGCGCTTGCGGTAACGGGTCTGTGAATTCAGTCACACCGTCGACGAGGACAGGGGCTGCCCCTGTCTTCAAACCTGCTGTCGTCAAGACGAGAAGGTGTGCCGCGTGACTGAACAAGGCTGTGCCAATGATGATGCGTAACAAACTTCTTGAGAGAACAAGATAGACGGCACACATCGTCAGGACACCGATGATGATGCTAACGAAGATTTCCATTATTCACTCTCTCCAATCGTTTGTATAATCGTCAACGTAATTCCGATGACTACGAGATAAACCCCTAAGTCGAACGCAATCGCCGTGTGAAGCGTCTGTTCGCCGAGAAGTGGTAAATCAAACTTCCCGTAGGCATGTGTCAAGAACGGACGGCCCAAGAATACCGAGTGAAGACCTGTTAAAAGTGCGATCAATAATCCCGTCGCCGTCATGAGACGGTAGTCGATCGGGAGAACGTTCGCGAGCGTCTTCGAATCAAATGCGAGTAGCAACAAGACGAGCGCCGCGGATGTCATCAATCCACCGATGAATCCTCCACCTGGTGAATAGTGACCGGCAAAGAACAAATCGATCGAGAAGATGACGATGATGAAGAAAATGATAATCGCGGCCGTCTGCAAAATGACGTCATTGACGCGTTTGCTGTTTTGCTTCATGTGCACCTTCTCCTTTCGTACGTCGTGTTGTTCTAAATTTAATCATCGTGTAGATCCCGAAAGCCGCAATTCCAAGAACGACGATTTCAAACAAGGTATCAAATCCACGGAAATCGACGAGAACGACGTTGACCATGTTTTTCCCTGCTGCAAGCTCATACACGTTCTCTTTGTAATACTCCGAGATCGAGGTGAGCGATTTGTTCGTGAGCGCCATGAAGCTGAGTAGCGTCACGGTCGTCCCGACGAGAACGGCCACGATGGCATTCCCGACTTTGAAACGCATGCGTACTTCCTTCTTGCTGATGTCCGGCATGTGGTAGAACACGAGCAAGAACAAGGCGACCGATACCGTCTCGATGACGAGTTGGGTCAGTGCCAAGTCAGGTGCACCGAAGAAGACGAAGAACAATGCCACGCCATATCCGACGACCCCGAGTAAAATGATGGACGGTAGACGCGATTTCATAAAGAGAATCGCGAGCGCACCGAGCATGACGACTGCACCAAGCACATATTCATATGGTGCGATCTCTGCCAAGTTCTCGAACGAGAATTGGTACATGTCGAACCACCAGATGCTAAAGAGCATCATGCCTGAGAGGAAGACGAAAATATAGATTAAATACGACCGGATGAATCCAGTCATGTAATTGTCTTTGAAGCGATATGCTGCTTTATTTGACCAGACGAGCGTACCATCGTACATCCCGTTGAGTGTCAAACGATGCGGGATCCGATTGTAGATCCCCATCCATTTGCCCATTTGCCAGAACAACAGCGAACCGAGGAGAACGACCCCGATTGTCATGAAGAGCTCTGGCGTCAAACCGTGCCAGAAGTAAATGTGGACATCTACCTCTTGCCCTTGTGCGACGAGTGTCGGGTAGATCGACTCGACCGCCGGTTTGATTAGCGAGTTCGACAATACGTTCGGGAAGAACCCGAGACCGACAACGAGAAGCGCGAGGATAGCTGGTGAAATCAACATGCCGATTGGCGCCTCATGCGGTTTCTTCGGCAATTGATCGAACTTCGCCTTGCCCATGAATGTCCGTGTGAACAGCATGATGCTGTAGATGAACGTGAACACACTTCCGACGAACGCAATGACCGGGAGTAAGATCCCAATCGTATCGAGCGCGAAGAAATCGGCCGAGAACACTTTCGTCGTCGCCTTCAAGAACATCTCTTTACTCAAGAAACCGTTAAATGGCGGTAGACCTGCCATCGAGAGCGAACCGATGACGGCAATCGTGAACGTAATTGGCATGACAGTCATCAGACCGCCAAGCTTACGAATGTCACGTGTGCCCGTCTCATGGTCGACAATCCCGGCCATCATGAAGAGCGAGCCTTTGAACGTTGCGTGGTTAATCAAATGGAAAATCGCTGCAATCGTCGCGACCATAAAGATGTTGTCATCCATTCCGTCATAGTGGAGCGCAGCCGCACCGAGACCGAGGAGTGACATAATCAATCCGAGCTGACTGACTGTCGAGAACGCCAGGATTCCCTTCAGGTCGGTCTGCTTCACGGCATTGAATGAGCCCCAGAACATCGTGAACATCCCGACTCCGGCAATCGTCCATAGCCATACCGATGACTCTTGGAATACCGGGCTCATACGGGCCACGAGGTAGAGACCTGCCTTGACCATCGTTGCCGAGTGAAGGTACGCACTGACCGGAGTTGGTGCCTCCATCGCGTCAGGCAACCAGATGTGGAACGGGAACTGCGCCGACTTCGTGAACGCCCCGAGCAAGATGAGAATCATCGCGACGAGGAAGAATGGACTCTCAGCGATAACGTCAGAGTTCGCGATCATATCGCGAATACTGTACGAACCAATCATCGACTCGAGTAAGACAATCCCCCCGAGCATCGACAATCCACCGAATACGGTGAGAAGCATCGACTTCTGTGCGCCGTAGCGTGAGCGTTCTTTCTCATACCAGTAACCAATCAACAGGAATGATGAAATCGATGTGAGCTCCCAGAACATATACATGACAATCATGTTGTCCGAGAGAACGACCCCGAGCATCGCACTCATGAACATCAAGAGATACACGTAGAAATGCCCGAGTGACTCTTTGTCCTTATTCAAATAGTAAATAGAATATAGGACAACGAGTGCGCCGATCCCCGTGATGAGGAGGGCGAACAATAGACTGAGTCCGTCGACGTATGCCGTGAAATTGATCCCGAGGGACGGCATCCACGCAATCGTCTCTGTCACGACGTCCCCTGCACTCGTGATCGGAATAAATCCGGCGAAGTAGGTGACGAGCACGACCGGTACGATCAGGACGAACCAACCTGTATGAATTTGTTTCATCCCCCGAAACAAGAACGGGATGAACGGTGCCGCGAGGAGCGGCAACAAAATAGCTAAATGTAACACCGACAAGAAAATTCCTCCTTCGAACAGAGTCGTACAATGGATTGAGCCGTAAAGTAAGGTCACTTGACTCCATCATGTCTTCCTCATGAGTATAGCGTAAATTTTCAGTCTGTTTCCATGATAAAAGCTTCCAGCTCGAGCGCCCCCTCGTTAAAATTCCGAATCTTTTAAATATGAAGGAAGCCGACGGAAATTCTTCAAAAAAATTTTTGAAATCAGACGATATGTATCGGATTTTTACGTACTTGAGGGTGTGCGGAATAACTCAACCTATTCCCTGCTTGCCTGTCCTTTTCCTTCTTTTCCGGTCGACAAAACAAAAAAGCAGCCGATACAGATCGGCTGCTACGCAATTATTGTGCTGTTGCGATAAACTCTTTCAATGCTTCTTTTGGTTGGAAGCCCATTGTTTTAGAAACAGGCTCGCCATCTTTGAACATCATGAGTGTCGGGATGCTTTGGATTTGGAAAGCACCTGCGACTTCAGGGTTTTCGTCAACGTCGAGTTTCACGATTTGGACTTGGTCGCCCATTTCTTGATCGAGTTCTTCGAGAACTGGCGCGATCATGCGACATGGTCCACACCAAGTTGCCCAGAAATCAACGAGGACTACGCCCTCTTTTACATCTTGTTCAAACGATTGAGTCGTTGCGTGTTTAATAGCCATTTGTAAAAACCTCCCCAATAAGATGAGAGAGCCCTGATACAGAACTCTCATGCAATTCATGTTCAGAGTATACCACGGAGGGTAACAACCCCAAAACGTTTTGCTTATTAGCTATTGACGAGGTGCTTGCGGAACTCTTCTGTCAACATTGGGACGACATCGAACAAATCGCCGACGATGCCATAATCCGCCACGCTGAAGATGTTCGCTTCTGGGTCTTTGTTGATGGCGACGATGACCTTCGCGTTACTCATCCCTGCCAAGTGTTGAATCGCTCCAGAAATCCCGCATGCGATATAGAGGTCTGGTGTGACGACTTTACCCGTCTGTCCGATTTGAAGCGCATAGTCGCAATAGTCGGCGTCACATGCTCCACGTGAAGCACCGACCGCTCCTCCGAGAAGCTCTGCTAACTCTTCAAGTGGTTTGAAACCGTCTTCGCTCTTGACGCCACGTCCACCTGCGACGATGACTTTCGCCTCCGCCAAGTCGACTTTCCCAGTCGCCTTCCGAACGACTTCTTTGACGATCATCGCAAGGTCTTTCAATTCGACCGCTGGTGTTTCAACCGATACGCTCGCACCAGCTTGACGTGCAAGTGCGTCGATGTTGTTCGGACGAATCGTGAAGAACATGACAGAGTCTTTGAACTTCACTTTCTCGAACGCCTTCCCTGAGTAGATCGGACGAACGAATTCAGCGTCACGGCCAGTCCCTTCGATTGAGACGACGTCACTGATGAGTCCGGCATCAAGACGTGCCGCAAGTTTCGGTGCGATGTCTTTCCCGAGAGCTGTGTGCCCGAGAACAATCATGTCTGGACTTTCTTGCTCGATCAACTGACGGAGCACTTGCCCGTAGCCGTCTGGCGTATAGTGTTTGAGGCGATCGTCTTCAACAACGAGGACGCGGCTTGCGCCATACTCCCCGAGTTCTTGCGCGAGTGATTGCACGTGATCCCCAATCACAACTGCCGTCACATCGTCTGTCAATTGCTTCGCCGCAGCGATGGCTTCGAATGATACGTTACGTAACGCGCCTTCACGCGCTTCTGCGAGTACTAAAGCTTTCATCTATGATCTCCCCCTTAAATGACTTTCGCTTCCGTGCGAAGAAGTTGTACGAGCTCGCTCACTTGTGTCGACATGTCGCCTTCAAGGATACGCCCTGCTTTCTTCTCTTCTGGCAAGAATCGTTCGATCGTCTCGATTTTCGCTTCGATTTCATCTTCATCGAGGTCGATGTCCATGAGTTCGAGTTCTTCGAGTGGTTTCTTCTTCGCTTTCATGATGCCTGGCAAGCTTGGGTAACGTGGCTCGTTCAACCCTTGCTGCGCCGTCACGAGGAGCGGGAGTGAGACTTCGATGACTTCCGTGTCCCCTTCGACGTCACGTGTGACCGTAGCCGTCGTGCCATCGATTTCAAGAGCTGTGATCGTCGTGACGTAGTTCATGTCGAGAAGTTCTGCGACACGTGGCGCGACTTGTCCGCTACCTCCGTCGATCGCAACGTTCCCTGCGAAGATAAGGTCTGCGTCTTGTTCTTTCAAATATGTGGCGAGCACTTTTGAAATCGTTACGTGGTCCGCATCCTCCACATCGTCCTCGATCGAGATACGAACGGCTTTGTCCGCTCCCATTGCGAGCGCTGTACGCAATTCTTTATCCGCGTCTTCTGGTCCTACCGTGACAACCGTGACCTCTCCCCCGAGTGCATCGCGTTTTTGAATCGCTTCTTCGACCGCATATTCGTCATACGGGTTGATGATGAACTCAGCGCCGTCTTCTTGAATTTCCCCATTCTCGAGCTGAATCGCTTCCTCAGTATCAAACGTACGTTTCAGCAAAACAAAAATATTCATGGTTGATCCCCCTTTAGTCAATTCTTCCCATCATTCATGAATCAGCATTCATTTTTTGAGCTAGTGATAGGGCTCACTGTTAAGTAAGCCCCTTCTTTAACATATGGTGTACAGATGGAAGCGTCGACATCAAGTCGTACTTGAAGCCGCTCGCCATCCAGCTCGTCACAACCTCATCGATTGTGCCGAAGATCATTTGACGGGCGAGTCGATAGTCTAAATCCTTGTCGAACTCTCCTGTCTCGATTCCATGTTTGACGACGGAATCGATCAAATTCAAGTATGGCTTGAGTACTTCTCCGATTTTTTGGCGAAGCACCAAGTTCGACTGTCGCAATTCGATTTGCGTCACGACGGCAAGGTCGTAATCGGCCGACAGTTGTTTTAAATGTGATTCAATCAACTGATACAATTGATCCCCGGCTGTCGTCTCGTTCCCGATTTGTTGTTTCGAGTAGTCGATGAACAGCCCCATCTTCGCTTGGAACAACTCGATCAAGAGATGCTCCTTGTTTTTGAAGTACAAATAGATCGTGCCGTCCGCGACACCCGCCTCTTTGGCGATGGCTGTCACCTTTGCACCGTGATAGCCATGATTGGCAATTACTTTGACCGCCGCATCAATGATTCGGTCACTTTTCGAAATATGATTTGTCATTAACACCAAGCTCCTTACCGCTGCAGAAAAATGAATGATGGTTCATTCATTTATTATTCTATCATGCATACGCTTGGTGTCAACTGCTTTGTTTCACTTGTTTCGCCTTCTCTTCGTCGACGAGGACGCGGCGTAAAATCTTACCGACGAACGTCTTCGGCAACTCGTCACGGAACTCATACAGCTTCGGCACTTTATACGCCGCGAGTTTCTCACGACAATGCTTGTCGAGCTCTTCTTCTGTCACGCTCGACCCGTCCCGAAGAACGATGAACGCTTTGACCGTCTCACCACGATACGGGTCTGGGACACCGATACATACCGCTTCCTTGACGGCCGGATGTTCATAGAGCACTTCTTCGATCTCACGCGGATAGACGTTGAACCCACCTGCGATAATCATGTCTTTCTTACGGTCGACTATATAGAAGAAGCCGTCCTCGCCCATGTAACCGAGGTCACCTGTCGCGAGCCAACCATCTTTCAAGACGGCTGCCGTCTCCTCCGGTTTCTGCCAATATCCTTTCATGACCTGCGGACCGCTCAGCATGATCTCGCCGATTTCCCCGATGTCCGCTTCCGTCTCTCCGTCTGCTTTTACTATTTTAGCAGAAGTATCCGAGAGTGGCGCGCCGATTGAGCCAACAATGCGTTTATCCCACAAGAAGTTCGCATGTGTGACCGGGGACGTCTCAGACAGTCCATATCCTTCCACGATGCGACCGCCGGTAATCTTCTCAAATTCTTCTTGTACTTCAATCGGAAGTGGCGCCGAACCCGAGATACACGCTTCAATCGAAGACAAGTCATACTTTTTCAGTTTCGGGTCGTTCAAGATCCCGACATACATCGTCGGCGCGCCTGGGAAGAAGTGTGGCTTTTTCTTTTGAATCGTCTTCAAGACATCCGTCACTTCGAAGCGCGGCACGAGCACGAGCTCATAACCATTCGTGACACCAAAGTTCAGACAGCATGACATTCCGTAGACGTGGAAGAATGGAACGACACACAAGACGCGCTTCTCATCCCCGCGATTGTATTTATAGAATAAGTTCGTGATTTGGTCCGCATTCGCCGTCAAATTGAAGTGAGTCAACATGACGCCTTTCGGAAGTCCCGTCGTCCCCCCTGTATATTGAAGAACCGCGACATCTTCTTTCGGGTCGATGTCGAGCGGCGTGACCGGATTAAAGTCCTTGTAGTCTTTAAACGGTGTCGAACCGGTCGTATCGATGACGATATTGTTTTCACGTTTCACTTTGATCGGGTACAGCTTGTTTTTCGGGAACGGTAAGTAGTCAGCGATGCTCGTCGTGATCACGGTCTGAATCTCCGTCTTCTCACTGACACGAAGCGTTTTCGGATAGAGTAAGTCAAGGGTAATGACGATTTTGACGCCCGCATCCGTGATGAGGTTATCAAGCTCCCGTTCCGTATAGAGCGGGTTCGTCTGAACAACCGTTCCCCCTGCATAGAGCACGGCATAGAACGAAATGACGTATTGAGGACAGTTCGGAAGCATGAGGCTGACACGGTCGCCTTTTTCAAGACCTTTCGCTTGGAGCATCGTGGCGAGGCGACGGGCGGCGTCATCGATCTCCGCAAATGTCCACTCTTTCCCGATAAAGGAGACGGCTGTACGATTCGGATAATCCTTTGCTGCGCGAGACAATGCCTCATAGAGCGGCTTTACCTCGTAATCAATCGACTGGGGCATACCTTCTGGATAATCTTGTAACCACGGTTTGTTCATCGCTGTTCCTCCTTGGAAATGAATACTCATTCAGTTAACTCTATTATAATGCTAAGAAAACGCTTTCATCTACCCTTTACCCGATAATTTTCAGATAATATCAAAAAAAGCGATTGGATTTGTCATCCAATCGCTGTCATACCCGCCTAAAATAGGAATTATTCGAATCCAGCTGTTCAAGCTTCTGATTCATCAATTGTTGTAACTCATTTTCGTGACGAATGTTCGAGAAATTCGTTCCGAACCACGCCTCCATCTCTGGTCTAGAGAAGGCGTACGTCCGGTTCGGAAAAGCGAAGCGGACGATCTCAGCGTTCGGAATGAGCGTGAAATAAGCAGCCGCATTCCGAATCGCCAGACGTTCTTGCTCCGCCCGTTCCATTCCTGGATCTTCATAACGGACGGTCAACCCATAAGGACGCTTCTTCGTCTGCAGCTCGACCGATTGATAGCATTCATGTAGCGGCAAGCTCCCGGCAATCCCGACGACGGCGGCATTGTCCCCGACTTTCGACCCTCTGTATTCAAAGGCGTCCGGTTCCGGATTCGTGCAACCTGCCAGTGAGATGACGAGAACGAGCAACAGACAGAAGCGTTTCATGGATATCCCTCCTTACGATTTGAGTTTTAAGTTGAAACGGTAGAGCAGGCGTTTTGCGAGTAGGTGCGCCAGGAAGGCAGCAATGATAAATCCGATTACATACAAAATCATGTTTTGCGGATACGAGATGACCGAGAACAATACGCCACCTAACATCGCGAAACAAATGACGATGACGATATGGATGAGCCACAACCAGCTCGAGAACATGAAGAAGCGTCCGTTGTTCTCTTGTGGTGCTTCCTTAAACATCCACAAGCCAAGACCGAATGTGAGCGCAATATTCGCGACCGCAAGGATCGGGGCATATGTGATAAAGTCATTCCACACCGATTGATCGGTATACACTGAATACATATCGACGTTGAAGATATTGTTCAGTGGTGACAAGATTCGCATTGGGATACTTTCAAACGCCTCGTCAAAGAACGAGAAGAGTCGATCTGGGAAAAATGCGTAGAGTGATCCTTGGACGAGAAGTAAAATCCCCATCGGAAAGACGAGCGCGACAAACGTCCAGATGACTTGTGAGATGGACTCTCCTCCAAACGACCCCATCCATAACGCGAGTGAGAAGAACGAAATTCCAGAGAGCATCAAGAATAGAATCATCGCGATTACTTTGAACTCTTTTCCTTCCATCAAGAAGTAATAGTCGGAGAAGCGAATGATGAGAAACATCAATGTTCCACCAATCAAGCTCGACGTCACGATTCCTGTCACACCGAGCACCCATTTCGATATGTATAGCTGGGTACGCGTGTAAGGTAGCGACATCGTGAAATCGGACATTTGGCTGTTCCGTTCATTCCCGATCAATACGGATGCCATGAGGGCACCGAAGATGACAAATAAGAAAATGACACCGCCTGACGGAATGAGTCCGTTAAGACCTCCAAGGTATCCGTATCCAGATCCATCCCCGAAGAAGTCCTCCGCCACCATCTCATTCACATCACCTGTCACGATATCTGGGAAATCGCTCGGATTTTGTTTAATTTCAAGAATCTGTTGTTCGTACGCATACATATCCGTCCACACCGGCACCGTGAAGGCAACGATACCTAAGAAGACAAGCAAGATCCAAAGCAGCGACACTTGTTTCCAATCTTTCTTCAACAACACTTTAGACGGCATGAGCTTCTCCCCCTAACTGGATACGGAATACGTCTTCGAGAGACATCGGGATCTCTTCGATGAGCATCGGATTGTATGAATCGATGAACGCCTCGAGTTCTTCCGTCCGTTCTTTTGCCATGAACAGCACGACACGTCCCGTCACGCTAATGATTTCAATGTCTTTCCGTTCGAGCAGTTCGACCGGGACATGGTCGTTGAAGACGACTTGCCATTTGATGCTGAGGGCACGCGCTTCTTCGAGCGACATGATCGCTTTGACACGTCCGCTCTCGATCATAATGATGCGGTCGGCGATTCGTTCGAGCTCATGTAACTGGTGGCTCGAGACGATAATCGAACAGTTCCGCTTCTCGACTTGGGCAATCATCAGTTTCAACACGTCTGACTTGGCGACGACGTCTAAACCGTCCGTCGGTTCATCAAGCAGATAATATTTCGCTTGGACGGCGAAAGCGAGCGATAACGTGACGAGCGCCTTCTGTCCTTTTGACAGTTGGCGAATCTTTTTGTTTTCAATGTTGTAACGCGTCAATGTCTCACGGAAGGCGGAGCGATTGAACGACGGGTAGATTGACTCATACAAGTCCGTCGCCTCGTTTACCGTATAATGTTTGAGCGCATCCGCCGAATCCGGTACGAAGATGACGTCCCGCTTCAATCCAGCGTCTTTAAAGATACTTTTCGTTCCATATAACACGTCACCCTGATCTGGGCGAATGATTCCGACCATCGTCCGGAGGAGTGTCGTCTTGCCGGCACCGTTACGTCCGACGAGCGCGATGATTTCTCCTGATTCGACGGTAAAGTCAATTCCGTCGAGAATCGTCTGACGGTCGATTTGTTTACTCAGTTGCTCAACTTTCAGCATTGGCTTCCCCTACTTTCTCATATTCGGTCCGCAATACGTCGATGGCTTCTTCTAATGGCACATTCGCATAATGGCAATCAATCGCAATCTTCTTGATCGATGCGATGACCGGTTCTCTCGACGCATCATCATCTACCCAGTCTTCGGAGACGAACGTCCCGCGCCCGCGTCGCATCTCGAGGAGTCCGAGTCGCTCCAACTCCTGATACGCCTTACTGACCGTGTTCGGATTGATGACGAGGTCGGTGGCGAGTTCACGCACAGACATCACCTTGTCTCCCGGTCGCAGAATGCCGCGGATGACGAGCTCCTTCGTTTGATTGACGATTTGTTCGTAAAGCGGTTCTGAACTCTTCATATCGATTTTGTATAACATGGGTCACACCCTCTCATAATCAATGTCACTCTTTAAGTGTATTATATGTATTAGTACACGTAATTGCAATAGTATCTTGAGGGCACTTTCAGTTTACAAGGAAATGGAAATGATTTGAATAAGACTTTGGACCGAGGTTTATCCTCAACATATAAGGTACATTGGGAAAGAGGTGACGAAATGATAAAAAAACGAATCGTAGCAGGCATTGTTGGCGGGCTTTTAGCTAGCGGCTTCTTCGTGTATACGACGATTGAAAAGTCAGAAGCTCGGGAATCATATAATGCTTATGTAAAGGAAACGTACCAAGAACAACCCGATATCGAACTGTCACGTGATTGGAAGATGGGCGGTTATGTCGGGGAAGTGACATTGACGAAAGAACCGTTCGCCGGCACTTATTTTCTCGAGACGTATGGAGACGGCTCCATCCACGACAATGTGCTCGAGACGTATTGGGAACGTGAGGCGGAGCGGACGATTCACGAGCGGCTCGTGTCGCAAGGAATCTTAAAAGAGGAAGAGACGGTCCGTGCGGAGGTGCCGATTGGGGTGTCCGATGATGCGCAAGCGAACGTCAGTCCTACCCCGACGTCCATCTATGAGACGAATCTGGAGACGTATCTCGACGTCTCAATCATGTTTCATGAAGACTGGAACAATACGGACGAACAGAAACAACGGATTCTCGACGTCATCCGTGACATCGAGTCTGACGTCTACTCGATCCATTTCTCGTTCGACGGAAAGCCAGGCGGAAATGACGATTACACGGAACGGTATATGATGTTCACGCGCGAAGCGTCTGACATCGACCCGTCATTCCTCGATGTGCGAACGATTGGAGATTTAAATGGCTACGACCGCCTTTACGGATTCGACGAGACGACGTTCATGACAGAATATCATTTTGATGGCACCCCCATCGAAGATGAGACGACACAATAATCTGGTGTCGTCTTTTTTTGAGCGTTTGACTTTACAGGTATTCCAAAACGTTGTATCGTTTGACAAGTCAACGATTGATAAGTCAATTGAGAAAGGTGGGACGCAATGGACCTACGTGAAATCAGCCGATTACTTTACCAAATCAAGTTAGCGGAACAAAACGTCGCATCGTCGTTCGAACGGGAGACAGGATTCAGCCTGACCCGCTACGAGATGCTGCAAGTCGTCAAAGAACGAGGCGTTTGTTCGCAACGCGTGATTAAGGAAGAAATGAAAATCGACAATGCCGCCATCACTCGACATTTAAAAATCCTAGAAGAAAAAGGATATGTCGTCAGAGAGCGGAACGCGGAGAACCATCGCGAGATGTTCGTCCGTGTGACAGAGAAAGCAGAGCAAGACCTCGGGCACTGCGAACGAGACGAACAGGCCAACCACCTCGTCTTACAAGCCTTGTCCGCTGAAGAGATTCAACACTTATCCGGACTGCTTCAAAAATTGAACAGTCACACCTAAACAGAGAAAGAAGGAATTCACCAATGGCAACTACATTCGAAAACAACACATTCAAAGACGTTATGTTCGGTCGTAAATCAATCCGTGTCTATGACGAGAACGTAAAAATCTCACAAGAAGAGATGCTCGAGATGATCCAGGAAGCAACAACTGCTCCATCATCAGTCAACATGCAGCCATGGCGCTTCGTCGTCGTCGAAAGCCCAGAAGCGAAAGAGACGCTCAAGCCGCTCATTCGTTTCAACACACGCCAAAACGATTCGTCTTCAGCGATGCTCCTTATCTTCGGAGACATGGAGTGCTACGAGTACGGCGAACAAATCTACGACCAAGCAGTCGCAGAAGGCAAAATGCCACAAGAAGTTCGTGACCAACAGCTCGGCGCGATCATCCCTTACTACAAAAACCTCTCGAAACAAGAGATGAACGACATCGTGAAAATCGATGCGAGTCTCGCAGCGATGCAATTCATGCTCACAGCACGTGCACACGGCTATGACACGAACCCAATCGGCGGTTTCGAGAAAGACCAACTCGCAGAAGCATTCGGTCTCGACAAAGATCGCTACGTACCGGTCATGATCTTGTCTGTCGGGAAAGCGGCAGAAGAAGGTTACGAATCAGTACGTCTTGACGCTCAAACGGTCACATCGTTCAAATAATTCAACACACAATCGGAGGAATCAACCATGATCTTAGTCAACGCCACATTCGATATCCAAGCATCACAACGCGAGAACTTCTTGCGTGACATCCAAGTCTTGATCGACTCATCAAAACAAGAAGCGGGCTGCGTCGGATATGACTTATACGAATCAACGTCTGTCGAGAACCGTTTCGTCATGATCGAGAACTGGGAAGACCAAGCCGCTCTCGAGCAGCATAACCAAAACCCGGTCCTCATCAACTTCGCCCAAAACGTCGCAAACTACGTGTCTGCGAAACCGGTCGTACAAGTAGCAGCGGTCAACTAATATGTCGACGCTCACCCTTGTGCTCGGAACGCTCGTCGCCTTCGAGTTCTTCTATATTTTCTATTTAGAGGCAATCGCGACGGCATCTTCCTCGACGTCACGCATCTTCCGCATGTCGAAAGACGAGCTGACGAGAGACTCGGTATCGGTTTTGTTCAAAAATCAAGGAGTGTATAACGGGTTAATCGGGGTCGGGCTCTTATACGGGCTATACGTATCCCCCAACCCGGTCGAGATTGTCACCATGATGCTGACGTATATCATTCTCGTTGCCCTATATGGCAGTATCACGAGTGACAAGAAGATTATCCTGACACAAGGTGGGCTCGCCATCTTGACGTTGATCTCGATGGTGATTTGATGACAGAAAAAGCGTTCGACCTGAGAAAAGGTCGGACGCTTTTTGTCATTTCAAATTCATCAACAAAAAACCGCCCTGATCGAAGTCAGAGCGGAATGGATGTCTTATAAGACAAAAATTGCTGCAGATACACCGACGACACCGACGAGCGCCATCGCATATACCGGCACACGTGGCATTTCGCCATTGTTATCGAGTGCTTTCCCGAACATGTAGAAGACGATCGGGTGCACGAGGAACGGCATCGAGAAGATGAGCGGGATAAGAAGCGACGCTTCCGTCCCGAACATTCCACCTTGAACCGCTGCGAACAAGCCAAAGTGCGAGATTGCTGACGATTGTGCCATCGTCGTGTAATCAAATGCAATCGTGCTGAATGTCAAGATGACGAGACCACCGAAGACGGCCATCATCTGCCATCCGAACGAGAATTGCATAAGGGCTTTGACTTCTTTGAAATCTTCGCCATTCGCGGCACGTAAGTTTTTCAACGCGAGCGCCGTGAGCGCGAGACCGATCAAGACAATGATGGCTGTTGGCCAAATCCAGAGCGCGCCGTTATCGGCACTGACTGCGAGGATTGAGAAGACGAAGATGTGTCCGAAGAACGGAATGTTGATCATGATTGGCGCACGTTTCGCTGCCACTTGACCGAAGTCCCCAGCCGTACACGCACCAGTGAGACCACTGTGTGAAAGTGAACCTGCCATACCTGGCGCGAGGTTACGGATATGACCCGTACGAGCGAACCACATGATGAGCGCGATTCCACCGAACATCCAGAACAACTGACCGAAGAAACCGTACACGAGAATCGAGTTCATGCCTTCGATCGCAAACGCATCACCGATTCGTGAACCACCAACCATGAAGTTGGCAGCCAAGACGACCGGGATCCCTGCGAAGAGTAGCGCGCGGACAGTCGGTCCATACGTCCAGTTGTGGAAGATGGCACCGAGCGCCGACGAGATCAACATCGCAAAGAAGATTTGCGGAAGTGCGATAATCGGCTGAACTGCTGTCGCAATCAAGAACGAGACGAACAAGATGACAAGCAAGAGGACTGTCTCGATGACACCTTTTTGCATGTATACTTTCTTGTCCTGAATCTGTGCTTTATGGTCGATGAGTAAGAACGACACAGCGAGACCGAGAAGTGCAAGGATTGGGTAGTAAAGCGCAATCCCTTCTGCCGTACCTGGCTCAATTGCCATACGGAAGAACCCTTCCAAACCGACGAGCAAGAAGAATGAACGAAGGATGAAGATGAACTGCGTACGTCCTGTTCCGAGGAACATCTCCTCTTTTGCAGGAACGACGATGTCCTCCATATCGAGCTCTTGTTTGCTTAAGATTTTACGAAGTTCCTGTCCACCGACGAAGAACGAAACGACTAACGCAATGATCGTCGTCCGTGACAAGAAGTCGACGAGCGGGAATTCAGGAAGACCCGGTGTCGCGATGCCGAGCTCGACCATACCGAACCCGAGACCAAGACCAAAGATGACGATCACGAGGATTGGCGAGAAGCGCGTCCCTGCCACGACCATACGAGATAAAATGACCATCGGAATGATGAAGGCCATAAGCAACCAGAATTGGTTGATGAGTTGCATTTGAGATAATTGCTGTACAAGTTCCATTGACTAACCCCTAACATAATTTTTAGCACACAATATCGAAGTGTACAGGAATGAACATTGTGTGACAATAGGGTGTGATGTTTTGTAAACATTGAAAGCGGAACCAAGTGAAATTGGTCCCGCTTTCGTTAGTTATTGGGTTGTCTGAGGCCCCAAATGCCTTTATTTCCTGTGGAATAAAAGAGATCTTCTTTTCCGGTAAAGCTCGCTGAATCGCTAGAATGCGCACGAATCTGTTTATTGACGTGCCCTTTCCAATCTTTATAACGATCGAGCTCGAGTTGATAATATGATTTTTCGACATACGCATAAATGTCTTTTAAAGATGCCGTCCCACCGTGGTGTTGGAGGGCAAATTGGATTTTGCGTAGTAATAGGCGTTTCAAGATTAAGACTCCTTCCCAAATCATTTTAATGCTTTCCGACTGAAGTAGTGATGTAGCCGCATTTCAACGATTTGACTGACCCATTGATAAACTAAAGGATGTTTAAACGCTTCATTATTCTCAATATGCAATGCTTCCTCTGAAACGAAAAACGGCCCTTTAGCTATTCTATCAAACGGCATCCGTAAAAGTATTTTTTCGATTCGTTGTTGCTGGAACGACGATTGGAGTTCCTTCGTCTGTCCGTCAATTTTCTGACGATATGGGACTATATTGATGAAATCATAGAATGGACGGGCCGCTTCGCTCGCTGAAATCGGTTGGAGCCATCTCTCGATTCCCCGGTTCAACATGATTGACAACACAATCATCTTATAGCTTTTCGCCATATCTGTGTATTCCACTTCAAACAATAATGATTTAGACTCTTCAAACAGGTGGTTCTCATCGTCATTAAGCTCCCCTATTCGGTTAAGAAATCCGTAATAGCCACTGTCTTTCTTCCAGTCGGAACGATAAGCGTCAATCGTGTACTCGCCTCGCTGAATCAATTCTAGATAACTTGGTCGTCTTCCAAGCTCTTCTTTCACCATAAAGTAGTTCCGCTCCAACTGTTGTCGGCGCGTTGAAGACCGTGTCACCATCCGCTTCAACAAATCGATGGCGTGTAAATCAAATTCGATGGTACACCGATTAGGCAATGTCGCATTTGTCGGGATCTCTTTTATAATCGGTTTCCTCTTCATCGTCAACAACGCCAACTTCTTATCGATGTTCTTATAGTTCCCAATCAAATCGATGATGGTGCAGTGTGTTTTCCCATTCAATAACCGGAGTCCACGACCAATCTGTTGAGTGAACACCGTCAACGATTCGGTCGGACGACAGAACAATAACGTATCAATTTCCGGGATATCGACACCTTCATTGAATAAGTTGACTGCGAAGATGATATCAAGATGTCCTTGTTTCAATTGACTCACCACATCGGCGCGGTCATATTCGGACTGGCTATGTAACGCGACCGCTTGAACACCTTGCAGGCGGAAATAGTCGGCCAAATATTCAGCCTGAGTGACTGATGAACAGAATCCGAGTGCTCGCGTCTGGTGATGTAGCCGCCATGCATCAAAGATTTTTTGAGTGACACTCTCCTTCAACTGCTCCGCCAATAGTTCGTCTTGATCATAGCGACGACCGTTAATCAGTCTGATCTGTGAATAATCAATCTCATCATAAATCCCAACGTAATGGAATGGTGTCAAATACGACTCCTCAATCGCTTCGGTGAAATGCATCTGATACGCGACATTGTCATCGCATAGAGCATAGACGTCTCCTCCGTCCAATCGATCCGGCGTCGCCGTTAATCCGAGCAAGAATTTCGGCTCGAAGTAGTCAAGGACACGCCGATAGGAAGGCGCAGCCGAATGATGGAACTCATCGACGACAATCAAATCGAACTGGTCTGGCGTGAACTTCTGCATCCGATGTTTCGACGCCAACGTTTGAATCGATGCGAATAAGATATCTGCCGATTGCTCATCTCTCGAGTCACCGCCCAGCAATAATCCCGTCTTCCGTTCGCTCGAGAATTTCCTATATGATACCTCAGCTTGAAGCAGAATTTCTTTTTGGTGGGCAATGAAGAGCACTCGTTTGAACTGGCGGGCGAAGAAGGCGCTCAAGTACGTCTTTCCCAG
The DNA here is from genome assembly GCF_018617475.1 of Exiguobacterium sp. s59. Classification (NCBI taxonomy): domain Bacteria; kingdom Bacillati; phylum Bacillota; class Bacilli; order Caryophanales; genus Exiguobacterium; species Exiguobacterium sp. s59. The sequence goes on along the minus strand of NZ_JACSKG010000001.1, from coordinate 158,939 downwards.
TCCGGTAGCGAGCACGAGCATCGCTTTGCGTCTGCCTTCGTGCATCGTCTCACGTAACGCCTTCAAAGCAGCGTCTTGCACCGTGTTCGGCGTGATTGTATCGTCCTCGATATAAACCGGGCCCGGCGCTGCAATTTGTCCGGATTCCTTCATCTGATCTTGTCGAGCCAAATACTCTTCACGATAAGGCTGCAACGAGACAGCATTCATGGTTTGAGCGTAGTCACTATAGAAGAGTTCATGAAATGCATCGACTGCCTTTTCAAACACGTCCTCCGAGATGCTCGCCGGTATCTCGACGTTCCATTCGACACCTCGATTTAAAGCGCTATGCGACAGATTGGACGAGCCGACAAAGAACGTCCCTCCATCTTGTGTTCGGAACAAATATGCCTTCGGGTGAAATGACTGGCCTTTCGATCGATAGAGCCGTAGCTCCACGCCTTGGATGTTCATTAACATTTCAAGCGCGTCCGGGTTCGTCAAATAGAGGTAGTCCCCAATCAGAATACGGGTTTGAGCTCCACGATTGACTGCTTGCTTAAGTGAAGCGGCAAGTTCTTTAATACCAGATACTTGCGCAAACGCGACGACCATATAAATTTCAGTCGCCGCGTTGATTTGGTGTTGTAATGGAATTCGTAAGTGACTCGTATGCAGACGTAACTCACTCATGTTTAAGGACCTCTTCCAAAAAGAGACCCTTATCAAAACCGCCTCGCTTCTCACGCTTCTCCTCACGGATACGATTCAACTCTTCGAAACTCGCACCATGCATTTTTCCAAGCGTATAAACGAGTTCCAGAATGTCAGCAAGTTCTTCTAGTGATTCTTCATCGATGTTCGTCTCTTCATACTCTTTGATTTCTTCATAGAGTTTTAAGCGAGTCTGTTCGAAATGTTCAGCTTGATTGAGATGTTTGACGACAGGAATTTGTCCTGCTTCATGGATGATTTCAGGGATACGATCACGGATTAGTTTGTTGAACTTCGTCATTGATTCTTCTCCTTTCATTCCATTTTTTCTAGAACAGATATTACTAATGTAAGTATAAAGTAGTTCTATTTATTCTCACCAAAAACACTAAATGTCTACATCTATCTCTAAATGTCTACATCTATCTAATATTATTTATTCTGATTTTATTTTTAAAATTCATACTACACTTTGTAGTGTGGACATTAGGTAAGGTTTTTTAATAAACACGGTTACAAATCTTTACTTTTACTTTGTTTTGAGTCATTAATTTCTCTTTCTGTTTCTAAAGCAACGTCTGCAATATGGATGCAAAGAAGTGACCATAGACTCATCACTCCCATTAATACAATAGACGAGTACGATAACTTTAAAATCATATGAATTGTATGTGGAATATCGAAAATAAATATTTTTGCAAACAATGCTCCAATCGAAACTACTAACCACACAGTTGAAGTCCAGATGTAGGGAGCAATTGTTCTATAAAATAAATATCCCTCTGAAGGATTATCACTATCTGTATACTCATAAAAATCAACAAGTTGCTCTTTTGAAAATAGTCTTGTTGTAGCTACAATAAGTGCTAGAGTAAAAGATAAACCGGTAATAGCTGGAGCAAGGAAATCAGATATTGAAAATGAATCGATAATTATATAATTTGATTTAATCGAAATCACGTACAAAGTAGTCATCGCTACCACTAATGATAACCATACATATATAAAACTTTTACTGAGCAATGTTTTTCTAACTTTGTATATTATTAAAAACGGATTAATTTCTATGACAACTTCACTTTGATACTCATCTTTTTCTTTCGACTTATCCTTGAACACTACCTCACCTCCAAGTCTAAAAACTCACTTTCTTAATTACACTTTTAATAATACTTTTCCCTCTTGTAGTAACACTTTTCACATACCCTTTTTGAGCTTCGTCTTCAAAAGTATTTACTAATTTAGAAGATTCAATCTTCTCACCTTTAGATGCCTCAAATGTTCTTTTTTCTTTCGCAGCATTTGCTTCTTTTATAGCATTTGATCTATCTCTAGAAGGATGACCATTAGGATAAACTAATTCTACAGTAATTTCTGAGTATTTCCCCTCTAAAACAAATTCTTCGTAAACCGGGTTTATTGATATTCGCCCAATGTTTGAATCTGAGGAAAAATTGTTTATTTTGTCTTCTAAAACACTAATGTAATTTTCAGCTTCTTGCTGAGTGGTATTTTCCGCAGAAATATATATCAATTCCTGACTCTTATCATAAATAAATTCAGAATTTATAATGTTATTAGGAAAGTTATTAACATATCTTTCTATTTTCTTAGCTTTTCTTATGTATGTGACCGCCATCTTAATATTTGAAAATGCATCAACCATATAAATATTATCATTTAATTCAAAAGCACCCTTTAGAAAAGGAAAAGTCGCTATAACATCCTCGACAGCTTTATTTAAAACATTTCTTTGTTTCAGATATTCTGGTGTGTAAATAATTCCATTACCTTTATTGAAACCTTCAACTACCTCTTCATACATTATTGTCATATTTTTATTTTGTGCAATCATATAGTTAAATTCATGAGATTCTTTTAACGTACTCAAATCAATCGAATCCAAATACTTCATTTTCGATTCGGTTATGTTTGTTGATTCATTAAAAATTTTACTGAGAGCTTTAGGTATAATTGTCCCCACTACATAATCCTTATGATTATCATAACTATGCATGTGCAAAATAAAAGGTTCTAAATTTAGTTTAAATGTAAAATAATTCATTTTTTCCTCCCGGATATAATTTAATTCAGAAATTATAATATTTAATAATATATTATTAAAAAGTTAATAATTCCATTATATCAAAAAAAAGTAAAAACCTTTACATTCTTTTTTAATTTTTAGATATAATGGATAGCTTAATTAAGTAATACACCTGAACTGAAATATATGTTAAGGATAAATCGCTTAAAAAACTTCATCTCCTCTACCCTTGAGAAAAAAGCGATTAATCCAATTAATATCGGAAAAATCGCTTTTTTCTCCCATTTTCTTCTCATTTTTAAAAGAGTAATAATCAGCCTTAAATCCTAATTTGATAAACTGTCATGTGAAATGATGTCTGCATTCTCATTAATCTGATCAACAATACTTAAAATACGTTTAGCATCTGTGATGTTCTCTTTAAATAAAGCTGTTACACTCCCTAGGGTTCTGAAAGGATCTTCTTGAAGAATCTGTTTATCTAACACTCCATTTTTTACTACGTAATCAATAATGAGACGAACGAAATGTGCTTGATTCATATTTAGTCGATTCTCGGAAAGAAACTCAGAAAAAGCTTCTAAGGCTACTTTTCGGTCAAGTCCGACGATGGTTCTTACCAATCGAGTGATTGATGTATCACCATAATCCTTCTGATATTGTTCCCTTGTTCCGAGTTCTTCCCAAAGCAATTTTTCGAGAGTTTCAGCGTCTTGTTTTGTCAGTGGTTTGTTGTGGCGCAATTTGTATACCGCTAATTGATCTTGATGTTGTTTAAGATAATGCTCAACCTTTTGGCGATAGCTTTGAAGGTTATTTACATTTAAAATCGAACCATTTTCATTCTGTTCAGTTACTTCATCCTGGAAATCAGTATAGTAAATTTTTTGTTGACTTCGTTCAATAAACTTTATTAACTCTCTTAAAGCTTCTCGGACTTTTTCGAAATCTAATAGAGAAGCTTCTTGCCAGAATTGTTCTTGCTGCACACGTTCGATCACTTCTCGCTGCTCTAATACTTGTGGAATTGTGCCGAGTTTTAAGAGAGCTTCAGCTGTTCGCATAACACGCTGAATTGGCTTAGTTGCATTTTTTTGATTCAATTTAGCTAATTCAATCGTGAACATGAGTAAGTCGAACCGTTTTGCCAATTCGTCATCATTATAAGGTTGAATTAACGGAGAAATATGTTCTTTTATTTCATTTGTCTGAACTACAGATAATGCATTCCATTTTTTCTTGTTCTGGTATTTATGTACGTATTGAATACGCTGACGGACACGAAATAGCTCGTCATTTAACGATTTTACATCTATAATCAACGATTCTAGTGTTCCTTCTCGAAACTCTTTGTAGGGGCTTACTTGATATTCTACATCTTGAAGTTCTCTTACAATATCGACTTTTGTATTGAAAAGCTTCTCAGAAAGTGATTTTGTTTTTTTTGCTTCTTCTCCATGTTCATTTGCACGAAAGTAATCAAAATTCGCAAGCCAATCGAAAATTCTAAAATATTCTTTATGAAGTCCAATTCCGAATAAATCTTCACTTAAGCGAGTTCCCCGACCAATCATTTGCCAGAATTTTGTTTTTGAGCGCACTTTTTTAAAGAACACCAAGTTGACTACCTCTGGTACATCAATCCCTGTATCTAACATATCTACCGAGATGGCAATTCGAGGATGCTTATATGAAACAGAGAAGTCGTCAATTAAAGATTGATAATATTTTATACTATAATCAATAACCTCAGCAAAGTGGGGTCCTAGATGAGGAAATTTGATATCGAACCGCTCCTTAATAGCAAGTGCATGACGATGGTTCTTAGCAAAAAGAATCGTTTTTCCGACTTTATCTCCACCTTCCACATGGACACCTTTATCCATTAATTCTTCCAAAACCATATCGATAGTATGAGCGTTAAACAACCAATTGTTCAAAGCTGCACTGTCAATGTCTCGTACATTCGGTTCATCTTCGAAGACGTCTTCAAACTCTGCTTTTTCCTCATCGCTCAGTTCATCGTATTGAATACCTTTTTCAAGGAACTTAGTTTTCGTTTCAACAGTTACATAATCCACTAAGTAACCTTCATTGACCGCATCTCTCAATTCGTAAGCGAAGGTTGGAATTCCATTCTCTAAATCAAAGATAGAGTATGTATTTTTATCAACTTCATCTTTCGGTGTTGCCGTTAATCCCAGGAGCATGCTATCAAAGTATTCAAAAATACTGCGATACTTTTGATAAATGCTACGATGTGATTCGTCAATGATAATCAAATCAAAATGTCCCACTGTAAATAACCGGTCACCATCTTTTGTCTTAGTCTCGTCAATTGCATTCATCATCGTTGCATATGTTGAGAAAATCATCCGGCTTTCCTGAGGGTTTGCCTTGTTTTCAAGTAGGTTGCATAGAGAAAGGCTTGGCATTAACTTGTTAAAATTCCTCATTGCTTGCTTTAATAATGAAGTACGATCTGCCAGGAATAAAACATTTTTAACCCAGTTATGCTTTGTAAGCACGTCAACCAGTGAAATAGCTGTTCTTGTCTTTCCGCTACCTGTAGCCATCACTAAAAGAGCCTTGCGCTGGTTTCGGCTAAATGCATCACAGACAGCCAAGATGGCTTCTTTTTGATAAGCACGATTTGAAACTTCTTCATTAATTTCAATATCAATTAACGGTTTTTTTAGGTTGCGCCTGTCAATGAGAAGCTGCAGATCTTCCTTGCTATAAAATCCGGACGTTTTACGCGACGGGTACATATCGTGCAGAATATACGTTTCGTAACCGTTGGTATAAAACACAATAGGACGTATGCCTTGCTCTTGCTCAATGCAATCGGCATACAGCCGGGCTTGTTGACTGCCTCTTTTGGGATCTACAGAAGTCTTCTTTGCTTCGACAAGTCCAATAATTTTCCCATTGTCTCCTCGAAGTACATAATCGACATACCCATCCTGAGAAGCGTTAGGCATCCCTTGTACGTAATATTCTTCTTCGATATCTTGGCCAAACTTCCATCCAGCTAATTTCAAATCTAAATTAATATATTTTTTACGAGTTTCAAATTCACTAATCTGATTAACATTAAAATCGATTACTTTTGTATGGGCGACTCGCTTAGCGGTCAAACCTTTTCTTAAGCTCTCGTTCTGCTTGCGTAGTTCTTCCAGACTTTTATCTTTAGCACTTAATCGTTCATATAGATCCTGCAACTCTTCGGGCCTTTCCCTTTTTTCAGGTGTACTATGTAAAAGGGACTCATCAAACTCAGATGCTGTGAATTCATCTGCATAACAATAATCAATCCAAGATATAAACTGGTAAAGGTGGTGAAGTGCCAAAACAGCTTCGTCCCTTGTAATTTCAGCATTCGTATGGACTGCTGTATTACCAAGTTTTACGATGTATTTCATCATCGGCAAAAGTTCTTCATCAATAATTGCAATGAAGTTTCGATCATGAATTAAACTTGATAAGTTTTCACGGTAAGGCACTCGAACAGCGTTATCCGCCTGATAAACCCATTTAACTGCCAATTCTAAAGCACGTCGAGTGGTAATGGCACAAGTTGCCGGACTTACGATTAAGGAATTTTCAGCTTCCATACACGCTGTCGCAAAGCTTTTGAATTGATTCTTCAATGTAATAACGTTGAAGTTAGACATACCATTTACCACCTTTATTGTTTTTATCTCCCTAAAAATATTTTTATCGGAAAAATTCTTGAAGGAGAGAATCATAGAGAGATTGCATTTCTTTTAAAGAGTCTATTATTTTTGATTTTTGTATTTCAATTTCCAAGAACTTTTCTCCATATTCATTCTGTGCACTTAGTGGCGGAGATATAAATCTAATTTCTTGAAATACACTCTTAGTCACAATTCCTTTCATTCCATTTGTAGCCGCATTTTGAATTGATGATTTATCGATTAAAAAATGCATGTATAAAAAATATGGATTCACATTTTCAGGAATTACTGCATTTATTTGCTGATTAAATGCAACTTCTCTGTCTGTTAAGGCTACATTTCCCAGACTACTTTTTGAACCAGTTATACAAGTTACTAAAATAGAGTTAGGGGGTACAATACGACCTTTTTTCTTTCCTTTGGCAGACAAATATTCATCAGCCAGAGATAAATAAGTATTTGGGGTGTTTATATTATCTGACTTGATCCATTCAATCTCAGTACCATAGTTATCCTTTTCTTTTCTGGGAGGTGTATTTCCAGTAATTATTTTCCCAAAAGATTTTAGTGGTTTTTTAGGATATCTTGAGTTACTTTTTGGATTTCCAAACATCTCTAAAAATAAAACATGAGCTAATTCATCTAGCGCTGTAATCTGAAATTGACGGTTATTAATTAAACTCTCACATTCACTAAAAATTTTTACTATTTTAGCTTGTTTTTCAATTGATGGGATTTCCAACTCAATGTTTTGGATATCTTCTATTCTAATACTTGGATAAGATTCATTCATGATTAATCTACTAGGTTGATAAAATCTTAAGAAATACAACAAATAATTACTCATAATGATTTTTTCATTTGGAATCACACCTACTAAATGGCTAACAATATATGCATCTCCTGTACAATTATATATGTTATTTTTTGTAGAGCTCATTCCACTCTTTGCAAATAAAATAGTTCCTTTAGGTACTTTTTTTAATTTTAAATTATCATCTTTCCTGATTTTGGGTAGGGCTGATAGATCAATATGACCCTTTAATAATTCTTTCAAATGGCCTGCTCTTATAAATGGTATTCCTTCATCTTCATAAAAATACTTTTCTTTAGGCGCCGCTGAACCAGCCATAATGGTGGCAATTTCTTTCAACTTATATTTTTTATTCATTCAAATTCTTCTCCAGTTCTTTAAGAGACGCTTGGATGTTTTTTTCTAATTCTTGAATATATTGAAGAACTTCTATGGGTTTTCTATAATTGGTTACTTCATACACTATTTGTTTATATTTATTAAATGATAAATCATAATTTTGATTTTGCAATTCTTTAAGGGATACAAAGAACGAATTTTCTGTTCGTTCTCTTTCCACTTCATTATGACGATTATTGAAACGTTCGATTAGATCAGGAATGTCGTTTGCTTCAATTTTATTTCTTTTATCATCCAGTGAATAACCATCTGCTTTCATATTATAAAACCAAACATTGTCTGTTCCTCCACCGGAGGTTTTTGTAAATATTAAAATAGCAGTTGAGACATCAGCATACGGTTTAAATACACCACTTGGCATTGAAATAACTGCTTCAAGTTTATTATTATCTATTATTTCTTTACGAATAGTTTTATGAGCTTTTGTGCCCCTAAATAAGACCCCATCTGGAACAATAACCGCAGCCCTTCCACCAGGTTTTAAAATACGAAGAAATAATATTAAAAATAGCAGTTCAGTATTTTTCGTTTTCGCGATTGCTAACAAATCATTTGATACGGACTCATAATCTAATGACCCTTTAAAAGGTGGGTTTGCTAAAATCAACGTATACTTATCTTTTTCAATATTGTCTTGAGACAACGAATCTTTATATAAAATATTAGGACTGTCTACCCCATGTAATAACATATTCATGGCACCTATTCGCAACATCGTGGAATCCATGTCATTTCCGAAGAACATATTATTATGATAATGGTTTTTAAGCCCTGCTTGCAGAAATAAATCTGCGTGATTTTTGCGAAGATATTCACTTGCGGAAACAAGAAATCCCGCTGACCCCATAGCTGGATCGATGATAATATCTTCAGGAGTCGGTTTCATTAGTTCCACCATCATATTGATAATATGGCGCGGCGTACGGAATTGCCCGTTTGTTCCTGAGGTAGCAAGTTTCGACAGAAGATATTCGTATACATCTCCTTTTGTATCGCGATTCTCCATAGGAATCCCATCTAGTGCAGCGACTACTTTTTGCAAAGTAGAAGGTTTATTAATTTGGAAAATGGCATCCTTCATGTATACCGAGAATGCAGAATCTTCCTTGCCTCCAAGACCTTTGATGAACGGAAAAATCTCCTGTACCATAATGTTGTACATATCCGAAGCATCACCAAGATTCTTGAATACATGCCAGCGTAAATAGGACTTATCTTTTGGGAAAATACTTTCATGCTCTAATCCCAGCAACTCAGCATCCGCTTCTTTAGACAACTCAACTTCATCTAAGCCTTTCATGAACAATAAATACGTAACTTGCTCAATATTTGTAAGTGGATTTGTACTTCCCTCAGTCCAAAGAGTAGTCCAAATACCATCAATTTTACTCTTTAATTCGCCTGTTAACATTGTATAGTCCTCCTAGAAGTAAAAGTGCCGTTTTAGCAGTCTTCTCTAACTCTATATTAACATATTTTTACTCTCTTACAGTCTTTCAAATGTTATTCTTAAATTGCGATATTTCTTTCAAAATGGTTTACTTACTTTTATTATTGTCTAAATCGCTAGAAACTGTAATTGAAAAATGCATATCGTTAGTTAAAAAAGACTGCGGAATATTCATCAGCAGTCTAAAACCTTATTTACTTATGATATGACTCTTTATAGGTAATACTAAATTTGAATTTTTTCTTTCATTCCACCATCTCAAACGCCTTCACATACACGACATGGCCGAGAAAAATAATCCACTCATCCTCGAACTGGACGAAGCCATCCGTCACGTGACGAAATGATTGATAGATTGTTCAAGTGCTGCATAGCGACTGTCCTCTTCGACAACTTGCGTTAGCACTTCATCATTGATCATATGGAATTTGATCTCGAACTGTTTCATCGTCTTCACTCCTTTATTATTGCTTTCCTTCAATCTCTTTCTACTCTTTTCCCGATTTCGAACGGTTCTCCTCTGTAAACGATAGCAATTGTTCATAAAAGAAGGAGCATCCGAACGGATCCTCCACTTTCTTCAATAAAAGATATACCACAGTGCCGCTGCCACTAAAAACAGCCCGGCCCCGATGAACAAGATTTTTGCCAATCGTTCGTATACCATGTCTTCACCTCACCAATGCCGCGCCGACGACGAGGGAGACCCCGATCGACAGCAAGAATGCTAACAACCCGACGGCGATATTTCCTTTTTGAATCTCGTCGTTCACCTTCAGCGTCGGTGTCAAAAATTCAAACAACCAATAGGTCGCGAGAAGCAACATGAAGCCGAATCCCCCACCGACGAAGATGTCAATCGTGCTCTCATGATAGCTCTCGACGACACGGAAGATGTTGGCGAGACCGACAATCTTCCCACCTGTCGCCAAGGCGACGGCGATATTCCCTTTTTGAATCTCGCGCCAGTTGCTGTATGGCGTCGTCACCTCGAAGATGGCGAGACCGACAATAATCATCAGCCCTGCCATCGAATAGAGGCCGAACGACTCTAGCATAATCGCAAACGTTAACGTGCCCATTCCCCGACTCCCTTTATTTTAGTTCGACGACCGTGACACCGTGTCCACCTTCACCCATTCCACCTGGGCGTTGACTCTTCACGTGACGATGTCCTTTTAAAAATTCCTGTGTCGCTTGACGCATCGCCCCGGTACCTAGACCGTGGATGATGCGGACGTTGTCGTAGCCCGACACGAGTGCTTCATCGATATACTTATCCAGACGCATGAGCCCCTCTTCGACTCGGACGCCGCGAAGGTCGAGTTCAGACTTCGTCGAACTCTGACGCTTGAGCGAGCTTCCTTTCGACTGAAGCGGCTTCTCTTTTGATGGACCGATCTTCTGAAGGTCGTCCGCTTTGACGTTCACTTTCATGATGCCGACTTGGACGTTGTACTCGTTGTCGTTGATTTGTTTCACGATGTAGCCTTTTTGGTTGAACGTCGTCACTTTCACTTCTTCGCCTTTACTGAACGTACGTTTCTGCTGGGCTTTTTGTTTCACTTTTTGAATCTTTTTCTCTTGAAGCGTCGGTTTTGCCGACTCGAGCTCTTTCTTCGCCGCGATAATCTCATGCTCTTTGACAATGCCCTGCTCCCGGAGTTTCTTCAAGCGGTCGATGACCTCGTTCGCCTGACGCTTTGCCTGTTCGACGGCCTTCTCGGCTTTCGCCTCCGCCGCACTATACAAGTTGTCGCGCTCGCGCTCAAATTCGGTCATCTTCGCTTCGAACTCGGCCTGCTCCTCTTCAAAGTCATGACGTTTGACGATGAGCTCTTGCTCGAGCTGTTCGGCGCGTTGTTTCGCCGCTTCGAGTTCGTTGATCATCGACTCGACCGATTCGGCGTCACTACCGACGTGGCTCCGTGCCTTGTCAATGACTTGCTCGGACAGTCCGAGGCGACGGCTGATCTCAAAGGCGTTCGAGCGACCCGGCACGCCGATCAAAAGGCGGTACGTCGGGCTGAGCGATTCGATATCAAATTCCATCGAGGCGTTCATGACGCCTTCACGGTTATAGGCGTATGCCTTCAGTTCCGAATAGTGCGTCGTCGCCGCGACACGTGCCCCGCGACGTTTCACCTCATCGAGAATCGCAATGGCGAGGGCGGCCCCTTCTTGCGGGTCCGTCCCGGCACCAAGCTCATCGAAGAGGACGAGTGACATGAAGTCGATCTTGTCGAGCATGCCGACGATATTCGTCATATGCGAGCTGAACGTCGAGAGACTCTGCTCGATCGATTGCTCATCCCCGATATCGGCATAGATCGCGTCAAACACGGAGAGTTCCGTCCCGAATTCTGCCGGTACGTAAAGTCCTGACTGCACCATCAACTGAAGGAGTCCAATCGTCTTTAACGTGACGGTCTTCCCACCGGTGTTCGGTCCGGTGATGACGAGTGACGTATAGTCTTCCCCGAGCTCGACCGTGATCGGCACGACCTCATCTTTCGGGATGAACGGGTGACGGGCTTGTTTCAACTTGATTTCTCGATTGTCGTTCAACTTCGGCTCGGTCGCTTTCATCTCTTGCCCGTAGGCGACTTTCGCAAAGATGAAATCGAGTTCGGCCAATACGTCGAGGTTCGTCATGATCGCATCATGCACCCCACCGACCTCATTTGAGAGCGCACTCAAAATCCGATCGATCTCGGCGCGTTCCTTCAAGCGAACTTCTTGAATCTCGTTGTTGATCGAGACGATGGCCTGCGGCTCGATGAAGAGCGTCTGACCGGAAGCCGACTGGTCATGGACGATCCCGCCGAACGCTTGACGATACTCTTGTTTGACCGGGACGACATAGCGGTCGTTTCGAATCGTGACGATGGCGTCCGAGAGCATCTTCGCGTTGTTGCGGAGGATGTTGTCGATTCGTGAACGGACGCTGCCTTCAAAGCTTCGGAGCTGTGTCCGAAGTCCCCGAAGTTGTGCGCTCGCCGAATCTTGGACCGTTCCTTGATCGTCAATCGCATGACGAATCGACTGTTCGACTTCGATGAGCTTCGTCAACTTGTCCGCATACTCATCAAGACGTGGAATCCGAAGCTCTTCATTGTCCTCGTGAAGCTTCTCAAAGAAGTTCTTCACTTGTCGCCCGCCGTACATGACAGCCGCGACAGCGAGAAGTTCACTCGTCGAGAGGACCGAGCCAATCGCGGCTCGCTTCACTTCAGCACGGACGTCCGTTAGTCCGCCGAGCGGGAGACGGTCACGGAGACGAACGACTTCGGTCGCCTCTTTCGTCACGTTCAAATTCGAGAGCACTCGGTCGTACGAGTAGTCCGGTTGCATCTTGAGCGCCATATCTTTCCCGAGCGAGCTCGCCGCGTGTCCGGCAAGCTGCTGGCGCAATTTTTCATATTCTAATACGCGTAACGCGTGGTCCATCTAGCATGTTCCTTTCTATCGCTTCGCCGCGAAGAATGCCTTGGCGTCTTCAAACGAGAAGCAGTTAATGATATCCGTTGGTTCGAGATAGGCTTTCCGTGCGTGTAACACACCGAGCGCCATATCTTCCATCATATCTGGGTGGTGCGTATCGGTGTTGATCATCACTTTGACGCCTGCTGCCTTCGCTTTCTTCAGCGTCGATGCCGTCAAATCGAGACGGTTCGGGTTGGCGTTCAACTCGAGCGCCGTCCCCGTCTCTTTCGCGAGCGCGATCAACTTGTCCTCGTCAATCGGATAGCCGTCGCGGCGACCGATGAGTCGTCCCGTCGGATGTGCGATCACGTTGACGTATGGCGAACGGCAGGCGTTCTCGAGACGTGCCATGATTTCGTCGACGGATTGGTCCATCTTCGAATGGATTGAGGCGACGACATAGTCGAGCGTCTCCAAAAATTCTGGCTCATAGTCGAGCGTCCCGTCAGGACGGATGTCCATCTCGACGCCTCGTAACACGTTCATGTCATGTGTTTTTGCGGCTTCGCGAATCTCCTCACCTTGTGCCTCGAGTCGCTCCTCCGTCAAGCCATTGACGAACGTCAAATACTTCCCGTGATCGGTGATGGCCATCCACTCATAGCCGCGCCCTTTCATCGCCACGACGATCTCGTCGACGGTCAACTTCCCGTCCGACCAGACTGTGTGCATGTGTGCGTCGGCCTTGATGTCCTCGAGCGTGACGAGTTTCGACAAATCGTGCTCGAACTCGGCATGTCCTTCCCGAAGCTCAGGTGGGATGAACGGAAGACCGTACCGTTCGAACAGTTCTTCTTCTGTTTCCGGTTGCCACAGTCCATCTGCCGTCTCGACCCCATACTCTGAAATCGACTCGCCCTTCGCTTTCGCGAGTTGGCGCATGCGAACGTTGTGGTCTTTCGAGCCTGTGAAATGGTGAAGCGTTGCGGCGAATGCGCCAGGCTCGACCATACGGAAGTCGACCGACACCATCTCCTCACGCTCGAGAACGAGCGATACTTTCGTCTCGCCTGCCGCGATCACTTCATTGATGAACGGCAAAGCGAGGAGTTTCTCCCGAAGCGCGATCGGCTCCTCAGTCGCGATGATGAAGTCGAGGTCTTTACACGTCTCCTCGGCTCGGCGGAAACTTCCCCCGACCGAATGACGTAAGACGAGCTCTTCCTTCTCCAACACATCGTTGATTTCCTCGACGATTGGTCGCATGACCGCATATGCTAGTCGTTCCGGACGCGACTCAAGGTTTTTCGCTGCGGCGAGTAGCTTCTCGACACTTTTCGCTCCGAATCCCGGAAGCGATGCCGCCGTCCCGTCCTCAAGTACGCGGATGAGAGATTCTAAGTCGACGACGCCGACTTCACGAAGTTTGGCGAGTTTCTTCCCACCGAGTCCTTGAATCTTCAAGAGCTTCATCAATCCGAATGGAATCTCTTCTTGCAGCGCTTCGAGCACTTCGCTACGTCCCGTATCGCGATACTCCTCGAGGACTGCTGCCGTCCCCTTCCCGATGCCTGCGATGGACGTCAAGTCGTCGATGTCCTCGAGCTCGAGGTCCGTATTCTCTAGTGCCGTCGCGGCCTTGCGGAACGCATTGATTTTAAACGGGTTCTCCCCTTTGATCTCCATATATTGCGCGATTTTCTCGAGCAACATCATCGCTTCTACTTTATTCATACGCTTCCCCCTCTTCACACAGAAAAGACCGAGACACAAGCACTAGCTTGCATTCCGGCCTGTCGTGTCACAACATCTTATTTGAAAACCAATCCGATAGATATGGCGTGTCTTGAATGATAAATGTCGCAAGCGACGAATTGTCGACGGCATTTTGAACGCCTGCCATCGGTACGAATGCAATCACCCAAAGGATGAAGAACGTAATGACATACGCCTCGAAGAAACCGAGGACTGCTCCAATCAATCCTTTTAATTGGCGCAAGATCGGCAAGTCCGTCAAGAAGTCGAGCATCGCCAAGATGAGATGCAAGACGAGTTTTGTGATGAGGAACAACACGACGAACCAAAAGACGTTGTAAAACGTCATCTCAATCCCTGAAAGCGAATTGAGGTCCAACACGCCGCCTGGGAGCGTTCCATCAAGCTGAGACGGATACGGGATCCAGAGCTTGAACGCTTCGGCTAAATCTTTATAGTATGTGTTGGCGACGAGAAAACTGATGATAAGCGCGACCCAATGGCCGAGCTGTAGAATCGCGCCACGACGGAAGCCGTTGACGATTCCAATAAACAAGAAAAACAGTATAAGTAGCGTAACCATGGATTGATTTATTCTCCCATATTTCGTTTAGTTTTGACGTGGTCGCTTGCGATTTGAATCGCAGCCAAGACCGCTGCCTGACGAGCATCTAAATGAGGGGATTGTTCACGAATCTCGCGGATCTTACTGTCGACCAAAAAGCCTACTTCCCTCACATGATCAGCGGGTTCTTCGCTTACGATCGTATAGTCTTGACCCGCAATGTGAATCGTTGTTCGTTGTAACTGCACGCGCACCCCTCCTTTACGTCTGTCAGAATTAATCATAACATCGTTTTTATATTAGGAAAAGGAGAAGCCCCTTTCCTTGATATGTACAACATTTTCTATTACCCTTCTACGAAGTTGTCAAACGTCTTTCTTCAGGAAAATTACAAGAGATGGTGGCAACATTTCGTAAAATGTGCGAAAATATCAACTATTCAAACAAACAGAAAGGGTGATTGATTTGAAATTACGCATTGGCCTCTTAGGTCGCATCATCATCGCGATCGCTTTCGGGATTCTGCTCGGGAGCATCGTACCAGAAAGTCAGAACTGGATCGTTCGGACGTTTGTGACGTTCAACACGGTCTTCGGGCAGTTCTTAGGCTTCGCCATCCCACTGATCATTCTTGCTTTCATCATCCCAGGAATCGGGGAACTTGGTAAAGGAGCAGGAAAGTTAGTCGGACTCACAGCACTTATCGCTTACGCTTCAACAGTTGTCGCAGGAACGCTCGCATACTTTGCAACGAGCAACTTGTTCCCGCAAATTTTGACACGTTCGACAGAAGGAGCCGAAAACCCAGAAGAAGCCTTATTGAAAGGGTTCATGGAATTTGAGATTCCACCGGTATTCGGTGTCATGACCGCACTCATTTTAGCGTTCGTCATCGGGATCGGGATTGCCGCTATCGAAAGCAAGCGGTCACTCGACCTCGCCATGGATTTCCGCGATATCATCGAGCTCTTAATCAGTAAAGTCATTATTCCATTACTCCCATTCCACATCGCCGGAATTTTCATGAACATGACGTATGCTGGTCAGGTCGCTGAGATTCTCTCGGTGTTCTCGCTCGTCTTCGTCACAATCATCGTCCTTCATTTGACGATGCTCATGATTCAATATTCAATCGCAGGTGGTCTCAACAAAGAGAATCCGTTCAAGTTGCTCAAGACGATGATGCCGGCTTACTTCACAGCCATCGGGACGCAATCATCGGCTGCGACGATTCCCGTCACACTTCGCCAAGCGAAGTTGAACAACACGGACGAGGGTGTCGCCAACTTCGTCATCCCGCTCTCGGCAACGATCCACTTGTCAGGCTCGACGATCACACTCACATCGGTCGGTGTCGCACTCATGTACTTGAACGGCATGCCGATGTCATACGCGATCGTTCTCCCATTCATCCTCGCACTCGGTGTGACGATGATTGCAGCACCTGGTGTTCCAGGTGGAGCGGTTATGGCATCACTCGGATTGTTCGGCTCAATTCTTGGGTTCGACGCGACGATGCAAAGCTTGGTCATCGCACTCTACTTGGCGCAAGATAGCTTCGGGACAGCTACAAACGTCACAGGTGATGGTGCCATCGCAAAAATTATCCACTACTTTAAACACAACACGAAACTTCTCGACAACACATCGTCGAAACAAGAAGATATCGCATAAAGTAGAAATCAAAAACGGGCAAGCCATCAGGTTTGGCCGTTTTTGTCTACATTGATAAGGAGAGATACATATGGAATGGATCGAATGGAAAGACCCGAATCACTTCTCGGAACATGTCATGAGTACATTATTGAAGGAAGAGGCAAAGCACAGCCTGATGATCGGGGTATTGAATAACGTGATTCAAGGCGTTTACGAGACGTTTCATCAGTTCACTGTCGAGGAGGAAGGTGAACTTCTCGCCATCTTACAAGTGACACCACCACATCCGCTCCATTATATCGTCGTGGATTCGGAACGTGCGGACGAACTCCCGTCCTTCATCATCCCGCACCTCCTCGAAGCAGACATCCCCTTCACCGAGGTCGTCTCAGAACGCAAACAAGCCGAACGGTTCGCGAAGGCGTGGCAAGAGGTGACGTCCGGGTCGAGCGAACTGTTCATGTCTCAAGGGCTTTACCGACTCGACGACGTGAAAGACATCGAGATGGCGAAAGGCCACATGCGAGAAGCGACGGTCGCTGACCAAGCCCAACTCGAAGCCTGGTATAGCGCGTTTGAAGCCGAGTCGGGACTTCGCTCTTCGCCACCTGAGAAAGTCACGAAAGCCGTCCAGACGATGCTCGAAAGGAATGAAGCCGCCTTTTGGGAAGTCGACGGACAGGTCGTCTCGTGTGCGAAGCGGGCACGTCCGACCGAGAACGGCATCACCGTCTCGTTCGTCTATACGTCACCAGACTCACGTGGGCGAGGTTACGCACGAAGTCTAGTCGCAGACCTCAGCCGCCAGTTACTCGAGACGAAATCATTCTGTGTGCTCTATACAGACCTCTTGAACCCGACGTCGAATAAAATCTATCAAGAAGTCGGTTACGAACAGATTATGGATTCTGCCTGGGTCCGACTCGCTAGATGAAACGAATCGCCTCCCCTATACTAATAGGTGGAGGCGATTTTTCATGGCTAGATTCCGTTTTATGTTTCGTGCACTCGGTGTGGCACTTCTTCTCTATATGTTGATCGTCGGTGGACAAAGCGTCCTCGATGACCCGAACATCGACACGTTGTGGCTCAGTGTGATTGGTGCCGCACTCCTGACGTTTATCGTGTATCAGACAACAAAAAAGTGATCGACGCGTTCGTCGATCACTATCTTTGTGTTGATTAGAAGAATGATGCTGGGTTGACTGTGCTTCCCGCGCTCGATGAAGAGTACGAGTAACCACCACGGTGAATCTCGAAGTGAAGGTGTGACCCTGTCGAGTTCCCTGTGCTACCCATGCCACCAAGATTTTGACCTTGTGATACGCGTTGACCCGCTTTAACCGAGACTGAGCTCATGTGCGCGTATACTGTCGTCCACACTTGTCCGTTGATGACGTGTGCGATCATAACGTGGTTTCCGTATGCGCCACCCCAACCTGCACGGAGGACCGTACCTGTTTGTGCTGCATAGATTGGTGTACCGACTGGACCTGCGATATCAAGACCGTTGTGGAACGAGTATCCGTTCGCACCGCTCGCTGCGCCCCACCCTTGTGAGAGGCGACCGCTTGCTGGACGTTGGAACATCCCGCCGCTCGCTGGTGCAGATGCTACAGGTGTTGATGTTGATGCGCTAGAACCACTGTTGCTTGAGCTTGCGCTTTGTTGCTTCTTAGCAGCTGCTGCTTCTGCCGCTGCGCGACGCGCTTCTTCTTCAGCACGGCGTTGTGCTTCGATTTCTGCTTGAATCGCTTGTTCTTGAGCTTTGAGCGTATCTTCCATCTCTTGTAGGCTCATGAGTTTTGATTCGAATTTCACTTTTTCAGCTTCGAGTTTCTTGATTTTCGCTGCGCGCTCTTTCATTTTTTGATCGAGCTCTTTTTGGCGTTTTTCAAGTTCTTCTTTTTGCTTCACGAGTGAATCGCGCTCTGCTTTTAATTCAGCTTGCGCTTTCGCAAGTTTCTCTTTTGTTGCTTCATACTCTTCGAAGATCTGTTGGTCGTTCTCTTGAATCGTACCAGCTGTGATCATACGTGTGATCAAATCACCGAAGTCTTTTGAACCGAAGATGAACTCAGCCCAGTTGACTGACGAGCCACCGTTCTTTTGCATCGTCGCCATACGGTCTTTCATGAGTTCTTCTTGTGCTTTCATTTTCGCTTCGTATTTTTTGATTTGCTCTTGAAGCTTTTGAATCTTTTCTTCAGTTGCACGGATCTCAGCTTTTTTCTGAGCGACATCGTTGATGACGTCTTGGAGTTCAGCATCTAACTTGTTGATCTCTTGTTGCTCTTTGCTGATGGCTTGCTCACGTGATTGAATCGAAGAGTTTGCTTTCGACTGTTCACTGCTATTCTTTTGTCGTTGTTCTTGTACTTTCTTCTGCTTCTCTGTAAGTGAGGCTGCATAAGTCGGTGACGTTCCGCCGATCAAGAGTGCTCCTAGAGTGACGGTTGCTGCAAATTTCTTCAAGTTACCCAATGTGCTTCCCTCCGCTGATTCCCGTGTATTTTTTATCTATAGTCGTTCAAGTATTTTCTATAAGACGAGTTGCGAAATTTCATTCGCTCTGTGACTCATTATAGCAATCTAAACCAAAAGTTATTTTACACTTATATTTCATTCGTATGACATTGACCTAATTTAGGTTTTATCCCTTAAAAAACGTGGGTATAGACAATATTTTATTTGGTTTGTTGTCACAAAATAGTTTTTAAAATAAAAAAAGCACTTTAAGAAAGCGCTTTTCACATAATAACCTATATCATTTTTTGACTACCTTAATGCCACATAGCCGGCTCGTTTCCCTCGTTTTCGTTTCGAACGAAGTAATAAGACCCCACCGATCAGCACGACTCCTGCAATCGCCCCGCTACTATCCAATAGGACATCTTGTAATAACGGCGTCCGTTCCGGCGTCAAACTCTGATGATACTCATCAAAGATGGCGACCGTGTTGGCGAGCGTCCAAGCAAACAATAAGTTCAGACTAGCATGAAGGTTCGTTCTCGAAATCGCCTTGACGAACAATGCCCCTAGTGCGAAAAATGTAACGAAATGGGCCGCTTTTCGCATCAAGAACTCGATCAACCCGACTGTGCCTAACGCGTCGAGTGATACTTCTTTTCCTGCATAGTCAAACTCGACGTTCGCTAACGTCGGCTCGATCCAGCTCCAATTGAATCGCTCGAGTGGCGAAACGATGGACTGATCTGAGTAAGGTGTCGCACTCGAGAAGAATAATCCGATCAAAATGAGCGCTATCCATATAAATTCATTTTTTAAAAGTCGCATAACACCGTTCCTTTCTACAACGAGTTTCATTATACGGATTGTACAACACGAAATATGTAACAGCGACATCATTATTTCATAACAATTTGATTGCACACGACGCGTTCAAAGTCGTGACGCCGTTATTCTCTTGGTATACTAAAGAAAAAGGGGGAATGAACATGATCTATGATTTTGAAGCATTGGACATGAAAGGACAGCTACAACCGTTAGCTACATATAAGGGTGACGTCTTACTCATCGTCAATACGGCGAGTAAGTGTGGGTTCACGCCACAGCTCGAAGGTCTCGAATCGCTATATAACTCGTATAAGGGGCAAGGGCTTCAGATTTTAGGTTTCCCATGCAACCAGTTCGGACATCAAGACCCGGGCTCAAACGAAGAAATCCAAGAGTTCTGCCAACTCAACTATGGGGTGTCGTTCCCGATGTTCGCGAAAGTCGATGTGAACGGAAAAGATGCACATCCGCTCTTCACTTACCTCTCAAAAGAGGCACCTGGACTGCTCGGTTCGAAGGCAATCAAATGGAACTTCACGAAGTTTTTAGTCGACCGTGACGGGAACGTCGTCGAACGCTTCTCGCCACAGACGACACCGGCTGAGATTGAGGATGCGGTTAAAAAACTCATTTAACTCAAAAAGGATGGCTCCGAGGTGGAGTCATCCTTTTATCTAGGGGTAATAAAGTTAATCGTATAGAACGGACTGTTCTCATCGTTGTAGGCGAGTCCGACGGCAGCATGACTGAATCGAGGTTGCATGATGTTCTCACGGTGCCCCTTCGAATTCATCAGCCCCCAATGCGCATGGAACACGCTCATCTGCCCCATCGCCAAGTTCTCTCCGGCCATCGAGTATGAGAGTCCAGCTTCATCCATCCGGTCGAACGGGTCACGTCCTTCCGGGTCCGTGTGACTGAAGAAGTCGTTTTCCGCCATGTTCTGACTGTGCGCCCGAACAACCGGATAGAGTGGCTCGTAATCGGCGAGCGCGCTCAAGTCATATTTCTCACGGTCCCAGTTCATTAAGATTCGCATCAACTGTTCGTTCAAGACGGTCCCTTCTGCGGAAAGGTCACCGTAATAGCCGTCACTCGCCTCTTCCACTCTGCGGTCTACCGACAAGACCCCTTTCAAACGGTCATCGTCATGTTGGTCGAAGAAGAGCGTGACATATTGTCCGTCGATCGCAAATACCGAGAACGATGGGTCGTCCGGGATCAAGTAGCGATTCAATCCTTTGTTATACGACGTCACCTTATCAAAACCGATTTCCTCGACTTGGTCACGTGTCGTCTCATCGAGCACGAGACCACGATATGTGCTTCCCGTCTCGAACTGATAAAATCCTTTTTTGGCCCCGTCCTCGTCAATGAGTTCAAGACCCCGGTCCCCACCACGTTCGACTAAATACCAGTCATGTCCGGCGTATTGACTCGTGAACCTAGGTGCATCCGTCGTACGTTCCGTCGCCACTTCGGACTCGACCTGAATGCTCGTCGGGGCAGAGACGTTTGGCATCTCATATTGCCAAGCCATATAAAGTCCAATCCCTATCAATAGGATGATCAATTTTCGAAACATGGCTCCTCCTTCCTTACTGCTCGCGCTGACGCTCCCCGAAATCGTGTAGTCTCGTCTTGATATCGGTAAGCATCTCCATATACGCGACATACGTCGCTTCGTCTATATTTAGCATACCACTGACTTGCAACGGCACATCCGTCGCCTGCTCACGCAACGCGCTGCCACGATCGGTCAAACGGACGACGACTTTTCGTTCATCGTCTGTCGAACGACTCTTTTCGACATACCCGATTTGAATCAGTCGTTTCACGAGTGGGGACAGCGTACCCGAGTCGAGTGTCAGCCTCGTTCCAAGCTGACGCAAATCGATGCCATCCTCTTCCCATAAGACGAGCATGACCAGATATTGACTATATGTCAGGTTTAGCGGGGTCAATATTGGGCGATATAAACGGGTAAGCTCTTTTGAAGCGGTATACAGTTGAAAACAGATTTGATGTTCTAGCTTTAATGTTTGTTCCATGCGTAATCCTCCGTACTCTTCTTTAGCCAAGCATATCACTTGCGAAACTTTTTGACTGCTCTATAATTTAAATTGTGCACAACTTAATTGTTTAAAATGAAATGGAGGAATTGAATCATGAAATCACTATTCACAGCATCAGCAACAGCAATCGGTGGCCGCGAAGGTCATGTGAAATCAACAGACGGCGTCATCGACATGGACGTCTCTATGCCAGGCGCGAAACACGTCGACGGTGCGACAAACCCGGAACAACTTTTCGCAGCTGGGTATGCGGCTTGCTTCGGTAGTGCCCTCAACCTCATCATCGGAAAAGAACGTGTGAAGACAGACGGATCGAGCGTCACAGGTCATGTCACATTGAACCAAAACGATGAAGGGTTCTTCATTTCAGTAGAGCTTGAAGTCGAAATCAAAGGTGTCGACCAAGCGACAGCAGAACGCCTCGTTGAGGAAGCACACCAAGTGTGCCCTTATTCAAAAGCGACGCGCGGCAATGTCGATGTGAAATTGACAGCAAAAGCAGCATAATCATCCATCCCGCTCGTAGGAGCGGGATTTTTTTTGCTTCCCCTCATCGGTAGCGGTAAGATAGAGTCACAATTAAGAAAGGAGGGAGCACGGATGAAGAAACATAAGTCGACTTTTGTTTTTGTTGCACTCGGCATCTTGCTGTTCACGGCGACATATAACGGACTGACCGTTCAGACGTACGACGTCCCGTCTGAAAAGCTGTCTGCGGATGAATCGCTTCGTATCGTGCTCCTATCTGACCTACACAGCGCCTCATACGGCTATAAACAATCAATCTTAATCGATCGAGTCCGCGCTCAAAAACCGGACCTGATTGCCTTGCCGGGGGATTTGCTCGACCGCTATCGCTCCCCTGATCCTGCTTTCGAACTCGTCGAAGGCCTTGCCGGGATTGCGCCGATGTATTTCGTGACCGGCAACCATGAAATCGATCACTCTGACGACTACATTCGTCATGATGCCAAAAACGTATTTCGTTCTCATGGTGTGACCGTTCTCGAGAACGAATGGGAACCCATCACCATCAATGAGATCGAACTCGTCATCGGTGGATTAGAAGATCCGTTACGAACATATAATGAAAATATTTATGGAAGTTGGGAAACCGATGTCTCGACGGCGATGCAAGACGTCGACCCAAACGAGACATTCAACCTACTTCTCTCCCACCGTGCCGAAGAAGTCGACACGTATGCCGACCTACCTTTCGACCTCGTCTTGTCCGGACACGCTCACGGTGGACAAGTAAGGATTCCATATTTGTTGAACGGCTTGTTCGCCCCAGACCAAGGGTTTTTCCCGAAATATGCGGGCGGCCTCTATGAACACGAGACGTTCACCCACATCATCGGACGAGGATTCAACTATAGCTTCAACGTGCCCCGCATTTTCAATCCACCAGAGATTGTGGTGATTGATGTACACGGCAAATAACGGACACTCGGGTGAGTGTCCGTTTTACTTACCAAATGATACGCTCCTCGCAACATTGTCGCTCCCGTTCGACCTGGACCGTCGAACGCTCGAACGTCCCGTATTTCCGAATCCGCTCTGTCACTTGTCGTAATACGACCTGATCGTCCGTATCTTCATCAATCAATACATGACACGTCGCCGCATGTTCACTCGACGAGATCGACCAGACATGAAGGTCATGCACTTCCTTCACTCCCTCGACTTTGGCAATCTCTTCTTGCATCGCTCGGACATCGATTTGATCCGGTGACCCTTCCATCAGGATATGAATCGCATCGCGTGTCACGCGATACCCGCTGATTAAAATAAGGATTGCGACAAATGCACTCGCAACCGGGTCCGCCCACGTCCATCCGAACGACATGATCAAAAGCGCTGCCGCGATGGCACCGACCGAGCCGAGCAAGTCTCCGAACACGTGGAGTAACGCACTCTTCACGTTCAAGTTATCTTTTTCCCCACGCATTAAAATCCACGCGGCGAGGATGTTCACGAGTAGCCCGATGATCGCGACCACAAGCATTCCCCCACTCAAAATTTCCGGTGGGGCACTCAAGCGTTGATACGCCTCAATCAAGATATAGATCGAGATGACGAGTAACGTCAGCCCGTTGATGAATGCCGCTAAAATTTCAAAGCGTCGATATCCGAACGTACGGTTCGGCGTCGCCGCCTTCGCACCGAATCGGACGGCTAGGAAACTGAGTCCTAAGGCCGCTGCATCCCCGAGCATGTGTCCCGCATCGGATAAGAGTGCCAAACTGTTCGTCCATAGTCCGCCGATGACCTCGACGACCATGAACGTCGCAATCAACAGAAACGCGAGGAACAGGGCACGCTGATTCGTGGAATGATGATGGTGATGGTCGTGATCATGATGATGTCCCATAACTGTCGCCTCCTTCTACTTCTTATCTTATTCCATTTTACCAAAACATTCAAACGTTCATTTGAATGATAGATCAAAAAAAACGAGAGAGTCACCTCTCCCGTTTCTGTCTCATTTACTTTCGAGGCGGACGCGCATTACGCCGCTATATGGGAACAGTTTCAACTGAACGGTCTCCCCTTCGAACCATGTGCCTGTCGCTTGCTCACTCGTCGCTTTCACGTCAGGGCTCACGATTGCTTGGCGATCCCAATCGATGGCGCGCACTTTCTGGTCCCGTACCATCAAGAAGAACCCGTCATAGAAATGGTACTCGTTCACTTGGTCACGCTGTACGGCAGTCGGGCTACCAAGCTCAGCGCGAACGGTCGCCACATCTTTTCCAATCCAGTCGAGGACGGTCTCCGAGGCGTTCGGGACGACTTGTTGCCATGCGGCGATCACTTCATCGTCCGACAAGGCTGAAGCATCCGTTGTCACACTCTCTTCCGTGACCCATCCCGATGTCCGTTCATTCAACTGCACTTTCACAAACCCACTGACCGTCTCCAAACGTTCGAAGCGATCGCCGAGGTCGGCCTCATAGACGACCGTGACCCGATCATCTGCGTATACTTTCGTATATGGTTGACCGATATAGACCTTATCTGCCGACTTTGTTTCGTCATCGGTTGGTTGTTCCGACTCGGAATCGACCATCTCGGTCGCAATCTCGTCTGATTTGGGTAAAGCTGATTCTTGTTTCTTGTCAATCAAAGCCGCGAACGCGATGATGCCGACTAAAGCGAGTATCAATGCCACTGCCGTCGTCACTCGGAACACTCGCTTACGCTTTCGCGTCGTCGCGCGCGACAATCTTCCTCCATTCATGTTCTTCACTCCTACTCGATTCGATTCATTCCACTCGTTTCGTCAAATGGTAGGAGATTTCCTGCCTCATCAAAAAAATTCAAGTCATGATTTGTCAATTCGTCCATCGCTTGCACCATCCGTTCGACATCGACCGGCTCATCATTCTCCATATTCTCACGAATCCGAACCGTTTCACCGAGCTCAATCGTCCGCGATGTCAAGCGATGAAAGTAACGATCGTGCGTAATGAGCAGCAATCCGCCTGGGTAAACGGACAACGCCGTCTCAATCTGTTCCCGTGTCGCCACATCCAAATAGTTCGTCGGCTCATCGAGTGCCAACAGATGCGCGTCAGAGAAATAAAGAATCAGGAAAGCAATCCGACACTTTTCCCCCATACTCGCCTCGTTGATGGGGCGGTGCACTTCATCCCGCCGGAACAGGAAATGGGCGAGTAGCGTCCGGGCCTCCGTCTCCCCGATGTCACTATGGGCAAGCAACGCCTCGAGTAGCGTCCCCGTTTCCGGCAGACGCTCGAGCGTTTGCGAGAAATAGCCGATTTTTAGACGGGGATGTCGTTTGATGACACCCGAAAATGGCGCTCGTGCACCGATCAGCACGTTCAATAACGTTGTTTTCCCGCTCCCGTTCGGTCCGACGATCGAGATTCGCTCTCCTTTTTCGATTGAGAAGGAGAACGGCTCGTAGAACGGCTTACCGTACCCAAACGTCACATCTTCACACGTCAGCCACGTCTTCGCTTCGAGCTCATCTGCCGCAAAACGGACGGAGATGGTCTTCTCTTCTTTTGGCTTTCGTGGACGATTGACTTCGAGCTGTCTGAGCTTCTGTTCTCTTGCCTTCATTTTGATGGCGAGATTGGCCGCTCCTTTTTGCGCACCTGGGCTACGGACACTGGCTGTCGCTTTCGCCTTCAGGTGCCACCCTTTGTACTGCGCAATCATATCGAGCAGTTCTGTCTTTCGGCTCACGTAGCGGGCATGGGCTCGCTCGTCACGAAGGCGTTCGTCCTCTTTTTGCCGTCGATACGCCGTATAATTACCGGGATATCTTGTGACTTCTCCGTCCGACAATTCGAGGATGACCGTCGCGACATCGTCCATCAGTTGACGATCATGGGAGATGATGAGCACTGTCCCCTCAAACCGGTTCAACCATTTCGTGAGCCAGTCGATCGACTCGACATCGAGATGGTTCGTCGGTTCGTCGAGTAGGACGATGTCCACCTGTTTCATCGTCAACGTCGACAGTTGTGCCCGCGTCTTTTCCCCACCGCTCAAGTCGTTGATGTTTTGGTCGAGCTGACCGTCTAACCCGAGACGGGTCAACGCATTCGTCGCCTCTTGCTCCAACATGTATACATCGAGCGACAGTGCCTGTTCATACGAGGCCATGACTCGTGCCTCATCACCAGAAAAGACATCTTCATAGAGGGCGTATCGTTCAGGATCGCTCCGCATCACCCATTCAAGGAGTGACATGTCCTCCGATTCAATCGTCTGCCGGACGAGCCCGACCTCACCGTGACATTCGATCGTCCCGGCTTGTGGCTTCAATTCCCCTGTCACGAGTCGGAAGAGCGTCGTCTTCCCGCTCCCGTTCAGCCCGAATAACACAGCGCGCTCTTTCGTTGCGACCTCAAAAGAGACTGCTTCAAATAATGGTTTCCGGTCGTAGTCAAACCGAACTTGTTTCATAACTAACATTTGTTTCACCTCGCTTATTTTTCCGATACGCGATGAAACAAAAAACACCATCCGCTCGATCGGCGGTGGTGTGAAGGAATCCGTTCAAAAGGGGAAACGAGAGCTTTCCGTATTTGAAGAAGTGGACACACTTCACCCGTGACTGTTCAAGCGAACAGTGATGATTCGTCTCATCGTTGGAGTGAACGTGTCATTTTCATTGTACGGTATACCTCTCTTTCCTAAGTTACTGCCACCTTACCAAATTGAAAGCGGATTCGCAAGCACGCACCCCACAATCTCCCATTTTTTCTACTCCTTTAGGCGGATGCGAGGCATGCCTCGTCGCGTTATGATGACACTATATTCGAACAGTGAGGTGATGCATGATGCGTCGACGCATCCTCGTTCCGAGTGCCGTCTTGGCGAGCGTCGGAACGTTTCTTTATACACGATTCAAGCGACGTCTCCCCCGCCCGCGCTTTAAACGGCCGGAACGTCCAGAACTGACAACCATTGATGAGACGCATGTGCAAGCGACGTGGATTGGGCATTCGACCGTTCTCATCCACTGGTACGGACTCAAAATTTTGACGGACCCTGTCTTCTCAAAACGGATTGGTGTCCATTTGGGACCGCTGACGATTGGCATGAAACGTCACACGGCTCCAGCCCTCTCCATCGAGGATGTCGGGCCGGTCGATGTCATCTTGCTGAGCCACGCCCATATGGACCATTTTGACCATAAAAGTCTAAAGCGGCTCATCACACGCGAGACGATCGTTGTCTCCGCCCCGGGAACGAGTCGTCTGCTCCGGCGTTACCCGAGTCTACAGACACTTGAACTGCATCCGCATGACAAAGTAACCTTGGCGAACGGACTAGATGTCCGGGCCATTCCCGTCAAGCATTGGGGTAACCGTTTCCCGTGGGACAAACACATGGGATACAACGGTTATTTGCTCAAATACAAAGGGATCCGGATGTTGTTTGCGGGAGACACGGCTTATACGGATTCTTTCAAAGGTCTCGCCGACCGCGAACCGATCGACCTCGCCTTCTTCCCGATCGGTGCGTATCAACCGGACTCGTTCCAAGAAGCACACTGTACTCCAGAACAGGCTTGGATGATGTACAAAGAGAGCGGGGCGAAGCGTTTCTTCCCGATGCATTGGGACACGTTCGTCCTCTCTTACGAGCCCGTCGAGGAGCCGTATCATCGTCTCGTCGCGGCCGCAAAATTAGACCGTGATCAAATTGTGATCAAGTCTCACGGAGAAAGCATCCGCCTGTAGTTTTTTACTTTCCCTTCATCCAAAATTTCGGTAACGTTAGAGACGAGAGGGAGGGATTTCTTATGGAATGGACGATGTTAAATAATGATGTCAACATGCCGATGCTCGGGCTCGGTGTGTACAAGGTCGAAGACGGCGCAGTGACGGTCGATACGGTCAAGGCTGCGCTCGATGCGGACTATCGCTTGATCGATACGGCCGCGATTTATCAGAACGAAGAAAGTGTCGGGCAAGCACTTCGTGAAGCAGGTATTCCTCGGGAGGACGTATTTGTGACGACGAAGCTTTGGAATGAGTTCCACGGGTTCGACGAGGCGCTCCAAGCCTTTCAGGATAGTCTCGACCGACTCGGTCTCGAATATGTCGATTTGTTTCTCATCCACTGGCCGATGCCCCGTTTCGGGAAGTTCGTCGAAACGTACAAGGCACTCGAACAGTTATATGAAGAAGGACGCGTCCGTGCGATCGGCGTCTCAAACTTCGAAATCGAACATTTAGAACAGATTATCCAGTCGTGCTCAATCGTACCGGCCGTGAACCAGGTCGAGATCCATCCGTATTTGTCTCAAAAGGAATTGATTGCTTTCTGCAAACGGTATGACATTCAAATTCAGGCGTGGAGTCCACTCATGAAAGGACGCGAAGCGCTCGAAGATGACACGATTGTCGAGATTGCGAACCGTCACGGCAAGTCACCGGCTCAAGTCATCTTGCGCTGGCACTTACAAAACGGGGTCGCGGTCATTCCGAAATCAGTGACACCAAGTCGAATCAAAGAGAATATACAGGTATTCGACTTCACGTTGACGAATGAAGAGATGGCGGCCATCGATGCGCTCAACCGTGATGAGCGGACCGGTTCCGACCCGAAAGAGATGCATAAAATCCATTATTGAGGAGTGAATGACATGTTCAAAAAACTGGCTTCTGATTTGACTGGCTTCAGCGACATCGGTGAGGTGATTGATCCGTCCGACTTCGATAAGGCGGATGCGGATGATTACGTCCTTCATGAAGACAATGAAAAGATTTATTTCTTGATCAAGTCAAAATCAGATGAGTATTGTTTCACCAACTTGTCGATGATTCACCTCGATGGAACGAGCGCCATCAGTTCGAAGCGCGTCCTCTATCGTTATCCGTATGCCCACTATCCAATCAAACACGTCATGTTTGAGACAGCTGGCACAGTCGACCTCGATGTCGAAGTCAAATTCTCAATCGGCGACAAAGCGTACTCGATTGACATCAACAAAAAGCAAATCGAGCACGTGAAAGATTTGTATAAGGCACTCCTTGCCATTGAAGAGATCCAGCGGGAAGGTCGTCGTATGATGGAGTATGCGAATACGTCGCTCACACACTCGGTGTCGATTTTGAGCGGGCTCCGCGAAGGCGACATGAACGTACCGAACACGTTCAAGGAATTGAACGAGCACTCGTTCGATTGGCTACAACGTCATTATCATGAGTGGAACCGAAAAGACTTCGGTACGGTTTACGAGAAGTACATCAATAACTAAAAAACAACTCCTCCGTGGGACATTTGCCCTCGGAGGAGTTGTTTTATTTATCGTCAATTAACTGCTCGGCCAATCGTTGATACAAGTGACTCATGTGTACGGCGGATGCGATGGCGAGCGTTCGCTGCACACCGCTCTCTTTTTCGAGCGATGCATGTAACAGCGTGTCCGCCTGGGCTTCAAACGCTTCAAGATTCTTCACTTTTTGGGCCTGATACGCTTCATAAAAGTCCTCGAGTGAGAAAGTCTCGTCCGACTCGTTCAGCGGACGGAGCGTCTCCTTGATGTCACTGATCGACAAGAGACCTTTCATCTCATAGATCAAACTGAGTAACATCAGATGTTCATTCGTATACTTTTTATTTTTGACAGGGTGAAACAACTTGCCCTTGGCATAGTTGTTGATCATCGTCTTCGTCAAAATCGTCTCATCCTCGTCCCGCTTCATCTTCCCATAATGCTGCTCGAATAATTGGATGACCTGGTCCATGTATAAATCGACAGTCGGCAATACGTCCCGTGGGAGCGTCCCTTCCGTTTCGGTAATATTTTTCGCTTTCATCCGTTTCACCTCACCTTCAAGTATAAAGAAAACTCTCATTTGTCGAAAGGTACACCTTGCTGTTTGTTCCTCTTCAGTATATCATGTAGTTATCGATACTACATGATGTGATAAGGAGTGTTTTACATGAATTCGATTTTCCGTGAACCGATTAACGCGCTGACGCATCTCGCGGGTGCAGTACTTGCGTTTATCGCGCTAA
Organism: Exiguobacterium sp. s59; assembly: GCF_018617475.1. Taxonomy (NCBI): domain Bacteria; kingdom Bacillati; phylum Bacillota; class Bacilli; order Caryophanales; genus Exiguobacterium; species Exiguobacterium sp. s59. Next base: position 128,544 of record NZ_JACSKG010000001.1, on the reverse strand, counting down.
TTGCGATGGTCGTCAAAGCATCCCTACTCGGCTCGCCGCTTGCAATTATGGCTGCGATTCTATTCGGGATCAGCCTCGTCTTTCTTTACTTATCTTCAGGTCTTTACCATAGCATCATCGCCTCGCCGAACGTCATCGCCTTCTTCCGCAGAATCGATCATGCGATGATTTACGCGTTGATTGCGGGTACATACGCGCCGCTCACGCTACTCGCGCTCGAGGGACCGACGCGTTGGGTTCTCTTCGGAACGGTACACGCACTCGCCCTGTTCGGGATCATCTTTAAGCTCGTCTGGTTCCATGCCCCGCGTTTCTTATCGACCGCGCTTTATATCGGCATGGGCTGGCTGTCCGTCTTCTTTATCGGGCCGCTCCATGACGTGATTGGCAACGCCGGCATCTTCTGGCTCGTCCTCGGGGGTGTCATGTATACGATTGGTGGGCTCATCTACGGGTTCAAGCCGAAATTCGTCAACTGGCGAGGATGGGGCTTCCATGAAGTGTTCCACTTGTTCATCTTGTTCGGAAGCTTCGCCCACTTCGTCTGTGTGTTCTGGTACGTCTTTTAAGTCCTCCTCCGGGAGGGCTTTTTTTGTGAGCCGTTTCCTGTACTTTGAATTCAAGATTTTCTACACTAGGGACAGGAGGGATTCACTATGAAAATTGAAGTATGGTCAGATTATGTCTGCCCGTTTTGTTATATCGGGAAGCGTCGTCTAGAAGAGGCGCTCGAACAGTTCCCACAGGCGGACCAAGTGGAAGTCGAATTCAAGAGTTTCGAGCTCGACCCGAACGCCCCAACGAACGATTCACGTACCATCTATGAGGCACTCGCGACAAAATATCAGATGCCGATCGAACAGGCAAAAGGTACGACTGCACAAGTCGCCGCCCAAGCCCGCGAAGTCGGACTCGACTATGATTTTGAAAACATGGTCGTCACAGGTACGCTCGATTCACATCGTTTGACGCATTACGCGAAGACGGTCGGTAAAGAAAAAGAATTGTCAGAAGCGTTGCTTCAGGCTTACTTTGTCGATGCCAAACACATCGGGAACCACGATGTCCTCCTTGACATCGCGACAAGCGTTGGCCTCGACCGTGACGCGGTACGCGACGTCTTGACGACGGACGTATATACGGAAGACGTTCGTGCCGAAGAGAAACGTGCAAGCGACCTCGGCATCACGGGTGTGCCGTTCTTCGTATTCGATAACAAATACGGGGTATCCGGTGCTCAACCGACGGAAGCGTTCACGCAAGTGCTCGAAAAAGTCTGGTCTGAGAACAATCCGACGATCCAAGTCCTCTCGAACGGTGCGACGTGCACCGACGACAACTGTGATATTTGATTGATGAAGAAGCCGACATTCGGCTTCTTTTTTGTGGTATTCTCCACCTTACTACTTGATAATAGTGATTAGCATATAAGAATCGAGGACTACATCTATGTGGAAAAATCGGAACGTCTGGATCATCTTGACGGGCGAATTCGTCGCCGGTCTTGGTCTATGGCTCGGTATCATCGGCAATTTGGAATTCATGCAAGACCGTGTCCCCTCTGACTTTGTGAAGGCGGTCATTCTCGCCATCGGCTTACTCGCCGGGGTCGCCATCGGTCCGCTCGCGGGACGCTTGACCGACCAAGGCTCTAAGAAAAACATCATGCTCATCTCAAGCATCGTCCGAGCGCTTAGTGTGCTGTTCATGTTCGTCGCGATTGAGACGAACTCGGTCGTGTGGATGGTCGTCTTTTTGATCATTTTACAAGGATCGGCAGCCTTTTACTTCCCGGCTCTGCAGGCAGCGATTCCGCTCATCGTGAAGGAACGAGAACTCCTCGCCTTGAACGGCGTCCATATGAACGTCTCGACACTATCACGCGTCATCGGGACGGCGATCGCCGGTGTGCTGTTGACGCTCATCTCTCTTCGTAACGTCTATGCCCTTTCGCTCGTCGCCTATCTGTTGCTTGCGGTCGCGACATTGTTCTTGAAGCTTGATGAGACGAAGACACCGTCAGCGAAGAAAGTCGATGCGAAGGCGTCGAGCGGATTCAAAGACGTCTTCCCGATCATCAAATCAATCCCGGTCATCTTCATGACACTCGTCATGACGCTCATCCCGCTCCTCTTTATCGGAGGGTTCAACTTGCTCGTCATCAACATCAGTGAGTTGCAGGACTCGACGGCGATCAAAGGATGGATTTATACGGCCGAAGGACTCGCCTTCATGACAGGTGCCTTCATGATCAAACGGATTGGAGAAAAATTCTCGGCGTTCTCGATTTTGTTCTCGTTCTCGTTTTTGATCGGTGTCGCACAATTGATGCTGTATTTCGCAGATATTCCGTTCATGTCGATTGCCGCATTCGTCCTCTTCGGCTTTTCGGTCGGCTGCTTCTTCCCGACGGCCATCACGATTTTCCAGACCCGGATGCCGAAAGATTATCACGGTCGCTTCTTCTCGTTCCGTAACATGCTCGACCGGATCATCTTCCAAGTCGTCCTACTCGTGACAGGATTCTTCCTCGACTTGATCGGACTTCAGCTGATGGTCGTCTTGTTTGGGATCAGTTCGATCGCGATGACAGCCGCGTTCCTTGTGTATACGCGTAAACATAAACTGCATATCGAAGAAGACGCTTCTGAGAAGATCTCTTCGTAACAAAAAACAAGCGATGACCGATGTCATCGCTTGTTTGCGTCTTCGAGTTCTCGCCACCACGTCGTCGTATCATTCCGACCGTCGAGCGTGATGCGCTCCCCAATCTTTGGAGTGAGAACTACTTCTTTTGGTAAGAGGGACGCCATCTGTTCCGCCGGGTCGAACCAATCGTGGAACGACAGCGTGAACGCACCCCAATGGATTGGCATCATCTGATCGGCGCGTAGATCGCGAAACGCTTGTGCCGTCTCTTCCGGTTGCATATGGACGTCCGGCCAGCGCACGTCATATTGTCCGCATTCGAGCGCGGCGAAATCAAACGGTCCGTACTGTTCGCCAATCATCTTGAAGTGAGGTGCGTAGCCGCTGTCTCCGCTGAAGAAGAGACGATCCGTCTCACCGAGGACGACCCATGATGCCCATAGCGTGCTGTTCCGATCCGTCAGCGAACGACCGGAGAAGTGACGTGCCGGCGTACATACGAACGTCCAATTCCCGAACGTGTATGACTCATTCCAATCTCGCTCCACGATTCGCTCAGCACCGACACCCCATCGTTTCAAATGACTCCCTACCCCAAGCGGTACGATGAACATGGCAACCTTGTCTTTGATTGCAAGGATCGTCCCATAGTCGAGATGGTCGTAATGGTCATGCGTTAACAAGACGACATCGATCTCAGGCAAGTCCTCAAGGTCGAACGGTAAGTCTTCACTGAAACGCTCATTTTTGGCGAATGGGAGCGGCGATGGACTGCGTCCAAACATCGGGTCAACAAGCATCGTCTTCCCGTCCATTTGTACCATCAGTGCCGAATGACCGAGCCAATAGATTCTCGTGAAGCTCGAGCCCGTCTTTTCTTCGAAATCGATTGGCACGATCGGCAGACGTTCGCTCGGCTTACGCAGCGACGTCACGTCGCGATAGTCACGAGCCATCGACACCATGTCCTCCGCGGAAAAGTTCATCGGCGTCTCGTATTGATTGCGGAACTTTCCATTGACCTGGTTCGGGGATTGAAGTGATTTCGGTTTTCTTCCGAGTGGTTTGTACTGCGTCAGAATCGTTCCTGTGACAGCCGCCATTCCGACTAATGAGAGCAACATCGTCTTTTTCATCTGGATCCTCTTTTCTACAAGTTCGTTGCATTGATTATAGCGTGCATTTCTCCATCTGATATCGGTTAGTATGCAGATTCACTTATTTTTCAAAAAAATGGCGTGTTCTTGACTTAAGTCAATGTGGCCCCTTTATTGTCCTTATATGATAGAGACAAGATCATTTGAAAGGAGTTTTTCTCATGAACCATTCATCTGTCCGTTCACAGCGACGTGCCGCGTTATGGTCCGGAATCGCCCTCGTCCTCATGGCACTCGTCGCCTTATTCGCGCAAGGATACGTCTATCAATCCCTCGTCATCGAAAATGAAGCGATGACAACGTATGAGAACTTAGTCAGTCATCCGACGCTGTTCCGTTTCGGGATCATCGGCTGGGGCATCATTGTCGGGCTTGACTTAATCGTCGCCTACGGGCTTTACCGTTTCTTCAAACCGCTCCATGTCACCTTCGCTCTACTCATCGGGACCCTTCGTTTCGTCTATACACTCATTCTCGCGTTCGCCGTCATCCGTCTCATCGAAGCCGAACGCCTCCTCGACACATCTGCTTCAGCTAGACAAGTATATGAAACAGTCACGTCATTTGAGGTCATCTGGTCTTTCGGCTTGATTGTATTCGGGCTTCACCTCGTCGCAGTCGGATGGATGGCGGCACGGACCCGACTCATTCCTAGAACAATTGGAATCCTGCTCGTCGTTGCCGGCTTCAGCTACACGGTCGTCCATGTCCTTTATCAATTCCCTACACTTGATGACTTGGCGATTCTACTCGAACTCATCCTCATGCTCCCGATGTTCGTCGGGGAGTTGGCCTTTGCCGTATGGTTACTCGTGAAAGGAAGAACGCTTCCCATGCATGAACTCACTCGACAATCCGAAGGTGGCGCGTCGCCCGCTTCTTGATCCGACTGAGTGATTCCGGTGTGATGCCGAGATAGCTCGCCAGTTGATACTGAGGGACCCGATAGACTAAATCGGGTCTCTTCTCCATCAAGGTCTGATACCGTTCCTCTGGTGTGGATGACATGAATGAGGCGAACGCATCTCGCATCGTCCCCATGTCTTCTTGCATCATGTCACGCGTCATCGCCTCAAGGACGGGATTCATCTCGTATTGCTCCTGCTCTGTCGCAAGGTCTCCAACGACGAGACAGCATTCCTCCAGACACGTCAACGAATAAGGGGACCGTCCATCTGTATGATGTTTCGTCAATATGGTGATACTTTGTTCTTCCGTGATGAAATCGACGGTATGCTCGTTCCCGTCTTCGTCGACTTTATATTGACGAATACAACCGCTCAGTACGAAATAACATTTGGTCGGGACGTCTCCTTGATGCAATAAAATCGTCCCTTTCGGAAATGTGGCAATCGGCACATCGGCCGTCAATCGTGCACACTCGTCATCACTCAAATCCGTAAAACGTTTCATGTATTGAATCAAGACGTCTTTCATCCCGTTCACTCCTTTTCAGGGAAACCAATCTAGTCCCTCAAGTATACCAGGTTTCATCATTCAAAAAGACCTGCCCACCGCTTTGGTGGAACAGGCCTTCAGTTTAAGACTTTTGCAAGATCTTAATGTCGTTGATGATATCTTCAGTCGGGACATTTTGGAACCCAGGATATGCTTTGATGATTTTCCCTTCCTGATCGACTAGATAGAAATACGTGCCATGATCGACTTGTGTGCCTTCGTCAGGCTTTCGGACGAGTGCTTTGAAGTTCTCTTGGGCGAATGTCTGAATTTCATCTTGCGAGTAACCCGACAAGAACTGCCAGTCCGCTTTCGCAAGGTCATAGTCACTCATGAATGCTTTCATCTTCTCCGGAGTGTCCACGGTCGGGTCGACACTGAACGAGACGAACTGCACGTCTTCGACACCCTCTTCCTCGAGCGCTTCATTCAGCTTCGTCATATTGTACGTCATCGGCGGGCAGACTGTCTCACAGCTTGTAAAGACGAAGTCCGCCATCCACACTTTCCCTTTTAAATCGTCGAGGCTGACCATTTCTTCTTCTTGGTTCATGTATTCGAACGATTCGATTTCCCAGTTGAGCGGGTCCTCAATCTCTTGTCCACATCCTGCTAGGACGATGAGCATCGTCATCAAACTACCAATCCACCATTTCTTCACACGTTCCAACTCCTTATCGCTTTTTGACATTCCACATGAGGATCGTGATGAGCGTGAAAGCCGTCAATGCGAGAAACGGAATCGTGATGAATCCGAACCAGTTGATATATTGACCGCTACACGGAACACCTTGTGCACAAGGCTGAATTTCTGCAAATCCAGGCACTTTTTGTACCAAGTAATGGTAAAGTGAAACAATACCGCCTATGATAGTAAGCGGTAACACATATTTCCGCACCGCCCGATCGTCCGTGAAGACAGCGATTCCCAAGAGGATCGTCAGCGGATACATAAAGATACGTTGAATCCAGCATAGCTCACATGGCACAAACTCGCGAATCTCACTGAAATAGAGACTCCCAAGCGTCGCCGTCAATGCGACAAGCCAAGCGAGATACAGTCCATATTTTTCGAAAAATGACTTCATCTTATAAATCCTGCTCAATCAACTGCTGAATTTGTTCGTAATCGAACGGGTCCTCGAGCATCACACCGTTAATCATGATCGATGGTGTGAATTGAACACCGTTCTCTTTTACAAGACCGTCGTCCGTGCTCACTTTCTCAAGTACGGTCGAATTTTCACCGAGGTCTTGTTCGAGTTTTGCCAAGTCGACCGATGTCGTCTCGCCCGCGATTTCTTTCAACTTCTCGACCGTCACCCATGCGTTGTCGTGTTGTTGTGAAGCCGGCTGCGCGTCGTAGAGCGCTTTATGGAACTTCCAGAACGATTCAGGATCTTGCTCGTATACCGACTCAGACGCGAGTGAAGCTAAAATCGATTCCTGTCCGTGGAACAAGACGTTAATATAACTGAAACTGACGTCTTCCTTGTCGAGATAGTCCGCTTTTAGTTGCGGGTAGATCGTTTCACCCCACTGTTTACACGATGGACATTTATAATCTCCGAACTCGACAACCGAGACTTTCGCGTCCGGGTCTCCAAGCGTCGGCTGTCCCTCGATTGACACGTGATCGCCTCTGTCGGCAACTGGCGTCTCATCTTGATTGAGCAAGACGAACACCAAAGCAATCAATGCCACAGCGACGATGGTCAAGATGACCAATAATTGATTCTTTTTCATTCTCTTCACCTCTATCTATTTTGACTCGTCTTTCATTATAGCGGAAGCTCTTCCTCCTATCATGATATCGACTCGTTTTTCATAATTCTCTTTAATTCAAGCTTTAGGAGGTTTTTTTCGCATGATCAAGTCTTTTACGATGCGCCTCGGACTCATTTTGGCGCTCAGCATTGCCACGCTCGTCTTTTTACTGACGATCGCACTCACATCCCTCATCAGTCACCGAGCATCTGACTCGCTCGAACAAGAAATTGGGGAACGCCTTTCGACGACGTCACATCAATTGGCGGATAAACTCGACTTTTATATGTGGTCACGCTATCAAGAGGTTCAACTCTTGCAGGGGCTCGATTTAGAAGACCCAGACGCGACACGACGACTGCTCGATCAAGTCCAATCGAACATCCCGGCATTTTCATGGATGGGTGTCACCGATGCGGAAGGAACCGTCGTCGCTTCCACGAACGGTATACTAGAAGAGGCGTCCATCGCCGAACGTCCGGTCTTTCTTGAAGCAAAAGAAAAACCATTTATCGGAGACGTCCACGAGGCGGTCCTTTTAGCTGAATTATTGCCGAATCCGACGGGGGAAGCGCTTCAATTCGTCGATATCAGTGTCCCGCTATTCCAAGACGGGACGTTTCAAGGAGTGCTTGCCACTCATTTGAGCTGGGCATGGGGAAAAGAGGTGCTCGGACATTTCAATCGGACGCTCCATGAACAAGTCGACGATACGGACCTGTTCGTTGTCAGTGAGCGAGACAACGTGGTGCTCCTCGGTCCGGACGATATGGTCGGAAAACCACTACCCGTGTCGTTTACGGAAGGGGCCTCCGTGAAAGAATGGCAAGATGGACAGGAATATTTGACGGGCATGTCAATCGGGGAAGGTTATGACGAATACCCCGGACTCGGTTGGCGTGTCGTCGTCCGTCAACCGGCAGCGGTCGCGTTCGCACCAGTCGAGACGCTAGAGACGAGAATTTTGTGGATCGGCTTATTCGCATCGCTTGTGACGGCCGTACTCGGTTGGCTACTCGCTTCCATCGTGACGAGACCGTTGAAACGAATTACTGAAACGGCTTCGCTCATGGAGCAAGGAAAAGTAGACAAATTCCCACACCAATCTGGAATCGAAGAAATCGAGTCGCTCGCATTCGCGCTAGAATCGCTCGTCACTTCTCTCACCGAGTCTGAATCGGAACGTGTGCATTTCGAGCTACTAGCGAATCGTGACGCGCTGACCGGTCTTTCAAACCGTGTCGCCTTACGTGAACAGTTGAATCAATTGCACACTTCAAAAGAGCCATACGTTTTCTTTTATATCGACCTCGATGGGTTCAAGGCGGTAAACGATACATACGGTCATGCGATCGGGGATGAGTTGTTAGTTGAAATCGCACAGCGGCTACGAGCACTCAAAATCGATGACGTGTATCCGGTCCGATTGAGCGGCGACGAATTTTTCCTCATGTTCCCGAGACGTGATTGTTCGATGGAAGAAATTCATAAAATCGGTACGTCAGTCATCGATATCATTTCACAACCCGTGATGCTCGATCTCGCCTCGGTAAAGGTCGGGGCAAGCATCGGTGCATCGATTTGGTCGCCCCCTGAACCTCCCCACGTCGCCATCGAACAAGCAGACGATGCCTTGTATCGGTCAAAAGCGAAAGGGAAGCAGCGCCTTTCATTTCATGAGTCGTTCCAATGATTGTGGGCGCCCATTACAAAAAGGAGTTCAACTTGAACTCCTTTTTGATTTACTCTTCGGTTTCAGATGTTTTGTCTTCTTGTTGCTCCTCTTCCTCTTCTGGCATCGGCTCTAAGTCCATCGTATACACGTATTCCTCTCCAAAGTTATTCAAAATGAACAACTCTTCTTCCGCTCGCGTCGCGAGTCCGCTCGAGAAACCGATGACGGCGTACATTTCCTCTAGAAGAACGTCTTGCTCTTTGTCAATCTCATCAAAGATGGCTTGTTCCCATCGTTCGATGATTTGGCCGAGTTGAAGGTAGTCTTCCATTTTGATTTTATTTTTTTCGCGTAGCAACTCCAAATAGTCTCGTATCTCTTTCAAATTGTCGTGCGTCATCGGGATGGCACCCGCTTTTTCCGTCGCCAAAATCTTTTGGTGTGTCATCAAATGCATCGCATCGACGAGATTCCCTTTGTTCAATTTTTTCGCATCGTCAAAGACAAGGCCCGTCGTCTCCTGCGGGTTGATGCGGCGCGTCACATTTTGACGTCGCCCGAGCGGGTCTTCTTCTTTGATGATGTCGATCAATTCAAGTGCACGGGTATACTCTTCTTTCGTCAAATTGTCTCGGTCGAGCTCATTTTGATTCGGTCCCATCCAATATTGATAGAGCGCATATGTAGCCATGATCACTACAACGAAGACAAGTCCTATCCAAGGAAGCCATTTTTTCCATTTCATTTACGATTCACACCCTTTTCTTGATTCGCTCTATCAAGGATAACATATATGCCCTGACAAAAATTCCAATAAAAGGTTTTTTGGGTTGACCTCATACAAAAAAGTACCCGCCCCTGATTTAAGAGCGAGTACTTCGTTTTCATCTTATGCTTCGAACAACAATTGTTCCGGATCTTCAATCATGTCTTTGATGTGCTTCAGGAATGTGACAGCCTCACGACCATCTACGATTCGGTGGTCATACGAGAGGGCAACATACATCATCGGACGGTTTTCCATCGTGTCTGCGTCGATCGCGACTGGGCGGAGTTGAATTGAGTGCATCCCGAGGATCGCGACTTGTGGTCCATTCAAGATTGGTGTCGAAAGGAGTGAACCGAATACGCCACCGTTTGTGATCGTGAACGTACCTCCTGTGAGGTCGCTCAAACCAAGCTTGTTGTTACGCGCTTTGTCCGCAAGGTGAAGGATGTCTTTCTCGATTTCACCGAAGTTTTTGCGATCCGCTTCACGGACGACCGGCACGACGAGACCGTCTGGCGCCGATACGGCAATCCCGATATCGTAATATTTCTTCAAGACGATTTCATTGCCTTGGATTTCAGCGTTCAAGTAAGGCATGCGCTTGAGAGCGGCTACCGCTGCTTTCGTGAAGAATGACATGAAACCAAGTTTGACATCGTTGTCTTTCACGAACTTCTCTTGGCGACGTTTACGGAGAGCCATGACCGCCGACATATCGATTTCGTTGAACGTCGTGAGCATCGCTGCCGTCTGTTGTACTTCTACGAGACGGTTCGCAATCGTTTGACGACGACGTGTCATCTTGATGCGCTCTTCTTCTTTCCCACTCGCAGCCGGTTGTGGTGCAGGTGCTGCGGCAGCTGGTTTTTGTTCTTTTACAGCTGGTTTGTCTTCATGTTTTGACACGTCATGGACGTTGATGCGTCCTATCGGATCATTCGTTTGAACAGCTGAGAGATCGATGCCTTTCTCACGAGCGAGCTTGCGTGCAGCAGGTGTTGCGATTGGACCTTTACCAGGGCTCGCGACGTGCTCTTCACGTTTCTCCACTTTCTTACCTTCTTCAACAGACTCCGTTTTCTTCTCAGTCGGCGCTTCTGTTTTCGTTTCTGTCGCGTTTTCTGTCTTCGTCTTCGTCGCGACAGCCGTTCCGCCACCAGAACCTGAACCGAGACGTGCGATGACGTCACCAACTTGAACCGTATCCCCTTCTCCGGCAAGTTGTTCTTCTAACACACCCGCTTCGCCAGCTGGGACTTCGATATTGACTTTATCCGTCTCGAGTTCAACGATGGCTTCCCCTTTTTCAACTTGGTCGCCTGGCTGTTTGAGCCACGTCGCGACCGTTCCTTCCGTAATGGATTCTGCTAATTCAGGTACTTTAATTTCGACCACAATGAGTTCCCCCTTAACTTATTTACGATCTTTTTGGTATGTGCTCGTGCCTGCACCGCTCGAGACGACGTCACGAGAAAGTGCTTCACGGATGATGCGTGCTTGTTCTTGTTTATGGGCTGTCGGATTTCCTTCAGCCGGGCTCGAGCGACGACGACGACCGATGTAACGAACGTCGAGTCGGTTCGTTGTGACTGCTTCAAGACGAGGCTCGATGTACGTCCAAGCCCCCATGTTTTTCGGTTCTTCTTGTACCCAGACGATTTCACGTGCATTCGGATAACGGCTAATGACGTCACGAATCTCGCGTACCGGGAACGGATAAATCTCTTCGACTCGGATGATGTGCAAGAAGTCGAGTGACTCTTCTGACTTGCCGACCGCTTCCGCGAGGTCGATCGCCATCTTCCCTGTGCAGAAGACGAGACGTTCGACTTTCTCCGCCTGTTCACCGAGACCTGGCTGTTCAACGATTGGTTTGAAACTCTCTTCCGTGAACGCCTCGATTGGTGACGTCGCGAGCGGATGACGAAGCAGACTCTTCGGTGTCATGATGATCATCGGACGAATCTCTTCTTTGCCGAGCATCTCGGCTTGGCGACGGAGGATATGGAAGTATTGTGCCGCAGACGAAAGGTTTGCGACTGTCCAGTTTTTCTCCCCGGCAAGCGTCAAGTAACGCTCCATCCGTGCACTCGAGTGCTCCGGACCTTGTCCTTCATAACCGTGTGGCAAGAGCATGACAAGCCCTGATTTTTGACCCCATTTCGCGCGACCTGCCGAGATGAACTGGTCGAACATGACCTGCGCAGAGTTCGCAAAGTCACCGTATTGCGCTTCCCATAAGACGAGCGTGTCTTGGGCGAACACATTATAGCCGTACTCAAATCCGAGTACCGATCCTTCAGAAAGCGGGCTGTTGTAGACAGAGAACGAAGCTTTCGCCGTCGACAGCTGATGGAGTGGCGAGAACTTCTTCCCTGACTCGACATCGTTCAACATGATGTTCCGTTGGGCGAACGTTCCGCGCTCCGAATCTTGACCGCTCAAGCGAACCGGCGTACCGTCTGAAAGAATCGAAGCGAAGGCGAGCGTTTCCGCATGACCCCAATCGATTTTCCCACCTTCACCGAAGGCGTCACGGCGACGGTCGAGTACTTTTTGAAGCTTATGGAAGACTCCGAAGCCTTCTGGCCAGTCCAATAACTCTTCATTCAATTGCGTGAGGAGTTCGAGTTTCACGCTCGTATCGACTTTCGGGAATCCTTTATGGACCGCGTCCGGTAAGACGATGTCAGCATCCTCTTCTTCAGAAGGAACGAGGTCACGCGCTGCTTTAAGTGCCTCTTCGATTTTCTGTTCGATTTGTGCTTTTTCGTCTTTTGTCATGACGCCTTCTGCCTCAAGTTGCTCGGCATATACGTGACGGACAGACTGATGTCCTTTGATCGCTTTATAAAGAACCGGGTTCGTGTTCATCGGTTCGTCCATTTCGTTATGACCGTAACGACGATACCCAATCAAATCGACCAAGATGTCTTTATGGAACTTGGCACGATATTCACTGATCAGCTTCGCGACGGCGACACATGCTTCTGGGTCATCCGCATTCACGTGTAAGACCGGGATTTCATATCCTTTGGCGATATCACTCGCGTAACGTGTCGAGCGTGAATCGTTCGGGTCCGTCGTGAAACCGATCGTGTTGTTGGCGATGACATGAACTGTCCCACCTGTACGGTAACCCGTCAAATTCGTCATGTTGAGCGTCTCCGCGACAATTCCTTGTCCTGGGAAGGCCGCATCCCCGTGAATCAAGATCGAGGCTGCCAAATCATCGTGTTGAACAGCCGATCCTTTCTCAGAACGGTCATCTTGTGCAGCACGTGTGTACCCTTCGACGACAGATCCAACGAATTCAAGGTGACTCGGGTTGTTCGCCAAGTTGAGACGTACTTCTTTTTGTTGCTCGAGCACTTTTCGGTCAAGACCGAGGTGATATTTCACGTCGCCTGACCAACCGAAGTTGATCCCAATTGATCCTTCAGACGGAATCAATTCTTTGTTCGGTGCGTGCTGGAACTCCGCAAAGATCATCTCGTACGGCTTGCCGAGTACGTGAGCGAGTACGTTCAGACGTCCCCGGTGCGCCATCCCGATGTTGATGTGTTCAGACCCGCTCGAGATGAGTCCGCCGACCATCGCGTCGAGTAACGGCACCATCGCATCCAATCCTTCGATGGAGAAGCGTTTCTGTCCGACGTATGTCTTATGAAGGAATGATTCAAACAGTTCTGTCTCAGCCAGACGTTTGAACAATTCGATTTTTTCTTCTTTCGAGAAGGATTGCTTCAATGCACCTTGCTCGATTTGACGGCGAATCCACTTCTTCTCTTCCATATCGTCCAAATGGCGAAGTTCAATCGCGACCGTTCCTGTGTAGACGTCGAGCAAGTGACGGAATAATTCGAGGGCACTCGCGTTCGGTTTCGGTGCATCGTCCGAAAGAAGACGAGCCGGAATTTGTTTCAAATCTTCTTCTGTCAAATCGTAACGAGACAGCTCGAATAACTCCTGTTCCCGCGGATGATCTTTCAATGGATAGATATCAGCCGCCTTATGACCGAACGCACGGATATCGTTGACGAGGCGTGTCGCCGAGACGACTTTCTCCAAGTCAAACGACGGACCCGATACCGGTACTTCTGTCGGTGATGATTCTGGTGCCCCGTTCTCGTCGAAGTAACGACGTGTCTCCTCATCGACTAAAGACGGGTCTTCCAAATATTGTTCGTATAGTTCAATGATGTAGCCTAAGTTAGGACCATAAAATGCTTGCGATTTCTCGTGAACATTCGACGACTCTCCCATTGAATAAATCCCCCTTATCCATTCCTAAACGTTCAATCTGTGAACGCTTTCATTTTAACATGTAGCCCGAAGCAGTTCACTCTTCCCTTACCCTAGTGAACAAAACCAAATCTTGCCTCTTACGCTCAACTTCATACTACACCTTTCATGCGAGAAAGACCCTTACAAATTCACAATTCGTCCATACTATTTCGATAAGTTTTGCTTATCGATAAAATGTGTCTCAACTCATTTGTTTCAACAATTTCAAAAAAAGATGAAACCTTATTTCATACAAGGCCGTAGAAGGGGTGTAGGAAGCACACTAAAACTTTTAAAAAGAAAGATAGGTGACCACATGTTATCCGTACAAAATGTCCATAAGAAAATGGGAAAAGCAACGGTATTGACGAATGTCAGTTTTGATGTCGTCCCAGGTGAAATCTTTGGTTTCCTCGGACCGAACGGCGCCGGGAAAACAACGACGATCCGAATCATTACAGGCCTCATGCCTGCAACACACGGTACCGTGACGGTCGATGGGTATGACGTCGCGAACAACCGCCAAGAGGCACTTAGCCGAATCGGAGCCATCGTCGAGAATCCGGCGTTTTATCCGTACATGACCGGTCGTGAGAACTTGATTCATGCCATGAACTTGATCCCGAACTTAAAGAAAGTCGATTTGAACGCACTTGGTGCGCTCGTCGGACTCGACGGAAAGCTCGATATGAAAGTCAAACAATACTCGCTCGGGATGAAACAGCGCCTCGGGATTGCCCGTGCCTTGTTGCATAATCCTAAAGTACTTATCCTTGATGAGCCGACAAACGGTCTCGACCCAGCCGGAATCGCCGATCTTCGAAATTACTTACGTCACCTCGCTGACCATCGCGGGATTGCCATCCTCATTTCGAGTCACTTGTTGAGCGAAATGGAATTGATCACGGACCGCTTTGCCATCATCGACCAAGGACAAATCAAGTCGGTGGAAGACGGACAGACGAAAGCAGATAGCGTCATCCTTTGTAAAGTCGCGAAAGAGCAGATGAGCGATGCGCTCGACGTCGCGGCTCTCGCTTTCGATGATGTGAAAATCATTCAACAGTCTGCCGAATCGTTCATCGTGCCACGTCAGGAAACGGATATCCCTGTCTTATTGAAACAGTTGATCGAGCGTGACATCGCCGTCTACCAGATCGGGATGAAGCACGAGTCGCTCGAAGAACAATTCTTGAAATTGACGAAAAAAGAAGGAGGTACAAACAATGCGTTCATTACTCAGCAATGAATGGATGAAGTGGCGTCGCACGATTAAACCTTACGTCGCCTTAGGCGTATACACCGCGATCATTCTCATCGTATACGCCGTATTGGCGAGCGGAAATGGTACACCGGAAGCGGCATCGTTCTTTGAATTCTCAACGATGGGCGCCATCGCCTTCCTCAGCATCTTTACCATCGTCTTCACGGCCGAGATGGTCGGGAATGAGCTGAAATTTGATACGTTGAAGCATCTCTTGATGAGTCCGTATTCTCGAGACCGCATCTTATTATCAAAACTCGTCATGTCCGTCCTCGTCATGTTGCTCCAATTCGTCTTTATCCTAATCGTCGCGTTCGGGTTCTCACTCACGTTAGACGGTTCTGTCACATGGGACGTCGTGCGACCAATCCTCATCAGCGTGAGTGGACCGATCTTCATCATCTTCTTGACGCTTATGTTCTCGGTCGTCTTCAAATCGGTCGGTGTCGTCATCGGTTTCACGGTGCTCGCGAACTTTGCCTCAAGTATCATCGGTGGGCTTCTCGTCGCCTGGAAACCTGAACTCGCAAAATGGATCGTCTTCTTGCATACCGACCTTTCGATTTATGACGTTAACCCTGAGTTTATGAAAGCGATGGACGCTACGATGGGCTTCTCGATCTTCTATGTCGCCCTTCATATCATCGCCTTCTATCTCATCACGGCCTTTATGTTCCGTAGCAAAACGTTCGCGGAATAAACATTCAATCCCTTTCATTCGATTCGTTCGAGTGACAAGGGATTTTTCTTGTATGATTTTGTAAGTGTGACTCTTCTCCTTCACCTTTGTCACACAACCTCAACATTCTGTCGAAAGTCTCTTCGGTGCATACGATATGATGAAGATAACAAGTTTGGAAAAGGATGTGACAACATGGCTCTCACGATTGGGTTAGCATTGCTCGTCTGTTTGATTGCACTCATTTTCACCATCATGGTCGGTCTCGGGAAAGACCGCTCCACGTATAGCCAAAAGAAGAGCTGGTCGATGGTTTCTTGGCTCTACATCATCTTGCTCCCTGTCTCGTTTATCGGACTCGGACTTCTCTATTATTTCATTACGAAGTAACGCAAAAAAATCACGATGCCAGAATATAGGCATCGTGATTTTTTCATGAAATCAAGTCGCTCCAAATTTTAACGGTACTCGCTAAAATGAGTAACGCCAAAATCCATTGGAGTGCTTTCGTATTCATATTTTTCCCGACATTTGCCCCGATCGGCGCGGCGATTAGACTCGCGATAATCATGATGATAGCTGGCTCCCAAACGATTTGGTCGGTAATGATTTTACCGAACGTCGAACCAATCGACGAAATAAACGTGATGGCGAGTGAACTCGCGATCGCCATCTTCGTCGGGATCCGTAAGACGACAAGCATGATCGGCATGAGAATGAATGCCCCCGCTGCCCCGACGATACCAGCTGCGATTCCCACGATGAACGCTGAACTTGCCGCGATCACCTTGTTGAACTGCACTTGGTCGAGTGGCATGTCGTCCACTTGTGGTTTCGGCAAGAACATCATGATCGTCGCAATCGTCGCAAGGATGGCATATACGACATTAATCATCGTCTCAGATAAAATGGTCGATCCGTATCCCCCGATAAAACTTCCGATCAAGACGGCCACACCCATGTAAAGAATCAACTGCTTGTTTAAGTATCCACCTTTACGATAGGCATAAATCCCACCGATTGTCGCAAAGAACACTTGGATGGCACTGATCCCAGACACCTCGTGCGCGCTAAAAGCGGCAAATCCCAAAAGCGGTGGAATGTACAACAACATCGGATATTTGATGATCGACCCACCAATCCCGACCATCCCAGAAATGAACGACCCGATAAATCCAATTAGAAAGATTGTAATGATAAACCCGAACTCCATATAGACTCCTCCATTTGTTTTCGTATTCTCTACTTATTCAATCGATTCCCAAGCCATCATGCCACCCGACACATCATAAATGTCTGTATATCCGGCATCTTGTAATTGGCTAGCGGCCTGGGCACTTCGGTTACCGCTCCGACAAATGACATAGATCGGTTCATCTTTCGGATACGACAGTTGGTTTGCATCTAATGAAGAAAGTGGTGCGTTCACCGCCCCCTCGATATGCCCCCCCTCGTATTCTGACACTTCTCGTACGTCAAGGAGTGTTATTTCCTCGTTTTCCAATTTGTTTTGTAGAGTTTTAACGTCAATTTTCGTAATTCCATCCTTTTCTGATGTGATTACAAAGATAAAAATCGCCATTAAAACCAAAATCCCAACAAATAAGGAAATTCTCTTCATGTTTTCCCCTCCAATTCTTTTCACTTGCGCTCATTATACCTTAGGGGGTATATTAAAGCCAACGAAACATTCTCGTTGCCAAAAACCTTAAACATGAAAAGGAGATCAAAGACTCATGAAGACGATTACGACTACTGAATTAGAAGCGTTACTTCAAGCTGACGACTCACTCAACCTCATCGATGTACGAGAGGTTGATGAATATGCTGGAGGTCACATCAAACAAGCGAAAAACGTACCACTTTCTGAATTCGGGGCAAAAGTCGATGAGCTCGATCGCTCTAAACCGATTCACGTCATTTGCGCAGCCGGTGGACGCAGCATGAACGCATCTGCTTATCTCGACTCACTCGGGTTCGACGTCACGAACGTCGACGGTGGGATGATGAGCTGGCAAGGCGAAGTCGAATAAACGATTACTTTACTCATAGGGGGAAATTTATATGCTATTACGTTATTTTTATGATGAGAAACTAGCACAAGCTTCATATATGGTCGGTTGTCAAATGACAGGCGAGGCAATCGTCATCGATCCGGCCCGTAACATCGAGCCTTATCTTCAAGAAGCAAAAAAAGAAGGCATGAACATCGTCGCAACGGCAGAGACGCATATCCATGCGGACTTTGTATCGGGTTCACTCGAACTCGCGAAGCGCACAGGTTCAAAAGCCTATCTATCAGACGAAGGTGATGCTTCTTGGAAGTATGCATTCGCGAAAGACATCGACGCACAACTAGTCAAAGAAGGCGACACGTTCAAAATCGGAAACGTGACACTCGAAGTCATGCATACACCTGGTCACACACCGGAACACATCTCGTTCCTTCTTTATGACCGTAACCAGACACAACCGATGGGAATCTTCACAGGAGACTTCGTCTTCGTCGGAGATATCGGTCGCCCTGACCTTCTCGAAGAAGCAGCCGGTGTGAAAGGAACGACGGCAATTGGCGCGGAACAAATGTTTGATTCACTCAAAAAGTTCATGGCGCTTCCTGACTTCGTTCAAGTCTGGCCAGGACACGGTGCAGGCAGTGCTTGCGGGAAAGCACTCGGTGCGATTCCAACATCGACGGTCGGTTACGAAAAAGCGACGAACTGGGCGCTTCAAATGACGGACAAAGATGCCTTCATCAAAGAGTTGACGACGGATCAACCAGAACCGCCGAACTACTTCGCCATGATGAAGAAAGTGAACAAAGAAGGCATTCAAGTGACGACAGATATCGCTCGTCCTGAAGTCGTCGGGTCGGACCGTCTTGATACACTCGTCGAAGAGACACAGGTCGTCGATACACGTAAAGGCGAAGACTTCGCAAATGGTCACGTACCAGGGACAATCAACATCCCATACAACAACAAGTTCGTCTCTTGGGCGGGATGGCTCGTCAACTTCGACAAAGACATCACGGTTATCGCAAGTGCAGAGAACGTTGATCAAGTACAAACCGATCTTCAATCAATCGGTCTCGATCGCCTTCGTTTCATCGTCCCTGTCGAAGAACTCGACCCATCACTCGCGACGGAAACGTATACGGACGTGACAGCAGAGGAAGCGATCGAAGCTGCTGAAAAAGGTGACGTGTTCGTCCTCGACGTTCGTAACGCGACAGAATGGAACGCAAGCCATTACGAAAAGGCAGAGCGTATCCTTCTCGGTAAACTCACACGTGATCACGAAGGGCTTCCGAAAGACCAAACGATTGCGGTCCATTGTGCATCAGGCGTCCGCTCACGCATGGCGGCAAGTGTCCTTCAATCACTCGGTTACAAAGATATTCACAATATCCTCGGTGGCTACGGCGCGATGAAAACTGTCTTGAACGCTCAACAAATCAAGTAATGCTATACTGACTATGAATATGGCGCCCGCTTCAAGAGGGGCGCCTTTTGTTTAGGAGGGAAAGACGTGGTCGCTATCGGTCCACTCAACATTCGTTTCGATTTACTCATTTTTTTAGTAAGCCTTGGTATCCTCTACGGGATCTTCCGTTTCCTCGGTTTGACGAGTAAGCAGCGTGAAGCCGTCATCGGTACATGGTTCTATGGATTTCTTGCCTGGAAAGGGAGCGCCATCGTCATCGGTCTGTTGACGACACGTGATATTTCTCTTGCCCTCTATGCTACAGGAGGCGTATGGTCTCAATGGATTGCGGCCGCTGTTGTCCTTTGGTTCGTCTATCGACTCGATCGAGACCTTTTAGGATATTGGATGCTGAGCGGGCTCCTCATCTGGCTCGGGATGACACTCTCGGTTCCGGTATACGGGACGATTTTGAATTTTTCCGACCAGCCGATTCATCTATGGAGCGCCGTCCTCATTCTTTTACTACTCGGAACGACGTGGCGATGGATGCATGCGCCAACGCAAGGACGCATTCTTTGGACCGCATTCGGTGCATATGGCATCTGGCTGTTTCAGTCGTATACGGTCGGGCAGGTTCAATGGTGGATGATTGGGATTGTCTTCATCCTGTTCGGGCTTTCGCTCTATGTCGCTCGCCCTTCAAAGAAAGCGATTCAAGTGAGTATCGGTGTCCTCGTCTTGCTCGCGGTCGTGAATGCTGCCTTGCCGGAACGTGCTACGCAAACCGTCACGACAGAGACGGCATCGACCGGTCTAAACATCGGGCAAATTCCCCCTTCGTTCGAATTACAACGAACTGACGGGAGTACGTTCGACTTATCATCTTTACGCGGTAAGCTCGTCGTCGTCAATTTCTGGGCGTCCTGGTGTCCTCCATGTCGCGCAGAAATGCCAGATATGGCTGCGTTTGCGAAAGAGCGAGACGACGTGACCATCGTCGCCGTCAACACGACGACGAGCGAACGTGACCCGGACAATGCCATCTCGTTCGTCGAACCGTACGAAGACGCGTTTACTGTCGTCTATGACCGTGACGGTCAAGTCGGGGATGCGTACCGAATTCAGGCGATGCCGACGACGTATGTGCTCGATGAATCCGGTGTGATCATCGCAAAACAATTCGGTGCCATCGACAAGAATTGGCTCAATGCCCAACTGAACTGAACATGACAAAACCGCCGACATTGATTTGTCGGCGGTTTTTGTCATTGCTTCAAATAGCCTTGTGCTTTCAAGAAATCTTTGACGTCAAGACGCGTCGATTTTGACAACATGCGCCCCATCTGTCCGGTCCACGTATCCTTACGCGGGTTCGAGCCACGAACCATATAGTAATCGTGAATCAAGGCATCGTAATCGGAAAGGGACTGCTTAATCTGTTCTGGATTCGCTTCATACGCATTCTCATGGTACACATGTTGGAATGGTAAGCGCGGTTTTTGATCCTCGACTGAAGCCGGTACACCGACAGCCATGCCGAAGAGCGGAATGACCCGTTCCGGTAACCCGAGCACTTCTTTGACCGCAAAGAGGTCGTTCCGAATGCCGCCGATATAACAAATGCCGAGCCCCATCGATTCTGCCGCCACTGCCGCATTTTGCGAGGCGAGTGCAGCGTCAATCACGGCGACCAAGAGTTTCTCATCAGTTTCAAGTGTCGCAGACACTTCAGCTTCCTGTAGCTCACCAATCATTTCATGGCGATGCAAATCCGCACAAAAGACGAAGAAGTGACCGTTCTCGACGACATAGGACTGGTTGCCGGCAATCTCGGCAAGTCGTTTCTTCTTCACTTCATCGGTCACCCCGATGATGGAATAGGCCTGGATAAAGCTAGATGTCGATGCGCGTTGGGCGCTCTCAACGATGGTCTGAATTTGTTCATCTGTTAATATCTCGTCTGTAAAGTCACGGACGGAACGGTGGTTCAATAATGTTTCAATCACTTCGTTCATACGTTCTTCCCCCTTTTTTTCAATCTTGGCACAAGCTTTCTGAATCCACAAATGAGAGGAATCCATCGGGCACATTTTGAAGGGGAACGCTCACTTCTTGCTTTCGTATGCTATCATTATAATTTACATAGTAAATACGATAGCGTAACTTTGAATAAGGAGCGAGATACATGAAAAGAATACCATTTTACATTCCATTCTTGCTTGGGGTACTGCTCCTCTCCGGTTGTACGGATGCCGATGTGAGCGTCCCGACGTCGACTGATGAAACGACCGAAGAGGAACAGACACAAGAAGAACAAACCACCGATGCGCCTTCACCTGAACAGGAAGAAGATTTATTTGAAGGCTATACGAAAATCGAGGTCGATGGCGGTGATCAGTCCGGAACACGGGAAGCGAATGTCGTCGTCGATATCGGCTTCGGCGACCGGGAGTACTGGGCGTTCACGAACGAACATGGTCAATTGATTCGTGTCATTGCTGATGAAATCACCCTCCAAGACGATGAGACCGAAGACGTCAATTCTTCTGGTCGTTATTATTCAGACGAGGCAAAGGTTCCGGGCGTCGAAGACCCGAACCTCGATGAAGGTCACATTATTGCCGATTCCCTCGGCGGTGTCTCAAATGCCTATAATATCACCCCACAAAACAGTGCACTCAATCGCTATGGGGATCAGGCGTTCATGGAAGACGTCATTCGAAAAGCAGGCGGGGCGAAAGACTTCGAGGCCATCATCACCTACCCGAATACGACGACACAGATTCCTTCCCGCTACCAATACACGTATACCGTACGGGGCAATACGGTCACGGATACGTATGATAACGCGGACCCAGAAGAAGTGAATGAATCACTCGGACTGACGGACGACTCTCCACCTGACGTGACCACGGAGCCGGTCGAGGAGCGAGACTTATCCGATATCGATATTGACGGAAACGGACAAGTGACGATCAAGGAAGCAAAAAACGCCGGATTCGAGATGCCCATCACGCGTGACCATTGGTTGTATCAGTATATGGACGACCGTGACGGTGACGGGATGGTCGGTGAATAACGACGATAGACGAGACGTTTCTCCATGCGAGAGGCGTCTTTTTGCATACAAAAAACCGCGGTACGTGACCGCGGCTACTCGTTTAGTTCGACATTTGGTTCAAGAATGGTGCGAGATCAACGTTCAACTCGTTTGAGAGACGCTCCCCGAGTTCGCGGTCTGCACGATAGAAGTTACAGATCAAGAGGAGAACCGTCTTCTCATGACGAACTTCTTTGATGTGCGCAACGAGGTTACGGATGAGCGCGTCCTTCTCTTCCTGAGAATAACGACGATACACCTCTCCAGCCTGACCAAAATCGTTTGTCTTCTCAATCTTCTGACGTCCCGTCACACCTGTGATCGGTTGCGGCGTCTCAATGTAATCCGCATTCGGCTTCGGTGCATCTTCATAGCGGTTCGGCTCGTAGTTGACTGGGCTCGTCTGTTGCTTGAACGGCATCGCTCCGTCACGCTGGTTGTTCGCAACTTGGGCAAACGGACAGTTGATCGGAAGTTGAAGGTAGTTCGGTCCGATACGGTGACGTTGCGTATCCGAATACGAGAAGAGACGTCCTTGAAGCATCTTGTCTTCCGACGGCTGAATTCCTGGGACGAGAACACCCGGGTTAAAGCCGACAGACTCTGTCTCGGCGAAGAAGTTATCGACATTCTTGTTGAGCGTCATCGTTCCGACCAATTGGTACGGGATGACGTCTTCGAACCAATCTTTCGTCGCATCGAGCGGGTCAAAGTCAAAGTTGTCCATGTCCGCCGGATCTAAAATCTGTACGTACAGATCCCATTCCGGATAGTCTCCATTTTCAATCGCGTTGAACAAATCACGTGTTGCGTGGTTGAAGTCTTCCGCTTGAATTTTCGCAACTTCTTCCATCGATAAGTTTTGAACACCTTGCTTCGGTACCCAGCGCATCTTTATGTACACCGTGTTTCCAAATTCATTCACCCATTTGAAAGAATGGACGGATGACCCGCGCATATGGCGATACGATGCCGGGATACCTTCATCACTGAACAAATGAAGAAGCATGTTCGTCGATTCTGGCGTGAGTGACATGAAGTCGAAGAAGCGGTCTGGGTCCTGAAGGTTCGTTTGTGGATCCGGTTTGAGCGAGTGAATCACGTCCGGGAATTTAATCGCGTCACGGATGAAGAACACTGGTAAGTTGTTTCCAACGAAATCATAGTTCCCTTCTTCCGTGTAAAACTTGACGGCGAAACCACGAGGGTCACGAAGCGTCTCTGGTGAACCTAAACCGTGGATGACGGTCGAGAAACGCGCAAACACAGGCGTCTCTTGCCCCTCTTCTTGCAAGAATGCTGCTTTTGTATATCGTTTCATACTATTTTTTACAGTGAAGACACCATGCGCCCCTGCCCCTCTCGCGTGAACGACACGTTCTGGTACACGTTCACGATCGAAATGCGCTAATTTCTCAATTAGTTGGTAGTCTTCGAGAAGCGTCGGGCCCCGACGACCCGCAGTGATGGAGTTGGCGTTATCCCCGATTGGTGCGCCTTGGTTAGTAGTTAGTTGACGATGTTGATCCATATGATTGCCTCCCATTATTTATAATCATTACAATCTTGATATTAATAAAACATTAGAATGATTACAAATAAAAAGCTCGTGAATCACGAACTTTTTTTCATGTGTCTCTTTTGTTTGGATTTTTCACGTTGATGAAGGGTGACGACGAAAAATGCGGCGAGCACTCCTCCGAGTGAACCGGCGATGATGTCGACCATTGTATCGTCGTTCCCGTTCCCTTGCATCGTCGTGTTCAAAACGACATCAGATGTGAATTCATACATCTCCCAAAGCGCCGCTCCTGCCATTGAGAAGACGACGATATAGACGAATAAAAATCGTTTCGGAATCTCGGTCCGAATGTCGTCATCGAGCCGGGAGAAGAAGTCGAACCCTAAGAATGCAAGAAAGATACCACTCAAGAGATGAAGGAACGTGTCCCACCAGCCGTTTCCGTACAATCCGACGATGGACCCTAAATACTGTGAGGCAAACAAGAACAGGATATATGCTACCTTCATCTTGCTATCGAGTTCTGTTTTAAACGTCTTTTCAATGAAAAACGGGATGAGACCTGAGATGATGCCTGCCCCCGCCACACTCGCGTCGAACCATGATTCTTCAATGATCGATGTGACAAGCATGACCGCCATGAATAAGACGAATCCGAACTCAAGGATGCGTCCTTTCGTAAGCTTCATGATACTTCGCCTTCTTTCATTTAATTTATTCTCTATAATCTCTATTCCCGACTCTCAATCGTGTTCAACCTACACAATGGAAATTCGATAACTCGATTGCATTAAACGAACATATGTTCTATAATTAATATTATGAATTCGAGGAGGAACTTGCTATGCCGATCAATCCGTATCTCAACTTTAACGGGAATTGCCGCGACGCCGTGAACTTCTATGCCAATGTGTTTAATCATGCCACTCCAGACATCATGACGTTCGGTGACCAACCCGGTCCAGATGGTCAACCGGTCCCGAGTGAAATGGCTGATCTCGTGTTGCATACCCGACTATCGATTCACGGCTCATCGCTCATGTTCTCTGATGCCATGCCTGACGGACCGGTCAACTTTGGCGATAACGTCACGCTCGCCGTCGTCACGGATGACCTTGATGCCATCCATCGCGAGTTCGATGCACTAGCCGTGAACGGACGTGTCTTGATGCCGCTCCAAGAAACGTTTTGGAGCAAGGCATACGGTATGCTCGAAGACCAGTTCGGTGTCCAGTGGCAGTTCAGCCACGAAGCGTAACGACAAAAAATCCCCGATTCGTCAAGAATCGGGGATTTGCTTATTTCTGGGCTACGAAGAAGATACGCTCGGCATCCGCTCCCGGTGCATGTTCGGTAAAATCAGATGTGACCGATTTGACGTGGAACCCGGCACCGATCAACCATTGCATGTACTGCCCTGGTTCATACGTCCGTTGTTCGTGCGTCTCCTCGATCCGTTCGTACGTCCCGTCTTCAAGCGCGACGAAGAACGTCAAATCATGAACGACCGAAAGCGGAGCTTCTCCCGGATCGGCAAACCAGATATATGAGCAGTCTTCCTCGTTTGACGCGTACGTCTTTTGGTTGAAGAGCGTCTGCATCTTATTCGGGGCATGGACATCAAAGATGAACAGCCCACCTGGTTTGAGTTGGTTGTAGACGGATTCGAACGTGTCAATCACGTCTGCCTCATCCTGAAGATAGCAAAGTGAGTCACAGAGGATCGTCACCGCATCGACCGGTTCCGGTAGTTCCAACTCACGCATATCTTGTTCCCAAAGCGGCAACTCGATTTCTGCTTCAAGTGCCTTTTCTTGTGCGACTTCGAGCATCGACTCCGATAAGTCGATCCCCATGACGTCGTAATGTTCGGCGAGGCGGATCGTCGCCGACCCTGTCCCGCATCCGACATCCGCGAGTGTCGCGCCATCTTCGACGTGACGACGCACGAAAGCGACCCACTCATCATACGGCGCGTCTTTCATCAACTCGTCGTATACATAGGCGAATCCTTCGTATGCCATTAGCCGACTTCCACTTCGACGTGCGGCGCGTCAGCCCACAATTTCTCTAGGTTGTAGTAATCACGGTCGTCGCGGTGGAAAATGTGGACAACGACGTTCTCAAGGTCAGCAAGTACCCAACGCGCTGTATCCATTCCTTCGAACTTATGGAGTGGCAAGTTGTTTTCGCCAGCGACGTCTTTGATTTCACGCGCGATCGCTTCAACTTGTTTCTCCGAGTTCCCGTGACAGATGACGAAATAATCCGCAATCGGCGAGATACCTTCCATGTCGAGTACGACGATTTCCTCGGCACGTTTATCGTCAGCCGCTTTTACAATCAATTCTAATTCTTCTCTTGCAGTCATATTGACCCTCCTAAGGTGTATTCACAAAATCATTATACGTATCAATCGTCAGTGGAAAAATCCGCACCGACTTCTTCAATAAAAATTCAATCGTTTGGCGCAGTGTTGCGACAACCGCCGCTTCGAGCGATTGAGCTGCTTCTGCTCGCAGGCGATCAACTCCCGGGTAATTCCGATTCGGTTCGATGGCATCGGCCACGAATAGGATTTGATCGAGACGAGACATCCCCGGCTCTCCCGTCGTATGGTTCCGAATCGCAGAGAGCACCGCTTCATCGAGGTCGTATTGACGAGCCAGAAAGACGGCTCCGACCGGCGCATGCAACAACTCGTCCCCGTATTCAAGAAGAGCTGAATCCAGCCCTTCTTCGATGACGACTTGACGCATTTCCTCGGTGTCAACATATTTTGCATAGTCGTGAAGCATTGCAGCCAGACGGGCCTGTTCGACGTTCTCGCCGTACTGAATCGCCATACGCTCCGCTGTCTCGACGACACCAAGCGTATGGATATAGCGTTTTTCCGGTAGCGTTCGTTTAATCAACTCGTGCGCTTCTTCAAACGTCATATAGCTTATGCTCCTTCACATACGTCTCGACCAAAGTCGGGACCAGATATTTGATGGACTTGCCACGCTTCTCCCGCTCCCGGATATCAGTAGACGAAATCTCAAGTTGGGGCATGTCAATCGGTCGAACGTCAGCCTTCTCCGGAATCAAGTAACGTGTCCCGGGTCGGGCGACCGCACCGAACGTGACGAGACCGATGAGCGTCTCATAGTCGTACCACGATTCGAGCGAGACGAGCGAATCCGCTCCAATCAAGAAGTAGAACGTATCGTCTGGATGCCGTTCAATCAACCGCTTCATCGTCTCTACCGTGTAAGACGGTTCACTCCGTTCAAACTCAATCAGGTTCAATTTGAAGTCTGATTGACCTTGAATGGCACGACGTGTCATCTCGATTCGATGGTCTGCCGAGCTGAATCCGACTTTATGTGGCGGAATCGCGGCCGGTAAAAACCAGACTTCATCGAGTTCAAGCTGTTCGCGAGCTTGTTCGGCAATCAATAGATGACCGAGATGCGGCGGGTCGAACGTGCCCCCCATCAAACCGATGCGGCTCATGGGAGTTTGATTTGGCGATTTTCTTTCTCAGTCGCCTCTTTGTATAAGACGATGACTTTACCAATAACTTGAACAACCTCAGCTCGTGTACCTTCTGACAACTCACCGGCCACGTCTTTTGGCGTGTCCATGCAGTTTTGAAGTACTTGAACTTTGATCAATTCGCGTTTCTCGAGTGCGTCCACGATATCTTTACACATCGCTTCGCTGACCCCATTCTTCCCAACTTGATAGATTGGTGAGAGATGGTGCGCTTCTGCGCGTAAAAAGCGTTTTTGTTTACCTGATAGCATAGTATATTATTCCTCCAATAATCCTTCGATTAACTTTTTTCCGATGGTTTCGTCCGGTTTCACGCCCGTCCATTTCTCGAACGAGAGCGCGCCCTGACCGACGAACATGGCAACACCTGTCACAATTCTTGCTCCGCGACGTTTCGCTTCTTGAAGCATCGGGGTGACAAGTGGACGATATATGATATCACAAACGACCGTGTTTTGTCGTAATCCTTCTAATGAAAGTGGTGTCGATCTCTCGTCCATCCCGACAGAAGTGGTCTGAATGATGACGTCATAGCGTGAGATGTCGACCTCGTCGAACGTCGTATAGGTAACGCCGAACGTGTTGGCGAGCTCTTTTGCCCGTTCAACTGTCCGATTGACGATTGATACCTGACGCGTCGGTAACACCTGCACGATTCCACGTGCGGCACCGCCAGCACCGATGACAAGAACGTTCCCTGACCAATCCGTGAACGGCATCAATGCTTGGACGAGCCCGGCACCGTCTGTATTCGTTCCGACGAGGCGTCCGTCCCGCTTATACACCGTGTTGACGGCACCGGCCATCTTGGCAGCCTCGTCGAGCTCGTCGACATAACGAACGACCGCTTCTTTGTATGGGATCGTTACGTTGAACCCGTCCCATTCGCCTTCCCGCATCGCTTCGAACAGGCGAGGCAGGTCGGTCTCCATCGCGTCAATGGCCTCATAACGCCCGAAAAGCCCAGACGCCCTCAACCACTGCTCGTGCAGTTGGGGAGAGAGCGAATGAGCAATCGGGTGGCCGATGACAGCCAGATTCATACGAGCGCCTCGCGGAGTGTGACAGCGACGCCTTTCGGAGCCCAAGCCGCAATGCGACCGCCTTTACCGTGAATCGCGACCCATCCGAGACCGCTAAACACGATGTCTGTCTTCACACCGTCTCGTAAACTGAATTCGTGGCGTACGAGTGGTGGTAAGATTTCGAGCGTCTTCTCGTTCGGAGGATTGAGCATCTTCCCAATATGCTGGTCATAGAGCTCATCCGCGCGTTCGAGTTTCGTACGGTGTGCTTTCAACTCATTCGACATATAGATGACGAACGAACGTTTATTGCCTTCCAAGTAATCCAAGCGTGCCAAGCCGCCAAAGTAAAGCGTCTGTTGCGGGTTCAATTGGAACACGTGTGGCTTGATTTCTTTTTTCGGCGTGATCGTCTTCAAATCTTTCGCATCGACATAGTGTGCCATTTGATGACGGTTGATGATTCCTGGTGTATCGTACAAGTTCGCATCATCATCGAGCGGAATGTCGATCAAGTCAAGCGTCGTTCCCGGGAAATGACTGACGGTGATGATGGCTTCATCCTCTTCACCGAAACGTTTGATCACCTGGTTGATGAGTGTCGACTTCCCGACGTTCGTACAACCGACGACAAAGACGTCTTTGCCTTTTCGATAATATTCAATCTTTTCAGCGAGTTCGTCGATCCCATGCCCTTTTTTCGCACTGATCAAATGGACGTCGATCGGGTTCAAGCCGAGTTCTTTTGCTTCAGCCTTCATCCAGTTCGCCATCCGGTTCGGGTTGACGGATTTCGGCAACAAGTCCACCTTGTTCCCGACTAATAGGACCGGGTTCGAGCCGACAGAACGTTGAAGTCCCGGGAGCCAGCTGCCATTGAAGTCGAAAATGTCGACAATCTTAATGACGAGCGCCTCTTTTGAACTGATTCCGTTCAAGATACGTAAGAAGTCATCATCAGATAACTCTACGTCTTGGACTTGGTTATAGTGCTTCAATTTGAAGCAACGTTGGCAAATGACAATTTCTCGGTCAAGTGCCGATTTCGGTGCGTAGCCGACCCCGTTCGGGTCTTCCGTTTGGATGGCTACACCGCACCCAGCGCAATATCGTTTGGTTTCTTCCATAGTTGTACTTATTGCCGTTTAGGTTTCCCCTTCTTCATTCGCCGTAGCACCTCGCTGCTACTCCTGAAGCGTTAATTCCGACGCCTTGGTCGCCGTACATGGGCAGCCTCCTTCTTCCTGTGCGTTCGAGGTCTTATTCATCTTTTTTATGTGAATCTTCGGAACGTGAATGCATCGCCTCGCCAATTTTTTCAGCGACTGCGACTTTCGCCCGCTGTGCATCCACAGCAAGCTCTTCCACTTTTTTCGTGATCAATACATACTTCCCGCGACGCTTCATGTGCGCGAAGACAACCTTCTCAAGCATCCGGTTGAATTTCGTGACGAGTCCGTCCGTCTTGACGACCGGTTGTACGTGGATGACGTGGATACCGGCCATATTCGCACCGAGCACGTCCGTGAACAGCTGATCTCCTAAGAAGATGGCTTCTTTCGGCGAATAGCCGTATTTCGAGAGCGCTGCTTTGAAACCAGAAGGTAACGGCTTCTTGGCACGAGCGACATAATGAAGGCCAAGCGGCTCCGTAAACGTTCGTACACGGTTCTCGTTATTATTTGATACGACAATCACATCGAAACCGTATGATTTCACTTTTTCAAGCCACATCAATAAAAGTTCAGGCGCATGCGGGACGTCCCAGGCCACGAGTGTATTATCAAGGTCGGTCAAAATGACGCGTACCCCACGGTCTTTCAATTCTTGTAAGTCGATGTCAAACACAGTCGCGACGAACTGTTTCGGATAAAGTCGATTAAACACGTAAAATTCCTCCAATTAGCTAAACGATTCAACTACTTATACAAGTATTGATATCCCTTCTATGGTAAACGAAAACCGACCAAACGACTAGTCTATCGTTCGGTCGGAAGAAAATTGATACAAAATTAGTTGGTTTTGATCGTTCCGATGACGTCACCGAGTCGAACCGGACCCATTTTTTCACGGTCCATTTGAATCGTATCCTTCTCAAAACAAAGGACGACAGTAGAACCGAATGAAAAGTATCCCACTTCTTGCCCTTTATCGGCTTGATCGCCATCGAGCGTCCACTCGATCGTGTTCACGTTCAAGGCACCGACCATGATATGTTCATACGTTCCAGCCGGGCTGTCAAAGCGTGTCACACGACGGTAGTTGCGAGAGAGCGGTCTCACGGTCTCCGTCAACCCAATCTCGTTTACTGGAGCCGAGCGGTCCCCCAGTTCATAGTGACTGAGCACACGCCCCGAAAGCGGCGTATGGACCCGGTGATAATCGCGTGGGCTGAGGTAAAGGACGACGACCGTCCCGTCAGCGTAGCGTCTCGCTTCTTGTTGAGAACCGAGCAACTCCGCAAGCGTGTAAGACTGTCCTTTTACTTCAAAGCGACTATCTTCCGTAATCGATTCGATGACCGAGAGTTTCCCGTCACATGGTGAGACGAGTGTGTCGGCTGATTCATCAATCGTACGTGCCCCCGGTTTTAGGTGACGCGTGAAAAATGCATGAAGTGACGGATAGGCGTGAAGCGGCTGTTCCGCTTCCTCCACCGCAATGTCGTACACTTTGGCAAACGACGGAACCAAGTGTCGACTAACGCTCGACTCCGCGAAGCGTTTGAGGCGCGTGGCAATCCAAGGCGAGGCGTTCAACTCAAATAACGTTTGATAAAAACGACGCTTCATTCCTCTTTTGCCTCCTCATTCTTAAAGAACGTCTCGTATTGTTGTTCAGAGACAGCACCTTCAATGCGACCGACTTCTTTTCCATCTTCGAATCGGATGATGGTCGGTGTTCCGTTGATGCCGTATGTTTCCCATACGTTATGGTCTGCCAAGTTGATCGATACCGCATCATATTCTTCGATGAGCGGTTCGACATATGGTTTTACTTGCTCACAATATTCACAGCCTGTTTGCCAGAAGTAAGCGACGACCTCGCCGTCCTGGTCTAACTGTTGCTGTAATTCATCTGCAGTAACGGCATTGACGCCTTCTTCTTCATTCGCTCCGTTTAAAAAGAACAACAGACCGATCCCGATGACGATAATCGCTCCGATGATGGCGAACGTAATAAAATTCGCGCGTTTTTCAGGGTTTTTCATATGCATGATCCTCCTCTTATTGTTAGATAAAGAAAAAAGACTGACTCATGCACGAGTCAGTTTGATTGTAGACGGCTTACTTCTCTTGTGCAACGTCGCTGATTCCCATGTCTTGGTTTAAGACATCGAGAAGCGCAACGAAGATTGTGATGGCCACGCCAAATCCTGTCGCGAGCATCGCGTTGAACTCTACACCATCAACAGCAGAAATGATAAACACCGCTGTATTTGAGAGCACAATCGCCCAGATCAATGTCACTAAATAACGCATTGAACGTCCCCTCCATCTCACAGATGATTCGTAAAAATTCATACGACATTAGTATAGCATTGTTCGAATGGAATATGCGACTTCGATTGTATATTCTTTCCGTCAAATCAAAAAATGTGATACGGTCGTAGAAACATCATTGTGAAGAAAAGAGGATGACTGATGTCACGTTATTTAATCGCAGTTGATTTAGATGGAACGTTATTAAGAGATGATAAAACCATTAGTGAACGAAATCTCCGTGCCCTTCAAGCGGCACGTGAAGCTGGTCATGAAGTCATGATCGCGACAGGGCGTCCAAAGCGCCATTCCATCATGTACTATGAGCAGATGGGCTTGACGACACCGCTCGTCAACTTTAACGGTGCCCTCGTGCATCACCCGAAAGATGCGAATTACGCGGTCACACATCGCCCGATTCCACTCAAGACCGCACACGATATCATTGAAGAGGTCGCCGACACGAAAGCACATAACATCGTCGTCGAAGTGACGGACCACGTTTACTTCCAAAAGGACCCGCAAGAGTTCTACAGCCCGTATGCAGAACGTGCGCTCAGCGTCACGTCGGGTAACTTGTTGACGCATCTGCAAGATGAGCCGACATCCCTGTTGATTCATGCAACAAAAGATCATGTGGCGCACGTCCGCTCCCAACTCGACGACATTCATGCCGAGGCGGTATTGAATCGTCAGTGGCGTATGCCCGAGCACATGATCGAGGTCATGAGCAAAAATACGTCGAAGGCACTCGGACTCCAGGAAGTCTCGAAGCATTTGAACATCGATCGGAAGCAGATCATCGCGTTCGGTGATGAAGAGAACGACCTCGAGATGCTCGACTATGTCGGGACGGGCGTCGCGATGGGGAATGCCATCGACCAACTGAAAAACGTAGCCAACGAAGTGACGGCTTCGAACATGGACGACGGGATTGCCCTCTTCCTAGAAGAACGACTTGGAATCAAGGTATAAGGTATAACGAAAGCACCGACTAAAAAGTCGGTGCTTTTTGTGATTTATTCAATTAGCGACGGAACGTACCTTCTACGTCCTCTGTCGGCAAGATATTGATCCAAACCGATGGGTCTGCATCTTTACAGATCCGTGTGATTTCACGCACCTCGTGTCGTTGCGCGACCATCATGAGCGTCGCCTTCTCGACTTTCGAGTATGTGCCGATCGCAGGCATGAGCGTGATTCCGCGGAACACGTGTTGATGCAATTCTTTCGTGACTTCATCCGGATGGTTCGTCACGATGAAGAGCGTCTGACGCTGCGTATTCGTGTAAATCTCATCGATTACTTTTGATGTCACATATAAGAAGACGATTGTGTAGAGCGCTGTCGGCCATCCGAACAAGGCACCTGCTGCGAGCGCGATCATCATGTTCATCAAGAAGAGGTAGACACCGACCGAGTTGTTCGTGAACTTCGCGAGAATCAACGCGACGATGTCAAAGCCTCCTGTCGAGGCCCCGTAACGAATCGTAATCCCTGATCCGATCGCCAAAAGCACACCGCCGAACACAGCGTTCAAGAGCGGGTCGTCCGAGAGGAGCTGCGATTGCGGAAGCATACGAATGAACAACGTGACCGAGGCGACACTGACAAGCGTATGGATCATCATATTCCGCCCGAGCATAAAATAACTAACGACGAGCAGTGGTGCGTTCAGAATAAAGAACCAGAGTCCTTCCCCTAGTTCAAACGGTGTACCAGCAAGTAGTGCCGTCAAGATTTGGGCAAGGCCCGTAAATCCTGTCGAATAGACACCGGCTGGAATTAAAAATAATGTCATGGATAAGGCAACGAACAATCCTCCGATGATCGAGACAACCCCGATTCGTGTATGTTCTTTAACGGCTTCCGTCAAGCTTCAACTCCCCTTTCTCAAAATAGCTAAGAATCAAGATAACATAGATTATTCATGCTGCATACAGCAAATATGCAGGAATTCCGATAAGTTTTTCATACGAAAACAAGCCGACTGAGGTCGGCTTGTTCGTACGAAGCAATTGGTCACGCTTTCACTGTTTCGATTGTAATCGATTCATTTGCAGGAACCGTTACTGCATTTCCATACACATGAAGTGTTACATCTGTACCACCTGTTTGTTTGATCGTCACTTGTTCACGCGATGATGTGACCGTCAAGTGATGACCACGCCAGAGCATGTTGAACGAGTAGCCGTTCCAGTCCTTCGGAATCATCGGGCTGAACGAGAGGTTATCCTCTTGAATACGCATACCCGCGAACCCGTGAACGATTGACATCCAAGACCCGACCATCGATGTGATGTGCAAGCCGTCTTCTGTATCGTTGTTGTAGTTGTCGAGGTCGAGTCGTGCCGAACGTTGATACAATTCGACCGCCTTATCCTCATAACCGACTTCTGCCGCAATGATTGAATAGACACATGGTGATAAGCTCGACTCATGAACCGTGCGTGGCTCATAGAAATCAAAGTTCGCACGTTTCTGCTCGATGGTGAAGCGATCACCGAACGTGTAGAGTCCTTGAAGTACGTCCGCTTGTTTGATGAAGTTCGAGCGGAGAATACGATCCCACGACCAGTTTTGGTTAAGTGGAAGATGTTTTGGATCGAGATCCTTCACTAAGATTTGTTCTTTATCCATGAAGCCATCCTGTTGCATAAAGACATCTGGCACGAGGTCATCTTTTGGATAGTACATCTTCGTCTGGATATCTGCCCACTTCGCGAGTTCAGAGTCCGTGATGCCGAGTGTCGACACGAGCTCTTCGAGACGTGCAGGCTCCGCTTCTTTCAAGTAGTTGTACACTTCTTGCGTATATTCGAGCGTCCACGCAGCGATCAAGTTCGTGTACCAGTTGTTGTTCACGTTGTTGTCGTATTCGTTCGGACCTGTGACGCCTAGGATCATATACACGTCTTTGTGTGGTACAAAGTTGACGCGGCTAGCCCAGTAACGCGAGATCTCGACCAATACTTCAAGCCCGTATTGTCCAAGGTACGACTTGTCGCCTGTGAAGTTCGTGTAGTTGAAGATGGCATGAGCAATCGCACCATTACGGTGAATCTCTTCATGCGTGATTTCCCACTCGTTGTGGCACTCTTCCCCGTTCATCGTGACCATCGGGTAAAGCGCACCTTCCATACCGACATTCTTCACAGCATTTTCTTTTGCCTGTGGTAACTGGTTGTGACGGTATTTGAGCAAGTTCCATGAGACCTCTGGTTTGGTCGTCGCCAAATAGAAGTGGAGGCAGTATGCTTCTGTATCCCAATACGTCGCACCACCATATTTCTCTCCCGTGAACCCTTTCGGTCCGATGTTGAGGCGTGAATCTTCGCCCGTGTACGTTTGGTACATGTTGAAGATGTTGAAACGAATCCCTTGTTGTGCTTCGATATCTCCATCGATTCGAACGTCCGCATCTTCCCAGCGTGCGAGCCATGCTTCCGTCTGTTCAGCGAGAAGCGTTTCGAAGCCTTTCTCAAATGCCGCTTCGACTCGTGTCATCCCTGCAGACTGAAGGTCGTCAATCGCGTGGTCGCGGTTCGTCACGACAGATACATATTTATAGGCTGTCGCTGTTTCGCCGGCAGTCGCACTGACCGTGAATTTGTTCGCTACGAAGAGGTCTGTCGCTTCGAGAACTTCGCAACGAGCACCTTCTACATCGGCAATCATCGACGCCGTGACGTGCCAATCGAGTTTTTTCGTCTTCGTTGTCACGAAACCAAATCGTTCTTCGATGCCGCTGTCAACCGGGAGCCAGAACTTCTCGTCATAGTTCGAATCTTCGTTGACGACATCGCCGTCTAAGTATGGAGTGAATTCGATTTTCGCTTCGTAGTTCACCGGTGTGACATTGTAACGAATCGCCAATACTTCTTTGTCAACGATCGAGAAGAAACGGACGACCTCTACTTTTGTCTCTTCTGTACCATTCATCAATGTGAACGTCCGTGTGAGGACACCACGCTGCATATCCAATTCACGTGTAAAATCTTTCACGTCCCATTTCGCCAAATCGACGGGTGTACCGTTGATGATGACACGTAGACCGATGACGTTTGTCGCATTCAATACTTTGGCAAAGTATTCAGGATATCCGTTCTTCCACCAACCGACACGTGTTTTGTCTGGGTAATAGACGCCCGCCACATAGAATCCTTGGTGCGTATCATTCGAGTAATCTTCCTCAAAATTCCCTCGCATCCCCATGTGCCCGTTACCGAGCGATGTGATCGATTCAGCAAGACGGTTTTCTTTCGGGTGAAGACCTTCTTCTGTTACTTTCCATTCATCGACTGCAAACAATCGTTTCATCTGTCTGCCACTCCTTTTTCTCTACAAGGCTACCTTCGACGGACAACAAGTTCGTGCAACCGTTTGTCTATGAAAGCGCTGTATTTAATCTCACCTTTCATTTTACACAACTGAAGAAAGAATGCAATCGTTTGCATAAAACTTTTTCTTTCTTTTTTTCGTCACATTTTTAGACAAAAAAGACTGCCTCTTGCAGAGTCAGTCTCATCCAAACTTCACTTATGCTTTTTTTCGCCCTCACCGAACGCCGCATTCGCCTCATGACCTTCGAATAGAGCGCTCCGACCATCATTGAACCCCGTATCTGGTTCATCAATCACGAGCGCATATCCACCTTGTTTAATCTGTTCGTGTGCCTGATTCACCTCATCATCTGAAATGCCTAAGTCACTGAGCGCTTGTTTCATATCTTTACCTTGTGTATCGTCTTGAAGATTGTCTAACCAAGACGTGTCACCGTTTTCCACGCTTACGTTCGTCTCGTGTTTGAGCACGTGGACAGCGTCTTCTTGTTCGGTCACGACATATAATTCTCCTTCATCATAACCGTTTTGATTCAATTCATCGATTTTAGAAAGCAGGCTTTCTTTCGTATCATATGTTCCAACAAATCGTCTCCGACTCATCTCAATCCATCCTTTCGATTTATCCATTCGTGAGTGATGTTCCCCACTTCAAAATGATTCAATCAATCGGATATGCAAAAAACGACCTCGCTCTCGCGAGATCGTCTAAACAATCAGGAATTCGATTCTAATGTCTCGGTTACCTTGCTCTTCTTCTGGCCACACGATTGGCGGACGACCAAATAGTGCGGGACGATGACGCGCTTCCCGTAAGGTGGCGCATTATCGCTAATTTGTTCAATCAAGCAGTTCGTCGCCTCAAAACCGAGACCGAAAATGTTGATTTCGACCGATGTGAGTGGCGGATTCGAGTGCTCCGCAATATAGACGTTGTTAAAACTGACGACGGCTACGTCCTCTGGGATTTTGAGCCCCATCTCACTCAATGTACTGATGACACCGAGTGCCATCATGTCATCACTGACGACGACCGCGGTTGGCGGCTCTTCATTTTGAAGCAACTCACGAACGGCCTTCGCCCCGCCTTTTGTCATGAATTCAGCCCGTGCGATATAGTCTTCACTTACTGGAATGCCAGCCTCCATGAGAGCCGTCGCGTATCCGTTACGGCGATCTTGCGTCACAGCGAGTTTGTCCGATCCCCCGATGAAGGCAATGCGACGGTGACCTAGATTATAGAGGTGCTTCGTCACTTCACGACCTGCCAAATAGTTGTCCGTATCGACGTACGTAATCGAAGAAGCGTCCCCGAACGGCTTCCCGACCACGACGAACGGAAACTTCGTTTGTCGTAAGTATTGGACGACTTGGTCGTCTTCACGTGAATAGAGGACGATGACACCGTCGACGCGGCGTCCTTGTACCATCTCGATGACACCCGACAACACTTCTTCCTCTGTCACACCGGTCGTCATATAGAGTGAATAACCATTTTGGTGCGCTTTCGTGCTGATTCCTCGTAGCACTTCTGGGAAGAATGGGTTTTGGAGAGTCTTTGTCGCCGCGCTCGGCATGACGAGACCAATCGACTGTGTCGAGCGGTTGGCGAGACTTCTCGCATGAATGTTTGGATGATAACCGAGCTCTTCCATCGAGCTTCTGACCCGTTCTTTTGTCTTTTGACTGATTCTTGGGCTGTTGGCGATGACGCGAGATACCGTCGACGGCGCGACGTTCGCATGCTTCGCAACATCTTTAATTGTGATTTGCATGGTGTTCCCCCCTGCTTCCGTGAATTCAATTCGTGCCTTTCGGCCATTCATATCTTTATTTGCGGCGCTTCCACATGACCAAACCTGTCAAGAAAATCGGAATCGTGACAACGAGTAAGCCCATCATCCACGGATTTACCGATGATTCCTCGACGATGTAAGCGTTCGCACTTTCACCAGATAGTTCAATTGTAAACGTTCCGCGTTGATCTGTGACCAGTTGTGAGAATAATAGACCGCGAAGTCTTGTATCTTCCCCGATTTCACTGACCTCGATCTTAATCTCTCGATCCTCACTGTTCATGTTGATCGCATATAATGCGACGTCATCTCCGTCTTTACGCTCAAAGACGGCCATCCCGTCTTCCGATGCAATCATGCGCTGTTCACCTGTCGCAAAGACCGGGTACTCCTCACGCATGCGGTTCATCGTTGCGACGTATTCATGTAACTCTTCATTTCCCGGGAATTCAGTCATCACTCGGTTCGCAGGATCGGCCCCGCCCGTCTGAGCATTCTCTGTTCCCTGGAAAACGATCGGCATACCCGGTGACGCATAAAGCGCGAACAACCCGAGGCGTAACCGTCGTTCCGCTGATTCCACACCACCGAGTTCGGCCATATGCATGAACCGTTCGACATCATGGTTATCGAGGAACGTCGCCATCTGGTTCGGGTCGTTGAAGAACGTTTCGGCATAGCTTGCGGCAACATCGATTTCATCAACGTTCGCCTGCTGTTGCGTCATCGTTTTCGAGACACGATCATAAAATGTAAAGTTCGTGATACTGTTGAACCCGAGGTCGTCATACTGCGCGACGTATTGTGGGTCCGGGTCAAACACTTCGGCGAGTAAGTAAAAGTCCGGGTCTACCGACCGAACACCTTCGACAAAGTCTTTCCAGAACGCCTTATCGACGTGACGGACTGTGTCGAGGCGATAGCCATCGATGTCGGTTTCTTCAATCCAATACTTTGCCGCATCAATCAAATACGATTTGACTTCCGGGTCTTCTGTTTTGAAGTCCGGTAAATCGAACAACCAATGCGTCTCGACCTGTTCTTGATCTTTCCAGAATACGATCGGCAGCTGTTCATGGAACCATTCCGGCTTTTCTTCCACCCACGGATGGTTTGGACCGACGTGGTTGACGACGAAGTCGAGAATAACTTTCATGTCTCGTTTGTGTGCCTCGTCGACGAGTTCCTGCAAATCCTCTTTCGTCCCGAATTGCGGGTCGATGTTATAAAAATCTTTAATCCAATACCCGTGATAGCCGTCTGGCATATTTTCAAAAACAGGTGTCAACCAAATCGATGTGAATCCGAGTGACTCGATATAATCGAGCTTCTCGATGACCCCACGGATGTCTCCGCCATGAAATGCTTTCGGGTCATCTTTGTCGACCTGCTCATTGTTATCCGGATTTCCGTCAACAAATCGGTCGACCATAATAAAATACATGCGTTCTTGTTCCCAAGTAGCAGCTTCCTTTGCACCGACGACGGTCGGAAACAAAAGAAGCGACAGGAGCACGAGCACGACGCCTCGCCTCATATCGCTTCCTCCTTTTACGAGTATTATCCTTTCGTACCACCCGCTGTAAGGCCAGAAACGAAGTAGCGTTGGAACATGAAGAACAAGATGACGATCGGAAGGGCTGAAAGAACCGCACCTGCCGCGAACAACGTGAAGTTGTTATCGAACTGTTTCGAAATCATGTTGTAAAGACCAACTGCCAATGTTTGTTTCTCTGGTGAACGAAGGACGAGCGATGCCAAGATAAAGTCGTTGAATGGTCCCATGAAGTTAAAGAGAGCAATCGTTGCGACAATCGGCTTCGCAAGTGGCAAAATGATTTGCCAGAAGATTCGGAGGTGACCTGCACCATCCATTCGAGCAGCTTCGTCAAGTTCTTTAGGAATCGTGTCGAAGTACCCTTTCGCCAAGTACGTGTTCATCGGAATCGCACCACCCGCATAGAGCAAGATGAGCGCTGTATGTGTGTCAAGAAGGCCGAGCATGTTGAGCAATACATAAATCGCGATGATCGCAACGAACTGTGGCACCATTTGAAGGACGAGGAACAAGACGAGTGAGTTCTTCCGTCCGACGAAACGATAGCGTGAGAAGACGTAACCAGTAATCGTCACCAAGACGACAGAGAGTGCCATCGTGATGAAAGCGATTTTCAACGTGTTCACATACCATAAACTATAATCCGAAATCGTTAGGTCGAACAAGTTTTTATAGTGAATAAACGTCGGGTTCGCTGGAATAATCGTTGACGTGATCGTACGCCCTGGGTTGAACGATGTACCGACAACCCAAAGCATCGGATAGAGAATGATGATCGACGCAAGCGTCAAGATGACATACGAGATCGCCAAATTGATTCGTTTTTGTTTTTTCATATCAGATCATATCCTCGTCTTTGAAAGATTTTGTCCGACGGAATTGGATCACGGCAAGCGTCATGATGAAGAATGACAAGATAAGTGTGATCGCAGCCGCAAGTCCGTATTGCGGGTTGGCACCGAGAGACAATTTGTAAATCCAAGAAATCAAGATGTCGGTACCGCCGGCCGTTTGTCCAGGTACAGCAGGGCCACCGCCATTAAAGAGATAGATGATGTTAAAGTTGTTGAAGTTGAACGTGAACTGCGTGATCAAGATCGGTGCTGTTGCGAACAAGAGCATCGGCAATGTGATCAAGCGGAACTTATCAAAGATGGTTGCTCCGTCAATCGTCGCTGCTTCATATAAGTCACCAGGAATCGATTGAAGAACCCCTGTCATGAGCGTCATGATGAACGGGAATCCGAGCCACCATTGAATGAGAACGAGTGCTGTTCGTGTTGCTGTCGGATCGGTCATCCAGTTGACTGGGTCAAGACCGAGTGCCGGTAAAATCGTCGTATTGAACACCCCGAACGATTCGTTGAACATCGAACGGAAGATCAAGATCGTGATGAATGCCGGAACTGCCCAAGACAAAATTAAGATTGAGCGGAACAAGCGACGGAAACGTAGACCCTCTTGGTTCAAGAGCACCGCAAGGAAGATCCCGATTGCGATGACCCCTGTCGTTGAAGCGACCGTCCAGACAAGCGTCCAGCCGAGTACCCCGACGAACGTGTCACGGAAGATATCGATTTCAAAAATACGCGTGAAGTTCTCGAATCCGACCCATTCGACGAGTTTCGCTGGTGGTGCGTTGTTGTAGCGATAGTTCGTGAAGGCGATCAAGAACGTGAAGATCAATGGAAGAATAACTGTAAACACTAACAAAATGAGTGATGGGATTAACATTAAGTATGGGAATCCATGGTCACGCAAGTTGCGAAGTTGCATTTGGAACGATGGAAGGTTTAGATGCTGATCACGAGCGCGACCGACACGATAGGCGTCACGAATGTTCCAAACATAGAACGCGATTCCGAAGAAAAGTAAAATTAACGCGACAATCCCCTCGACCATCAAGAAGATGGAGTGGTCGTTACGAGGTCCTGGCACTTCACCAAGCGTGATCAATCCCCAAAGTCCTCCACGGTCACCTGGTCCGGCGCCCGCCCCTTTGAAAAATAGATCATAGTTTACGGCAAAATATGATACGACGACGATAAAGAACGCTACCGCTTTCGCGTATTGTTTATTGTATAACTGTCCGAGTCCCGGAATGATGGAAAGTAGTCCCGCGTTCCGAGCATGGTTTGTAGGCTTGTCCGGGCGTTGGTCCGGTGTTTTAGGGTTCGCAATTGCAGCCATCCTCAGTTTCTCCTTTCGATTTGAGCAAATCAATCAAGCAAACGTTTGCTCAATGCTAGAAAATGAGGGGGAACGCCATATGGCGCACCCCGTCATTTCAATTCCTTATTGGTTGTTTGCTTGGATTTGTTGTTCGA
Organism: Exiguobacterium sp. s59; assembly: GCF_018617475.1. Taxonomy (NCBI): domain Bacteria; kingdom Bacillati; phylum Bacillota; class Bacilli; order Caryophanales; genus Exiguobacterium; species Exiguobacterium sp. s59. The sequence goes on along the minus strand of NZ_JACSKG010000001.1, from coordinate 86,717 downwards.
TGACTTTCACTGCATCGTCTGCAGATTTTTGTGCATCTTGTTTACCAGTCGCTACAAGCTGAAGTGCTTGTGCCATTGGCTCCCAAACTTGTCCCATTTCAGGAATGTTCGGCATTGGGATTGCGTTTGTTGCTTGATCGAATACCGCTTTCGCAACTTCGTTCGACGTGATTGTCTCGTTCGACTCGAGTGCTGCTACTGGTGGGATCTCGTTGTAAGCTTCAAACATTGCCAATGCGTTTTCTTCATTCGTCAACTCTTGAAGGAACATTTCAGCCCACTCTTGGTTTTCTGTGTAAGCTGAAAGGGCATATGTTTTCACACCCATGAACGTCTTGATTGGCTCACCGTTCGGAAGTGTTGGCATTGGAGCCGCTCCGAGGTTCACGCCTGCATCTGTATAACCAGCTACAGCCCAAGGTCCGTTCATGACTGAATGAGCTTTCTTCTCAGTGAAGAGTTGGTCCATCGCCTGGCCGCCAGACTCACCGATCAATCCTTTAGGGAAGAGGCCTTCTTCGTACCATTTACCGATGTATTCGAATCCTTCAACTGCACCTTCGTTGTTCAAACCGATGTCAGATGGGTCGAGTGCGCCACCGTCTTCTTTGAACACGTATCCGCCGAATCCAGCGACAACACCGTGTGCGAAGTAGAAGTTATCCCAAAGTGCGAGGAATCCATACTCACCATCAGCTTTCACATCGTTTGACAACTTGTAAAGGTCGTCCATAGATGCTGGAGCTTCAGACATCAAGTCTTTGTTGTACATGAGAACTGGTGTCTCAACTGATTTAGGATATCCGTAAGCTTGACCATCGAACATAACAGCTGATTTCGCAGCGTCTGTGAATGCATCAAGTGATCCTTCGTCAGCGATCGGAGCCAAGTGACCTTGGTCAGCGATTGTACCAATTTGGTCGTGTGGTACGAGAACGATGTCTGGACCTTTACCAGCTGGACCGTCAAGTGCGAGCTTGTCTTTTTGATCCGTCATCTGTACTTCAACGACTTCAACTTTTACGCCATGCTCTTCTTCGAACGCCTTCGCAACTTCTTTCGTTGTTTCAGACTTTTCGATGTCTTCCCAGATGACGATCTTTTCAGGTTTGTTCTCGCTTGAAGAACCACCTTCGTTAGAAGATCCGTTGTCTGTTCCGCCACCACATGCAGCAAGTGCACCGAATGCGAATACTGCTGTTGAAAGTCCTGCTACCATTTTTTTCATCTTCATGATGAAAAACCTCCCCAAGGAAATAGTATGGTCAGATTTGCGCAATCGCACGACCACGTCAATTTTAAAACTCCGCTACGAAATTGACACGGTAGTGAAAACGTTTGCATCCTCACCTCAATTTTTATTATACAGTTGTGAAAGCGTTTTACAAGTCTTTTTTTACACTTTTTTTACGTCTGTTGACCCATTTATGTAATTTATAAAATTTTGTTCTTAATTCCTCACTTTTTATGAGTTTCAGCAATTGACAAAATGTAAACGCTTTATTAACCTTTGCTTGAGCAAACGTTTTCGCAACACCTATTCTCTTTGATTCACAGTGTTGTAAAATGATGTCATCCCCTATAAAAGAAAGGAATGTTTTCCTTATGATGAAAGAAGCGATTTATCATCGTGCCATGTCCCCGTTCGTTTACAAATATGATCGTGAGACGATCCACATTCGTTTCCATACGAAGCGTGGCGATATCGAATCGGTCGATTTGATTTGGAACGACCCATACGATTGGCATTCTGAAGACCCGGCGATGTGGAACTTTGATCCGGACAAACCGAGTTACTGGCGTACATACGAGACTCCAATGGAGAAAATCGGTTTTGACGACGCCTATGACTACTGGTTTATTGCAGTTAAGCCTCCATTCCGTCGCCTTCGCTACGGATTCCGTCTGAATGACGGACAAGAGACGGCCGTCTATACCGAAAAAGGATGGTTCGAGGAAAAACCACTCGATGATACGGGCTATTACTTCTGCGTCCCGTTCATCAATCCCGTTGATATCTTCCATGCACCTTCTTGGGTGAAAGATACGGTTTGGTATCAAATCTTCCCGGACCGCTTCGCAAATGGAGATGCTTCACTCAATCCAGAAGGCACGCTTCCATGGAACTCGACAGAGCCAACGATCACCAACTTCTTCGGTGGCGATTTCCAAGGGGTGATCGACCATATTGACCACTTAGTCGAGCTCGGCATTACCGGAGTCTATTTCTGTCCAATCTTTAAAGCGACGACGAACCATAAGTACGACACGCTCGACTATATGGAAATCGATCCACAGTTCGGGACGAAAGAGAAGTTCAAAGAGATGGTCGACCTCTTACACGACAATGGCATCAAAGTGATGCTCGACGCCGTCTTCAACCATATCGGATACCATCACCCGTGGTTCCAAGATGTCGTCGAGAACGGTCCGTCTTCTGAGTACCGCGACTGGTTCTATCTTCGCGACTTCCCGGTTGTCACAGAACCGAAGCCGAACTATGATACGTTCGCGTTCGAGAAGAACATGCCGAAGATTAATACGGAGCATCCAGAATTAAAAGCTTACTTATTAGATGTTGCCCGTTACTGGGTCGAAGAGTTCGGGATCGACGGGTGGCGTCTTGACGTCGCCAACGAAGTCGACCATGCGTTCTGGCGTGACTTCCGCAAGGCAGTTAAACAAGCGAACCCAGAAGCTTATATCCTCGGGGAAATCTGGCACGATTCGCAGCCTTGGCTACAAGGTGACCAGTTCGACGCTGTTATGAACTACCCGTTCACGAACGCGAGCTTGAACTATTTTGCGCTCGACCGGACGACCGCTTCTGAGTTCCGTAATGAATTGACGCGTGTCGAGATGATGAACACGATGAACGTCAACGAAGTCACGTTCAACTTGATTGACTCACACGACACACCACGTGCGTTGACTCGGGCGAAAGGTCATAAAGGAAAGTTCAAGCTTTTGATGACCTCGATGCTCACATATACTGGTAGCCCATGCATTTACTACGGAGACGAAATCGGACTCGAAGGCGAACAAGACCCAGGATGCCGTCGCTGTATGCCATGGGACGAATCCGTTGAAGACCGGAACCTCTTCCGCTACATCCAAAAGCTTATCCAGCTACGAAAAGACCATCCCGTGCTCGCGAACGCTGGCTCGTATCGTTTCAACTTGGTTGACGATGCCAACAACGCCGTCATCATCGAGCGATGCACGAAAGATGAGACGTACTTGGTCTACTTCAACAACTCGGACTCCACTTCGAAACTAAGTCCGCTCGGTTATCGTGGCGCCGCCTATGATTTGTTACACGACCGCAATCTCGAGTCACTCGAAATCGAACTGGCACCATTTAGTGCAGCTATTCTGAAATTGAAATAATTTCGAAAATCACCTGATTTCTTCGGGTGATTTTTTTGTTGAAAATAATTTAGCAAACCCCCTATCTTTTTCATTTTATAAGGAGTAAGATGACCTTTGACATTTTTATAAAACAAATAGTTAACAGAAAGAATTATAGAGAAAAGGGAGAATACACTACATGCAGACGAAACAAACGGAACAGCTCACCCTGTTCAAACTGTCGTGGCCGATTTTCATCGAGCTTGCCCTCCATATGGGAACCGGGATCATCGCCACATTGATGCTCGCACACTACTCAGACGCCGCCGCTTCGGCCGTCGGGGTCGCCAACCAAATTTTAAACGTGTTCTTGATTGTCTTTAGTGTGACGTCTGTCGGCGCGACCATCTTGATTGGTCAGGCCATCGGGGCAGGGCGCATGAAGAAGAGTCGGGACTTCGCCCGCTCCGCTGTCAGTTTGAATATGTGGCTCGGTGCAATCATGGTCGTCGTCATCTTCTTGTTCGGTGAGACGTTCTTACGCCTATTCGGTCTATCGGACGAATTGTTCGCACACGGTTTGTTGTTCCTACAAATTGTCGGCTTGTCGTTATTCACCGAAGCACTCATCATGGCGCTCAGCTCAATCCTCCGGAGTCACGGTATGACGAAACACGCCATGCTCGCAACGTTGTTGATTGATATTATCACTGCCGTCGGTGCCATCTTTGCCGTTACCGGCTTGTTCGGACTTCCGGTCACTGGTGTTGCTGGTGTCGCCTGGGCCATCGTGATTGCACGATTCGCTGCCATGATTCTGTTGTTCTGGCTCGTCAAACGGAAGCTTATGATCCGCTTCCCATTAAAAGAAGTGATTCGTCCGAAGAAAGACGACATTCAGTCGCTCCTCCAAATCGGCGTCCCTTCTGCTGGGGAGAACTTATCGTATCAGGCATCACAAATCATCATCACGGGATTCATCGCGACGATGGGCGAGGCTTCCCTTGCTGCTCGCGTATATGTGATGAACTTGTCGATGCTCGCTTTCTTGTTCACCGTCGCTGTCGCACAAGGGACGCAACTCCTGATCGCTCGAGATATCGGAGGCAAACGTTTCAAAGAGGCGTATCATCGCGCCGTTAAAACGTTGAAAATTGCCATGTTCGCCTCGTTCGTCGCCTCTCTTGGTTTGGCGGTATTCAGCGAGTCGCTACTTGGGCTGTTCACCTCAAACCCTGATATTATCGCGGTCGGCGTGCCAATCTTATGGGCAACGCTCATTTTAGAACCGGGTCGCGCCATGAACATCGTGTTGATGGGGTCATTGAAGTCCGTTGGGGACGTCCGTTTCCCGGTCATGATCGGAATCGCTTCGATGTGGGGCGTCGCCGTGGCGTTCAGTTACTTGTTCGGTCTTCAAATGGGACTCGGCATCCTCGGGATTTGGCTCGCCTTCTCTCTTGATGAATGGTTCCGCGGTTTCTTCGCGTTCCGCCGTTGGAAATATGGGACGTGGCAACAAAAAGGCTTCCAGTTCGAAGCAAAAACAACCACGTAAAAAAGCGGCCGCGGCCGCTTTTTTTATTTCATTAAGAATGCCTGCATCGCCTGGCGGTGAACGTCTGTGTCCCCACACTTCCGTTGCCATTCGATTTCCTCACTCAGTCCCTCTTCAAACGAAGCAGCTCGCATGAGCGCCTTCATCCCTTGGACGGCGACTGGTGATTTTGCAGCAAGCGTCTCCGCGTATGATGTCAATCGTTCCGTATACATCGCATCTTCCACGAGCTCTGTGACGAGTCCGAACGTCTGCGCCGCTTCTGAATCGATGGTACTGCCACTCCATAACCAATCTAAAGCGAGATCGTCTCGCATGAGACGGCGCAAGTGATATGGTCCGCCCGCATCCGCGACCAAACCGATTTTAATGAAGGCTGAACTGAACTTCGTCGATTTGGCGACAATTCGAACGTCTGCCGCAAGTGCCAAACTAAGCCCCGCCCCTGCGACGACGCCATGAATCCCCGCGATGATTGGTTTACGGCTCGAGAAAAGCGCCCGCACGAGTGGATGATACACATCTTCTAAATATTCCCCGTAATCTGCATCGCTCTCAATCGTTAAATCTTGCCCAGATGAGAACGCCCGGCCTTCACCGACAAGGACGATGACGCGAACCGCGTCGTCCTGTTCAAATTCATCGATTGCCGTTTTCATTTCGCGAAGCAACGTCTCGTTCAAGGCGTTCAGCTTTTCCGGGCGGTTCAGTTTTAACCACCCTACCCCATTGTGTGTCGTCAATTGAATCGTCTCCACTTTCATTCCCCCTTTAAAATGAATCACTGTTCATTTCTTCGTCATTCCGTCAAACTCCTTCCTTTACTGAAAAGTTTTTTGAAGTTCAATTGCCGGGCAGTTGGTTGATTTGCTATTCTAAAAGGAGTCGGTCACGAAAGGATGAGTCAGATGCAACTGACAAACGCCGCTCGGCAACTGAAACAAAAGAAGATTCCGTTCACTTATCATACGTATGAAGTCGATGAGTCTGACGTCTCCGCCAAACACGTGGCGATGACATTGCAGAAACCGCTCGATGAACTATACAAAACGATTTGTCTCATGAACGAGAAAAAACAATACGCCTTCTTTCTCATCTCCGGAGAGCGTGACATCGATTTGAAGGCAGCCGCGAAAGCTTGGGGAGCGAAAAAAGCAGCCCCTGTCCCGATGAAAGAGCTCGAAGCTCTGACCGGGTATATCCGAGGGGGTGTCTCTCCGATCGGAGCGAAGAAACCTTTTCCGGTGTATGTGCATGAAGCAGCCAAAGAAAAAGAGACAATCACCATCTCTGCTGGGAAACGTGGCTTTCAACTCGAGTTGAAGCCAGAAGATTTACTGCAATTCACAAACGGTCGCTGGTTTAGCCAATGACCTTACTGGGGGCAAAATTATGTGGAAAGAACGCATCCGTTCGTGGGTCCCAAACTCCTTTACGTTCGGAAACTTATTTTGTGGGGTCGTCGCAATCGTCTACGCCGCACGTGGTGACTTTTCAAACGCCACACTGTTAATCATCATCGCGATGATGCTCGACAGTTTAGACGGGCGCCTCGCCCGTATGCTCGGAGTCGCTGGGGACTTCGGGAAAGAGCTAGACTCGCTCGCCGACATCGTCACGTTCGGTGTCGCACCAGCGATGCTCGCCTACTATACGTTTTTCATTGATTACGGCAATTATGGATTGTTTTTTGCGGCACTGTTCCCGCTATTCGGTGCATACCGTCTCGCCCGTTTCAACTTGTCTGCGACAAACGTTGCGGCGAGTTACTTCTCCGGTGTGCCAATCACGGCCGCTGGTGGACTTCTCGCTGTCATCACGACGTTCGGTGACCGCGTCAGCGAACTATTGACGCCAATTTTCTTTACAGGGCTCGCCCTTTTAATGGTCAGCCGCGTCCGTATCCCGAGTTTTAAAGATGTGCCATTGCCACGCCACTCCTTTATCATCACGATCAGTCTCGTCTACGTGACGTACATGATGTTCGCACGTTGGAAAGAGTGGCCGACATTCTGGTTTATCGCGGTGCCGTTCTATGTCTTATTCATCGCCTTTTCGTTCGTGAAAAAACGGAAACGGATGGCCAATTAAGAGTCTCGCTCGACGAGGCTCTTTTTTCGTACATGCATTTGTTAGACGAAGACTCCGATGAGCTTTAGAATGAAAGAAGAGGTGATGGAATGAAAGTGTATCCGTTTATTTGGAAATGGTTTATTGTCTGGTATTTCATTGGGTTAATTTTGGTTGGGTTCGACCTGCTTCCGCCTTGGCTAGAGTGGGCAAACCCTGTCTTTTTATGGCTCGCCGGTGCGATTGGCGGAACCATTCTCTATCAAGGCGTGCGGCAAGGCGCCTGGATTGTCCCGTTTATTTTCTTTGGTTCAATCGCTGTCGAGACGCTCGGCGTGAAAACCGGGTTCCCGTTCAGTGAATACATCTATGCCGAGGCGTTTGGTCCGACGGTGTTTGGAGTCCCTGTCACAATCGGTGCGGCGTGGCTCGCCGTGATCGGTTCTAGTTTTGCCGTGGCCCGTCTCTTCACATTCCGTAACCATATTTTATGGCTCGTCCCGATTCTCGCGGTATGGCTCGATATGGCGATCGACCCGGTGGCGGCTAACGTGAAGGGGTATTGGGAATGGGCGAACGATGGGCTGTATTATGATATTCCGACCCAAAACTTTATCGGCTGGTTCGGACTCTCTCTCATTTTCTCATGGCTGTTACAACGCCATGAACGATCCGTCGATGCTTTATTCATCCGACATGGCGTGTACTTGTTCGTCATGCTTCACGCCTTGTTCGGCGTCACAGCCGTGAACGCAGGTCTCTATGGGATTGGTTTCCTTAGCATGTTGACGTCCGGGGTCATTCTGTTAGAAAGGAGAGGTCGCGATGATCGAGTCACACAAAAAGAGATGGTTCAATAACGTCTTCTCAACGTTCGTACGAGAACGTCAGATTCGTCCGACGTTCCACAATATTTACATACGAACTGATGATATCCCGACGCCAGGATTGATTTTGAGTACACATAGTGCGTGGTGGGATGGGCTCGTCATGTATATGGTGAATGAATATTTTTTGAGACATGACATTCATGTATTGATGGACGAGGACGGTTTGCGCCGCTTCCCGTTCTTTCGTCACCTCGGCGCCTTCTCAGTAAAAAAGGGAAGTCTTTCCGACGTACGAGCTTCCCTCGCCTACGCGAATGAGTTGCTGACATCAGGCAAATCCGTATGGATATATCCGCAAGGTCGAGAAGTTCCACAAGAACAGCGACCTGTCGAAATCGAATCAGGAGCGACCCTTCTACTAAATGATCGCCCGATTCATTTATGCGCCATGTATTATGCATTCGAAAGCCACGCGGAACCCGTCGTCTATGTCCGATTCCGAAAGCACAACGTAACCTCGTCGACACGGAGAGGTCAGAAGCAGGAGATTGCGCAGGCACTTGAACAGCTGTATGACGACGTCAGAGATGACGTCATCACACGTTCGACCGCCTACACTCCCCTGTTTCGTTCGCGGCGTAACCTTGCCGAATGGACAGAAACGCTCGTCCGACTCGGGAGGAGGGAATCATGATACTTTGGATTGTGACCCTCAGTATGCTGCTCTTCACACTCATCAATCTAGCGTTTTTACGACCGCTCGCAACTCCTGGAAAAACACCTGCGACGGCCGTCTGCATCCCGATGCGGAATGAGTCTCGACATGTCGACCGATTGATCTCTAATTTACAAATGGCGATTCCGGAGAATACTCATGTCTACATTTATGAAGACCGCTCCGAAGATGATACATACGAAAGATTGAATCGCGCGATTGGGGACGATGTCCGATTCACCGTCATTCAGGGAGTCCCTTTGCCTAATGACTGGGCCGGCAAAGTCCATGCCTGTCATCAACTCGCATCACGCACGACTGAACCGTATCTCCTCTTTTTAGATGCGGACGTCACGATCGATTCGAGCTTTATTGCCCGCATGCATGCCACTCTCCGTCGCGAGCAGGCTGTCTTCCTATCAGGATTCCCCCAATTTCCGACAACGACATTTCTCGGGAAATTGTTGATCCCGATGCAACACGTACTCATCGCCCAACACCTGCCTTTGTTTTGGCGTAAAGTAAAACATCCAGCATTTGCGGCAGCGAACGGAATGAACGTACTCGTCGAGCGAAACAGTTACGAGGAAGTTGGTGGGCATGCCACGATCCGATCATCGTTAATCGATGACATCGATTTATGTCGGACGTTCAAGCGACATCGAAAAGTGACATCACTCGTTCAAGTCGCCCCGTTTATCTCATGTGATATGTATGAGACGAATGAAGAAGTATGGAGCGGGTTTTCAAAAAACGTATTCAAGGGAATGAATGAATCAGTAGGGCTTGCCTTGTACTTCTTGACGTACTACGGGATCCAGTTGACCGCCATGTTCGCATGGCTCGTTTCACCGAGTTGGCAAACAATCAGTGCGGCACTCTTCGTACTCCTCGCCCGACTTGCTGTCGATATGAGATCACATGGATCCGGTACATGGTTGCATCCACTCAGCTTAATCGCTTATCTGACCTTACTCGGGAACGCCGTCATCCGAAAGTGGAGACGACTACCCATCACGTGGAAAGGTCGCCATTATTCTTAATCGAGCGTCTTACTTAAGGGGGACACATGTATGAAGCAAATTGTTGTCATTGGAGCCGGACTAGGTGGACTGAGCGCTGCCGTCACGCTCGCCACACACGGCTATGACGTCACGGTCATTGAAAAGAATGAACATGTCGGCGGAAAACTTATGCCCGTCATTACCGACGGTCATCGTTTTGACTTTGGTCCGAATACGATCACAATGCCAGATGTGTTTCGTTCCGTCATCCGAAACAGTGGTGCCAACCCGGATGATTATTTCGAATTGATCAAACTCGATCAACATACCGTCAATCATTATTCGGATGGCTCCTCGTTCACATTTAGCGCAGATCGTGCACAGCTCGAGGCGGAAGTGCGACGTTTGACCAATGATCAAATGAAGAAAAATCAATTACAGGCTTATTTAGACGAAGCGGAGAAGTTATTCCGTATCGCGAACGAACGCTTCTTCACCCGCATGGAGACAAAATTAGACCCGGGTCTTTGGGCGGACATGGTAAAAGTGCACCCGCTCCAAAGTTTGCATGCCCTTCATCAAAAATACTTCAAAGACAAACGCATCATCCAGGCACTCGACCGATATGCGACATACATCGGAAGCAGCCCGTACGTGACGCCAGGAACGTTCGCGCTCATCGCGCATCTAGAATTAAATGATGGCGTCTACTTCGCGAAGGGTGGCAACTGGAACATCGCGAAAGGGTTTGCGAAGCGAGCGAGTGAACTCGGAGTGACATTCCGTCTCGGACACGAAGTGACGAAAATCGAGGTCTTGAACGGGAAAGCCCATGAAGTCGTCGTCGACGATAAAGAAGTCATCTCTTGCGATGCCGTTTTGCTCAATGGCGAGCTACTCACGCAATATCCTCGACTTGTCGACGCGAAAGACCGTCCTTCTTTCCCAGTCCCGACACGCGATACCGTCGAACCGTCCATCTCTGCATTCGTCTTAATGATCGGACTATCGAAGCGATTGAACCTGGCTCACCATAACGTCTATTTCTCTGACGACTACAAGCGAGAATTCAAATCACTCTTTCAAGAAGAGCGCTATGCGGACGAGCCGACTATCTATATCTCCAATTCATCCGCAACCGATTCATCGATGGGCGAGGCTGGCGACAATCTGTTCATTCTCGTCAATGCACCTGCCCATTTGACTGACATCGATGCCGACACGTATGAGCATTTGATTCGTCGCCGGTTGCGTGAGTTCGGCGTGGACTGGGAAGATGAAGAGGTCCTTTTCCATCAACGTGTGACACCGCAAGATTTAACGCGTGATTTTTATGCATACTACGGTGCACTTTACGGTACGTCGGCCAATTCGAAAAAAGGGGCATTCTTTAGACCGGCAGCTCGGTCGACGGACGTGTCAAACATCTGGTTTGCAGGTGGTTCGACCCATCCTGGAGGCGGGAGCCCAATGGTCACGCTTTCAGGACAATTCGCAGCACGATCGATGTTAGAGGACATACCTCTGACAATATGAACATTTTGTGAACGCGAGTTTCGACACTTGTCGACAATTGAAAGACGTGATAATATCATATTCGAGTTCAAGCAGTTCTGTAACGTTTGTTGCACCTGTAGCGATCGAATGGCTTCCCCGAGCCTCATCGCGTTTTGAACTTGTCACACCCGAGAAAAAAGTGATGAGCGAGTTTCCCCACTCGTATCCCGTAGTTGAGACAGCTTGCGTATGATGTTCCCCCTTAGTCCATCAAGCATCCTGTTTCAACGAAGATGTCCCAACTGATTCATTCCCCATGAATCCCGGCACATCTTTAGGGCTTCATCACAAATCGATTCATTCATTTCCCCGATGAATGGATCACATAACGCTTACGCCACTTTTGGTCCCCCGCCAAAAGTGGTTTTTTTTTGCGCAAAAAACTGTAGACGCGAGGAGCATCTACAGTAGATTGGATGACTTATAATTTTGCTAACAACTTTCCTTTTTGTAAGGTCGATACGTATGCCCGTTTTGTGAAGACGTCATATCCGTTTGCTCGAGCTGCATCTAAAATTCCTTCATATAGAAGAGCTGCTGCTTGAACCGGTTTTCGACTGGCGAGTGGATAGAGGTGATGGGTCGCACGTGCCCGCTCATACAAGGACTCCGCGCGCTTCGCCAACGCCTCCCATAGCTCGATGAAGGAAGGTGTCACTTCACGTTGCTGTAACACCTCTTCACTTACGCCATACTGTCGCATCATCGTGCGTGGCAAATAGATGCGGTCTCTATTCAAATCTTCCCCGACATCTCGCAAAATATTGGTCAGTTGCATCGCGATGCCGAGGTCGATGGCGCCTTGTCGGAGCTGACGTTTCGTCTCGGCGTCTTGATTCGGGACAAGAATCGGGAGTAGCATCAAACCGACCGTACTCGCGGCATAATAGCTATACTGCTCGGTCTCTTCGAGCGTCTCATATCGTGATTTATGTAAATCCCACTTCATGCCTTCTGCTAGCTCAAAGAATGGATCGACGTCCATCTCATAGCGTTGCCATACATCTCGAAGGGCGACCCATAGCGCTTCATCCTGGTCATATCCTGCTAAAAAGCGATCGAATGCATGCAAAAACGACGCCAAACTCTCTTCTGGACGGTCTGATTCATCGACCGCATCATCAAGAGTCCGACAAAACGTATACACGGCCATGACCGCTTGTCGATCTGGTTTTGAGAGCAAAGAGAAGGCCCGATAAAAGGTCAACGAGCCTTTCTTCATGATTTCCTCACATTGACGATACGCTTCTTGTGTCGTCACGATGTATTGCCCCCATTTCTTCTTCCAATTTTTTCACGAGTAACTGTGAACCAATCATGACAATCGGCACGCCTCCACATGGATGGACAGATGCACCAACCGCATACAATCGTTCGATTTTTGGGAACGGTCTTGCCTGTGGCTTGAAAGCGGCTGATTGAGACAATTTTGGTGCAATCCCAAAACTTCCTCCTTCAAATAGACCAAATCGCTCGGCATCCATCGGTGTCCGTACTTTCATCTCGATGACACGGTCCCGAAAATCGGGTAATAGTGCCTCGAGTCTTCCTAATAGATGGTCAATCGTTCCTTGCGTCTCAAAGTCTTCTCGCTCCAATTTACGAGGTACCGGAACGAGGACATATAATACACTCGTCCCATTCGGCGCAAGTGTCGGATCAATCCGTGATGGATTGAACGTGTACATCGCCGGATACTCACTTAGTTTACCATCCTCAAAGATTGTTCGCATCGATCCCTCAAAATCATTCGGTAAATCGAATTGATGGACCGGTAAATCGATTTCTCCGCTGACCGTGAAATAAAGGAGTAGCGTACCACTGGACGGTTCATACGTCTTCGGTGTCACGCCATCAATGAGTCGTTCCATAAGCGGAAAGTCACCGTTCACGACGACCGCGTCATAAGGCACGTATTCGTCATTGACCGTGACGCCAGTGGCTACACCGTTCGTGACGTGGACACGATTGACGGTCGCATTCATTACGAAATGAACACCTCGTCGTTTCAGCTCTTGTTCCATTTTCGCCGCGAGCGAGAAATATCCTCCTTTTACATACCAGACTCCCTCTTCTTGTTCACGATAAGGAATGAGTCCATATAACGAGGGGGTCGCATAAGGGTTCCCACCGATATAGAGCGTCTGTAAACTGTAGGCGACACGTAAGCGTTCGTCCTCAAAAAAACGTTTCATGTTCGCATGGGCCGTTTCATATGCTTTCAAGCGCATGAGGAGAAGCAATAGTTTAGGTTCGAACAACTCTGTTTTCGATGCATAACTGCGGTCTAAAAACGTATCGAACCCAATCCGATACTCTTCTTTCTTCTGCGACATATAATGACGGAATGCGTCCCCTTCGCCGAAAGTCCGCTCGATCTCTTCTGCCTGTCGCTCGATATCCCGATATTTATAGAACGATGTCCCGTCTTGATAGCGCAAACGATAGAGTGGATCGACTTCGAGTAATTCGACCTCACTTTCCGGTAGCCCCGCTTCCATCAACTGTTGCTTCAGTTTGCCCGGTAACAAGACGATCGTCGGACCTTCATCGACTTTCGCTCCATTTTCAAATTCAACATAGTTTAGTCGTCCACCGACACGCGCTTCCTTCTCGTAAATCGTGATGTGAAGTGAAGGGTTTCGTTTCGTCAATAAGAGGGCGGCGTAAAGTGTGCCGACCCCGGCCCCGACAAAGCTGATGTTCATCGGCCGACACCTGCCCGGTCACGCAACAAGTTCGTTGTGATGCGCGCTGATTCAAAGATGGTCGGAAGCCCGCTTCCTGGATGCGTCCCGCCACCGACGAGCCAGACGTTGTCGAGCTCTTCAAACTGATTGTGCGGACGGAAATACATCATTTGCGATAGATTATGGCCCAAGTTAAAGGTTGCGCCTTCGTATACCCCGAACGTTTCCCAATCCTCAGGTGTCAACGTCTCCATCACCTCAATATGTTGGCGAATGTCTCGGTATGGTGACCGTGTCTCAAGGGCGTCGAGTACACGTTCTGTCATCGTTGGCTGCAACTCTTCCCATGGCAAACCAGATAAGTTGTTCGGTACCGGTACGAGGACGTATAGCGACGATTTTCCTGCAGGTGCGAGCGTCGGGTCGATGCGCGAGGCGTTTTGAACGTAGAATGAGAAATCCTCGCTCAGTTTCAACTCTTGCGTCATCTCTTTGACGTTCAACTCATAATCGTCTGCGAAGTGAATCGAATGGTGTGCCACGTCTTCATAGACGTGATCGAGCCCGAGATAAAGCATGAATGTCGAGCACGAGTAGCGTTTCTTCTTCAGTTGAGCCGGACTCCACTTCGACAGTTTGCCGTCTGGGACTAACGACGTCATCGCGTGAGCAAAGTCAGCACCGATCACGACTTCGTCGAACGCATAATGAACGCTCCCTGCTACGAGACCGGTCACTTTCTTGTCATCCATGAGAAGACGCTCTACTGGTTCACCTAAGCGAATCACGCCACCCTCTTCTTCTACGACCTTCGCCATCGCATAACAAAGTTGATTCACGCCTCCAATCGGATGATGAACCCCGTATGCATGCTCCATATAAGATAAAATCGAGAAACCGCCTGGACATTCCCAAGCGGACATTCCTAAATATTTTGCTTGGAACGTGAACGCATACTTCAACTCTTCGCTCGTGAAGTACTCGGATAAGACGTCATAAAGCGACTTCCCGATTGAAAGGAACGGTAACGCTTTGAGTACGCGTAATGAGACATAGTCGGTCAGTTTGTCATGCGCGGTTTGAAGAACAGGCATCAACTTGGAGAGCTTGATCGCCTGTTCGCTCATGAACCGTTCATATCCTTCCCCATTTCCCGGGAATTGTTCTTCGATGGCTTGATGCATCTGGTCACGATCAGTCGTCATCGAGAGATGGCGCGTCCCACGATCAAAATACAAATCATACATCGGTTCTAGCCGTTTCATCTCGACGTAATCATGTAAATCACGTCCCGTTTCTTCGAAGATCTCTTCTAAAATGTAAGGCATATTTAAAAATGTAGGTCCTCGGTCAAACGTGAACTCGCCTACTTGTAGACGTGACGTTCTGCCTCCTACAAACGGTTGTTTCTCAAATACGGTGACGTCTACGCCACGATGCGCTAGTAGCATCGCAGCAGCCAATCCACCGGGTCCTGCCCCTATTACGGCAACTCTTTGTTTCGACACACTCAACAACTCCCTATGTGAATAGTCTCTTATGCTTCTCTATCATTATAGAAATGACCGGAGACAAGTTCAATTTTGAATCGGTTGATTGAGCAGGTTCTTGTTTCCTCGCTCGGCGATGACGATATACCAAGACCCTTCTGGGATGAATGGGATGAATCGAATTTGTTCAAATCCGACTTCCTGCATTTGTCGGCGTAATCGTGGAATGGTCGGGAGCGGATATAAGTTATCGTGAAGCGTCATGAAGGCGTTGAATGCAGAAGCGAACCGTCCGCCGAGTGCCGTCTCCGCAAGTGGTGTCACAAGAACTGCGACCCCGTTCTCTTCTAAACGATCCCGAAGCCGTTCAAGCAGTTTGATTCGCTCCTCTGGTGAGAAATAATAGAGCATATTGTTCATCATGACCGCATCGAATTGTTCTTCTGTTTCCCAGTTCATGAAATCGGCGACTTCAAAATGAATATCGCCCCGTTCATCACGAGACCGCGCTTCTTCGATAACCTCTTCCTCTAAATCGATCCCCGTCAATTCCCAATTCGGTTCGAGCGCTTGTAATTTACGTAAATAACCACCATGCCCACAACCGATATCAAGCATCGACCCGACGTTCGCCTGACGTAACAGTTGCTGTACGATCGGGAATGCGACCGTCTCGACGAGCGTCGATGTTTTCGCGACGACTTGACCGTGTTCGGCCCCATCAAACGTCTTTTGTTTCCCAGACTCTAAGAATTCTGGGTAAGCGATCAACGCAGGGATGTGAAGTTCCATCATCTCTTGGAGCATGAATCCGATGCTCCGCTCATCGTTACCAGACAACTGGTATTTTAATCCACGTGTCGGATAGTAGCGCCATCCTCTCTTCTTCAAATGACGCACTGCGACCCCAACTTCTAACCAACGCTCTAGCGCAAGTTGCGTCAACGGGCGTTTGAGTCGTAAATTCATCTCCGCCATACTTGCGCCACCTTGAAGTGCATCGAATAAACCAAACTTATATCCGATATAGCCGTGCCATAGTGGTAAAAATGATTCTGTTTGTTTCATCCATTTCCGTGCATGTAATACGCGTGTCCATTCCGTCATTTGTTGATCCATCGTTTCACCTCATCGTCATGATTACTGATTTTTTTATTTTCCCCTAATAATTTGTGTACAAACAAAAAATTCCCACTTCGGTGTGCGAAGTGGGAAAGTATTATTGAATGAAGCTGTTGAAGAAAGATTGTCCGTATGGTAATGCGTAACCGATAAAGATTGTCACGAGTGCCAATACGATAAATCCGCCGAAAAAGGCGTTCGATGGTTTGTTCTTTTTCACTTTGACAAGTGTCATCTCACCGAAAATCAATGCCAGTAACCCGACTGTGATTTTCACGTGATAGAACGTGCCGCCTCCGTTCAATTGAAGGTAGAGATAAAGTCCTGTCCCGAATGCGATGAGTAACATGAGTCGAAACGCCATATGTGCGATCTTTCCACTCTTGTTGCCGTTCTTGTAACCAATATAGGCTACGGCAAATAAGATAAGTAACAAAATCCAGCTCGTGACGTGTGTGTGCAAGAATGCAATCAGTGGCATTCTAATGCCCCCCTTTATGTTGTTGTACAGTCTTCATTGTACACGAACCCTCTCCTGATTGGTCAAGCGAACGCTTTCCTAAAAAAAAGAGCCATCCTTCGAGGATGACTCCATTCATTATACTGGTGTTATCTCTGCCTCTTGGACAGCGTATTCATAGCTAGGAATTTCAACGATGAAGGTCGACCCCTCATGTTGAATCGATTCCACATGAATTTGACCGTTATGACCTCGGACGATTTCTTGACAGATTGGTAAACCAAGACCCGTTCCGCCGATCTCACGGCTGTCGGAGTTATCGACGCGATAGAACTTATCAAATAATCGGTCGAGCGCGTCGCTCGGAATTCCAATTCCTTCGTCCTTCACTTTGATGGACACGATTTGCTCATGATGAGCAAGCTCTACCGTGATTTTTCCACCACGTGGAGAATACTTCACTGCGTTCGACAAGAGATTACTCATCAACTGCTTGAACTTCTGGCAGTCGACGAACAATTCGTAAGGACGTGCATCATCCGCAATCAATTCGAATTCGTGCTTCAAAGATGACGCTTCATAGAACGTCAACATGTCTCGGACGACCGGTTCGATATCGAGTTGTTCCCGGTCGTACATTTGACTACCGGATTCCATCCGCTGCACATCAAGGAAATCATTGACGAGATGCGTCAGACGTTCCGTCTCCGCATGAATTGTCTCTAAATATTTTGCTTGTTTCTCATTCGGTAACTGCTTTTTCACCATCAATTCTGTGAATCCGTAGATGGACGAAAGCGGTGTCCGCAATTCATGAGAAATCGTTGAGATGAATTCACTCTTCAATCGTTCAGCCTCTGTCTCACTTGTGATATCCCGGAAGACGAGAAGCGTCCCTTTCGATAGACCGCCGACAATAATCCGTTCAGCATACATCTGCAAGTTCATTTCACCTTTACGGATTGAGAAGCTCACACTGTCATGTGGGAAGTCTTCCGTGAACAATCGATTTGTATACTTCGTAAAGTCTTCTGCTTGGTCCACCGTTTCGACAAGGCGATTACGCCACTCTTCCCATGTTTCTTCTTCAAGGTCCTGTGTGCTGACGTCACTCAGTTCCGGGAACATTTCATAAAGTGGACGGTTGACGAATACATCATCTGTCGCATGTTCGATATAGACGACCGCCTCTCGAATCGAGTCGAGGATGCGTTCTGTCTTCCCTTTCTCGCGTTTCATCTCTTCGAATAGACGCATCCGTAAGAGCGAGAGTGAAAGCTGACGAGCGAACGACATGATGTCACCCATCTGTGTCTGTGTGAAACGGTCTTTATAGCGGACCAAATAGATGAACGCGATAATCGAATCGTCCGTCGGGTCATGGACCGGTACCGCCGTTTCGAACATATAGTACGGGTAAGGAAGCGGATGGTCGCTCGCAACTTGTTTCGCTGAGTGTACCGTCGTCTTCAACGTCATCGCCCGCGTTAACACAGAATTCTCACTATCGAGCAATTGACGGGACAACGTGTCATTCAAACCATGGCTCGTCACGCGGTACGTGCCCGATTCATCGACGAAGACGAGTGCACCGACTTCCGAGTCCGTAATCGTAACGAGTTTCTCGATAATCTCTGGATACGCCGTAAGCGAATCACGTGACGCTAACGTCTCCGTCAATTCGTTTCGGTAAGCGAGATGTTGTTCGTTCTGTTGAGTCTGCTCGAGAATCTCTTCAAGCTCTTGTTGCTGTGCCTGAAGCTCTTCTTGTTGGGCAATCAATTCTTCTTGTTGCGCCTGAAGTTCATGGTTCTTTTCAATCAAATGACGTTCGTTGTCACGAAGTGTCTCGGCCATCTTATGGAACGAGCGAGACATCGTACCAATCTCATCTTCTCGTTTCATTTGATCACTCAAGTCGACGATCTCACCTTTCAACAAACGGTTCGATGCGATTGAGAGTTTTGAAATCAAGCGTGTTTGACGACGAAGGAACGGTTGGACGAATAACAAAATCAATGCAGCGAATGAGGCAATGCTCATAATCCACAAGAATTGAAGCATGTTATTGTTTTGGCGCCATTCCGCGTAGACCGCCTCTTTTTCAGAAGCCATCAATTTACGATAGTTTTCTAACGAGGATTCGACTTCATCAATCGGCCCTAAAATATCGATGCCACGCTCCGGATTAAATTGGACGACACCTTGATCAATCAATCGTTGCGCCGTCGGTAACTCGGCGATTGTTTCAGCATCGATAAACGTTTCCGTTACATCACCATCAAGCTGTGCCTGCGCATACTCATACGTCACCGGAATGATGACGTCGTAGTAAAAGTCATGGAACTGCTGCAAATCTTCTGCGAACAACTCACCTTGACGAGTAGTGACTTGCGTTTTAAACCAATTGATTTCTTGTTGGAACTTCGCTTCGTTCGCACTTGCGCGTTCAAGAGATGATGTATCTCCAAACAAGAGATATCCACGTGTATCATACTGATCGGCCTGCCAATCATCCCAGAGCGTCGTCAAACGATTGACGCGTTCATCAACTTGACGTAAACGAGCCTCATTCGCTTCGAGTCGATTCTCGATATACACATAGGTCAGAACCGATCCGACCAACGCGATGGCGAGGAACGAATAGAGGACGACCATGATGTCGCGCCCGAGTTTTTGTTTAAACCACCTTTTCACTTCACGATGCCTCCTATGATTTTGACAAGTTCAAGTGGGCTGAACGGTTTTGAAATGAAGTAGTCGACACCAATCTCATTCGCGCAATCACGGTCAGATTGTTGGCTTTTCGCTGTCAACATCATCACTTTCGTATCTTGTCGCCCTGGTAACTTCCTTACTTTTTCAATGACCTCAAGCCCTGTCATCCCGGGCATCATATGGTCCACAATCACCAAATCATATTCGTTCTCTTCAATCAATCGATAGGCCTCTACTCCATCTTGTGCCTCATCGATGTCATATCCTTCGTCTTCTAATGTATCCATAACGAGCATGCGTAGTACTTCTTCGTCTTCCGCAAGTAAGATTTTTACCATAATCGTTCCTCCATTTTTTATCCCATTTTTTTATTTTAACGGATTTGTAATTGTTACACAAAATAAAAAGACGTACGAAACTCATCTTCGTACGTCTTTTGCCTAATCGCCTGGCCGTAAAACCTATATTCTTCTTATACAACTTCTTTTTCAGCAAACTGACTGTTGTACAAATCTTCATAAAAACCACCGGCTTCAAGCAGCGACTCATGTGTCCCTTGTTCGATGACACGGCCTTGGTCCATCACCAAGATCAAGTCTGCATCTTTAATCGTCGATAACCGGTGGGCGATGACGAAACTCGTTCGTCCTTTCATCAACCGCTTCATCGCCTGTTGAATCAAAATCTCGGTACGCGTATCTACACTTGATGTTGCCTCATCCAAAATCATTATCGGCGGATTCGCGAGTACCGCTCGCGCAATCGTCAGCAATTGCTTCTGTCCTTGTGAGATGTTATTCGCTTCTTCGTTCAAGACTGTGTCATATCCGTCCGGCAACGTCCGAATGAATGAATCCGCATGCGCTGTCTTCGCTGCGTTGACGATTTCCGCTTCCGTCGCACCCACTTTTCCGTAAGCGATGTTGTCACGGATTGTTCCATTAAAGAGCCACGTATCCTGTAAGACCATCCCGAACGTATGACGTAAATCTTCTCTCGACATGTGTCTAGAATCTTTACCGTCAATCAGAATCTCTCCACCGTTCAATTCATAGAAACGCATGAGGAGATTGATCAATGTCGTTTTTCCGGCACCGGTCGGACCGACGATCGCCACCGTTTGTCCCGTCTTCACGTCGAGGTTCATGTCTTGAATGAGGAGATTGTCCCCGTATCCAAAGTCGACGTGACGGAATGCGACATTTCCTTCCGCCCGCTCTAGGCGATACGTCGTCACTTCTTTCACTTCTTCCTCTTCGTCTAACAACTCAAATACCCGTTCTGCTGCAGCGACCGTCGACTGGACGATGTTTGCGATGTTCGCTGTTTGCGTAATCGGTTGGGTGAACTGCCGCGTATACGTGATAAACGCTTGAATATCCCCGATCGAGATGCTTCGTTGTGTGACTAAAATCCCACCGACAACACTGATTAACACATAGCTGATGTTTCCGATGAACATCGTCATTGGCATGATAATCCCTGAGATAAATTGCGCCTTACGCCCGGCATTGTAGAGTTCTTCATTCACCTCATCAAACTCACGGACAGCTGTATCTTCACGCCCGAACGCTTTAACGACCGCGTGTCCGGTATACATTTCCTCCACATGACCATTCAATCGTCCTAGATGACGCTGTTGATCGGAAAAGTATTGTTGCGAACGTTTTAAAATCGGACGAATTGCAAAGATTGTCAGTGGTAATGACACAAGGGAGATGATCGTCAAAAGGGGACTGATGGACAGCATCATAATCAAGATCCCGATAATCGTGACGATTGATGTAATGAATGACGTCACACTTTGTTGAAGCGTGCTCCCAATCAAGTCAATATCGTTCGTCACTCGGCTTAACGTCTCCCCATTTGAACGTCCATCATAATACTTAAGCGGTAGTCGTTCTAATTTTTTGTTGACGTCTTCTCGCAAATCATAAACGGTCTTCTGGGCAACGCCAGACATCAAATACTGTTGAACGTAATTGAATAGGCTACTGATGACGTAAAGTCCTGCGAGCAAGGACAAGATTTGTCCGATTCTCGTGAAATCGATCTCCGCGCCCGGCACACCTGTAAATTTCGCATAGGCACCTTCAAAGAGTTCCGTGATGGCAATCCCCATGATCTTTGGACCAGCAATCATGAATACCGTACTTAGAATGGCTGCGACGAAAACCGCAATCAACGTATTTCGTCGTGGTTTCAAATAGGCGAGCAGACGACGGAATGTGACTTTGAACGCCTTCGGCTTCTCACCCATCATCATCATATTCCCACCGCCAGGACCTCCTGGGCCACCATGCCCGCCATGAGTTTGTCGCGTCGTTGTTTGTTTCTCACTCATGCGATTTCCTCCTCAGACAGCTGCGACTTCACGATTTCTTGATATACCGCATTCGTCGCAAACAATTCTTCATGTGTACCGATTCCGGCCACACTTCCTTCTTCGAGTACGATGATGCGATCAGCATCCATGATCGTACTCACCCGTTGTGCGACAATCAATACGGTCGCATCTTTCGTTTCTTCTTTTAACGCCTTGCGTAACGCGGCATCCGTCTTGAAATCGAGTGCCGAAAAGCTGTCGTCGAATACATACAAATCTGGTTTTCGAACGAGCGCCCGGGCGATGGAGAGGCGTTGCTTTTGTCCACCCGACACGTTCGACCCACCTTGCTCAATCACAGATTCATATCGATCTGGCATCTTCTCGATAAAGTCGCTCGCCTGTGCGATCGATGCGGCATGTATGACTTCTTCGGTCGACGCATCGGCTTTCCCGTATCGAATGTTCTCTGCAATCGTTCCCGTGAACAGCAACGCCTTTTGCGGCACGTATCCGATTTTTGAACGGAGCTCTTCTTGCGATACGGCTTGAACATCGACCCCGTTCACACGAATTTCTCCAGATGTCACATCATAAAATCGTGGAATCAGATTAACGAGTGTCGATTTCCCAGATCCGGTTCCACCAATCACAGCTGTGACTTCACCCGGGTTCGCTGAAAAACTGACATGTGATAATGCCGGTTCCTCGGCACCGGGGTAAAAGAACGTGACATCATCAAACACGAGTGTCCCGTGCTCAGCATCCGCCGCTTTTGTGCCTTCATCAACTAGTGAAGGTGTCATCTCGAGCACTTCATTGATTCGGTTCGCCGATACCGACGCCCGCGGAATCATGATGAACATGACAGAAGCCATGACGAGCGCGAACATGATTTGCATGACATATTGAATGAACGCCATCAAATCCCCGATTTGCATCGCCCCGTTATCGATTCGGATGCCACCGAACCAAATGACGCCGACAACGGTCAAGTTCATGACGAGCATCATGACCGGCATGAGAAACGCCATGATTTGGTTGACTTTGATTGAGACATCCGTCAATCGCTCATTCGCCTCTGTCAAACGGACTTGTTCTTCTTTTTCACGATTGAAGGCCCGAATGACTCGAATGCCTGTCAAGTTTTCTCGGAGGACAAGATTCAAACGATCCAATCGCTTCTGTACTTTCTTAAAGAGCGGCATCGCTTTCCAAAAAATAAGGAAGATCGAGATGACGAGAAAAGGCATGGCGGCAACGATGACGAGTGACAACGTGGCATCTTTCGACGTCGCCATGATCAAACCACCGACAAACATGATCGGTGCACTGACGACCATCCGAAGCATCATGATAATGACTTGTTGGACTTGCGTGATGTCATTCGTCGTCCGCGTGATGAGCGAGGCTGTTCCGACACGGTCGAACTCTTCGAGCGAGAAACGCTCGACATGGTTAAAGACGCGTCTTCGTAAATCACGACCGAATCCCATCGCCGCTTTCGATGAATAAAAACTTGCCACGACTGCCGCGAGTGCCCCAAGTCCGGTCACACCGAGCATGATTCCACCCATTTGCCAAATATAGCCGGTATCTCCTGTCACGACCCCGTTATCGATAATATCCGCCATTAATGTCGGTAAGAATAAATCTGCTAGTGACTGTGCGAACACAAATAACAAGACCATGAGGACGGCCCATTTATAAGTAATCAAACGTTTTAACAACTTAATCATGACGACATCCCCCTTCACAATCTGTGAATCCTTCATTTAATCCATCTGCAATCTGTTGATGGGCTTCAATCATATGACGATACGTCTCCTCATCTAAGCGAGACAAGATTTGATTCAACTGTTGTTCGGTCCCTTCCTCTTGTTGTTCAATCTCATCAATCAATTGTTTGCCAGATTGATCAATCGTCAATACCACTTCGCGGCGATTATCCGGATTGATGTCTCGTCGAATCAACCCTCTCTCCACTAGACCATCCAATGATTGACTCAACGTACTCTTCGGCATTCTTGTGCGCCGCACTAATTCTTTTTGTGTGATCGCACCCTGTTCATTCAACATCATCAGTCCATGAAGTTGTGGCAAGGTAAGGTCGTTTTGTTGGGCCGTCTGATGCATGAGGCGAATCAAGACGCGCTGTACGCGCCAAAACGATTGCATCATTTCCCGCGCTCTTGTTGCACTCATCTCGGTCATGCTACTTCACTCCTTTTATCGTTCCGACTCGGATTGTTCTATATGGAACAATTACTTATATAAAATAAATTACTCCTCCGCCTCTTACTTGTCAACGATTTAGAATGTGAAAATGCACATAACAAAAAGAGCGATGTCATATAACTGACATCGCTCTTGGCTTGCTCTTTATGAGGTGGCCACTGTGACGATTTCTTGTAAGTCGAGTGAGTAAATAAGCGTCTGCTCGACACGAATATCCCAAATCGTCTCAATCGCTTCTCGGTACAGTTGCAATTGAATCGCGTAACGATCCCGAAGCCGTTGATGTGCGTCTTCACGGGATCCGGATAAATGAACGACGGCGTCTGATTTATAGTCCAACAGGATATAAGATGTCCCATCGAAGTACAGACAGTCGATAATCCCTTGAATCAGTACGTCTTCATCGGTAAACTGCCCATCTGGGTTGACCCGTTCAGCCGGTACGGTATAGGTGAATGGCAGTTCTCGCCAAGCGGTACCCTGTTTGAGCGCATCGGCGAGCGCCTGTCCGACGTCGGTACGGAAAAACGCCTCTACGTCAGGAATGGCGAGACGTGCCGTTTCAGCCTCGACCGGGCTAAGCATCCCTTGTCTCTCCCATTGATCGATTTGATCGACAATCGGTTGATTCGGATCAGCCATTTGGAAAATCAGATGTAACGTAGTCCCGCGTTCGGCACCGCTCTGTTTCACTTGACGCCATTTCGGCTCCCGATAAGGTGTATCGATTGGTCGAACCGGGTCTTCAAAGGCGGCTTGTTCCAGTTGCATCGCTCGTTTCAATTCCGTCACCGTTTGTTTCGCCGCCGTGCGTACGGCATCTTGAGCCGGATATGCATATGTCAATGCTTGGTGAATGGCATGAATCGTCGCTTCCTCATTTTGAATAGGGAAATCAATCGCTTCAAACTGTTGAACATGATGTAGCTGCGCCATCATCTCTTGTAGTGTCGCAACCTCCGCCAAATCAGCTTCACCAATCATACGGTACGTCCAAGAAGACGACTCATAGAATGTAGCGGCTGTAGTGAATCCGAACGATTCGATAAATGGCGAGGCACTTGGTAGACGTAAGAGTGCTGGCGCAATCCAATCCAAGTACGTTTTCGCTTCACGTCTCGCCTCACTCGCTAACAATTCTCCAGATTGTTCGACTTGTAGCCACTGTTGGAGCTGTTTGAGCGAATCCCCGACCGTTCCGACGAGAATCAATTTCTCTTTTGCCCGTGTCAACGCGACATAGAGGACACGCATCTCTTCTGCTTTCATCGTCGCGTCTAAATCTCGTCGAATCATCGCTTTCACGAACGTCTCCGCCTTTGTACGTGTCACGACATCGATTGCATCAAGTGAAATTCCATACTGCTTATGGAAAATGACTCGCTGTTTCTGATCGAGTGTATTGAACTGTTTTCCGAGCTGGGCGACAATCGTTACCGGGAACTCGAGACCTTTTGACTTATGCACAGTCATGATACGAACGACGTTTTCTTCGTCGCCGAGAGACCGCGCCTCGGATAGATCTTCCCCCGTATCTTGTAAACGGTCCATGACACGTAAAAAGCGATACAGTCCACGATAGCCGCTTCGTTCATAAGAGAGCGCGCGGTCATAGAGCGCCTTCAAATTTTCTTGGCGCCCTTTTCCACCAGGCAATCCACCGGAAAAGTCATAAAATCCAGTGTCGTTGAACAACTGTTGAATCAATTCGGATAAGCTATGATTGCGCGCATAGGTACGCCAGCGGGAAAGACGATCGAGAAAGTCTCCACACTTCACACCGAGCTCGTCATCATCATCCGCTTTCGCCTTCAGCGCCTCATAGAACGAATCTTCGGACTCGAGTCGGATTCGTGCTAGCTCACCATCATCGAATCGAAACATCGGGGAACGGAGCGCTCCGGCGAGCGGAATATCCTGAAGCGGGTTATCAATTACTTTCAAGAGAGCAAGAATCATGCGAATCTCTGTCGCTTGAAAATAGCCGCCATCGGAATCCGTATAAGCTGGAATATTGTACTGAGTCAAAATGTCCATCAACTGCTCGACTCGTCCTTTTTTTGAACGGACGAGAATCACGATGTCCCGATACTCACAGTTCCTGAGTTGTCCCGTCGCTTCATCCGTCACTTTGAACGGTTCATCTCCAGACACTAGCTCTAAAATTCGGGTCGCGATGGCTCGTCCTTCGACTTCCTGTTTCGATAATTCACGACTCGCTCCGTCGACAATCATCAATTCGGGATTCGCTGGGATCGGTTCATATTCACGACCCGGAACGAGTTGAGCGGCCTCATCATAAGCGATTTCTCCGACCTCTTCGTCCATGAGCTGAACGAACAAGTCATTGATCCCATGAAGCACCTCTGCCCGACTACGGAAGTTTTGGGAGAGATCGATTCGTTTTCCCGTGTCCGCCTGTTTGAAGCGTGTCGCCTTATCGATGAAGAGACCTGGCTCCGCATGACGGAACCGATAAATGGATTGCTTGATGTCTCCAACCATAAACAAGTTCCCGATTTCTTCCCGTTCATTTGCGACAAGATTGATGATGGTTTCTTGAATTTCGTTCGTATCTTGATACTCATCGACCAGTACCTCGACAAAGCGTTCTTTGTACAGAGCCGCGACATCAGACGGTCCATCTTCCTGCCGTAAGATGGCGAGAGCATAATGTTCCAAGTCGCTGAAGTCGACGAAGGCTCGGTCGCGCTTCGCTTGTTCATATGCTTTTCCGAACGCACGAACCGTTTGGACGAGCGTCTTGACGAGAGGTTGTTGCATCGAGACGCTTTCCAATAAATCCGCCCCGCTGACACGTGCCTGCTCAACAGCCGCCGTCAATTTTTTCTTCGCTTGATCATACGCCGGTTTGAGCACCTCATGATAAATCTGGTGTTCCTCTTTTTTAGGAACGGATTTCATCGTGCCAAACTTCATCGCACGTGCAGCCGTCTCGAGTTCGCTCCAGACGACGGCTTCCCCTTCTAACTGTTCTAACGGGAAAATTGCCTGACGGATGTTTTCCGACTGGGGTTCATATCCTGCAACCCGAAGCTCCGCCTCAAGCTTCCGAAGATCACGCACCGCTTTTTCGATGTCTTGCCACAACATGTGGCCAAATTCGATGAGGATGGCTTCCCGATCCGGGTCATCTCCGAACGTATACATCGAAATGAGGTTATCTAAATAGGCGTCGGGGTCCGGGAGTGTACGGGCATAATGATATAGACCGAGAATGAGGTCTTCGATTTCACTGTCCCCGCGATCTGATGTGTAAGCATCGACAAGGGCGAAGAAATCTGTATCCTGCTTCCCGTACTCTTCTTCAAGCACTTCTTCTAACACATCATCTTGTAACAACACGAGATCTCGCTCTTCCGCAATCTTGAATGCCGGATCTAAGTCCAATAAATAGTAATTTTCGCGAATCACTTCTAAACAGAACGAGTGGATGGTTGTAATGAGTGCCCGGTTCAACATTTGTCGCTGTTTCCGGACATACTCATTCGTCGGGTCGTCACGCAACGCCTCTTCCAGCGCCTTTGCGATGCGTCGCTTCATTTCTGCCGCTGCCGCGTTTGTAAATGTCACGACGAGCATACGATCTGCCGTCAATTCATCTGCTTCATCGAGCAATCGGCTAGACAACCGCTCGACGAGAACTGCTGTCTTCCCCGATCCGGCCGCAGCCGAGACGAGGACGTGACTTCCCCTCGCTTCAATTGCGGCGAACTGGTCATTCGTCCATTTCACGGTCATCCCCTCCTAACTCCTGAAATACATCTTCTTTCTCTAACTTTTTCAATTTGCGAGGTTCATTCGAGAGCGCCTCGTCAAAATGGCAGACACTCTGATACGGACATGTCTGACACGGTCGCCGTTCTTTATATTCGTACGGCTCTACGTCTATTTTTCCGTCATACATTTCCTCGGCACTCGATTTGACGACATCAAACGCATGGTCCATCAACTGTTCGAGTTGAGGCGGTGTGACGATTTTCTTCAACGTATTCGCATCAGGCGTCCCATCTTTTTTATATTTGACCGGGATGACAATCGATTTTTTCGAAGATTCTTTTGCGGAACGGTCCATCATCTCCAAAATTTCTGGGTCGTCGACCAATAGCCCTTGCATCTGATAAGACTCCAACACTTTTTGTCGCGTCTCTTCATCAGAACCTGCCGGTGGTACGAGTGGGCGATGAACGTGGAAATACAGTGCCGCAGCCGGCGCCACGTTCTCTTTCGTCCATACCTCTGCCTGCTCAATCAACACTTTCAAATAAATGAGCATTTGCATCGCGAGACCGTAATAAATTTCCGCAAAATCGACTTCGCGCTTGCTCGACTTGTAATCAACGATGCGAACGTACAGCTGGTCATGAACCATTGCCGTGTCGACACGATCGATTCGACCAATGAGCTCGCACGTCGCCCCATTCGACAACGTGAATGAGACAGGTGGAAACTGACCGCTCCCGAATGCAAGTTCAAACGCTTTCGGGTCGAAACCGTCCCGTTTCGACTGTTCAATCAATACCTCTGCCGTCTTGCTGACGACATCCGTCAATTTTTTCTTCAAATAGGCGTATCGGTTTGAACTCATCAGAATCGCATGTTGGATTTCAGGCGTCACAAGTTCTACCGCCTGTTCCGCTAAGTTCACACATTCATCTGGCGCCACGTCCCGCCATTCTTTTCCGTCCATCTTCACTGTCTGTGACATATGTTCAATCGTTCGGTGATAGAGGTTTCCGATATCCGGTGCTTCGAGTCGATACAGCCGACGTTCTTTTAAACGCAATCCATAACTTGCAAAATGCTTGAACGGACACGCTTGGAACGTCTCGAGTCGCGAGACACTCGCCCGAATCGATGGCGTGTAAAGCGATTTGGCAACATCGTCGTCTAATGATTTCGGGATATTTTGATAAAACAAGGCGCTCGTCAACAATTGCAATCGCTCGCGACCGTCCGGATGTTTCAACAGTTCGTTATAGACGGCGAACCACATATCTTGAATCGGATAATGACGACTTAAGCGCTGAAGTTCGAGAGCCGTGACCGCTGCTGTCTGGTTCACATTCGTCAAAAAGGCGAATTGGTCATGCGGTCGGTGTTCCCCGGCTTCAGCGAAATGGGTCTTGATGACGTTTTTATGGAGACGGGCCTTTAAATCCGCAATGAAGCGCGCCGGTTGAATCGCCTTACCTGTTCTATCGACGAGGGCATAACTAATGTAGAGACGCTCACTCGGTGCCGTCACTGCTTTATATAAGTAATATGTTTCATCATCAAACAAGTGCTCGGTCGCTTTCCCAGCACGCAGACCGTTCTCATGCATGAAGTCCAAGTCGTGATCGGTCAATAGCTTGGACTGCGTCGTGACGAGAGGAATTTGATCTTCATTCGCCCCTAGCAAGAACACCACTTTCTTATCAATTAATCGACCACGGACATAGTCCGTCACCGTCAATTGATCGAGTGAAGGTGGAATGAGCGCATAACGAAGACTATCTAGACCCGTGTCCATCATCTGGAGAAACAGTTCCGTTGACAACGTCTCTTCTGGAGCTGCCGCTTCTAACTGTTCGAGTAAATGTAAGACTGCGTCCCACACTTGAGTATGTTCACGAGCTTCGAGCAACTGCGCTTCTTCAATCGCTTCGTCACGCCAATGAGTCAGACAGTCCGATACACCGATTCGTTCTAAGAAGGCATACATGGCATGCGTGTAGGCTTGCATCGTCTTCGCCTGTTTCAAATCCGACAGCAAGGGATCAAACGTTTCGATGACGCGTTCCCGGTAGCGATTCAACTCCACTTCAACATCTAGCTCTTCACTCGTCAGTCGCGCTTCTTCTCCTGTACGACGACGTAACTGCCATGCATCGTGCCAATGGTAGTGTTTGATGCCACGTTCAATGACGAACGCTTCGAGGCGGTCGACAGACGTGCGTCGGTGCGTTGGGTCGAGGACGACGAGCTCCGTCTTCAATGCCCGAAAAACAGCTTCCTCCCGATAGCTACGCAATGCGATGTCGATGGTGGCTTTCAACAATTCAACGAGCGGATGGTCAAGCATCGGCTGCCGTTCATCTAAGAAGTAGGGCAACCCCATCTTTTGTAACGCTTGTGATGCCAGGTCGCCATATTCATCGAGTGAACGCGAGATGAGCGCAATGTCTCGGTAACGATATCCTTCTTCACGCGTGAGTCGGATGACCTCGCGAATAGCCGCCTCCACCTCGACAGTCCGGTCGACGGCAGCGTGCAAGTCGACACGATTCTCCGTCCCGGTGTATGGCTCCGCCGTCATCTGGTCAAAGGTCGCCTCTAAATAACGAAGACTTGGATGTGTGTAGCGATATACGTTGTCATACGTTTTGTCGACCGATAGAAGTTGTCGTTCCGACAAGAGTTCCTTGAAGCGCATGAGCGTACGCTGTGTCGGTCCAAACAATGGATCCGGACGATACATGGATGAGGGATCAAGCGTCAACAACACATCGACGTCGACCTTTTCTGCAAGACCGACGAGGACGGCTAGTTCCTGCTCTGAAAACTCATTAAATCCGTCCACATATACATGGACTCCCGTCAAATCCGTCTCCGGTAACAGTTGCAACAGGACGTTGAAATAATCCTCCGCGTGTAGCGACTTACCTTCCGTCATCTTCAAAAACCCTTCATAGATGATGGAGAGATCCTGTAACTTTAAGGCACGATGTTGCGCTTGTTCACTTAAGCGTAATAGATGCTCCGGTTCAACAAGTCCTCGCTTCAACATGGAAATCAATTGGTTCAATTCTTCATAAAATCCGAACTGGTTCATCGTTCGACGGAACAAGGTCAGCCGCTCCTCGCTCATCTCGACGACTCTCCGTAATAACAGATGCGTCCCCGTCTGATCTAAGAATTGGTCCGTTGCCACTCCCGCATCTCGCATCATTAAGAATGCGAGACGGCGCATCGACAGCACTTGGATCCTTGTCGAGCCGCGCAGACCGTCCACTGTCGCCATCTTCTTCTCCATCTCAAACGACATTTGGTCCGGCACGATCATATAAATCGTTGGTCCGCTCGGGTTCTGTTTCAAATCCTGAATGACTTGTTCAATCATCCGTTCACTTTTCCCCGTTCCCGATCGACCAACGTGAAAGGTTACTGTCATTTTAGCGAACACTCCTTCCCTTTTTTATTCATTATGAACCATCTCCCTTCATTTGTAGAGGGAAACCTCCTCTTCACCCCACCAAAAAAAGTTATAGCCTGCATCGTTCCCATTTTTGTTCAAAATCGATTAGACTGAACGTATGAGGGGGAATGAATGTGAGTGCCTATGAACAATTTGGAGGCGAAAGCGGCGTTCAACAACTTGTTGACGCGTTTTATGACCTCGTCTATGCCGACCCGATTTTACTACCGCTATTTCCGGCAGACAAAGATCGGGTGAAACAACATCAATTTGAATTTCTAACCCAGTTGCTAGGTGGTCCAAAGTTATATTCGGAACGTCGCGGTGGCGGGAATTTAGCGATGATTCATCATGAGCATCCGATTTCTGAGACACATGCCGGGCATTGGCTCGGATGCATGGAGCAAGCGCTCAAGACGGTCGATGCGCCGGAATCAATCAAACGCCAACTCTTCCAGCGACTGATCATGTCGTCCTCGAATGTTGTCCGCGTTTGCTCGCATCATTTTGAGTAGTCACAACTATAAAAAGTGGGTATGATAGGAAAGTAAGTAAAGGAGGTCGTTTCACATGACAGAAGAAGAAAAAAAAGAAGTCGTCTCATCTGAGGAAGAGGGGACGGAAGAAAAAGAAGAAACGGTAGTCCTCGCCGACGCGCTTGATGAAGCTAACCAAGCAGCTGAAGCAGAAGAAGATGAGGACGATGATGAGGATCAGCCGGAAGAGAAGAACATGGATCACATCAAAGGCGTCTTCAACTACGACCATGAAAATGGCCGTGAGTATCGTGTCGTCTTTTACAACGATCGCAAAAACTTAGTGTTCCGTGAACTTGGAAATGGCAAAGTCGAATTTGTCGGACGCTTCACGGACGATGCATACGACGAAGAAAATGAGGCAGAAATGCGTGAACTCGGGCAACGTGAACTCGAGCGCATCCTCGCTGAACGCTTCAAATAAAAAAATCGCCGATGATTCGGCGATTTTTTTTAGTTCTTCTTATTTCGTTTCTTTTTACGAAGTGCATACGCCACACCGGCAATCCCACCGACGACAGCAAGTCCAGCGACGACTGGGACGAGCACACGCTTCGTTGGAATCATCTCTT
The DNA here is from genome assembly GCF_018617475.1 of Exiguobacterium sp. s59. Lineage (NCBI taxonomy): Bacteria > Bacillati > Bacillota > Bacilli > Caryophanales > Exiguobacterium > Exiguobacterium sp. s59. Next base: position 54,279 of record NZ_JACSKG010000001.1, on the reverse strand, counting down.
TCACACGCTCATAAGGCGTTGGTGTCGAGAACTCTAATTGTACGGCTGTATCACCGTGTCCATGCGCCCGAGCCTTACGTGACGCATCTGTGACGACCACACGCCCCGTCGTCCAGCGACGATTGCCGTACTCGTCTACGTACGGACGACGTACACGTTTCACGTCGCGTACCATCTTCCCACGCGCACGATCTGGTCGAACGACACGCTCACTGGACCAAGAGCGGCTTCCTGTCACACTATACGCAGGTCGTACTTTCCTACGATTGAGCCAAGTATATGAATCGTTCATCTTCAATTCCCTCCCATACTGTTCAAAACCTCTCTTCTAATTATACCCATACAACATCACCCAAAACATGTGACAAATGGTCCAAAAAAAGGTGTGACACCATTTAGGCGTCACACCTTCTCAAGATTCATTCTGTAAATGGTTTGTCCTTATGACGACGTTTCGCCAAAATCAGGTAATACGCCGGCACAAGCACGAGAGTCAACACAGTCGAGAATAGAATACCCGACACGATTCCGATCGCAAGCGGTTTGAAGAGCGGATCTTCTCCAAGTGCGACTGGTAAAAGGGCAACGACTGCCGTGAGCGCTGTCAAGAGAATCGGACGAATCCGAGCCCGTCCGGCCTCATATACAGCGGTTGTGACCGGTAATCCTTCACGAATACGTTGTTCGATAAACTCGAACAGAACGACTGCGTTCCGAACGACGATTCCCGCAAGCGATACCATCCCCATTGATGCCATGAAACTGAACGGCGTCTGTGTCACGAACAATCCGACGACCGCTCCAGCAATCGCAAGGTAAATCGTGAATAACACGAGAAGTGGTAGCGACAATGAGTTGAATTGGAATGCGATAATCAAGTAAATCAAGAACAAGACGACGACGAACAATGTCGCAAGCTCTAAGAAGAACTCGTTTTGTGTGTCGCTCGCGCCAGTCTGGTCGAACGTAATTCCTTCATCCTCTAACCCAGACTTCGCATCTTCCAACACTTGCTCAACATCTTGCTTGAACGCATCTTCGTCCATGCCCTCACTTGCATAAATTTGGAGTGTGACCGAACGCTCCCCGTTTTCACGAGGGATTTGTTGGATTTGTTCCGTTGTCGTCTCCGTCACAAACGTGCTGAGTGGTGCAACAGGTGGGCCTGCTTCCGTTTCGACAGGAACTAAAATGTCATCAAGGGCAAGTGCTTCGCGATTCGCTTCCGCATCGATGACAATTTTCACGTCACGCTGTTCTACCCCATCATCGAACGTGCCGATTGGAATACCGTCTGTGACGAGTCGAATTTGATCACTAATGGCTTTCGCCGTCACGCCCGCTTGTGCCATCTCCTCACGATTCAATTCGTATGTGAGGGTTTGGAACGGTTCTTTAATGTTATCGAGGACGATTGCGCCATCGATTTCTTCCAAGTCTGCTTTCACTTGGTCACGTGCAGCGACGAGCTGATCAATCGTTTCGCTACGCATCGTGAACTCGACAGGAGCCGATGCCGGCGGTCCTTGTTGTTGCGTATCTAAGAAGATTTCGGCGTCTGGATAATCTTCACGCAACACGTTCGTGTATTTATCGATCAACTCGATGGCATCGATTTCTTCATTGTCGACACGAACGACGACTTGCCCTGTGTTTTCACCAGATTGATCGAGTCCACCCGTGAATAGACCAGGAAGTCCACCACCAGCAAAGATCGATGTTTCAACGACCCCTTCTTCTTCTTGGAATCTTGCTTCGATTTCTTCAAGTCGTGCTTCCGTCTCTTCTAAATCCGTCTGTACAGGTAACGTCACACTCGTCACGACTTCCGGACGGTTCGCCGCCGGGAAGAACTCAAACGGCGTGAGAAGAATCAAACCATATAGCGCTGTCGTGATGACGAAACCGACAATCCCGAACGTCCATGGACGTTTCGCGACGCTTGGCAAGAGACGGTCGGCATAGAAGTTGCTGAGACGATTGAGCGGTCCACCGAGCCAACCTGGTTCACGCTTCGATACTTTCACTTCTTTTCGGTTCAAGCGATACTGTGCGATCGGCACGAGCGTCAAACTGATGACCATCGATGCCAAAACTGAGAGCGCGAGCACCGTCGGTAAGGCACGGATGAAGTTTCCGTTCGCTCCAGAGAGCAAAGTGAGCGGAAGGAAGGCGAAGACGACCGCGAGTGTCGACGTGACAATCGAGCCCCATACTTCCTTCGTTCCACGAACTGCTCCGAGCATCGCAGAATCACCGCTACGGTACCGTCGTAAGATATTGTCGTTGACGACAATCGCGTCATCGACCAAAATCCCCAGGGCGATGATCGCTCCGATAATCGAGATTTGGTTCAAGTCGACCCCGGTGAACTGTAACGGGATTAAGGCAATCAAGAATGACAATGGGATTGCCAAACTGACGATGATTGAACCAGAGAACGTGAGACCAATCGTTGTCACAGCAATGACGGCGATGATCGCGATAATGAATTCACGCGTCAGTGATGAGAAGATTGCATCGACTGCTTTCGCCTGTTCATAATACGGGACGAGCTCAAACCCGTCTAAATCTCCAAGACCGTCTTCCACTACCTCATTGACACGGTCTTGCATCGTCGGGATATCCAAGCCTGATTCAATCGGTACAGTGATGGAAACTGCTGGTTTTCCGTCTAATGAAACGAGATCCGTCTCACTTTTCGCCGTCTCTTCGACCGTTCCGACATCTTCTAACAAGACGGGCTCTCCGTTAAATGAACCGACGATGACTTGCTCCATATCGTTTACATTCGTCAAGTTGTCGATTGCTAGTTGATAGATGCCTTCATCGGTCGATTGGCGACCGAGCGGTGTCGTTTTGTACTCTTCGTTGATGGCCGTCAACACATCAGGGAAGGCGAGCTGCCTTGCACCTAGTTGTTCGGAGTCGAGCGAGACGACATATTCCTGCTCCGGTAGCCCTTTGACGGTGACTCCAGTCACACCATCCATTCGCAGAAGGTTTGATTCTAATTGCTCAATATCTGCACGAACGTCCTCGAATGATTCACGGTCATCTGCTGTCAATAAGTACGATGCGACAGGTAATTGACCGAGTGAATCATTGACTGTCGGTGCGAGTGCGTTTTCCGGAAGCTTTGGTGTCGCATCAGACAAAGCTTGGCGTACGTTCGCCTGAAATTCTGCCTGATCGGTTCCATCTGCATACTCGACCGTAATATTCGAGAACTCTGAAGCCGAAATCGACGTCACATTCTCTACGCCTTCTAGACTGCGTAGTTCTTCTTCTAACACGCCGGTAACACTTCGTTCAACCGTTTCTGCAGTTGCACCAGGATACGGTGTTTGAACGAGCACGATATTGATTCCTGTCTCCGGAATCTCACGCTTAGGGAGCTGGAAGAACGTCAGCACACCTACGACGATTGCTACGAGAAGAAACACGATGACCAGTTTCCCTCGTTCAATCATTTTCTCAAAAAACATAAAAACCCCTCGCTTTCGGAAGATGTGCAAATACACATATGATATCTCTTCTTCATCATAGAGGGGTTTCCCAGTGAATTCAATCCTTAAGCGTGTTGCAATGTGCTGTCATGGAAACGTTTTTGAAAAGCGTATGATAATTCGATTGACCGTTGTTTTTGCCTTGCCACTGTATGATCGGATACATGAACCTTGACCGACTCACCTGTCAAAAATTGAATAAGCGTCTGTTTTCCGTCTTTCTTGATTGATGTCACATGTTGAAAGTTGATCCACGCACAGTCTGGACTCTCCTTTGCAATCGTCGGAAAGAAGACCGCGTCAGCATGCCAATCCATCACGACAGGTGTCTTCCGATGTGGACCGAGGACATGACGAGCGGCTTCAATTCTGCCTTGAATGCTCGATCCATAGTACAAACACGCATGTTCCAACAGATCGATGGGTGATCCTTTCATCCGGGTCACGCCTTCCGGCTGATACACGAGTGTCTCCGCTTCGCCAAACTCGTTAAATACAGGAATTAAAGCTCTCGTTTCATTGGTCAATCTACTCATCTTTTCATCCCCCATAACATATGTAATGACTTACATGTCATTCATACCAGGATTCCGTACGTCCCGCAAATCGACTATTTAACATTTCCCATAAAAAAACCAGCCGTTTTCTGGCTGGTTTTGAAAATCAAGCATTAGATTTTAAAGCATGGTTCGGTTTAAGTCGCGGAAAATAAAATCGTACCGCAGTTCCGTCCCCTGTATTTCGAAGGGAGACTTCCCCTGTGTGAAGTGTCACAATTCGTTGGACGATAAATAAGCCGAGTCCGAACTTTCCTTGTTTGCCTCGAGAGAACTGATGGAATAAGTCGAGGCTCTCATCAACCGGCGGTCCATCATTAAAGATGATGATTTCCACGCCAGACTCGTCCCGATTCAAGTCAATCCGAATACAAGTCTCCGCATAGCGTAGCGCGTTGTCGAGAACGTTCTCGAATGCGACCCGAATCTGTTCCCCGTCCCCGAGCATCTCTCCGCCTTCACCATTAATTTCCCAATCAAGCTGTCCTCTCAGTTTGAAACGCGCCACAAGAAGCTCCATCAATTTATCGAGATTGATCGGTTCAAGTTTCATCTCTTGCCCTTTGAAATATTCGAGCTTCGTCACATATAGCAAATCGACGACTTTCTTTTCGAGTCGAGATGCTTCTTCGTCAATGACCTCAGAAGAACCTTTCAAGTCCCCTGTCGGATAAATGCCATCCCCAATCGATTGGGCATATCCACGGATGACCATGATCGGTGTTTTCAAATCATGCGAAATGTTTTGAAGCAATGCCTGCTGTGCCAAATCCTGTTCTTTCAATTCTTTGCGCATGGCATCGATCGAGTGGGCCAGTTGTCCGAGCTCATCCTGACGATCCAATGGAAGTGCCGTCTCCCATTGACGATTTGAAATCTTCTCGACCGCCCGTTCCATCTCGACGATCGGCTTCGTCAATTGGCGAGACATGAGCAGTGCTGGGATGAGTGACAACAGGCTGATCACCCCAATGAGGATCGAGATGCGCCAATACAATGTTGATACCAACTCACGTCGGTACGCATCCCACGCATAGGAAGCTTGATATACGATTGTGCCGTCATATTCATTTTGACGAATGATGTAATAGACGTCTTCCCCATCAATCGTTGTCTGATATCGCTCGACTTGACCACTTTGGTTCAACGCTTCCTGATACATCCGGTTCGTCAATTCAAGTGGAGCCGATCCGTAGATGATTCGTCCATTCGGAAGAAAAATCAATTGGTTGACCGAACGTGACTCTTGCTGGCGCCGGTCATATTCAATCGGATTTTGCGGATAATTCTCTAACTCGTTCGTATTGCCCAAATAGTAGTCTACATCTCGTAGCGTCTCGTACACTTGTTCATCGATGAACTGGGTGATCGAAGAGCGGATCGTGATCAAAATCATAAGCGCGAGCGTCACGATGATGAGCAGGATGAGCACCCAAATCTTCCACATGAGACGCTTCGGTTTAAGTGCGTTCATCATGGTCTGACGAGACGGTAACCGATACCGTAAAGCGTTTCGAGCTCAAGCCGATGCAATTTCTTACGCACGCGGCGCACCAAATCATCGACGACACGGTCCGAACCGAAATAATCATTCCCCCATACCCCTTCGAGAATCTGTTCACGCGACAAGGCGGAACCAGGGTGTTCTAAGAAGAGAAGAAGTAAATCGAACTCTTTCGATGTCAAATCAATCTCTTCATCCCCATGTTTGATGAGACGTTTGTCCGGATAAATCGTATACTCTCCGTACTCGATATGTTCGTTTGATTTCGATCCGTAGACACGATCAATCAGCTTTTTGACGCGAATGACGAGTTCTCTCGGGAGAAACGGTTTAGCGATGTAGTCATCCGATCCCATCTCAAGACCAATGATTTTATCGATATCCTCATCCCGAGCTGAGATGAAAATCGTTGGCGTATTCGCATTGACGGCCTTAATTTGTTTTAACAATTGAAATCCGTCTAAGTCCGGCAGCATGATATCAAGCACCCATAAGTCTGGCTGGTCCGGAATGGCTTCTTGTGCGGATGTCCCGTCCGCAAATGAACGAACGTTGTATCCTTCCTGTTCTAGATACGTGACGAGCATTTTATTCAAGTTTGCTTCATCGTCGACTAAGTAGATTGTATACATTCAAGTCACCTCAACACGTTTTTTCTCATCATATCAAACAATTGTCGTGAAATGATGGGAAAGGTATAGAGTCAAAAAAAGAAGGCAACGAAATCGCACCTTCTTCAACGTACTGAATTTGTTCGTAACTGTTGCGCCAAAAACGCTGTGCCCCCACTAATCAACGCCAACACTCCACTGATCATGATGATTTCCATGATGTTCGCCTCCCGTTGATACCGATTCTCATTATCAACTTAAATATAGCATACATCCAGTTCATTGAATACAACAAAAAAAGTCCCGATTTGACTCGGGACTTCTCATCATTATGCTTTTACGTCGTATCCTTGTTCTTCGACTGCTTCTACCATCGCTTCGCGCGTGACAGAGTCTTGGTGAATCACGTCGACCCGATGCTCTTGGAGAGATACGGTCGCTGATTCGACACCGTTCAATTCATTTAATGCTCCCTCCACTGCAGCTTTACAGTGATTGCATGTCATACCTTCTACTGTTAACGTTGTTTCTTTCATGATGATGATCCTCCTTGTGTTTTTAATCGTAATGCGTTCAAGACGACAGACACCGAACTGAACGCCATCGCCGCACCCGCGATCCATGGGGCAAGTAACCCCGCTGCTGCGACCGGTATGCCAAGACTATTGTAAGCGAGGGCCCAAAACAAGTTTTGACGAATGTTTTTCATCGTCAAGCGGCTCATATTCATCGCCCGACTCACACCTTCAATGTCTTGCCCTACAATTGTAACATCCGCCGCCTCGAGCGCGACATCGGTACCACTTCCGAATGCGATTCCGACGTCTGCTACCGCAAGGGCGGGTGCATCGTTCATGCCATCCCCTACCATCGCGACACGACCTGATTTCTTCAAGCGTTCGATTTGGTCCGCCTTCTCGACAGGGAGTACCTCGGCAATGACTTGGCGATGCGGAATCCCAAGTTCATCGGCAATCGCATAGGCAACCTCTTTCCGGTCACCGGTCAAGACGTACACCTCGCGTGTTTGACTGAGTGTCTGCACAACATCTCGACTTTTCGGCTTCAATTGATCTTGTAGTCCGAACGCCGCGACAATCCCACTCTCATCTGCGACGTAGACCGGGGTCATCGCTCGCATCGACCAATCTGGTAAGTCGAATCCGAGCTCCTCCATCATTCGAACAGAACCGATGATGAGCTCTTCTCCATCGACGATCGCTTTGACACCACGTCCCGCTAGCTCTTCTACTTTGGTTACGACACCGTCGCCGGGTTCACGACCGATCGCTGCAGCCAATGGGTGTGTCGATTGACGTTCTGCCATAACAGCACGTCGGAGCGACGCTTCATCTCCAAACGTTTCCACCACTTCAGGCGTACCGTTCGTCAACGTTCCTGTTTTATCGAAGACAACGATATTCGCTTCATTGAGCGATTCGAGTTGACCGCCACCTTTGAACAAGACACCTTGCTCTGCCGCTCGTCCGGTTCCGACCATGATTGATGTCGGTGTCGCCAAACCAAGCGCACATGGACAAGCGATGACGAGTACCGCAATCGATGCACGAATGGCCGTATCGATATCATTCAAGAGGAACGCCCAGACAGCGAAGGTGACGGCACTGATGGCTACGACGATCGGTACGAACACGCCAGAGATGCGGTCGGCCTGCCGTTGAATCGGCGCCTTATCCGTTTGTGCTTGTTCGACGACACGTACGATTTGAGCGAGCATCGTCTCTTTCCCGACACGTTCTGCCCGCATGAGGATTCGGTGGGATTGGTTGATCGTTCCCCCAACGACCTCGGCATCTATCGCCTTCTCTAAAGGAATCGATTCACCGGTCAACATCGATTCATCGATGACCGTCTCCCCTTCGATAATCCGTCCGTCTACCGGAATCTTCTCACCCGGACGAACAACGAGAACGTCTCCCGCTTTGACAAGTTCGACGGCGACAGACCGTTCTTCTCCGTCGACAAAGAGAATCGCTTCCTTCGCTTGAAGCGATAACAGTGACTTCAATGCATCGGTCGTCTTCTCTTTCGCTCGTCCCTCTAACCATTTCCCAAGCAATACAAGCGTGATGAGAACGGCACTCGTTTCAAAGTAGAGATGTGGATTCATCGGGTGCACAATCATTTCAAAGATGGAGTAAAAGTATGCGGCTGACGTTCCCGTCGCGACGAGTACATCCATATTCGCCGAACCACTCTTTAAGCTCTTATATGCCCCTTGATAGAACTGCGCCCCAATCCAAAACTGGACGGGGGTCGCCAGAGCGAATTGCCACCACGGATTCATCAGCCATGGTGCATGAAATCCGAGTCCTGGGATGTGTGTCAGCATGACGAGGAGTAACGGCGCCGACAACAAGGCAGAGATGATGACTTTCCGTTGTAATGGACGCAAATCATGCGGTGGTGCCATCTCCACTTTCGGTTCAGCTCCGTATCCGATCTTCTCGATTCGGGCGATTAGCTCTTCTTCTGTGATCCCTTCATCGACACGGATTGTTGCCGTCTCGAGCGGAAGGTTGACGGTCGCTTCGACTCCGTCCATCTTGTTCAACACTTTTTCGATTCGTGCCGAACAAGCCGCACAGGTCATTCCTTGTATGGATAACTCAACGGTTTTCATGACATCCCTCCTTATTTTTTGATGCGGCTGACAATCGTCATCAATTCATCAATGTAAGGTTCCATGTCCTCCGTCTCACTCGCGTGAACCAAACACTTGCGCATATGACGTTCTAACAGTTGCATCTCGACTTGCTTCAACGCAGCTTGAATAGCCGACGTCTGCGTCAAAATATCGACGCAGTATCGGTCGTTCTCGACCATCTTTTGAATTCCCCGGACTTGTCCTTCGATTCGTTTAAGACGCTTTCCGAGTGCCTCCCGCTCAGCATCATCACGTGGAACGAGTGGTTGTTCATGCAAAAATTCATCCATGTTGATCACCTCACCCTCAATATACCCCTACCCCGTAATAGTGTCAAATGAAATGATAAAAAAGGGACGACTCGTAGTCGCCCCCCTTTACTCAACTATTTTGAAACGCTTCGCTTTTTAAGACCGTACGTAAAATCTTACCTGTCGTATTTCGCGGAAGCTCTTCGATGATCTCAATATAAGTCGGTTGCTTATATTTCGCCAACTTCGTTTGTGTGTATGCACGAATGTCCTCTTTCGTCACATTTTCATGTTTCGTGACGACGAACGCTTTCACCGCTTCCCCTTGTTCGGCATCCGGCACACCGATTACTGCCGCTTCCACGATGTCAGGGTGTTGGTAAAGAACTTCTTCTACCTCACGAGGGTATACGTTATAACCTCCGACGATGACCATATCCTTTTTCCGGTCGACGATATAGAAATAGCCGTCCTCGTCACGTCTCGCCAAATCTCCCGTATAGAGCCATCCGTCACGGAGCGTCATCATCGTCTCTTCCGGCAACTTGTAATATCCTTTCATGACGTTCGGTCCGCGTACAATCAATTCTCCGACTTCCCCGACGCCGACTTCTTCCCCAAGCTCGTCGACGACTTTGTTTTCGACGTGAACGATTGAAGGACCGATTGACCCAGCTTTTCGCTCACCGTGGAGCGGATTGAAACAAGTGACCGGTGACGCCTCAGAAAGTCCATATCCTTCGAGAATCTTACATTCGAACATCTGCTCAAACGACTCGAGCAGTTGGACCGGTAAACTCGCCCCTCCTGAGACGAAGACGCGTACATGTTTCAACGCTGACGTATAAGCCGGTACTTTCATCGCCGTCTGCAGCAAGAAGTTGTACATCGTCGGTACCCCGGCGAATAATGTCACACGATGCTTCGGCACTAAGTCGAACACGTCTTGTGGCGAGAATTTCGGCAAGATGACAATCGTCGCACCACGAAGGAGCGGCGCATTGACGATGACCGTCAAACAGAACACGTGGAACATCGGTAATGCCGCCAGCGCCTTATCTTCTGGCGTGATATCCAAATATTCCCCGATGGAGTGCGCATTCGAGAACAAGTTTCGGTGGGTCAATAAAGCGCCTTTCGGTTTTCCGGTCGTCCCACTCGTATAGAGGATGACAGCAACCTCTTCCTCGTCTACTTCGACGAACGTCCCCTCTGCTTCTGCGAACGCTTCCGCGAACGGAATAAACTCAATTTCGCCTTCCCGTTTCAATGCCGGTACATCGGCATATGGGACCGAGATGACGAGTTTTAGTTGTGGCAACTTCGAAAGTGCCGCCTCCGCCTGTGCGACAAGCGGTGACAATCCAACTATCCCTTTTACGTCTCCATCAAGCAGAATGTACGCCATTTCATCAGGCGTGTATGTAGGGTTGATCGGAATGACGACCCCTCCACGTGACAACACAGCGAAGTACGCAATCAAGAACGCAGGGCTATTGCCAAGAACGAGAGCGACATGGTCGCCTTGTCCAATCCCCTTTTGTTCAAGCGTCGATGCCATCGCCTTGACTTGCCCATAAAACTGTCCGTAACTCACCGTGTCTTCCCCAAACACGTACGCTGCTTTTTGCGGGTGAGCAGCCACTACTTCCTGCAGTGACTTGACTAAGTTTGCCATGGTAATCCCCCTTTAAATGAATGATGATTCACTTTTGAGCCATAAAAAAGAGCACGTTGTCCGCGCCCTTTTCAATTACTTCTATTGTACATGAAATGCTTCAATAAGAAAACGCTTCCAAAAAGTTCGTCTGTAAGTGATACAATCCCGTTCGACTTTGAACATGCACGAGCGCTTGAAGCGACTCGTCGTCCATAAGTAAATCATCAATCAATTTATGGTACGCCTGTTTTTTTGGTTCCGTCGTAGCTGTAATCAATAAGATTGCTTTCGCGTGAATCATTTCACCCGTGATCGTCTTCACCTCACACGGATGTAACAAGTGAAGGAGTGATATGCCGTCTCGTTTTGAGATGGAGACCGGAACATCGATGACAGCCACCGGAACGGCCACGTCACTCACTCCAGACGGAATAATCGTCTCTTGATCCAGAATCACTCGTATAAATGAAGAATCGACGATCTCTTTACGTTCCAACTCCAGTCCTACCGCCATGACAGCCCGTTCAAACGTCGCTTGTTCCGTCACCCACATACGACTTGCATCCATCCATTCACTGAGCCTCCGATACATCGTTACTCCTCCTATTTTGACCAGCCTCTACGAAAGCGCTTGCAAAAATTATGATACGCCTTCTCCTGTCCCGGTGCAATCCGTAGCATCAACGTTCACGAAACTGCCAAAAAAAAGACGACCTCCGTAGAGATCGTCTTGACTGTCTTAACTAATCAAATCAACCAATTCCTCGAGCTCAACATTTCCGAAGTAATGTTTCAAATCGAGTTTCATCAATTGCTCACGGATTGCCGAGCGTTCGAAACGAGTTCCGACAAGCGCTTGTTCGACATCTTGGATGTCACCGACACCGAAGAAATCACCGTAAATCTTCGCTTCTGTGATCGTCCCTTTGTTGACGTTCAAGCGGACATCGATTGTACCGATTGGGAAGCGACGTTTCGACTCGACATCAAACTTCGGCGACTTCCCAAAGTTCCAGTCCCAGTTCGCATAACGTTCTTTCGAGATATCGTGGACAATTTCCCAATCCTCGTCACGAAGTACGTAACGCTCTGGCTGTTCGCCATCGTAAATCGAATGGAGCAACGCCTCGACGAAATGTTCCATCTCCATCTCACGCTCTAAAAATTCAGTGATGTTCGCCACACGGCTACGGACCGATTTGATCCCTTTAGAGCGCATCTTCTCTTCCGAGACGTTGAGCGAGTTGACGACCTCTTCAATATTCGAGTTGAACATGAGTGTTCCGTGGCTGAACATACGTCCACGAGTCGTGAATTGGGCGTTCCCGCTGATTTTACGCTCTCCGACCTGAATGTCGTTACGACCCGTTAGTTCAGCCTCGACACCGAGGTTGCGTAACGCATCAACGATTGGTTGCGTAAACTTCTTATAGTTATTGAACGAGTTGCCATCGTCTTTTGTGATGAAACTAAAGTTCAAGTTTCCTTCATCGTGATAAACGGCACCCCCACCAGAAAGGCGTCGAACGACATCGATGCCGTTCTCTTCGATGTACTTCAAGTTGACCTCTTCTGACGTGTTTTGGTTCTTCCCAATGATGATTGATGGGCCGTTAATATAGAACAAGAAGTAATCTTCATGATCTACGTTCAAGTGTTTTAAGATATACTCTTCGACCGCCAAGTTAAGCTTCGGGTCGCGGATATCCGGATTAAAAATAAATTTCACAGTCTATTTCCTCCTAGTCGGATGTTCGTTACTCGTATTATACGAAACGAGACGATGACTCGACAAATCTTTTACTCCCACTCACCTGTCATCACACGTTTCAAGGCGTTCGCCACCCCGTACTCGTCGTGACGCTCTGTGACATGGTCGCTGATGGCAATCAAGTCTTTGTGGCTGTTGCCCATCGCAATCCCTTTACCGGCCACTTTGAACATCGGGACGTCATTCAAGTTATCCCCGATGACGACGACTTCCGATAAATCGATGCCATAATGTTCAGCGAGTTTTGTCACACCGTTACCTTTATCTGCGCCATGTGCCATCACTTCGATGTTGTCATTACCTGAAGAAGTGACGTACACCCCATCGACTTGTGCTTCGATTTCTTTCCAAAGAGCCGTCATTTTCTCAAGATGGCTTGAGAACGCGATGAACTTGTAGACACGCCCTGCTTCTTCACGAATGAAGCCCTCGATGTCGTCGACAATCTTCACATCTTCATTGACGTAATAGCGATTCTTGAAGAATTCGTACATCTCAAGCGAGCGATCGTCACCATTCGCTTTCAAGTTTTTCATCGACGCTTCAATCAAGTCGCCACGGCTCGCCACAAGCCCAGCTTCCGTGTACATCTCGTAAAAGACGTCCGCATATTTGTCATCTTGATGAAGGACATCGATGACTTGGAGCGCCTCTTCGATCGTCAAATCGATTTCGTGAAGGACTTCTCCCGACGTGTCGAGCACGCGTCCCCCATTCGACGAAACGATTGGGCAAGAGAGTCCGACCTCGTCTAAGATTTGTTTCGCATTCACATAGTTGCGCCCCGTCGCAATAGCAAATCGAATCCCTGCTGCTTCTGCTTCACGAACGATTTCTGCTGTCTCGTTCGCAATCTTGGTGTGGTTGTGCAAAATCGTACCGTCCATGTCTGATACAAAAAGTTTATACGTTGCCATCTTCCATCACTCCTTTTTCTCTTTCGCTTCTAACTATAACAAAAAGAGAGGGATTCGGAACAATCCGAACCCTCCCTTCATCAAATCTCAATTTTTTTCACGCAATGCCTTCACTTGTTCCCGCACGCTCTTCACACAGTCCGGCATCCCAATCCCGTCATAGGCAATCCCGGCCAAAATAACTCCAGGGTATACCCGGCTCATCTCAGCTCGGAGCGCTTTGACGCGGTCCGCATGAAAGACCGCATAAGGCGGCAATCCGTCACGAAGTCGACTGACGACCGTTTGAATCGGATCACGGTGAATCCGCATGAGACCACGAAGATCATGTAACGCCGTCTCGACAATCTCATCATCGGACGCTTCGACGATGTCATCTGCCCCCGGTCGACCTAAAAAGACTCGGAGGACGTGATATCCTTCCGGTACGGCATGTGGCCATTTCTGGTCGATGAACGTACACGCCGTAATCGTCACGTCTGCTTCCTGACTCGTCACAAATCCTGTCCCGACGAATGGAAGCTCGATATCTTCTTCTTTAAAGACAAGTGAGCAAGTCGCTGTCGCATGCGGCTTCATCTCTGCCAAGAAGTCACTATCGACTTTCGGGAGGAACTGACGAATGAGGCGAGGTGGGACCGTCAACACGAGATGGTCCGTATCGATGTCTCCACGATTCGTAAAGAGGCGATACCCGTCCTCACGTTCGGATACTTGTTCGACGGAACAGTTCAACACGACCTCAGTTCGTTCCAATCGCTCAGCCAGGCGGTCCGTGAGCGATTTGAGTCCCCGTTTCAGCGAGGCGAACTGACCGACTTTCTTCGCACCAACTTCAGCGACCCGCTGTTCAGGACGCAAATGACGCATTCCTTCATATAAGTTCCCGTATTTCTTTTCTCCCTCGATGAACTGCGGGAATGTCGACATCGCGCTCATTTGATCGATGTCCCCGGCATAAATGCCAGAGAGTAACGGTTCAATCAAACGGTCGACAATCGGATCTCCGACACGCTCACGAAGATAGAGACCGAGCGAGACATCAGAGTCTGGCGCTTCCACATCGGGTGGCGTCAATAATATCTTCTTCAAGTCCTCATGCTCTTCTTCAGAGAGCAGTGTCGTTTCACGAAACGCGTTGACATCAAGCGGAATCCCCATCACTGTCTGTTTCGGGATTGGATGAAGCCCGTCATGATGGAGGACATAAGCCTGCCCTACACCGTTCCGAACGAGTTCATCACCTAAACCGACGTCTTCAATCAATTCTGTCATCGCTGTCTTTCGAAAAACGTACGAGTCCGGTCCGCGTTCAACCGCAAACTCGCCCGTCTCATACGTATCAATCTTTCCGCCGAGGCGATCCGTCGCCTCGAGCAATGTGATCGACACATCTTCCGGCAAATAACGCTCCGCATAAAAAGCGGCGGTGAGACCTGTGATCCCACCACCGACAATCGTAAATTTACGCATGATGTACAATCACGCTTTCCATTCGATCCGCGATGGCTTCGATGAAGCTTCGCTCTGCATTTGGCATAGCTGGACGAGCATAGTGAACTCCTAGGCGGTCACAGACGACTTTACATTCAACATCGTTGTCGAATAGTACTTCAAGGTGATCTGCGACAAAGCCGACCGGTGTATACACAAACGCTTCGTAGCCATGCTTTTCATAAAGTTCAGCCGTTAAGTCTTGGACGTCTGGTCCAATCCATGGATCTGGTGTGTTCCCTTCTGACTGCCAACCGACTTCAACGTTCGGAACACCTGTCGCCTGAGCGATTTTGTCTGCCGTCTCTTTCAATTGATCTGGATATGGGTCGCCCCCAGCCAAAATCTTTTCAGGAAGGCTATGAGCCGATACGATGAGACATGCTTTTTCAGCCGGTACAGGCAAGTTTGCAAACGTTTCTTTGATTGCATCTGCCCACCAGTTGATGAATTTCGGTTCGTCATACCAAGAATCAACTGAGCGGATGTCGATGCCATATTTCGCTGCTTCTTCATGTGCACGACCGTTATATGATTTGACGCTATATGATGAGTAATGCGGTGCCAATACGACCGATACCGCTTCTTTAATGCCGTCGTTCGCCATTTGCGCGACCGCATCCTCTACGAATGGTTCGATATGCTTCAATCCGATATACAGTTTGAACTCGATTTCACCTGCATGACGCTCATTCAAGATGTCACGAAGCGTCTCCGCTTGATCAATCGTGATTTTTGCGAGTGGAGAGACACCACCAATCGCTTCATAGCGTTCCGTCAAATCTTGGAGTGCTTCCGGTGACGGTTTGCGTCCGTAACGAATGTGCGTATAGTAGCGTTCGATATCTTCCGGCTTGTACGGTGTGCCGTACGCCATGACAAGTAGTCCGACTGTTTTCATGATTAGTTGCCTCCCATTTTTTCGCGTGAGTAGTCGTGAATGAATGCCGTCAGTTTGACGAGTACGGCCGGATCGACTTCCGGGAACACCCCATGTCCCAAGTTGAAGACGTATCCTGGCTGTTTCATTCCTTCATCTAAAATTTCTTTTACCTTCTCTTCGATGACCGGCCACGGAGCCAGTAAGAACGACGGGTCTAAGTTCCCTTGGACAGCCTTCGTGATGCCACGATCGCGCGCTTCTTGAACAGACAGACGCCAATCGAGTCCAACCACATCAAGTGGAAGGTCGTGCCATTCTTCGATTTGATGACTCGCTCCAACCCCATGCATGATGAGCGGGATATCGAGGGAACGCAATTCCTTGAAAATACGTTCCGTCGTCGGTTTGATGTAACGCGCGTAGTCTTTACGGCTGAGCGTCCCGACCCACGAATCAAACAATTGGAACGCCTGAATGCCAGCATCCGCTTGCGCCTTCGCATAAGTGATGACCATGTCACCGAGTTTTGCCATCAACGCATTCCATACGTCTGGCTCTGAATACATGAGTGCTTTCGTACGATGGTAGTTCCGTGATGGACCTCCTTCAATCATGTAGCTCGCCAATGTGAACGGCGCCCCTGAAAACCCGATGAGTGGCACTTCAAGTCGTTCTCGTAATAGACGGATCGTGTCGAAGACGTATGAGATATCTTCCGGGTTTAACGGTTTTAAGCGTTCTACATCCTCCATTGTTCGATAAGGATTATCGATGACCGGACCAATCCCGCTCTTAATCTCGACATCCACACCCATTGATGGAAGTGGCGTCATGATGTCTTTATATAGAATGGCCGCGTCGACTCCGAGTTGTTTCACCGGAAGTTCCGTGACATATGCACAAAGTTCAGGATCATGCGTGATCTCGAATAGTGACCTCGTCTTTTTAATCTCTCGATATTCCGGTTGGTAGCGTCCGGCTTGGCGCATATACCATACAGGTACATAATCTGTCGCCTCTCCTTTAAACGCTTTTAAAATAGTATCGTTCATACGTCGCGTCATTCCCCTCTAAATTTCTCCTACACTCTTTTATTCTCGTGTTTGTGAACTCAAAAACATTATACAGAAATTAATTAGAATTATGCTAATGTGAAGCATTTTCATTGTGTTTTCTTTGTGTCATTTTTTTGTCGGAAATGTTCGGAAGGCCGAATTCAATTGACCCCGAATCAAATCATCACGCTGTTTCGCCGATAATCGACGTTCGCGCTCTTTAATATCTTGAATCCGCCACCCATCCTCCAGCTTGGTCGCCACTTCAACTAAACGCTCCACGTCATGGAAGGAATATTTACGTGAACCACCTTTTGTTCGTTCCGGAAAGACGAGACCTTTTTCTTCATAATAGCGGACCTGACGCTCAGAAAGTCCCGTCAACTCTGTCACGACGCCCATCCCGATCACTTTCTTCGATTTATAGTCCATTCGCCCTCGCCCTCCTTAATAAAAAAACTATGTCAGATAATCTGACAAAATGCAATCCAACATCCTTTTTTCGTTTTACACTGAAGTCAACTTTTGGAAAGCACCTAAGAAAAAGGAGGGCATGAACATGGAAGACATTCTCTATTATATGGACACGCTGTATGTACTCATCGCTGCATTGCTCGTATTGACGATGCAATTAGGTTTCGGATTACTCGAGACAGGGACGCTCCGGGCGAAGAACGCCGGGCACGTCGCGGTCAAACAAATTATCAGCCTCTCTGTGGCGGCACTCGCTTTTTGGGCGGTCGGGTTCGGCCTCTCGTTCGGTGACGGGACGACTTGGTTTGGGACAGAAGGATTCTTCTTAAGTGGATCGTTCACAAGCCTCGATTGGGCAAACGTCTCAATCGATATCAAATTCTTATTCCAGTTATCATTCGTTGCAGTTTCCCTCGCAATCGCTTGGGGCGGATTCGCGGAACGGGCTAAGCTTTCTGCCTACGTTCTCTTCGGTATCTTCTTCGTTGCCATCCTTTACCCAATCGTTGCACGCTCAGTATGGGCTGGCGGAATGCTTGGATCGATGGGAATGCAAGACTTCGCAGGATCAGCAGTCGTTCACCTTCAAGGTGGGATGGCAGCTCTCATGGCTACGATCATCTTAAAACCACGTCGTAAGACGGAATCACTTGCTGGTCATAACCACGTCTTAACTGTCGTTGGTGGTCTCGTGCTTTGGCTTTGCTGGTTCGGATTCAACGCCGGTTCGACGATGTCAGTCGCAGATGGATTCTTCGGTTACGTAGCGCTGACAACAATGCTCGCAACAGCAGCAGGTGCGCTCGGTGCCCTTGCCATCGTGATGCTCCATCGTAAAACGGCCGATATCCCAACAATCGTCAACGGTGTGCTTGGAGCACTCGTTGCCATCACAGCGGCTTGTGCGTTCGTAGAGCCGTGGGCAGCAGTCGTCATTGGTGCACTCGCATCGATCGCAACATATGGAACGAGCATCTTGATGGCGAAATATGTGGATGATCCACTCTGTGCCTTCTCTGTACACGGTGTGGCTGGGATCATCGGAACACTCGCACTTGGCTTTTTCGCTTCTCCTCGTCTTGTCGAAATCACGGGAATCGGTTCTGCTGGACTCTTCTACGGCGGCGGATTGACACAACTCGGCGTACAGACACTCGGCGTATTGATCGCCATGGTCATCGCTGGTGGCGGAAGCTACGCTTTCTTGAAACTCCTTGACGTCACAATCGGTCTTCGTGTCACAGAAGAACAAGAAGATGTCGGTCTCGATATCGCAGAACACGGTGTATCGGCTTACGGTGAAGTCGAAGAAGCAACAGAAAAAACAGGACGCCTTCCGAAAATTCTCGGTTCGAGTGTGTCGGTCATGTCACCTAAGAAATAATTTCAATCACGCGAGAAGGACATCCGAATTCGGATGTCCTTCTTTTTCATGTCAACCGGCTTAAATAGTAACGAATGACCACGACGGATAAGACTAATCCTACCGCCGCATCCCACGTCGCACCGAATCCAATCGAGGCAAGCACGAGCACGATGGACTGGACGATGAGCAACCTTATCGCCCACCACGAATAGCCTTCAATCCGCTCATCACGGGTAATCGGTAGCCAGGAGACAATCGAAATTGCCTCTAACCGCTTAAACAGTGGAACGAGCTGCAACGCCGTCAGTCCGACGAATAGTGGCGTGACGAATCCGACATACCACCCGCCTGACATCCACATGACGATGAGTGCCACCGCCGTCAGCCGCAGGATCAGGTCGAGTGAATCGTTCGAACGCAAAATACGAAGACCATATACGTAACGTGAAGCATCGACGCGTTGGAGTACTCGTTTTTCGAGAAGTTTTGTCAGCAGTCGTCGCTCCCGAACTTCTTCTTTTAAGGTTGGTAAGTCGACGAACCAGCTAATCACCCGTTCAAACTGTGCCCGACTCTTTTCCTCTAGCGCCAACCATTGCAGGAGCGGAATTCGCTCATTTCGCTTCACATGTAAAAGAATGAATGGCATAAAAGCCGGCACCCATGCCCATTGTGTCCAATCCATTAGAAGAAAAGCACCACTTACCATCGCGAACGGTACAATCATCCACCCGCTTACACCTTCCACTTTCGCCAATCGACCCGCAACTGACAGTAACGTCATCGTGATGACGAAAGACAACACTTCTAAGCTCGTATAACTTTCCGTACGAACGAGAAGTGGCAATAACACGAGTAAGACGAGAAGAGCTCGTAATGTAGCAAAAACGACATTAAATAAACGAACACCCACCATATATGAACGAATGGTACCTAATTCAGGGAGTAGGAATACTTGGTCCGCCTCTTGGATGAATGTTCTCGGACGGTGACCGAGCGGAATCAGGATGAGCACCGCTGCGGCAATCCATGTCCCCGGAAACGTCGTATCAATTCGCTCTAAAAAGTTGTTGTAGACGAATGCCCCGTAAATCAAGGTGAAATAAAGTGTAAATAATAGCCCTCCGTTCGCGACGTAGCGACTATATTTGACGACCTCTTCCATCCAGTTGCCTAGTCTTGAAGTAAATCGATTCATGACGATCGTTCCTCCGAAGCAATCGCTTCTACATAAATATCATCGAGCGTCGCATCAGGCGATAATTGATACTTCTCTCGCAACTGTGCAGCTGTTCCGTTTGCGATGACGACACCTTGATGAAGGAAGACGAACCGATCGCAATGTCGCTCCGCCGTCTCCAAGATATGGGTCGACATCAAAATCGCACAGTCTTGTTTATATTCATCAAATAGTTGGAGTAACTGTCGAATCGCCAATGGATCGAGACCAACGAACGGTTCATCGACGATGAGGAGCGGCGTTTTCGTCACAAGAGCACATAGAATCATCGCTTTTTGACGCATCCCTTTCGAGAAGACAGACGGGAACCAGGTAAGTTGTTTTTCCATCCGCATCTCTTTCGCTAAGCGCTTCGTCCGTTCAGTCAACTCATCAGGACTCACATCATATGCTTTTCCCATCAATTCGATGTGTTCTTGTAAGGTCAATGTGTCATATAAAATGGGTGTCTCCGGTATGTAACTCACTTTCTTACGATACCTTTTTTCTGAAGATTCTAATGTCTCTCCATCAATTTCGATTTTTCCGGATAGTGGTGACAAGAGACCCAAAATGTGTTTGATTGTCGTCGATTTACCAGCTCCGTTTAGCCCTATCAACCCAACGAGCTCTCCTTTTTCCACTTCAAACGAAACGTCATGCAAAACTTGCTTACCGATATATCCGCCGTTCAATCGATCGACGTGCAGCATGAAAACCACACCTTTCATTTTCAACTTTTTTTCGTGGTATATGTTTTAAATGTTGTCACATGGGAATAATCTGAACTGTAAGGCATTTTAAAATAAAACATCAATACTCCCATTGTTCCACAAAATCGTTGAAAAGAACAATGGGCAAACAGAGGAAGGAGAAATGAATTATGGGGTTTATTCTTTATTTGATTATCGGAGGTATCATCGGTTGGTTAGCAGGATTAATTTTAGGTAAGGACGTACCAGGTGGAATTATCGGTAACATCATCGCGGGGATTATCGGTGCTTGGTTGGGTGGACTCATCTTCGGTGATTTCGGACCAATCGTAGCGGATATCGCGATTATCCCAGCGCTTATCGGTGCGATTCTTCTTATCTTGATCGTATCGTTCGTCATGAAATCAATGCGTAAAAAATAATTATTTATGTACAGGAGGGGCTTCCATAATGGAATGTCCCTCTTTTTTTCATTGAATCAATAAATACATCGCGTCATTCTTTTCAATAAATTGCTTCTCTGTCTCAAGACCAAAGAACGTGAAGAACGATTCGAAGAACGATTGTCCGTAATCCCACTCCGTGCCGAGTTGGTGCTCCGTCTTTTCTTTCGGTTCTCCGAGTAACGCAATCAAGTCGTCTGGTCGTTTATCAAGATCAACCATAACCGATTGCACGTCCCCCTCTTCATACACGATGGTCAAACGTTCATAATCCCATTTCCCATCACGTTTCCCATCTGGTTCGCCTAACGTTTCTTGAACCTTCCGTTTTGATTGCCCGATCAATGAATCAATCCTTTCTAATGGATGACCGGTTTGCGCCTCGACCTCAATTTCAATGAGCTCTGCCCGCTTCAAATCAAATTGCCCCGCAATCGCTTCGCTCGATTCCGGCATGAGTGCATAATCAATCGATTCGGACGTGATCAATTGAATCGTTTCCGTTTCAGACACCGTCTCACCTTTTGCGACGGCGACCGCCTTCACATCATAGCTTCCCGGCATCCTCTCAAACGTGAATCGTCCGTTCGCCTCATCAATTCTTCCGACACGTTGGCCATCGACCCAAACGTTCGTCATCGGTACGTCCGAAGTGACGTCAATTTGTTGTGGCAATAATTCAATCCGATAATCTGAAAAGCCAAAACGCCCTTCACCTGTATCAATCAATCGAAACAGTCCTTCTGCCTCCATCCCTTTCGTCCGATTCGCACGATCTTGTGCGACTTCGGCGATGGCATCGCTACGGATGGATTTTTCATCGTTCAGCCAGCCCATAAACCGTAGTGCCTCCGCACGCGTCAACGCTTCTCCTTGATATTCCACTTTCTCCTCAAAGAAAGTACGGTCTTCCTCTAATAAGGCCTCTTTAAATGCGACATGAATTTTATCTTGCTCCGCCGCTGGCTTGTATCCATATATATAGAAGACAATAGCTCCGACTAAAATGGTGATCACAGATAATGCGAGTAACGCTTTTGAATGACGTTCTTTTTTTCGACTTCTTGTGTACGACATCTTTTCGCCTCCTTTCTATAGTACTTACCTCAATTATAAAAGGAATCAATCTCCCTTCCAATCGTTCTTGCGCCTGAATTTCCGTGGTATGATGAAACAGAAATGACTTTCAGAATGGAGGAATGAAGATGCATACCGATTCAACCTGTATCTTTTGCAAAATCGCTCAACAAGAAATCCCGTCGTATCGGGTGTATGAAGATGAGGCGGTCGTCGCTTTCCTCGACCTCTCTCAAGTGACAAAAGGTCACACGCTCGTCATCCCGAAACACCATGCGAAAAATGTTTACGAACTGCCGGAAGAGGTCGCAGCGGACGTCTTCAAACGCGTCCCGACCATCGCCAAGGCGATTCAACGCGAAACGGGCGCAATCGGAATGAACGTTTTGTCGAACGCCGAAGAAGTTGCCGGACAAACGGTCTATCACTTCCATATTCATTTAATCCCGCGCTTCGGACACGAAGACGGATTCGGCGCAAAATGGATCACACAAAACGATGCCTTCACGTCTGAAGAACTCACAACGCTCGCATCGAACATTCATTCACACGTATGAAACAGACAGAGACCCGTCAATCGATGACGGGTCTCTCTTTATGATTGATTAATGGAATCCCGATGACGCTTCCGCTCTTCTTCTAATTGCGCTCGCTCGACCTGAAGTTTGATCGCCACTTCATATAACTGTTGACGCGTTTTGACAGATGTCGCTTGTTCGAATTCTTTTCGTAATTCAGTTAGACGGGTATCTATTTCAAGCACACGTTTTTCTCGCATCGATTCTTCGCGTGCCTGTTCTGTTTGTTTCGACGCTTCATACCCCGCCTCGAGTGTGTTCATTATGGAGTCGGCCCAAGTGTCATCTCCCAGTTGTTTTGCAGCGAGATACAGGTCAAGCATATCATCTACCCAACGCTTCGCTTTCTCCACTGAGGATCACCTTCCTTTACCTGTATTTTAAAATAAAATGATTTTTCGGTCAAAAATGAATGTTCTGAAAAATTTTATTTGCGATATAGGTTTTTAATCACTCTTTTTTGGTAAAATAATATGAAAAGAATGTAATTCTGATTATCCGAGCTTGAGGAGGGGAATGAATTGTCGAGTCGCCAACGTCGAGATTGGATTGCTTTCGGCTTTGTTTTAGCATTTTTAGGAGTCGCCACATTTAAAAAATTGGCGAGAGGTACCGCAAATGATGCTGCTGCTCAACAACATCGAGCATCCACAATCACTACGCTAAAAGAACAATTTGGGAATGTGGCGAAACATGCATCGCAAGTTGCCGCCGCAGGTAAACTGCAAGGAAAAGAATTGACTGATCAAGTGAAAGCCGAAGTCGAACGCTATCAACAAGACATTCAGCCTTCAGTCGAGCGAATCCAAGGGAACCTTCAGGAACTCTCGAACGTACAGTCTGCTATGACTGACAACACCGTCAATCAAACACCGTAAGTGTTTGAGGTCATCGTCCGTCGTTTACTTTTGACTTTTTATCCGGAAAGGATGGATCGAGATGGAACACGAAAAAGAATTCACTGGCCCTGAGGCCATGCTCTATAGCCACAAAATTATTCAATTGAGTAAGGCTTTGTGGAAAACCGTCGAAAAAGACTGGCAAAACTGGATTAAACCATTCGATTTAAATATCAATGAGCATCATATCTTATGGATTGCCCACGCGTTAGGCGGCGCATCGATCTCTGAAATTGCAAAATATGGCGTCATGCACGTCTCGACCGCTTTCAACTTCTCGAAGAAGTTAGAAGATCGTGGATTACTTACGTTTTCTAAAAAGGAGACGGACAAGCGAAATACGTACGTCCAATTGACACCTGAAGGAGAATCGTTGTTGCTTGAAACGATTCACGCATTTGACCCGGAAGGAAACGGCGTATTCCGCGCCTCGCTCCCACTTCAAGAGCTTTACGGGAAGTTCCCTGACTTAACAGACATGACAGCGATCGTTCGTCGTTTATATGGGGACAACTTCATGGACATTTTTGCTGAAACATCAAAAATGATCACAGAAGAGGCAGGCAGACGTCCTGATGAGGATGAACTCAGTCAAGAAGCCTGACCTGCCGATAGAGTGGCTCTGTGACGTCTAACTCGATTCCTTGACGGACGCATGCCCCAAGAATCGTTTTAACGTCGAGCCTCGAATCTAACATGCCTACAAAATGGACGAGCAAC
This sequence comes from Exiguobacterium sp. s59, assembly GCF_018617475.1. NCBI lineage: Bacteria > Bacillati > Bacillota > Bacilli > Caryophanales > Exiguobacterium > Exiguobacterium sp. s59. The sequence continues at coordinate 29,910 of NZ_JACSKG010000001.1, read as the reverse complement.
GGCTCTATGGACGTAAATCCATAGCGCATTTGCTCGTTTTGTCGTACCCGAATATCCTCAAGCAACTGATAAAACGCCTCTACGTCTTGCTTCGTCAAGTTCGCTCGAATCACTTCATATTCAAACGGACGGTCCGTCCAATCCACAATCTCGAGTAAGATCTTCATCTGATATGATAAATGCTCGACCTTCTCTTCTAGTGACACTACCCTCACCCCATCATTTCACATTCTATTACATCATTATACGACAGGATTGTGTGCTATGATACTGTACAGACAAGAGAACAGCTGTCATGATTAGGAAAATGTGATATAGTCGGACTTAGAAACTTTAAAGAATTATTAGGGGTGGAATACATGTCAAACGGAATGTCAAACGAACCAAAAAAGCAAGATAAAAAATTCTCAACCGGCGCTCTCGTCGGTGCATCGGCACTCGCACTCATCATCGGTGCTGGCGGTACGTATGCCGCAACAAACGCTGGTGGCGAATCAGACGATTCAGCAGTCGTCACATATAAAGGCGGCGAAATCACACGCGGTGAAATCGCGGACATGAGCTACGACCGCATGGTCCCACAACTTGCATTCCAAGAGACAATGAATGCACTTCTTGAAAAAGAATATGGTGACCAAGTCGAACAAGAAAAAGTAGATGAAGAGTTCAGCAAGACAGAAGAACAATTCAACTCAAAAGAAGAATTTGAACAAGCGATCCAACAAGCCGGCATGAGCGGCACGGAAGAGTTCAAAGAAGCACTTCGTGGACAAATGCTTGTCGACGCAGCAAAATCTGAACTTGTCGACGTGACGGACGAAGAGGTCGAAGCACAGTTCGCCAAAGAAAACGTGGAAGTGGAAGCTAGCCACATCCTCGTCGAGTCAGAAGAAGAAGCACAAGACATCATCAAACAGTTGAATGATGGTGCGGACTTCGCAGAACTCGCGAAAGAAAAATCAACAGATACAGGTTCTGGTGAAAAAGGTGGAGAGCTCGGTTACTTCTCTACAGGCACGATGGTACCTGAATTCGAAGAATATGCTTTCAAAGAAGATGTAGTCGGAAAAGTCTCTGAGCCAATCCAATCACAATTTGGTTTCCATGTCATCAAAGTGACAGACCGTAAAGAGAAGGACTTGAAGCTCGAGGACGAGAAAGACCGCATTCGTGAAGAGTTGGCAACAGAAAAATCTGCTTCTGTCGATGCAAACAAAATTTACGCAGAGTTGATTGAAAAATACAACGTTGACGTAAAAGACGCAAAAGCAGAGCAACAATTTGATGCTGTCAAAGAGGCGATTAAAAACGCAGACGAATCTTCAGAAGAATCGACTGAACAATAATCATAAAGGGGCACTCCAGCAATGGAGTACCCCTTTTTTTGAACTTTAATTATAACTTCGGGCGATAGAATGCACGATTATCGAGGGCCATGACACGTTCGGTGAACGCACCAGGTTCGACACCCTCGTACGCTTTTTCGAACATGTTCATGCGCGCATCGATGTTGTCGATGAAGAACAGCATCTCCGCTTCAGGGAGTTGTGGCGTGTTCGCCGATCCCCATTCCGGCTTCCCATGATGACTCAAGACGAGATGTTGCAACAACGTCGTCACTTCCCGGTCCGTCCCGAGCTCACGTGACACGACCTCGAGTTCAGATGACATGAGCGATAGATGACCGAGCAACTTCCCTTCAAGCGTGTATTCTGGTGTGATGGCATCCGACAACTCGATGACTTTCGCCAAGTCATGTAAGATCACGCCGGCAATCAACAGGTCTCGGTTCAATGACGGATACAGGTCACACATCGTATCCGCAAGCTTCAACATCGACATGACATGGAAGGCTAGTCCTGAATAGACCGCGTGATGATGTCGCACAGCTGCAGGATACGTGAAGTATGCCTCTTCGTGACGATTGACGACCTCTTCGACGAGACGTCGGATTTCATCGTGTTGAAGTGATGTGATGAACCCACGAATCGTCGTTTCAAGCTCCGACTTCGGAATCGGTGCCGATCGAACATACGGGGCGATATCTACTTCTTGCTCGATAATTGAAATTTGCTTCAACTTCAATTGCGTCCGCCCACGATAGTCCATTACTTCACCCGCCGCATGGACGATTTTTTTCGTCGCATACTTTTCAGTATCCGCACTATCCCATAATTTCGTTTCAATTTCGCCACTCTCGTCGCAAAGGATTAATGTTAAATAAGGCTTTCCGTTTCCGGCAAGTCCCTTATACGATTGTTTGATCATGACATACTGGTCTAGCGTGTCGCCCACTTTGAGCTGACCGATTTTTGTCGTCAATGAAAGCACCTCTCTCTTATTCAATACCTTCATCTTATCGAAACTTTGCCATAGATGCCAACATTCCCGTCAATTTGGGAATACTACTACTATAGCGAATTGGAGGAATAGATGATGGAATGGGATTGGTACACACGCCCTGAGGATTATGTGGAAGTGGATTCTCGATATGCGCTGGCCTATACGTATTGGCTTGAACAATTGACGACCGCAAGCGTCACAAAAATCGTGGTTGAGGATGATTATATGTACGGGTCACTCACCCTCGACTACGAACAGTTAGAACGAGAACCTCAGAAGATCGGACATTATTTTATTGCTCCTGATTTTTTATGGACAATTGGATTTGATGATTTACATCACGAGTCGGTTCTCGCGAAAGCATGCAACTCACCAATCGAAGCGTTTTATGAACTGCTCGCCGAACGGATGAACAATTACTTCCATGGGATTGATGAATTTGAAGAACGACTTCTCGTGGCGCAACGAGAAATGGCCGGACAAGTACCCGCCACGTTCATGAACGAGATTTTCGGGCTCCGAAGCGAGATTGAGCGTTGGTCTGACACTGTCACTCCTTATAAAGAACTCGTCATGGCAGGACGTGAGGCCTTTCTCGATATTGATTTACAAACGTTAAAACCTTATCAACTCGCTGATTACCGAGTGAGCCGACTATTGACGCTCATCAATCATTATCAAGGTGATGTCATCGCGATGACAGACCTCGCCTCGACACTCTCTAACTTTCGCGGGAATGAAATCATGAAGGCACTTACCGTCTTCACGGCACTCACGACTCCTGTCGTTGCGTTCGGAGCCGTGTGGGGGATGAACTTTAAAGAAATGCCTGAACTGGACTGGCCCCTCGGCTATGCATTCGCCTGGTTTGTGATTATTTTCTTCACGCTCATCATTCAAGTATGGTTGAAACGGAAGAATTGGATTGGCTCACTGTTACAATTCCCGAATCAAACGACGTCACCAAGTGATCGAGTCAAACAAAAATCTAAAAAAACGAACAAAAGTTCGTTATAATAAAGAAAAGAGAATTGCACAGGAAAGGTGATGTTATGGAACGACTCATCATTCATGTGGACATGGATGCTTTTTACGCCTCCGTCGAGCAACGGGACCGACCCAACTTACGAGGAAAACCTGTCATCGTCGGAGGACCACCCCACAGCCGCGGAGTCGTCGCCACTTGTTCATATGAAGCGAGGAAGTACGGCGTACACAGCGCGATGTCATCACGTCGCGCTTTTGCGTTGTGTCCACATGCCACGTTTGTGAAACCACGCTTTCAAGCTTATCGCCAAGTTAGCACGCAGGTCATGGACATTTTTAAGTCGGTCACCCCTCTCGTCGAACCGTTATCACTTGATGAAGCCTATCTCGACGTGACCGAAAATACGCTGTTGAGCACGTCAGGCCCCTATATTGCCCGATATATTTTAGGCGAGATTAAACGGCGTACCGGTCTCACGGCATCCGCTGGTGTCGCACCTTCAAAGTTCGTCGCGAAGATTGCGTCCGGTTTTGACAAACCGAACGGTCTTACCGTCGTACCGTCTGATGATGTCGCCGATTTTCTCGCTCCTCTCTCAATCGAAGCGATGCACGGAGTCGGAAAAGTGACAGCTCAAACACTTTATAAGAGTGGATATCATACAATCGGGGACCTCCAACAAGCTCGTCCCGAACAACTGAAAGCCATCTTTGGACACGATCGCGGACAACAATTATATGAATTGGCACATGGAAGAGATACGCGTCCCGTCGTCGCCACACGGGAACGCAAATCAATCGGGTCGGAGACGACGTTTGCGTTTGACATCGACGACCCAGAAGAAGTGTTCGAACGAGTCATTCCCGAGATGGAGGATGTCTTGCGTCAGCTCGACCGACGCGAGCTGAGCTGTCAAACCGTCACGATTAAATTAAAGACGAGTGAGTTTCAGGCTCGGAGTCATCAAATCAAATTAAATCATCCCACTCATGACCACGACGAAATCCGGAGGCTCGCAAGGCGTCTTTTCGATGAGATGAACGTCACCGAACCCGTCCGCTTGATTGGACTGACCGTATCCGACTTGATTCCGCGAACCGAATCAACACGTCAACTGACATTCGACGAACTGACGAAACCTTCTCTTGAAGAATGAATAGTCATTCATTAAAATAGAGAGAAAGGGGGTCATGTGAATGGAGACATACACGGTGACGGGATTTGAGAACGACGGCACGCTCGTGTTGAATGAAATGTTCGAAGCGAGCGATGATCAATCAGCCAAACAAAAAGGGCTCGATTTGCTTCGTGTCGCAGGTCATGAGCACAAAGGCGCGCGCATTGTTCGCCGAGGGCAACTCATCTATTTTGAACGTTGCAAATTACCGGGGAAATTGAAAGGAACGGCATCATAATGAAAGTAGACCGAGATTATTGTTCTCGGTCTACTTTTTAATTTCCATATTTCTCGTCCCATGCTTCCTGCCATTCCTGAATATCAGCGTGAATGTCCTCGAACGATTCTCCGCTCAAACTATATCCGCTCCCTAAACCTGATCCGTCTGTCACAGGGAATGACGTTCCCCCGATTACCTCTCCATCCACGACCATTACCGAGACAGCAGTCTGACCGGCGGGAGATTGTTCACCAATCGGATGATCTTTCACCGTAAAGTTTTCATAGTATATGGTCTTTCCAACGTATTCATCCGGTGACACGGATTGTACTCCCCAAGTGGTCCGTGCACGATCTTCCGCCAACTCTTCTAAGGTTAACGTACTCGTATACTCGCCTTCATATGAGACGATTGGGTACTGTTGTTTCTCGAGATACTGTTCGGCCACCCGTCCGTTCTCCGTCATCTCAGGTTTTGGTTCGGCCGTCTCTTCTTTCCCACAGGCTACGAGAAACAAGCAGAGGAAAACCAATATCCATTTTTTCATCGTCTTCCATCCTTTCATTTCCTGATCACTTTACTTTCGTTATCCACCCCCTAAATCCTGCTTAAAATGGAAAGAGAAGAAGAATCATGAGGATTCCGACGATGCCAGTGAGCAGTTGCAACGGGACACCGACTTTGACGAAATCCATGAAACGATAGTCTCCCACACTAAATACCATCGCATTCGTCGGAGACCCGAACGGAGTCATGAAGGCGAGAGATGCTGAAATGGCGACGGCGATGACGAACGGGACAGGACTGACCGCCATCGATTCCGACAGGGCGATGGCGAGCGGGATAAACAAAATAGCTGTCGCGGTGTTCGAGATGATTTGACTGAGGACCATTGTCGCAAGAAATAAAACGACGAGGACCCAGGCAGGACCAAAACCCGCGAACGACTGTCCGATCCAGTCGACAAGCCACGCCATGACACCCGCCTTCTCCAGCGCCGTTCCTACTGGGATCATGGCCGCAATCAAGACGAGTGAAGACCATTGAATCGATTGATACGCAACGTCTAGATGGCGTACGGCTCCACTCATCACCATCGCAAGTGCTGCTAGCCAAACCGCGACGGTCGGGTCGACCCATTCAAACACGAACATCGTCATCATCATGACCATGATTACACCAGCCGCGAGTTGATGATGACTCGACACCGTTCGATTCGCCACGTCCGTCACTCGCTCGTTCGAGAGTAGTAATCGTGTCTCTTGTTCAACTCGCTCTAAATCTTCCCATTTCCCCTGCACCATCAACAAGTCCCCTTGTTTTAGCGGCGTATCTTTCAGCCTCACTTGTGCAATTTCTTCTTGTGGACGGATGACACGCAAGACGTTCACATGAAATGCATTACGTAGTTGACTCTCATGGAGACATCTCCCTACAAGTTGACTCGACCCTGGAACCGTAAACATGACGATGCCACCGGTCTTGTCATAGACGTTTGTTGCCTCGACCTTCTTAAAAGGGATGTGTTGTTGTTCGGAGAGAGAACGGACTCGCTGCTCATCTCCACTGACGAGTAACGACCCGGCACGTAATACGGTGTCGGCACGCGCGGTCTCGTAATGTTTCCCTATCCCTCTAATCCGTTCCTTCAACACGATGACACCGTCATGCGACCATTTCAAATCATTTAATCGTTTGCCAATCAGTGGATGCGACGCGTCGATCGACATGACATATACGTTCGGGTTAATCGATTCGATTGCTCCCCCTTCATCCCATTCTCTTGAACGACCTTGATCGAGCAAACGATTCCCGATCAGACGAAAGTACAGCAATCCGACAAACATCACGACTGCACCTATCGGAAACAACGAAAAGAAACCAATTGGCACATCAATTAGACCTCGTAGCGATTCAGCCGCGACAAGGTTTGGTGGTGTTCCAATCAATGTCATCGTTCCACCGATGCTTGAGAAAAAAGCAAGCGGCATGAGGTACCCTTTCGCAGATCGCTTGATTTGTCGAGTCATCGCCATGACGACAGGGATGAGCAATGCAACGGTCCCTGTGTTGGACATCACGCTTGAAAGAACGGTGACAGTTAACATGAACAAATAAAAAAGTCGCGTCTCGCTTCCATTCGCATATGGGATGAGCACGGAAGCCAACCGTTCAGCTAATCCAGAGTGAAACAATCCAGCTCCGACAATAAATAGCCCGGCAATCATCAAGACGACTGATTTCGAGAACCCTGCCATCGCCTCACTCGGCGTCAGCTGCTCGGTCAGGACGAGACCGAGAAGTCCGATCAATGCGACCAAGTCCGCTCTTAGCCAACCTGTTATGAAAAAGACAATCATCACGACTAAAATGAGCACGATCCACATGCCAGTTCACCCTTTCTCCACTATTCCATCTATATTTATTATAAATCTCATTTGAAAGCGCTCACTTTGTTGTTTGTGACAATCTCATCAACAAAAAAAGCGGATGGCTCGATTGCCATCCGCTCCTCACATCTTATTGAACTTCGTTTTCATTCACCATCGGCGCGTAAAGCTCCTCAAGTGGTTTCATGATAATTTTCGTTACTTCTGTAACGAGCTGGTGCATGCGTTGCTCTTCTTGCATGAGCTCCATGATCAATTCGTTCTGTTGAACGCTCATCATTTTCGTTTGCGCATCCATCATTTCCTGCTCAGAGATTTCCTCTCCTTGCATTTGCTTTTGTTGAAGCGTCATTTGGATGTTACGGAAGTCAGCGAACAACTGGTTCGCTTCCGCATCCGCATTGACACGATCGTATAAAGAAGAGAGTGTTGTGAACTCTTCAGAATCGCGAAGTGCTTTCTCCAATTGGTAAGCTTGGTCGTACAAGTTTGTTTGTGACATGTAACGTCCTCCTAAATGCTATTAGGGCGTGGCCATCACAAGATGGCAATCAACCCTTGAATCAACCCAATCATACCACCTAACAGCGCTCCAAGCCATGTTATTGCCCGGAACTCTCGTTTCGAGATCGATAAAACAATCTCTTCGAGGTATGATGTGTCGAGTGACTGAACCTGTTCCTGAACGATTTTATCGATTTTCAATCGGTCCATAATCGTCTCCATTTGATTCGTGAAGCGCTCAATGACAAGGGTGACACCTTGTGGGACGAGTTCGTCGACGACTCGTGCTTCAATGGACTGCGTGTAAGACGAGAGCGGTCGATCTAACAATTGCCCGATTGGCAAACGTGTGACGACTTGTTCTGTGATGCCATCAATGAGTCGCGCCTCTAAACGTTCATCAATCAACGTATCAACCGTCTTCTCACTAAATCGCTCAAATTCACGTGTGATCATCGTCGTCATACCGTCACGCGTCGACTGCCCTCGTAAGATGTTGACGATTTCTGGTCGGACCATCTCGACAAAGTTCATATTTTGAATAAAGCCTGCGATAAACCCGAGTCGACGCTGAACGAACGAATCGACCATATGACGAAGTTGTGCCTCGCCTTCAGGGGAATAAAAATACTCTTCCGATTTGACGAGAAGCGCCTCCACAATTTCAGGAATGACTGCCCGAACTCGGTCCATCCCTTCTTCTCCAAGCAATTCAAACAACTTCCGCTCTTTCACTTCAGCCATGACGCTCGCTAACTCGTCACGTAACTTGTCATCCGCCAACGTGAGGATGCGTGCCTCTGCGTTCGGGTAGAGGGGTTCTACGAGTTCTCGAACCGTTTTATCCGAGCGTAACATCGCTTGAACTTCTTGTTGCGCAAAGTGCGTAATATGCGTCGTCACTTGGTCATCCAATAATCGCTTTCGCATGCCTTCTGGTGTCAATAAGTGTTTGACGACCGTTTTCCCTAAGCTAGATGCTAATTCATCCCGACGTTTCGGAATGAGACCTGGTGTAAAAGGTATCCGGAACGAACCGATATATTTCGGTTCATGCGGTCGGAACAACATCTTGATGGCGAGAAAGTTCGTCACGCCCCCAATCGTCGCACCAATCACAATCATGAGTAAAATCTTTAATAACCCGTCCAAACTGCAAGCCTCCGATCTGAAATATGATACATTGTTGATGAGGTGATAGTATTGAATACGTTTGATCGTATTAAATCGATTTTTCCGACTGCTGTCCATCGGTCGGAAGATGCATCTGGTGACCTTGACTGGTTCGAGACGCAAGATGGTACCATATTTGGGCTCCCGACATTCGAATTGACCGAACGTGAACAGCAACTGCTCCGCATGTGGGCGACCCCGATCCTTCAGACCGACCCACATCAGCGAAAATGGCAAGAACGCCTTCAAGATGAGACGTATCGTCTTGACCAATCGTTTCGGCTCATTTCTCTCTCGCTTCAAGAAGCGGAAGAGGAAGCGTTCGAATCATTCATCAGTATCGTCCACGACTTCATGCCACATGCTGAAATCGTATGGATGACAACAAAACACATCGAACTCATCGAACGAGATTCATTTGTCGATCTCCAAGAGTTCGAGGACGTGTTGCGTGCCATTGCGAGTGATTGTTTCATCGAAGCACACGCGGTCTACAGCGAACGTTCACAAGGTTCTCTCGCTCTTGTGTATCGTCAACATCAACTGCTCATGCCATACGCTCGTCTGTCTACTAAAACTTACCCTGCTAGTCAATTATTATACCATTATTTACTACAAGAACAGGACTTAAAAGAGCGGAGTCACATTACCGCTCCACTCATGAAGATGCTCGATCTATCGACAATCGAATTGCTCGAGGCGTTATTCAGTAACTCGTTGAACGTCTCCCATACGGCGAAAGCACTTTTCATGCACCGAAATACGCTGAATTATCGACTCGATCGCCTCTTTGAGACGACCGGTTATGATGCTCGAAAGTTTTATGATGCGAGTCTCCTTCAACTCATGGTCACGTTGCACAAATCCGATTAACGGTTTTTGTGCAACTTGTCTATATTCAATGCAAGCGGTTTCATCATATAATCTTTCTTGTAAGCGCTATTATACACACACAGATTCTTTAGGAGGCTAACGACATGGCAGAAATTCGTTTAGAACATATTGATAAAATTTACGATGGTGGCGTCAAAGCCGTCAGCGATTTCAACTTACACATTAAAGACCGTGAATTCATCGTCTTCGTCGGACCGTCTGGTTGCGGTAAATCGACAACACTTCGTATGATCGCAGGTCTTGAAGAGATTTCAAACGGTGACTTTATCATTGACGGGAAACGAATGAACGACGTCGCTCCTAAAGATCGTGACATTGCTATGGTCTTCCAAAACTACGCGCTCTATCCGCACATGAGTGTTTATGACAACATGGCATTCGGCTTGAAGCTCCGTAAATTCCCGAAAGACGAGATTGACCGTCGCGTAAAAGACGCTGCTCGTATTCTCGGTTTGGAAGAGTACCTCGAGCGTAAACCAAAAGCGCTCTCAGGTGGTCAACGTCAACGTGTTGCCATCGGTCGTGCAATCGTTCGTGACGCAAAAGTCTTCTTGATGGATGAGCCGCTCTCAAACTTGGATGCGAAACTTCGTGTACAGATGCGTAAAGAGATTATCCAACTCCACAACCGTTTGGACACAACGACAATTTACGTTACCCACGACCAAACGGAAGCGATGACACTCGCTACACGTATCGTCATCTTGAAAGATGGTCTCATCCAACAAGTTGGATCACCGAAAGAAGTATACGATCATCCAGACAACATCTTCGTCGCTGGCTTCATCGGTTCACCTTCAATGAACTTCTTCCGCGGAACACTCGCAGAAGGCAAATTCATCACGAACGGTGAAGAAGTCAACGTTCCAGAAGGAAAAATGAAGACGCTTCGTGACCGTGGCTATGTCGGAAAAGAACTCGTCCTCGGAATTCGTCCAGAATCAATCCATGATGAGCCAATCTACCTCGACTCACCAACGACGCACACGTTCAAAGCGCACATCGACGTCGCTGAGCTCATGGGATCAGAGTCTTATCTCTACGCAGAGCTTGGTGGACATCAGTTCACAGCACGTGTCGACGGTCGTTCGAACATCCACATGGGTGACGATGTTGAACTCGCACTCGATATGACAAAAGCACACTTCTTCGACGGAGAAACTGAACTCGTGATCCGTTAAGCCATACAAAAAGCCTCGATTCGTCTGAATCGAGGCTTTTTCTTATCGAATCGCGTAACGCTGTTCGAGTTTGTGTTGACCGGCTTGAATCAAGGTCGATAAGATCCAATAAATCGAAGCCGAGAACAAGAGTAACGGCATGACCAAATACGTCGTTGCTGCAATTTGGTCAGACACGTACGTTAACTCCTGAACCGCGATGACCGAACCGAGTGACGTCGACTTGATGATGTCGATGACCGAGTTCGAGACAGGCGGGATGGCGCGTGAAAGCGCCTGTGGGAAAATGATGTCTTTGAAACGCTTCATTTTCGGAATCCCTAACGCGACACTTGCCTCTACCTGCCCTTTATCGACAGAGTTGATGGCTGCCCGGAACGCTTCCGAGATATAGGCCGCAAAGTGGAACCCGAGTCCGAAGATGAGCGCCTGCATCCCACTCAGTTGCACGAACCCAGTGAGACCGACATACAAAATCAATAATTGAAGTAAGAGCGGTGTTCCGCGGAAGAACGAAATGTACGTCCGCGTGAACAACCGTACGATTTTAATCGGACTACTATGAAGTAGAGCGATGATCAGACCGAGCGCCAAGGCGAGAAGAATCGACAGGACACTGGCGATCAACGTGAGCTGGACGGCTTCAAGATAGACCGAACGGTTATCTATGACGGTCGTGATCAGTTCATTCATTGACTGATATCCTCACCGAAGTACTTCTCACCGATTTCCTGCATCGTACCGTCTTCTTTCATTTCTGCAAGTGCTTCGTTCAATTTCTCAAGAACGTCGCTATCTTGACGTGTCATGAACCCAGCTTCGCTCGTGTTGAAGATGTCACCGACTGCTTTGACGTCATAGCCTGTTTTTTCAAGCTCTGTCAAGATGAAGAGACGGTCGTTCAATGCCGCATCAAGACGACCGACTTCGAGGTCTTGAAGCACTTGGTTCGCCCCTTTGTAGTATTTCACTTCGGCACCAGCTTCTTCCGCCATTTGCGCATAGACCGAACCTTGCGTCGATCCGACTAATTTGCCGTCGAGGTCGTCTACTCCTTGAATGTCGTTGTTATCCGATCCAACGATAACTTGAGCTCCCGATACTGCATACGGGTCAGAGAATGCGTACTTTTCTTCACGTTCAGGCGTGATGCTCATTTGGTTAGCAATCATGTCGATGCGTTCTGCGTCAAGTGCTGGAACGAGTCCTTTGAAGTCCATTGCCTCGTACTCTACTTTATAACCGGCACGTTCTGCCGCTTCGTTCAAGACGTCGATGTCATATCCCATCAATTCACCTTTATCTTTATATGTGAACGGTGGGTATGTCGCCTCTGTCCCGACAGTGATGACTGCTTCGTCCGCTCCACTGTCTGTTTCGTTACCGCAAGCTGCGAGAAGCCCGACTGAAGCTCCGATTGCGAGTACGCTTGTTAATGTTTTTTTCATGATGATTCCGCCTTTCCTATAATCCTTATATGATTACACGGTTTTAAACAATAACCTCATCATACTGGCGCGATGTCTTCATGTCAAACAAAAAACATCACCCTATCGCTAGAGTGATGTCTCCCATCAGTCGATGGCTTTTGCCTGTTTCATGACGTCTGCTTCAATCGCTTCACGTTTCGCCGTCGTCTTCTCGGCGCGATCCGCGTGTACACTAAAGTAAAACTTGATTTTCGGCTCTGTACCAGATGGGCGAAGGCAGAACCAAGACCCGTCCGCAAAGACGAATTTTAAGACGTTCGATGAAGGCAACTCGATGGCTTCAGACGTATTTGTCCGTAAGTCAGTTGCCACTTGCTTCTTATAGTCTTCGAAACGAACGACTTCATACCCACCGACTTCTTTTGGTGGATTGGCACGGAACGCTTCCATCATTCGCCCGATTTGTTCGAGACCTGCTTTCCCTTTTAGCGTCATCGACTGTAATGACTCTTCATAGAAGCCGTACTTCTCATAAATCGATTGCAACGCATCGTAGAGCGTCCGGCCGTTTTGCTTATGGTAGGCCGCCATCTCTGCTGCGAGTAAACAAGCTTGGACAGCATCTTTGTCGCGACAGAAGTCGCCAATCAAATAGCCGTAGCTTTCTTCATAGCCAAAGAGGAATTCATATTCACCTGACTCCTCATATTGTTTGATTTTCTCGCCGATGAATTTGAATCCCGTCAACGTGTTCTCAAGGTGTACGCCATAAGCTTTCGCGATCGCGGCACCGAGTTCTGACGTGACGATCGTCTTAGCGACGAAGCCGTTCGATGGGAGTGTTCCCGTCTCGCTCTTTTGTGAGAGGATATATTCCATTAAGAGCGCACCCGTCTGGTTCCCAGTCAAGACGAACCATTCCCCGTCACGCCCGCGTACCGTCAAGCCGACACGGTCCGCATCCGGATCGGTCGCCATGAGTAAATCGGCCCCGACACGATCTCCGTATTCCATCGCTAGTTTAAATGCAGCCTTTTCCTCCGGGTTCGGATAGCTGACGGTCGGGAAGGCACCGTCTGGTTCTGCCTGCTCTTCTACAATCGTCACATGGTTAAACCCATATGCTTTCAATCCTTCCATGACCGGACGGCGTCCCGTTCCGTGGAGCGGCGAATAGACGATTTGAAGGGGGCTATCCTGTATGTCACGATGAATCCGAATCGACTGGAGTGCTTCCATATAAGCTTCATCGACGGATGGATCGACTGTGACGAGAAGCCCCGTTTGGCGAAGCGCCGCCTCATCTTCAATCTCGATCTTCAACTCATCTTCAATCGCATTGACGTAACTGACGAGTTCATCCGCTTCCGCTGGTGGAAGTTGCCCACCGTCTGCTCCATAAACTTTGAACCCGTTATATTCTGGCGGGTTGTGACTCGCTGTGATGACAATGCCACCGAACGCATTCAAATGACGTACGGCAAACGAGAGTTCGGGTGTAGCGCGCAAACTTGGGAACAAGTACGTCTTGATTCCGTTTGACGCAAGCGTCCGCGCCGCCTCCAAAGCAAACTCAGGTGAAAAATGACGAGAGTCATGGGCGATCACGACACCATGACGTTTCGCCTCTTCTCCTGAAGCAGCGATAAAGTCTGCAAAGCCTTGTGATGCCTTTCGAATCGTATACACGTTCATTCGGTTCGCACCTGGTCCGATTTCTCCGCGCATCCCGCCTGTCCCGAATTCAAGCGTCTTATAAAATGCATCTTCTAACGTCGTCTCATCCTTTGCGAGCTCATCAAGTTCCGCACGTAAATGCGGTGCTAGCCCTTCAAATTGATTCCAACGGTCATATGTTTGTTGCCATGTCATGATTCATTCCCCTTTCACCCTCAAAAAATTCAATCGAAGTACTCGCCAATTGCTTCCATCTTGTATACGATGAGAGTAACGAAACCTCGAGGTGATATTAATGTTTCCAACAATGCGTGCCCAAGAATTAAAACAAATCGTGCATACGAACTCGATTCGTTTCATCGATTGCCGATATTCACTTAACGACGCGTCCTATGGTAAATATGTCTACCGAAAGGGACACCTTCCGAACGCTGTCTTTCTCGACTTGATGGAAGACTTGTCCGGTCCGCTCGGCGAACATGGTGGACGTCACCCGCTTCCTTCAAAAGAAGCATGGACGGGAACGCTCCGCCGCATCGGCCTTAATAAAGAAGACTTGGTCATCATTTATGATGACGGCTTCCCATTTGCAGCTCGTGCATGGTGGCTCTTCAAATGGGCCGGTCACGAACGGGTCGTTGTCTTAGAAGGCGGCATCCAATCTGGCATCACCTATTGTGGTGAGACTACGACGGACGTCCCAGACTATCCAGCAAGTGACTATACACCAGACTTCCGAGACGACATGATCGCGACACTCGAAGAGGTGAAAGCTGCCACGAGCGGCTCCCTCTATGATTCACGAACAGAAGACCGCTTCAACGGGTCACATGAACCGATTGACAAAAAGGCAGGTCATATCCCGAACGCGTTGCTCTGTTCTTATGCCGAGGCCATCACGGAGCTCGGTACATTAGAGGACTTTCACGATTTAAAAGAACTCTATAAAGACGTTCTTTCTGTCGAAAATCCAATCTTTTATTGCGGTAGTGGTGTGACCGCCTGTGTCAATATTCTGGCGCTACACGCCCTCGGTAAAGACGATGTTCGACTCTATCCAGGATCCTATTCTGACTGGATCAGCTATCCAGAAAACGAGGTCCACCCGTGACGGGTGGATCGTTTTTATTTTACATCGATTTTAATGTTATTCCAAAAAATCTTTATTTAACGCTCGTCGGTTTGATATTCCAGACCGCATTCGCATATTCCGTGATGGTCCGGTCACTTGAAAAGATCCCCGATTTTGCCGTGTTGACGATTGAGCTCTCTGCCCAACGCGAACGATCGCTGAATACTTCATCGACACGTCGCTGTGCTCGCATATAGGAGACGAAGTCTTTCAATACGAGGAAGTCATCGTTATAGACGAGAAGTGAATCGAAAATCGACTGGAACTGATATTCGCCCACCTTATCGAACGTCCCATTGACGAGACCGTCAACCACATCTTTGATTTCTTGATGAGCGTGATAAATCTCCGCCGCATGATATCCCCCGAATTTTTTATAGTTCATGACTTCTTGTGGGGATAACCCAAAAATAAAGATATGATCGTCTCCGACCGCGTCACGAATCTCGATATTGGCCCCATCTAGCGTACCGATCGTCAACGCACCGTTCATCATGAATTTCATGTTGCCGGTACCTGATGCCTCGTAGCTCGCCGTCGAGATTTGTTCGCTCAAGTCAGACCCTGGGAAAATACGTTCAGCCATCGAGACACGATAGTTCTCGAGGAAGATGACTTTGATGAATTGGCTCGCCCGCTTATCTTTATTGATTAAAGTAGCAAGCGCATTGATATAGCGAATGATTTCTTTCGCATAATGGTACCCCGGTGCCGCCTTCGCACCAAAAATAAACGTACGCGGGACCATCGTAAACGTCGGATCCGATTGAATCTTCAAGTAAAGTGCATGGATATGAAGAGCGTTTAAAAGCTGACGCTTATAGGCGTGGAGACGTTTGACTTGAACGTCAAAAATTGAGTGTGGGTCAACGGTTTCTCCCGTCTCTTCCTGAATGTAAGCAGCCAAATCAAATTTGTTCTGTTGTTTCACATCCATCACAATCTCTTGGAAACTCTTATCTTTCGAGACACCCATCAACTTCTCCAAATCGTTCGGATGCTCAATCCATGACGGACCAATCGCCTCCGTAATCGCATCAGACAATCGTGGATTCGACTTCAAGAGCCAACGTCGATGTGTGATTCCGTTCGTCTTGTTGTTGAAGCGAAGCGGGAACATCTCATATAAATAACGCATCTCACGCTGTTTCAAGATATCGGTATGAATCTGGGCAACCCCGTTCGTGGAATGCGAGCCAACGACGGCTAGGTTCGCCATATTGATGTGTTCATTCGACACGATTGCGATTTCACCCATATGTGATTCAAGATGAGGATAGTTGACTAATACGTCCCGACAGAAGCGTCGATTAATCTCTTCGATAATCTGATACACACGTGGTAATAGTCGTTGATACATCTCGACCGGCCATTTCTCTAACGCTTCAGCGAGGAGCGTATGGTTCGTGAACGACATGACGCTCTTCGTGATGCGCCACGCCTCATCCCAACCATATCCATGCTCATCCATCAAGATTCGCATCAGTTCAGGGATTGCGACAACCGGGTGCGTATCGTTGATATGGATGGCATAATGGTCCCCTAATTGTTTGAGGGATTTATTCCGTTTCATATAAGAAGCGAGCAGCGATTGAATACCTGCCGACACAAAGAAGTACTGTTGTTTTAAGCGCAGCACTTTTCCTTCATACGTTGTATCGTCTGGATATAAAAATTCCGAAATGGTCGCAATCGACTGTTTATGTCGCAACAAGTCTTTATACGTCCCTTTCGTTTTCTCCAAATACGCCTCATCGTCAAGTGGTGATTCGGCATTCCAAAGACGTAACGTATTCACGACGTCATTTTGATAGCCGATGATGGGCATGTCGTACGGCACTGCTCTCACGACTTCGTCTGGATGATGGACGACGCGCAACCGATCACCGATTTGCTTCATCTCAATCCATCCGCCGAAGTTGATGTCGACAGCTTTATCCTGACGTCTCGTCTCCCACATGTTCCCGTCACGTAGCCAGTTGTCCGGCAACTCGACTTGATACCCATCGACAATCTTTTGTTTGAAAAGCCCATACCGGTAACGAATCCCGTTCCCGTGACCAGGCAAACTGAGCGCGGCCAATGAATCGAGGAAGCAGGCTGCTAGGCGACCAAGACCTCCATTTCCAAGTCCCGGTTCTGGTTCTAGCTCTGTGATCTCCGTAAAGTCATATCCGAGGTCCTCGAGTCCTTCTTTGACGAGCTCTAACACGTCTAGACTCAACAAGTTGTTGTACAGGAAACGACCTAATAAAAACTCAAGCGAGAAGTAGATGACTTGCTTGCTATGTTTTTCTTCTTGACGGTCGCGCGTATGAATCCATTTTGGCATGGCCTGTTCGCGCACCATCGTTGCCAAGGTTTGATACACTTCCTGCTCTGTCCCATCTTCGATCGACTTCCCATTCAATGCGATGAATCGTTCTTTAAACGCGTCGACAAAGCTCTGTTTATCTGTGAACATAAATCAAGTTAGCTCCTTCCACTCATGCGAATAAATGATATAACTCACGATATTGCTTGGCGGATTGTTTCCAGCTAAAGTCCGCGGTCATCGCCTGATGGACGAGTGCATGCCAATTTTCTTTCTCATAGAAGACACGAATCGCTTTTTCGATTGTTGCCAACATTTCGTGAGCATTATAGTTCATAAACCCGAATCCGGTCCCTTCTTGTGTGAACTCGTTATACGGCTTCACCGTGTCACGAAGTCCACCCGTTTCACGGACAATCGGTAACGTCCCATAGCGCATCGAAATCAATTGGCTGAGTCCACAAGGTTCAAAACGTGACGGCATTAAAAAAGCATCCGATCCAGCGTAAATCAAGTGTGCGAGTTCGATGTCAAAACCGATATATGAGCCCACTTTCCCTGGATGTGCTGCTGTCATCTCGTGAACGATTCCTTCATATTCTGGCTGTCCGGAACCGAGAAATGCGAATTGGCATGGCAACTGACCGAGTTCTTCAAATACTCCGTTAATCAAATCGAGCCCTTTTTGGTCGACGAGACGGCTAACGAACCCGATGAGCATGACATCATCTCGAACCTCAAGACCGAGTCGTTCTTGTAACGCTCGCTTGTTGGCGAGTTTACCTTCTTTATACGTATCGAGGTTATACGTCTGTTCGATACGCGGATCTGTAAACGGATCATTCGTTGCCAAATCGATTCCGTTTAAAATCCCTCGGACGTCGACCGCGCGATGACGTAAGGCCCCGTCCAATCCTTCGCCGTAATACGGTTCCATGATTTCGTCTCGATATGACGGGCTGACGGTCGTAATTTGATCAGAATGCACGATTCCGGCTTTCATGTAATTGACGAGACCATTATGTTGAATGCCTTCGGCCGTAAAATGTTCAGGACCGAACTGTAACAGTTCGCCGAGAATCTCTTCTGGGAAAATCCCTTGGTATTGCAGGTTATGGATGGTATAGACTGTGCGAATGCGTTGATACGCTTCAATATGTTGATAATGAATTCGTAAGAAGGCCGGTAAAATCCCTGTCTGCCAGTCATGGCAATGAAGGACATCAGGTACATCTTCCATCTTCCCAATCATTTCGAGAACCGCCCGTGAAAAGAAGGCAAAGCGTTCCGCATCATCAAAGTGTCCATATAAGACACCGTCACGTTTAAAGTAATACTCGTTATCGATGAAATAATACGTGATGCCATCTCGCTCTAATTTCAAGACCGCACCGAATTGCTTCCGCCAACCGACCGGAACGATCAGGTCGAACAAATATTCCATCTCGTCCACATATTCGTCAGCAATCGAGCCATATTTCGGCATGACGACGCTCACTTCTTCTCCTAAATCCGCCACCGCTTGAGGGAGCGAACCGACAACGTCGGCGAGCCCCCCCGTTTTCATGAACGGTGCCGCTTCTGAAGCAACATACCAAATTTTCATAAAATCCTCCTCACACCACTGTTCGTTTTGCGATGACAATCGGCTCGTCGATTGTACCTCGGATGACCTGTCCTCGTTTTACGACGACTTCCTTATCCAGGATTGCGTTTTCGACGACAGCACCTTCTTCAATGATCGACTTCGACGAGATGATTGAGTTTTTCACGCGGGCGTGCTTACTCACTTGAACACCACGGAAGAGAATACTGTTTTGAACTTCACCATGAATCTTACACCCGTTCGCGACGAGCGCTTCGTTCACTTTTGACCCTTTCAAATAACGAGTCGGTGGCTCATGCTTGATTTTCGTATAGATGTGCGGGAAGTCATAAATGATTCCTTCCCCACGAAGCAATCGCATACTTTCGTTATAGTACGAAAGCACCGAGTGGATGACCTGCATTTTTCCGACATAATGGTAGCCGTGTACATGCAAACGGTGGAGCTGCGGGCGAATGACACCGTCTAATAAATCGTATTCTCCTTTAGACGTCGCTTCGTCGACGAGACGCATAAAGAGATTTTTCGACATGATGATCGTTTCTGTATAAGCGTATTCATCATCTGGTGAAAAGCCGCGTTCTGACACGCCAACGACGCGATCATTCTCGCCGAGGCGGATTGGACGACAGTAGCCGCATTTCTGCTCATGCGTCGTATAGGCAAGCGTAATGTCCGCGCCCATCGACTTGTGATGCTCAAGCATGTCGTTATAGTCAATCGTCGTCAACACGTTCGAGCCGGTAATGACAACATACGGCTGCTTGCTGCGAATGAAATGTTCTCGGTGCATCGAGAAGTTGGCTAAGTCACCAAGATACGCTTCCCCGTCCGGCTTTAAGGCAGGTGGGAAAATGTGAAGTCCGCCTTGTGAACGGTCCAAATCCCATTCTTTCCCCGAGCCGAGATGGTCCATCAATGAGCGGTACTTGTCTAACGTGAAAATCCCGACTTGACTGATGTTTTGTGTGATCATATTCGTCAACGTGAAATCAATCAGACGATAGCGCCCCGAGAATGGAACCGCTGCTAAATTACGATGACCTGTGAATTCTGGAAACAGACCTTGCTCCGTTCCTAAGTTAATGACCCCTAATAAATCGTTCGTCAACAGTAACGCCTCCTTGCGTCGATCTTTACTCGTTTCAAACTCTTTGTTTGAAGACGGTTCCGCTTTCAATGTTTTCGTGTGGTTCAATAACAACGATTTCACCACCCGGCTCACCGACTGTCGCGCCGTCTTCAATGACTGCACAGCTTGCGACAATGGCTCTGTGAATTGTTACATCTTTTCCGATTCTAGCTCCCGGCATGATGACCGAGTCTTTCACGAGCGATCCTTCTCCGACACGAACGTCATAGAACAAGACCGAATGTTGAACTTCCCCTTCGATATGACACCCTTCATTAATCACAGACTGCTCGACGCAGGCATCTTTACCGATATATTGTGGTGTCTGATTCGGATTGACCGAATAAATTTTCCAGTTCGGATCATACAAATCAAATGGTGGTTCTTCTTCTAACAGATCCATATTTGCTTCCCAAAGCGATTGAATGGTTCCGACGTCTTTCCAATATCCTTTGAATTTATAAGCGAAAACATCAAGTCCTTGGAGAAGTGTGTTTGGAATGATGTTCTTCCCGAAGTCAAAGCTTGACGTCTCATCCTCCGCATCTTTAATCAAATGCTCACGCAAGACACTCCAGTTGAAGATATAAATCCCCATCGATGCCAAGTTGCTCTTCGGCTCTTCAGGTTTCTCTTCGAACTCATTGATGCGTAGGTCATCCGCCGTATTCAGAATCCCAAAACGTGACGCTTCGTCCCACGGTACTTCCATTACGGAGATTGTCACATCAGCTTGTCTTTCTTTATGGGCTTCGAGCATCTTCTCGTAGTCCATCTTGTAGATGTGGTCTCCTGACAGGATCAAGACATAATCTGGCTCATAAGCGTCGATATAGCTCAAGTTACGATAAATCGCATTCGCTGTCCCTTCGTACCAATTTTTCCCCGACTGTGCTTGGTAAGGTGGAAGGATCGCTAATCCCCCATTGCGACGATCTAAATCCCATGCCGTCCCGATTCCTAAGTAACGATTCAATTCAAGTGGCTCGTATTGCGTCAACACCCCGACTGTTGTAATTCCAGAGTTCGTGCAGTTTGACAATGGGAAATCGATAATGCGGTACTTTCCGCCAAAATGAACGGCAGGTTTCGCCGTTTTTCGCGTGAGAGGCCCCAATCGTTTTCCTTCTCCTCCCGCAAGGAGCATTGCAACCATTTCTTGCTTCATAAATAATAAGCCTCCTCAAAATCGTAATATACAACCTCTTTTACCCTTTTTCGCTCTTTCCTAAAGTATTCCTTCTCGAATTATTATATGATAACGTTTACATTTTTATTTTTTTGTAAATTTGACGATATAATGAATAGAAAGAGGTGAAACGATGAGAGCTTGGATTGGAACCTTATTTTTTGCGGGGCTATTAGCGACTTCTTTGACACTCGCAAATGCATTGAAAGAAGAGATCAAAAAGACTGATGAAATCTTATCTTGGGGACAAGAGCTGGTGTCAGCCCAACCACTCTCGTCGAAACATGCCATCACGCTCGCTTACAATGGCGGCGAACAGCAAATTTACTTGGCAGGACGCAGAAATGATGTCTCACCCAAGGCATTGCCCGAACACATTCAAGAAGCCATTATGATCATCGAAGACCGAAAATTCAACGCCCACCCCGGCTACGATTTGAGCGGGATTGCCAGGGCATTTATAAATAACGCAAATGAGACATCTGTTCAAGGTGGAAGCACCATCACCCAACAGCTCGCACGAAATGTTTACCTTACTCATGAACGGACATATGAGCGTAAAGTAAAGGAATTATTGATCGCACGAGCGCTTGAAGAAAACTATAGCAAGAAAGAAATATTAACCGCTTATAGCAATGTTATTTTCTTTGGACATAATGTATATGGAATTCAATCTGCGGCCGATACATACTTTTCGAGACCGCTCGCCGATCTTAACTGGAATCAACTCGCCTACTTATTGACGGTACCGAATAACCCGTCACTCTATGACCCGCTTAATCCTTCAGATGCATACTTCGAACGAAAAGATCGGATTTTGACACAACTATTTGAAGCAGGTGTCATCTCAAAGAGTGCCTATGACCAATATCATGGTGTGAACCTAGAGGCTTCTTACCGAAGTCAAACGATTCAATATCCGGATTATATGGATACGGTCGTCCGCGAGGCGATTCAGTTAGTCCGTTCACGGTATGACTTGGATGACGCCGAAGCCAGAGACTATTTATCGACGCATGAAGCGACGATCGAGACATACTTATCGACAGCCAAACAGACGAAAGCAAAAGCCGTGATGAGTCAACTTCCATCCGGGTTGAACGGAGGATATACAGAACTGACACCTCAAGGACGAATTGTGGCGATGGTCGATTCAGAAATGACACAAGTCGGTGAATTTAACCGAGCGACTCAAGCCTATCGTCAACCGGGTTCCGCGATCAAACCGATTCTCGTGTTCGCCCCGTTCATCGAAGAGACTAAGGCAACGCTTGATACAGTTCTCGATGGTCGACCGACATGTTACGGTTCCTACTGTCCTGGGAACAGTCACGACCGTGTGTTAGGCGATGTGTTATTGAAAGATGCGGTAGCCTACTCCTACAACACACCAGCCTTGGCGGCTTTTTCGGCACTCGATCAGCGACGCGCCTACGAGACGGCTGACATGATGTTCAGTCAATGGGATGATGAACAGGATGAAAACTTGGCGAGCGCTCTCGGTGGCCTCACGCAAGGGGTCTCTCCGAAAGAACTCGCGGCAGCCTACACACCGTTCTTAAACAAAGGCGTCTATACATCCGGTCATACGATTAAACAAATCACATTCAAATCTGGTGAGCCCGCACTGACGCCTATTTTGAAAGAAGAGGCAGTCTGGTCTCCCGATACCATGAACGTGATGAAGAAGGCTTTAACGACCGTCACGACATACGGAACGGGACGTTACGCGAGTAAAGTGAAACGTGATTACGAATACCTTGGAGGAAAGACAGGCACGACGAATGACAATAAAGATATGTGGTACGTCGGATTAACAGATCAAACCATCACGGCGATTTGGCTTGGGGCCGACACGCCTCGACCGTTCCCCGAACTTGCCAACCGTGCTTACCCGGCAATCGTCTGGACGGAGGCACATTGATTAAAAAGAGTCAGCCGAATTTTATCAGCTGACTCTTTTTTGATGACTCACACTCTGCGTTCGATTCGCATATGATAATTTCCCCAGTGTTTCAATAATTCATCGTGATTTATGAGTTTCCATGGGTTAAAACGAACTTGACCGTGCTTGTTGAAATATAGGTTTTCTCGAACACAGTAGCTGGCGTGAACAAGTTGCTCTTGTTCGTTCCAAAAAGTAAGGACGTCACCTGCTTCCGGAACAGTATCCGTTACCGTTTCAAAACCGCTCTGCTGAATCGTCTGAAGAAATGTCTCTGGATGAATCCACTGGTGAATCATCCATTCGCTTTGTGTGGCTGCATATAACGTCGCCGCCAGACAATTACTCCCTTCAAGTATCGGAAATGTATTCGCATATGTAACGAGATGTGCTGGTGTCCGTTCATCACATCGTTCCCCTTCCCATGCATCCCATTCTTTCGCATAACTAAATACAAGAGAATGACGCATGTTCAATGAAAGTTCATTCCAGTTCGACTCGTGTAAGACGATGAAAGATTGCCCATCCTTCTCCACGATTGCGTCATCTGATACCTCATTCCGCTGCTCAACGGCAAGAGGTAAAACAAGCCCACGATTCGCCTTCACCTGATATTCAAGAAGACGGGACTTGATGTCCTGACGTAAACCATCAACCGCGTTTGACGGGGCATGGACAACATGTGTGACGCCTTCTCCCATCATCCATGTCAGATAGGCATTCGAAAGATGCGGATTTTTATAAGCGGGGTGACGGGAAAACTCTTCTCTCGGTAAAATGAGGACACTACTCGGCAAATCTTCAAAGAAAGTAGAATCGATCCAGTACAACGTTTCTTTTGGAACAAACGTCTGACACCACGCCTCTATTTCATCAAACGTCGGCTCAAATTTCTCTCTCATAAGATGATATCTCCGACAGAATTAAACAGCCGCAGAATCGACCATCCTAACCCACTGATCAATGTCGCCCACATGACACCTTGCATGAGCAACAAGCCGATTGCACGGGGAACGGACATCGATTGACTCACTTGCCAGACGTAGTAAAAGAGATACATCAATAACGTACAGACAAGGACGGCCATGACAGCAAGTAATGTATTCAGAAACAGAAAACTGATCCCAGAACCGATGAGGAAGATAATCGCTCCAGGCTTAAGTCGATGGAGTGACGTCCCGTTTGTTTCTCGCGCAAAAAAAGCGAAGCCGAGTTGATTGAACGTATCGGCGACCAGTTTGAGTGCACTAAACAACATAAAGAAGATAGTGAAGAACACGACGAGTACGAATACTTTCGTTTCTTGCACAGATAACAGTTCGATGATTTCACTATATACGCCAATTTGATTCAGCCACTGGATCACATACTCGGACGTTGCGATTGCAAGTGACATGGAAAACAAAATTATTCCGATGAGTGGGGCATAGCTCAGTAAGTACACATTCGTTTTCATGTTCCTTCTCCAATTTCACAGTAATTTCTTATATTCAGTGCAATTCTACTACCAAGTATATTATACTATTTATAGTTATGGAGATTAAAAGGGGGATTTTTGGATGGGCCTATTATTGATGGTTGGAATCAGCGTCGTCTTCCTCGCAGCGATTTTGACAGCTGGATATAACCGTAAACCTGAGGGTAACGAATAAGAGCCGGGATTCTTTACGAATCCGGCTCTTTTTTTATTTCAACCCTGCATATCCTTGTTGGCGTAGAGCCTCATATACAATGATGGCAGCTGTATTCGACACGTTCAATGAACGAACGAGGTTCGATTGTGGAAGACGGATACAACGGTCTAAGTTGTTCTCAAT
The DNA here is from genome assembly GCF_018617475.1 of Exiguobacterium sp. s59. Taxonomy (NCBI): domain Bacteria; kingdom Bacillati; phylum Bacillota; class Bacilli; order Caryophanales; genus Exiguobacterium; species Exiguobacterium sp. s59. The sequence continues at coordinate 4,798 of NZ_JACSKG010000001.1, read as the reverse complement.
CACTTCCATCGGTAATCCTTTCGTTTCACGACCGAACACAAAGAAGTAGTCGCCTTCTACGTCCGAAACGTCTAAATCGCTCGGATATTGTTCTCCGTACTTCGTGATATAGAAGAACTGTCCGTCCGGATGCTTCTCCCACAATTCCTCTAACGAGTCATGATAGCGTACATCGACAAATTGCCAATAGTCTAGCCCTGCGCGCTTCAACATTTTATCGTCTGTCGAGAAACCGAGCGGACGAATCAAATGGAGGACAGAGTTTGTCGCCGCACACGTACGTGAGACGTTTCCTGTATTTGCTGGTATTTCTGGTTGAAACATTACGACATGAATCGCCATAGTTCATTTCCCTCACTTTTTCATTTCTAATTCAAGAAGACGTTGTTTTTCAGACAACCCTCCTGCAAAGCCGACAAGCTTCCCACTGCTTCCAATCACCCGATGACACGGAAATAAAATCGGTAACGGATTTCGGTTGAGCGCTTGGCCGACGGCACGAACAGCTTTCGGCCGACCGATTTGTTCTGCAATTTGTTTATATGTCCGTGTCTCACCGTATGGAATCGTCAACAATGCATCCCATACTTCCTGTTGAAATGGTGTTCCCTTCATTTCGATGTAGGTACGATCTGATTCATGGAACCCATGCTGCTCGACGCGCATCATGAGATGTTGTAACCAGTCAGGAGCTTCTTCTGACGGTTCATATGTGGTGAACTCAAGAGCTGTCAGTTTGCCTGCTGCGTTTAATTCATACGCTAACGGTCCCCATTTAGACGACACGATCTTCATGTGTCCACTCCTCTCGATAGATACGAATTTCTTCATGTACCATGTCAGAAACTTCTTTACGTTCAATTTCTTCAAAAATCGATTCGGCATCAGGACCAAGAATTGCACCGATCGCCCATACCGCAGTCGCTCGCATGTCCTCTCGTTCATCGTTTCGGATGAATTCACGTAAAATCGGAATCGCAGATGGTTCCCGGTAGTGCGCGAGCGCCAAAATTGCATTTCGCTGGATTGGTTTCTTCCCGCGCCACGCACCTGATAAATGCCCAAACTTTTGTTTAAACTCTCGGTTACTCAATGTCAAGAGCGGCTCTAACAGCGGTTTGACGACTTCTGCTTCCGGTAACAATTCTTCGTGGTGACGCCAATCCTTTTTACGATTATACGGGCAAACTTGCTGACACGTATCACATCCGTATAGTCGCCCTCCGAGTTTCGAGCGAAACTCTCGTGGCATCAACGTCTTCATCTGCGTAAGATAAGCGATGCAGCGTTTCGCATCCAGCACGCCCGGTTCAACGAGTGCTGTCGTCGGGCAGGCCGTCATACATTTATTACAGTCGCCACATCCATCTTCAATCGCTTCATCCGGCGGCAAATAAACATCTAAAATCATTTCCCCTAAATATAAGTACGATCCTTTTTCGGGTGAGATGATAGAGCAGTTTTTTCCGCTGAAGCCGATTCCGGCTCGTTCAGCGACAGCTCGGTCTACGAGTTCACCCGTGTCGACCATTGAGCGCGTACGCACTCCAGGAACCAACTCTTCAATGTACGTTTGAAGCTGCTCTAATCGATTGCCGACGGCGCGATGATAATCCAGTCCCCATGAGGCTCGGGCAAATAGCCCGCGACGCTCTCCGGAGACGCTCCGTGGCGCATCCTTCAACTTACTTGGATAAGCGATCGCAATCGCTATGATTGACTGCGCTTCTTCAAGTAAGAGCTCCGGGTTTGTACGCTTCTCTAAGTCGGGCTCTTCAAACCCAGAGGCAAACCCTTTCTCTTGCTGCCGAATGAGTCGCTGTTTCATGACGATGAACGGATCAGCCGTTGTCACTTTCAACTCGTCGATCCCGATGGTTTCGGCATACTCGAGGATTTGTTGTTTTAATGTGTATGGGTCCATTCCGTTCACCTCCTTTATATATTTTCGCATACAAAAAATCTCTCCGCCACTCGGCAGAGAGATATGAAGCGGGTGAAGAGAATCGAACTCTCGTCATCAGCTTGGAAGGCTGAGGTTTTACCATTAAACTACACCCGCATGAAATATTGTTGTCGTTCAAGCGACTACAGTTAATATACACCTATACCATTAAACTGTCAACAAGTATTCGTAAGTTTTTCTAAAATCATCGAAAAAAATATTTCGATATATCTTAATTGTTAGTTTGATGCCTGAACAAATAAGGATTCCAATGGTGTGATCACACGAAATGCCCGTCCATGCCCTTCTGTCTCAGCATACGTCAACTCCGTTAAGCGTCCTGATTGATACATGTCGACATGAAGGTAACGGTCTTGAATATTGTTATAAATATGGAAGACGTCTCGCGTTTGTCCGATCCGCCTCACTTGCTCTAATAGATTTTCTTTCACAGGACGTGGCATCTGATTCGCAACGTGCGTATGGAAGATGCACAGTGTCTCTGTTTTAGGAAGACGTGTCGTGAGTTCTTGTAATATAGACACGCCATCTCCTTCAACGAGTGTCACCTTGTCAAAATCGACTTCTTGTATGGCAGCATCGAGCATTTGACGGCGCGTTTCATGCTCCGGCCAAATTAATGCATTCATCCACGACCGTTCTGCTTCGTCCTTTAAATCAATTACATTCAAGTCTATACCGAGACGTGTACCGATATCGAGCGGAATTGTCGCCTCGAGATGGAACGGTTCTTTCGATTCAACGCTTACTGAAATATTTACAGATGAGGCATTTGTCGGATCAAGCGGAACGTCATTATACTCATAGACATACTGATCAACAAAAAGTTGGAGGCCTGCGCTTGTTCCGATTTCGAGTAAGCCGAGTGGCAACTTCGTCTGTTGTTGGATTCTCATAAAAATCGGATATAAATACGAGCAACGCTGAATCTCATTTGTTTGGACAAGTCGCGTCATGAGTCGCTTGCGAATCTCAGCTTCATATGTATGACAAAACGTCAGAAAAAAAGGAAATACATCGTCAGGTTGTTTTGGATTCTTCGTCACGCTCAGATAATACATAGCTAGTTCATCGGATTGGTGTTGAAGTACTAACTCATGAACAGCTCCAAACAACAGGTTCGGCACCGGTTGTCCATAAGGTATCTCCTCACACAGAGACAATAGCCATTCATTTTCAGCGACTTCTCTAGCTAATATCTCATACAAGCGACTTGATCCTACACATTCTTTGTCAGCAAATCGGATGAAGCGTTCTACGATCTCTTTTTGGTTGATGTTATTCACCCCTGTTTCTACACCCTAAACCATTCGATTAAAATGATCACTTACCCTGCAAATTGAACACAAAAAAGACCCTAACCTCAGTTAGAGTCATACGGATACCGGTGGTCGGAGTCGAACCGACACTCCAGAGGAACACGATTTTGAGTCGTGCGCGTCTACCAATTCCGCCACACCGGCATATTATGTTGGAGGCGCCAGTCGGAATCGAACCGACGATAGAGGAGTTGCAGTCCTCTGCCTTACCACTTGGCTATGGCGCCAAAAAGTCATTGGAGCGGAAGACGGGATTCGAACCCGCGACCCCGACCTTGGCAAGGTCGTATTCTACCACTGAACTACTTCCGCAAAATGGCTGGGCTGGAAGGGATCGAACCTTCGCATGTCGGAATCAAAATCCGATGCCTTACCACTTGGCTACAGCCCAATAATAATGGGGCGACTGAAGGGAATTGAACCCTCGAATGCCGGAATCACAATCCGGTGCGTTAACCACTTCGCCACAATCGCCATGATTAAATTAAAAACAGGGGCAGCAGGAATCGAACCCGCGCTGACGGTTTTGGAGACCGTAGTTCTACCGCTAAACTATGCCCCTAAGTGGTGGGGGGGGGCGGATTCGAACCGCCGAACCCGAGGGAGCGGATTTACAGTCCGCCGCGTTTAGCCACTTCGCTACCCCCCCACATATGGTGGCTTTGGACGGAATCGAACCGCCGACACAAGGATTTTCAGTCCTTTGCTCTACCAACTGAGCTACAAAGCCATATGTAGTCTTGATTTTTTAAAAATAAAAATGGCGGTCTCGACGGGATTCGAACCCGCGATCTCCTGCGTGACAGGCAGGCATGTTAACCCCTACACCACGAGACCGGACATTAATTGCGGGGGCCGGATTTGAACCGACGACCTTCGGGTTATGAGCCCGACGAGCTACCAGACTGCTCCACCCCGCGACGATATAAAATTAAATGGTGACCCGTACGGGATTCGAACCCGTGTTACCGCCGTGAAAGGGCGGTGTCTTAACCGCTTGACCAACGGGCCATGTTTGAATTTTGAAAAACTGGCGGAGAGCAAGGGATTCGAACCCTTGAGACGGTTTTGCCGCCTACACGAATTCCAATCGTGCTCCTTCGGCCACTCGGACAGCTCTCCAAAAGAGAAAGTGGCTCCGCAAGTAGGATTTGAACCTACGACCTACCGGTTAACAGCCGGTTGCTCTACCACTGAGCTATTGCGGAACGATCTTGCCTGGCAACGTCCTATCCTCACAGGGGGAGATCCCCCAACTACTTTCGGCGCTGAGACGCTTAACTTCCGTGTTCGGCATGGGAACGGGTGTGGCCGTCTCGCTATCGCCACCAGACAAGTATTATATTAACATTATTTATCGATAATGTCAACATATTTTAGAGAGATTGTTCTCTCAAAACTGAGGATTCATCAACACAAACCGTTAGACTAGATCAAAGCCTCGACCGATTAGTATCATTCAGCTCCACGTGTCACCACGCTTCCACCCATGACCTATCTACCTCATCGTCTC